>NZ_JACVAE010000001.1:1205028-1807542 GCF_014851675.1 Rhizobium sp. ARZ01
GTGCTCGCCGACATTATCCGTCAGGGCACGGAGTTCGGCCGCAGCCAGATGGGTTCCGGGCGGAAGATCAACGTGGAATATGTCTCGGCCAACCCGACGGGTCCCATGCATGTCGGCCATTGCCGCGGCGCCGTCGTTGGTGATGCGCTCGCCAATCTGCTCGGCTTCGCCGGCTACGGCGTGACCAAGGAATACTACATCAACGACGCCGGTTCGCAGGTCGACGTGCTCGCCCGCTCCGCCTTTCTGCGCTATCGCGAGGCGCTGGGCGAGAAGATCGGCGAGATACCGGCTGGGCTCTATCCGGGGGACTATCTGGTGCCGGTCGGCGAGGCACTCGCTGCTGAATTCGGCTCCAGCCTGCGCCTGATGCCGGAGGAAAAGTGGCTGCCGATCGTTAAGGACCGCACCATCGATGCGATGATGGCCATGATCCGCGACGACCTGAAGGCGCTCAACGTCACCCATGAGGTCTTTTACTCGGAGCGTACGCTGCATGCCAATGGCGGCGCGCCGATCCGCACGGCAATCAATGACCTGACGTTCAAGGGGCATGTCTACAAGGGCGTGCTGCCGCCGCCTAAGGGGCAGTTGCCGGAAGACTGGGAAGATCGCGAGCAGACGCTGTTCCGCTCGACGGAGGTTGGTGACGACATCGACCGGCCGCTGATCAAGTCCGACGGCAGCTATACCTATTTCGCCGCCGACGTTGCCTACTTCAAGGACAAGTTTGATCGCGGCTTCGATGAGATGATCTACATTCTCGGCGCCGACCACGGTGGATATGTCAAGCGGCTGGAGGCTGTCTGCCGGGCGATTTCCGAGGGTAAGGCGAAGCTGACGGTGCTGCTTTGCCAGCTCGTCAAGCTGTATCGAAACGGCGAGCCGGTGAAAATGTCGAAGCGCTCGGGCGACTTCGTCACTCTGCGTGAGGTCGTAGAGGAGGTCGGCTCCGATTCGGTGCGCTTCATGATGCTCTATCGCAAGAGTTCCGAGCCGCTCGATTTTGACTTCGCCAAGGTCACGGAGCAATCGAAGGATAACCCGGTCTTCTACGTGCAATATGCGCACGCGCGCTGCATGTCGGTCTTCCGGCAGGCCGCAGAAGCCTTCCCAGATCTCGACCTCGATGGCATCGATTTAGCCTCCGCAGTAGCCGGCAATATCTCCGACGCCAGTGAACTGCAGTTGCTTGCCAAGCTTGCAGAGTATCCCCGCGCCATCGAGGCTGCGGCACAGGCCCACGAGCCCCACCGCATCGCATTTTACCTTTATGACCTGGCAAGTGCTTTCCACGCGCACTGGAATAAGGGCAAGGATCAGCCCGACTTACGTTTTGTTAATGATAAAAACCGAGAATTGAGTATAGCCAGACTCGGGCTGGTGTATGCCGTCGCATCTGTTCTAAAGTCGGGGCTTGCCATTACAGGCACAGCCGCCCCGAACGAGATGCGGTAGTGTCACCATTTGCCCACAATAAGCTGGCAGACGCGTTTTTGTAGCTTGTGAGTGGAGCAGCATGGCAGACAAGAATCTCGCGCGAAGCGGATCCGCCGATATCGATCTCCTGTCGGACGACGATCCTTTGGCAGAACTCGCACGCATTGTCGGCTACGAGCCTCGCAATGTCCCGACGGCGGCGCGTCCAGTGCCGCCGGAACCCCTCCAGGAGCCCGCTTTCGATCTGGAAGGCGAGTTGCTGCGCGAATTCGCGCGCTACGACGCTCCGTCACTTGATCCTGTAGCGGATGTCGAAGCGGATCGGCATGTCACATTTGGTGACGCCGCAGGCAATGCGCATGCAGGGGGGGTGGCGGAGCCTGTCGAAGGCGCCGCAGAGTCTACCGAGCAAACGCACGACTTTACGCAACTGTCACCGCCGGTCAGTGATTCGGAACGGCACGGCGGCTATTCACCATCTGACGCGAGCGTCGCTACGTCTGCGGGCGAATGGGCCGCGGCGCAGGTATTCCCCGAGGTAACGCAGTCTGCCGAGGTCGAGCAGCCTGTGGTCGCCGAGTCGGCGCCGGTTGCTGCGGTCGACATCCCTCCCCTGAGTGAGCCCGTCTTCCTTGGCTTGCAGCCGGCTGAAGTCGCGCCGTCTCTCGAGCCGGTTGCGCTTGATCTTGATCTTGATCTTGATCGCGAGCTTGAGCTTTCGCTTGGTGATGCTTTCGCCGATATGCCGGAGGCAAGGCATGTCGAGGCGCCTGCGCACCAGGTCGAGACACAATATGTTCCGAACGCGGACACATCCTACGATGCCGCAGCAGCTGGTTTGCCAATCGCGGCCACCGGCGACGCGCATACCGGCGTGCTGCAGGAATCGATTGTCGAGCCGGTCCCCTCCATCGTTTATCGCGAAGAAGTTAGCCTGGCGTCGCCACCTGTTTATTCGGAACCGCTGCCGGTAAATACGGAATTCGGCGAAGGGGCGCATTTCGAAGCCGCCGAGTTGCCGGTCGAGATTGCCTCGGTCGATTTCGTGCCGGCGTGGATGGCCGAGCCGCAGACTGATGTGCCCATGGCAGCCGTTGAGGATGCGCTGGCTGCGTCCGTGGCAGAAGCGACCTCAACTTTCGAGCCAGAGCCTTCTTATGAGCAGGCTCCCGCTGCTCGCGTCGCGGATGGCTACCATCTCGATGAACTCCTGGCCGAGGTCGAACGCTTCCCGGTACCGGAGACCCGTTCGCCGCTGGCTGCACCGCCCGAGACTCCGCGCACGCGGCCCGGTACGTTGGACGGGTTCTCCAGCGTCAAGTTCGGCCGTGCTACCCCTGTTGCTTTCAATCGGCAGCAGGGAACTGTCACGACGCCTTCGCTTGCTGCAACGCCGGCACCAGCGGCTCAATTCGAGCCAGCGACTGTCCCGGCTGCCCTGGCTGTCGAAATGGTGTCGGAAGCAAGCTGGACTGTTGCACCGCAGACTGCGGAGCCGGCAATCGAAAGCGCTGCTGCCGAAGGTGAGGACGCATTCGCGAATTTCGAGCTCGATCTTTCCGACATAGAGCTCGATCTGGATGCATCCGACCTGATGCTGGAGGATGAGCCGAGGCCCGTTGTCGCCCCGATCGCTCCGCAGCCGGCGGCTGTTGCACCGCATGTCGTCTCCGGGCCAGCAGTGGCGGAATTTTCTGCCCCGCAGCCGCTGCCGATCCTGTCTCCCATTCAGCAGACTAGAGCGGAACCTGCCTTTGTTCCTGCCGAGCCCGTCGCAGCGGCACGAGCCCCGGTGCCGGAAGACCTCGACGTCGTCCTGCCGTTCGACCCGTCGCTGATCGCAGAAACCGACACCAGTGTCGCGCCGGTCGCGGAACTGAATGTGCCGCACCTTCCGATCCCGGAGAAGGAAAAGCCGGCGGTTCACCAGCCGGAATACGACATCGACATCGATGCCGAGATGGCGCAGCTCTTCACGGACCCTGCAGCTGTTGCGGGCTATGCGCGCGGCACTGACCGGAGCGGCACTGTCGCGTCGGTGGCGGCTGCGGCCAAGGCGGGGGCGGGCGCAGCCGACGAATTTGACAAGGCTCTGGAAGAGGATCTGCGCCGATCGCTTTCGCAGCCGGAGCGCCACGCCATTCCGCTCGACGCGCAGATCGATGACGAGTTCGTCGGCGATGGCTATAACGAGCCGGCCCGTCGCGGCAGGGGGATGATGATTGCAGCCGCGGCAGCCGTCGCTGTCGTTCTCGGCGGTGCGGGCGTCTACGCATACCTCGCAAGCACGGGTGCCGTTGGCACAGATGCCAGCGAGCCGCGCGTCATCCTTGCTGACAAGGACCCCGTGAAGATCGTGCCCGAGGAAAAGGGCGGCAAGACGGTGCCGAACCAGGACAAGGCCGTCTATGACCGTGTTGCCGGCGCTACCAATACGGCAACGACGCAGGAACAGCTCGTCACCTCGACCGAAGAGCCGGTGGACGTGGTACAGCGCACCCTGGCGCCCGAGTCGTTGCCCTTCGATGGCCCGGAAGACGAAGCGCCAGCCATGGACAATGGAAATGCTTCCGCCAACGACGATCGTCTGCTTCCAGGTGTCGATGACGAGGCAGCAGCAGAGGCCAGCCAACAGGGCCGGGCGCCGGTGGTATCGCCGCGCAAGGTCCGTACCATGATTGTCAAGCCTGATGGCACGCTTGTTGCGCGCGAAGAGCCTGCGGTCGAGCCGGAAAGCGCCCTTGCGTCTGCCGAGAGCAACGTCGAGGCGCCGACGACCGGGAACGCAACTGTGGACGCTTCCGCATCGGCCAGCGCTGATGCAGGGCTGCGCGCCGAGCAGACAGCTGGAGCGGCCGTGGCCGCGGATGAGAATGCGCGTGCGATACAGGACGCCGCCAATGCCTCCGTCGCGGATTCGGCGCCGGTTCGTGTGGTTAGGACGACGACGGTCGGCAGCCCGGCGGATGCAACCGCCCAAGTCGCTGCAGACCAAGCCAGCGGGACGGCGCCCAACGGCGCTCCGGTTCCCGTGACGCGGCCAGCCGAGCAGCCGGTCGACGTCGTCGGAACGGTAACGGAACGCGGCCGCGTTGCAGACGCCAAACCGACGGAAACGGCCGCCCTCGCAGCCGATCAAACCCAGCAGGCTGCAGCCGAGCAGGCACCGGCGGCAACGGCCAATCCGGGCGGCTATGTCATCCAGATCGCCTCGCTGCCTTCCGAAGAGGAGGCGAACAAGTCCTATAAGAGCCTGTCTGCGAAGTTCTCGGGCATGATCGGCGGTCGCGGCGTGGACATCAAGCGTGCCGACATCCCGAACAAGGGAACCTACTATCGCGTCCGCATTCCGGCCGGTTCCAAGGAAGAGGCCAATGCGCTCTGCGCCAAGTACAAGAGCGCCGGTGGCAGCTGTCTGGTCACCAAATAGCCGAGCGGCCGAGAGCATCTCAACGAATGGCGCGGTCATACCGCGCCATTTCTGTCTCTACGGGGTGCTTTTTTGTGAATGTTTTTGGACTGCTCTCGCCTTTCGCGTCAGGCGCCGTATGATTCGGACCCATGAGCGAATCGAAATCCTTCATTTCCGGTTGCAAGGGCCTGTCCCTCACCGATGACGAAAAGGCCTTCTTCAGGGATGAACGTCCCTGGGGCTTCATCCTGTTTGGCCGCAACATCGGCGAGCCGTCGCAGGTCGCTGATCTCACGGCCGCACTGCGTGATACCATCGGCGGCGATCCGTGCATTCCCGTGCTGATCGATCAGGAAGGTGGTCGCGTCCAACGCGTGAAGCCTCCTTACGTGCCGCAGTATCCGAATGCCGCAGCCCTCGGCGCCATCTATCGACAGGACGAGGAGAAAGGGCTTCGGGCTGCCTGGCTGATGTCACGCCTCTTTGCCTTCGACCTCTCCCGCCTTGGCGTCAACGTTGATTGTCTCCCGGTCCTCGACGTGGCCGTACCAGGGGTGCACGACGTTATCGGCAACCGCGCCTATGGCCAGGAACCGGAGATCGTCTCCGCCATGGGCAAGGCGGCGTCCGACGGCCTGAAGGCGGGCGGGCTGCTGCCGGTGATGAAGCACATGCCCGGCCACGGACGCACGATGGTCGATTCTCATCACAATCTGCCGGTCGTGACCGCGCCGATGAACGAGCTGGAGGCGGTCGATTTCGTGCCGTTCCAACGCATGAAGGACGAATTGATGGCCATGTCGGCGCACATCGTCTTCACCGAGATCGACAGGGACAATCCGGCGACGACATCGCCCAAGATCGTCCGGGACGTCATTCGCGGCCACATTGGTTTTGATGGGCTGCTGATGTCCGACGACGTTTCGATGAACGCGCTTCGCGGCGACATTGCCGCCCGTGCGCGCGGTATCGTCGAGGCGGGTCTCGATTTGGTGTTGCATTGCCATGGCATCATGGAAGAAATGATTGCAGTTGCAGAGAATGCGCCGCCGCTGGTAGGAGAAAGTCGCCGGCGCGCGGATGCCGTGACGGCCGGTTTCCCGCAGGCAGATGACGCGGACGAGCAGGCGCTGCGGGAGGAGTTTAACTCCCTGATCGCTGTTGCCTGAGGGTTTCGCGAGCATAATGGGCGTTCCGCGCTAGGAGCATAGGTGTACGGGTCGAGGTTCAAGCCGCAGAAGGTTCAAGCATCGGACAGCGCGCCGATGGAAGAACTGTGGCAGGACAACGACGGCCGCGGCCTCCACGAAGAGGGGCTCGTCGTCGACATCGCCGGTTTCGAGGGACCACTCGACCTCCTGCTGCATCTCGCCCGGACCCAGAAGGTCGACCTGGCTCGAATCTCCATCCTGGCGCTGGTAGAACAGTATCTCCACTTTATCGATCGCGCCCAGCGCATCAGGATCGAGCTCGCCGCCGACTATCTGGTCATGGCGGCGTGGCTTGCCTACCTCAAGTCGCGGCTCCTCATTCCGCAAGCGCCGAAGGACGGCGGTCCGTCCGGCGAAGAGATGGCGGCGACGCTGGCCTTCCGCTTGAAGCGGCTGGAAGCGATGCGGGACGCGGCGACTCGACTGATCAATCGCAACCGGCTCGGCCGTGATTTCTTCGTCCGTGGTGCACCGGAGCACATTCCAACGCAGCGAAAGTCTGCCTTCGATGCCTCGCTCTACGACCTGCTTAGCGCCTATGCATCGATGCGCCAGCGTCATGCGATCACCCAGGTCACGATTGAAAAGCGCAACGTCTGGTCGCTTGCCGATGCGCGCGAGGTGCTGCATCGCCTGATCGGCGAAATCGAGGATTGGACCGCTCTCGACCATTTCCTTCTGCGCTATTTGGCCGCTCCCGGCGAGCGCAAGACGGCGATTGCGAGCGCCTTTGCCGCCTCGCTAGAAATGGTGCGCGAGGGACATCTGGAAATCCGCCAGGAAGGTGCTTTCCAGCCGATCTACCTGCGCCGGGGAGCGCAACCGAGAGCGCGTAGCGCCGAGGAAGACGATCGTGTCTGAGGCGAGTGACAGCGAGAGCAAGGTGGCTGTGTCCGACAGCGCGACGGTCGTTGATCCGCGCCGCCTGCATGAAGCCGCACGCATCGCGGAGGCGTTGGTCTTTGCCTCCGCCGGACCGGTGGCGGAAGGCTATATCGCTGATCGTCTTCCGGCCGGCATCGATGTTGGACATGTGATGCGCCAGTTGAAGGCGCTCTATGCGGGGCGCGGCGTCAATCTCGTGCAGGTTGGCGACCATTGGGCCTTTCGTACCGCGCCGGATCTCTCGTTCGTCGTGCGCAGCGAAGAGGGCGAGGTTCGAAAACTGTCGCGGGCAGCCCTCGAAGTGCTCTCCGTCATCGCTTACCACCAGCCGGTGACGCGCGCCGAAATCGAGGATATCCGTGGCGTTCAGACGTCCAAGGGAACGCTGGATGTGCTGCTCGAGGCCGGCTGGGTCCGCTTCCGCGGTCGCCGGCGCACGCCTGGTCGGCCGGTAACCTTCGGAACGACCAAGGACTTTCTGGATCATTTCGGGTTGGAGGAGCTACGCGATCTGCCGGGTCTTGAGGAACTGAAAGGAGCGGGTCTGTTGTCCGGCCGCATCCCGTCCAACTTCCAGATACCGTTGCCGCTCGGGGAGGATGAACTCGCCGAAGACGAGGATCCGATCACATCACTGGATCTTGAGGAGCTTGGCCTCTTGACACCGGGCGGAAAAGAAGACGAATAGCGGAAGCTTATCGTCGTCCTGAATTGCCTTCGCTTTTCGGACGGAACGGCAGGGGCGGCAGGTGCAATTCCTGGGCTCAAGCGTGAAGGCAGGGATTGGCACGGCATGGCTTCGGGTTCGGCGGATTTGAACGGGAGCGAAATGCGTACCGCATCTGCGGTTACCTTCGCAGCAAAGCTCTCCTTCGAAGATATCCATCACAGCTATCACGGCAAGGAAACGATCCGCGGCATCTCCATGTCGGCACAGCCGGGTGAGGTCCTTTGCCTGCTTGGCCCCTCCGGTTCCGGCAAGACGACGCTGTTGCGGATCGCCGCCGGCATCGAGGTGCAGCGAGCCGGGCGGGTGCTGCTGAACGACCGGGAGATTGCCGGACCAAAAGTGTTTCTGCCGCCCGAGCGCCGTGGCGTCGGCCTGATGTTCCAGGATTTTGCGCTCTTTCCGCATATGTCGGTGCTGGACAATGTCCGCTTCGGATTGACGGCACTGCCGAAGAACGAGGCCGTGGCCGAGGCGCGGCTTGCGCTCGAGCGGGTAGGGCTCGCGCATTATGCGGAAAAATTCCCGCACGCGCTTTCGGGCGGTGAGCAGCAGCGTGTCGCTCTCGCTCGCGCGCTTGCCCCGCGCCCCGCAGTGCTGCTGATGGACGAGCCGTTCTCCGGTCTCGATTCCCGGCTGAAGGATTCCATTCGCGCCGATACGCTTGCGATTTTGCGGCATTCCCGGGCCACGGCGATCGTCGTCACCCACGATGCCGAGGAGGCGATGCGCATGGCTGACCGCATCGCGCTTCTGCGTGACGGGCGCCTTGTGCAGTTGGGGACGGCCGAGGAACTCTATTTGAAGCCGGCCGACATCTTTGCTGCCGGTTTCTTTTCCGAGATCAACATTTTTCCCGGACGTGTCAGAGCGGGGAAAGTCGAAACTCCGCTTGGAAACGTAACGGCTGGCCGGCTAGCGGACGGCGCGCAGGTGCGCATTGCGGTGCGTCTCTCAGGGGTCGCAGTCTCGCAATCGGACGGAGCCATTCCGGCGCGCGTGCTATCGCGCCGTTTCCTCGGGGTCGTCGAGCTGTTGGAACTCGCTGTTCCCGGCACAGATCAGCCTGTTCGTGCCCGCATCAGGGCCGGCCAACTTCCATTTGGATTGCGCGAGGTCAAGCTTTCCGCTAACGAGCGCGATATACTGGTGTTTGAAAAGGACGGCTGAACGTCTTACATCGAACATCGAATTTAAGAGGAGTACGGGAATGGGTTCTTTCAGCATCTGGCATTGGCTGATCGTGTTGGCAGTTGTGCTGCTGTTGTTCGGCCGCGGCAAGATCCCGGAACTGATGGGCGACGTCGCCAAGGGCATCAAGAATTTCAAAAAGGGCATGTCGGACGATGAAGCCGCCGACAAGGCCAAGACTGTCGAGCACAAGGCCGACGAAACCAAGTGAACGGTCGAGGTCGTGGCGTTTGGCCGCGACCTCTGAGGACATTCTCATATGCTTGAAGTCGGCTGGACCGAAATTCTTGTCATCGCAATCGTCCTGATCATCGTGGTGGGTCCCAAGGACCTGCCACAGATGCTCAGGACTTTTGGCCGCATGGTCACGAAATTGCGCGGCATGGCCGGCGAATTTCGCCAGCAGTTCGATGAGGCCCTGCGCGAAGCGGATCTGGATGACGTCCGGAAAACCATTAGCGACGCGCAGAGTCTCAATCCTATGAACGCCATCCGCGACGCGGTTAATCCGCTTCGCCAGATGGGTGACGATATCAAGTCGGATCTGAAGAAGGCGACGAGCATCAGTCAGGTGGAGGCAACCGCTGCCTCTTCTGTATCGAGCGAGCCGTCTGCAGAAGCTTTGTCGACCAGCACCGAAGGCGTTCCATCAGCGTCCGCCGTCGGCGCCGCAGCCTCGGCTGCTGTCGCCTCGCCGGTGACGGCTGCCCCGGTTCAGCCGGTGCAGTCCGCTCCGATCGCGCAGGCGACCAACCCCGTCGAAGCAACCGCAAGAGCGATCGACCAAGCCGCAAAGGCAAAGAAACCGGCGACTACGGTCAAGGAACCTGAACCGAAACCGGTGGCGCGAAAGCCCTCGACCGCAAAGGCGAAAGCGCCCATGAAAACCGCTGGCGCCGCCAAGACGGCGGACAAGGTTGCCAAGCCGACGACCAAGGCCGCCGGCGAAGCGGCCAAGAAGACCACGACACGCAAGCCCAAGAAGGACGAGGCATGAGCGGCGACTACGAGGACAAGCCCCAGCCGCTGATCGAACACCTGATAGAGCTGCGCCGCAGGCTGATGTGGGCCGTCGGCGCGTTCTTCGTGGCGTTCCTCGTCTGCTTCTTTTTTGCCAAGGGTCTGTTCAATCTGCTCGTCCTGCCGTTCAAGTGGGCGGTCCACTGGGCGGGGCTGTCACACCGCAACGTCGAATTGATCTACACCGCGCCGCAGGAATTCTTCTTCACCCAGATCAAGGTGGCGATGTTCGGTGCTCTGGTGATCGCGTTTCCCGTGATTGCCCAGCAGATCTACAAGTTCGTCGCTCCCGGCCTCTACAAGAACGAGCGCGCGGCGTTTCTGCCGTTCCTGATCGCTTCTCCGATCCTGTTTCTGATCGGTGCGGCTCTCGTCTACTTCTTCTTCACGCCGATGGTGATGTGGTTCTTCCTGGCGATGGAGCAGGGTGGCGGCGAGGGGGAAGTTTCGATCCAGCTTCTGCCGAAGGTCTCCGAGTATCTCGGCCTGATCATGACGTTGATCTTTGCCTTCGGTCTGGTGTTTCAGCTGCCGGTGGTCTCATCGCTTCTGGTGCGCGCCGGGTTCATCACCTCGCAGTCGCTGGTGGAGAAGCGCAAGTATGCGATTGTGATTGCTTTCGTTGCGGCCGCCGTGCTCACGCCGCCAGATCCGATCTCCCAGATCGGCCTTGCGCTGCCGACCATCCTTCTCTACGAGATTGGCATCTATACGGCCCGACTCATCGAACGGCAGCGGGCGAGCGCCGCCCAGGAATCATCAGACTCCGAAGAGGAAGCGGCGGACGTGCCGACATCGCAGGAAGCCGACAAGGCTTGACACGATAGCAGGCGCAAGCGGACGCTGCCGGGCGGAGAGGGCGCAACCCTGTTACGCCTGGAGCGATAATGCTTGATATCAAATGGATCCGTGAAAACGCCGAGGCTTTCGACGCCGCGCTGGCAAAGCGCGGTGCCGAGCCTGCATCGGCGAGCCTGATTGCACTCGACGAGACCCGCCGTACCGTCATCCAGAAGGCGCAGGACATGCAGTCGCGCCGCAATGCCGCCTCCAAGGAGATCGGCGCCGCCATGGCGCAGAAGGATGCGGCCCTGGCGGAAAACCTGAAGGCCGAGGTTGCTGAGATCAAGACGATGCTTCCTGCCGCCGAGGAGGAAGAGCGCCAGATCACCGCCGAGTTGAACGACGCGTTGTCCCGCCTGCCGAACGTGCCGCTAGAAGACGTCCCTGTTGGCGCCGATGAAAAGGATAACGTCGAGAAGCTGAAGTGGGGTTCGAAGCCTGGCTGGAACCACAAGCCCCTGGAGCATTTCGAGATAGGCGAGGCGCTCGGCTGGATGGATTTCGAGGGTGCGGCGAAGATCGCCGGATCGCGCTTCACGATCCTGAAGGGGCAACTCGCCCGGCTGGAGCGCGCGCTCGGTCAGTTCATGCTCGATACGCACACACAGGAGCATGGCTATATCGAGGTGCAGCCGCCGCTTCTGGTGCGGGACGACGCCATGTATGGCACGGGGCAGTTGCCGAAATTTTCCGAGGATCTGTTCAAGACGACCGACGGTCGCTGGATGATCCCGACGGCCGAGGTGCCGCTGACGAATCTCGTAAGCGATGAGATCCTGTCGCAGGAAAAGCTGCCGTTGCGCTACACCGCGTTGACGCCGTGCTTCCGTTCCGAAGCGGGGTCGGCCGGCCGCGATACGCGCGGCATGCTGCGCCAGCACCAGTTCATGAAGTGCGAACTCGTCTCGATCACCGATGCGGAGAGCTCGGTCGACGAGCATGAGCGGATGACGGCTTGCGCTCAGGAAATTCTCAAGCGGCTCGGTCTGCACTACCGCGTCGTGACGCTCTGCACCGGCGACATGGGCTTCGGGGCCCAGAAGACCTACGACATCGAGGTCTGGCTGCCGGGGCAGGACACCTATCGCGAGATTTCCTCCTGCTCGGTCTGCGGCGATTTCCAGGCACGGCGCATGAACGCGCGTTATCGCGGCAAGGACGACAAGAACACGAAGTTCGTTCACACCCTGAACGGTTCGGGTGTCGCCGTCGGCCGGGCATTGATCGCCGTGATCGAGAACTATCTCAACGAGGACGGCTCGATTGCGATACCGGACGTGCTGCTGCCCTACATGGGCGGGTTGAAGAAGATCGAGAAGGCGAACTGAGGGGATTGGAAACCGCATGCGCATCCTGCTGACCAATGACGACGGCGTCCACGCCGAGGGCCTCGCAGTCCTGGAACGGATTGCCCGCACGCTGTCCGACGACGTCTGGATCGTCGCACCGGAAACCGACCAGAGCGGGCTTGCGCATTCGTTGACGCTGTCGGAGCCGCTGCGGCTGCGCAAGGTGGCGGACAAGCGGTTCGCTCTACGCGGTACGCCGACAGACTGTGTGATCATGGCGGTGCGCGAGGTTCTGCCCGGCAAGCCCGATCTCATTCTCTCCGGCGTCAATGCCGGTGCGAACATGGCCGATGACGTCACCTATTCCGGCACGATCGCTGGCGCGATCGAAGGCACCCTGCAGGGGATCCGCTCGATGGCGCTGAGCCAGGCTTACCGCCACGCCGATGGGCATCTGGTTCCCTGGGCCGTCGTCGAGCGCCATGCGCCGGATCTGATTCGCCGTCTGTTGGACGTCGAACTTCCCGACGGCACATTCTTCAACCTGAACTTCCCCAACTGCGCCGTCGATGACGTCGCCGGTATCGAAGTAACGTCTCAGGGAAAGCTTGATTTCGGCATTTCGATCGAGGAGCGCAAGGACGGTCGCGGCTTCCCGTATTTCTGGTTGCGGTTCGGCGACCGGCATGGCGATTTCCGCGCCGGGACCGACATCTTTGCTCTCCGCGACAACGCGATATCCGTCACGCCGCTCAAGCTGGACATGACGGACTATGCGGTTCTTGATCGCGTGCAACGCGCGCTTGGCTGAAACGGAGGTGGCGATTGAACACGGCACGGGTGGTTGAGAAGGAAGGCTTTGCGGCTCTTGCCCTGCGGCTTCGCGGCGAGGGCATCAACAACATCGATCTCCTGACCGCCGTGGAGCAGACGCCACGAACCCTGTTCGTGCCGCCGCAGTTTGCCGGTGAAGCTTATTCGAGCCGCCTCCTGCCTATTGATTGCGGCTCGTTTGTCGAGGGAATCGACCTGGCCGTCCGGCTGCTGAACCTGCTCAATCTGAAAGCCGGCCAGCGCGTTCTCGAAATCGGGACTGGCAGCGGCTTCACCGCAGCGGTGATGGGGCGTCTGACGGAACGGGTGCTGACCGTCGATCGCTACAAGACACTGGCAACCAGTGCGCAGCAAAGCATCGAAAAAGTTGGTATCCGCAACGTGATCGTCCGTCAGGCGGACGGCAGCAACGGTATGCCGGGCGAGGGGACGTTCGACCGGATTCTTGTTACCGCAGCCTTCCCGGCTATGCCGCGCCAATTCGTGGAGCAGCTCGTCTCGGGCGGCATGCTGCTCGCACCTGTCATGGTGAACGACGACGAATGCAGGATGGTGAAACTGGTCAAGACCGGAAGCCGTTTCGATCGCGAGGACCTGTTCGAGGTTCCCTATTTGCCGATCGTGCCCCATCAGGCGCAGGCGCTCTGACCACCCGTTCCTGAACGAAGTCCTACTATACGGCCCATGTGAGTAGATCCGTTGCGTACGGCGACGACGACGTCACGTGCGGTTCACAGTCCGCTCTTCGCCAGACCGCTGGCGGAGTGGGGTCGATTCGTCGGGCAGAATGCGCCCTGGTGACGTTCGATGGCACGGCGTTAATGTTTTATTAACCAGCGCAAGCTTCGCGCAAGCTTCGCGCCATAAGCCTGATAACCAGCGACGTTTCTCGCGTCGAACTGGCGGCGGCCCCCAAGTAGGTCGAGACTGCTACCGATGGAGTTGGACATGCAAATCTCGAACAGGATCGCCGGTACGGCGACGGGTGACAGTCTTGCAAATCTCGCCGCCAGAGCCGCGGGCAGGGGCGGCGAAGAGGTTGTGGACGGTGCTCGGCAGAGTGCATTCACTGCCGGTACCTATGACCCGTCGGATCAGGTTTCCCTCTCCGTCGAAGCATTGTTCGTGCTCAGCGCGTCGCGCGGCAATCAAGCGCTCCCGGCGTTAACCGAAGACGAGCGCAACAACGTGGTTTCGGCAGCGCTGGAAGAGCGCGAGTACTCGGCGTTCCGCCGCTTCCGCGACGATGGCGACATGAAGAGCTACTACCGGGCCTACATCGAGTATTTCGATAGTCTCCAGCCGCAGGACCAGTCCAGCCCGCGCTATGTCGGCAGTCGCCAGGTTGCCGTTTCGGCGCTACGCTCACTTGCCTATACGGAAAAGGCGATGGACGACGAGGTCGGAGCCGAGGCTCCGGCAGTGCTGGATACGATTCTTGCAAGCGGAACCACGATTCGTCGCGATGTCCCGCAAATGGCGTCGGCGAATGCTGCATTCCATGGAGTGGACAGCATGGCCCGCCAAGGCCTGGGTGTTTCGCGCGCGACGTCGATGTACCTCGGCAGCTTCTGACATTGCCGCCATTCCAGTCGGTCCGGCCTGCCAGCCAGGCCGGATCATGGTTATCAACTCCTCAAGAATTTGAAGTGGGTAGCCCGCCCTTAACCGGGCAGTAACTCTAACGCGCTTTAATCATTACACGGCAGTTGTTGTGTTTCGATTGGGTAGTCAGACATGCGTAAGAGTGTATCACCGAGTTTTGGTAAGATCGCGCCACGGATTCTCGTGGCGGTATTGCTGGCCGGTGCGGCCACTGGCTGCAGTTCCGATGCCACCCGCTTCGGCGGATTGTTTTCCTCCACTGACGACATTACGACCAACTCGACTCCCCGCCGCACGATATTCGGTGGCAATGCCGTTCCTCGCGGTGATGTGAATAGCGGCGGCCAGAGCGTTGCGATGGGTCAGCCCTATCCGGGTCAGGATGCCGGAGCCATGAGTGCATCGGCCGACGGCGGCTCCAGTGCCCGGATGGCGACGACACCAATGAGCGTTCAGCGTACGGCGCTTGCCGACCCCGCTGCGAATTCCAGGTCGAGGGAAGTCGCGATGGCGCAGCCGATGCCGACTGCTCCCAAGGCCACGGCGAGTACAGAGCCGGCAGCAAAGGGTGCTACAGGCAAGAGCGGCAATGGCTGGTCAACGGCGAATGCTCCGGTCGTGATGATGCGGCCCGGCGAAAGCGTGAAGACGCTTTCGACGCGCTATGGCGTGCCGGAGAAAGAGATTCTCAAGGCCAACGGAATGCGGAGTGCGTCGGACGCCGAGCCGGGTCAGAAGATCACGATCCCGGTGTTCGGCAGTGCCGCCAAGGCTTCCATCGACACCGCGCTCAACACCAACAATAGGCAGCCGGTACCTGAGAAGAACTCGAATGAGGAGGTGGCAATCCTCCCGAATTCGGCAAAGAGCCGCGACAAGGCATCTGGTGACGCAGACAAATCCAAGCTTGCGGCGGGCGAAGGCAAGGCTACGGGCGGCTACGAGGTGCAGCCAGGCGATTCTCTTGCCAGGATCGCGGCCAGGAACGGTGTTTCGGTCGATGCGCTGAAGAAAGCGAACGGACTGACTGCTGCCTCGATCCGGGTTGGCCAGAAACTGACGATACCTGCCGCCTCCGCGCCGGCGACCGACAAGACCATGACTGCCTCGGTGCCCGATGCAAAGAAGGCAATCGAGCCGGTGGAGAAAAAGGCCGAGGCCTATGCGCCGGTGAAGACACAGACGGTCGCCGAGGTCGAGACGAAAGCCGACATGACTGATGACGCGCCGGAATCGACCGGTATCGGCAAGTATCGCTGGCCAGTCCGCGGGGCGGTCATCGCTGGCTACGGCGCGAACGTCGAGGGTAGCCGCAATGAAGGTATCGATATCTCCGTTCCGGAAGGAACGCCGGTCAAGGCCGCCGAAAACGGCGTTGTCATCTACTCGGGCAGCAGCCTGAAGGAACTCGGCAACGCGGTTCTCGTTCGCCATGACGACGGCACCGTAACCGTCTACGGCCACGCATCGAGCCTGAACGTCCAGCGCGGTCAGAAGGTCCAGCGCGGACAGACGCTGGCAGCCTCCGGCATGAGCGGCAACGCGGCGCGTCCGAAGCTGCACTTCGAAGTCCGCAAGAATGCGTCGCCGGTCAATCCGATGACATTCCTCGAATAGCGCGGCAATCGAAATCAAAAAAAGCCCGGGAGACCGGGCTTCTTTGTTATTTGGCCAGCGGCTTACCGAGGCGTCCGGCCAGATCCTGGATGAATTGCCAGGCGACGCGACCCGAACGCGAACCGCGTGTCGTGGCCCACTCGAGCGCTTCGGCGTGGATCTGCGCCCGGTCTCCCTCAAGATCGAAGTAGTCGGCGTAGCTGTCGATCATTCCCAGGTAATCGTTCTGGCTGCACTTGTAGAACCCAAGCCACAGGCCGAACCTGTCCGACAGCGACACCTTCTCTTCGACCGCCTCGGACGGGTTGATCGCAGTCGACTGCTCATTCTCCATCATGTCGCGGGGGAGGAGATGTCGCCGGTTCGAGGTCGCGTAAAGGATCACATTGTCGGGACGCCCCTCGACGCCGCCGTCGAGCGCCGCCTTCAGCGACTTGTAGGAGGTGTCGTCGTGGTCGAAAGAGAGGTCGTCGCAAAAAACGATCACCGGCATCGGAGCCGCCTTGAGGATCTCCATCAGCGCGGGCAGGGTTGCGATATCCTCGCGGTGCACCTCGACCAGCTTCAGCGGAGCTCCTGTTTCCTGCGCCGTCGAAGCATGGACGGCCTTTACCAGCGACGACTTGCCCATGCCCCGCGCGCCCCAGAGCAGCACGTTGTTGGCCGGCAGCCCCTTTGCAAAGCGCAGCGTATTATCGGCAAGAATGTCCCGGACATGGTCCACGCCGCGGATAAGACCCAAGTCTACACGATTCGGGCGGGGCACCGGTTGCAGGTACTGCCGTGACGGCACCCATACGAAGCACCCGGCAGCATCCCAATCGTTGATCGCCGGCGGCGGGCCGGCAAGTCGCTCCAGTGCCGCCCGCAGGCCTGCGATTTCTTTCAAGATCGCTTGCGTCTGTTCGTCCTGCACGTTTTGCACTCCCTGCCTTGCCGCAACATTTCCTTTGGGCGCGGTAGCATGCCGAAGGCGGGGCGAAAAGAGAGAAATCCCTGAATTTCCGGCAGGATTGGGCCTGTCGTGTTGCATTCAGGCCGGTCTTGCCTATATTCGCGCCGACCGCTCCAGGTGGATTTTCGCCCGGCGCTACCAGTTTCGAGGAGTTTTGAATGTTTATTACCGAGGCTTTCGCCCAGACGGCGCCGGCTGCCGCACCGGGAAGTACGGATCTTCTGATGTCCGTCCTGCCGTTCCTTCTGATTTTCGTCGTGATGTACTTTCTCATCATTCGTCCGCAGCGTGCTGCCGCAAAGCGCCGGGATGAGCTTTTGAAGAACATCCGCCGCGGCGATCAGGTCGTGACCGGTGGCGGTATTGTCGGCAAGGTGACGAAGGTCATTGACGACAAGGAGCTCGAAGTCGAGATTGCCGAAGGCATCAAGATCCGCGTCGTTCGCGGCGGCATTTCCGAAGTTCGCGTCAAGGGCGAGCCGGTAAAGGAATAAGTTGATCCTTGCCGCCGGACGGGGCGCACTGCTCCCGTCCGGACGTCATTGTCGGGTTTCCTGCCGGCACGATTTGCCGGGCATTTGAGAGTGTGATGCTGCAACCTGCCCGCTGGAAAACCACCATCGCCTGGCTCGCCGTCGCGGCGAGCCTTGTCGTATTCACGTCCAACCTCCTGAACGACGACCAGCGGAAGACGCTTCCCGATTGGGCCTCGATCGGCCGGCTGACGCCAGGTCTCGACTTGAGCGGTGGGGCTGGGCTGGTGCTCCAGCTTGAGCGGACGGGTATCGAGACCGATCGACTGGTGGCTGTCGTAGATGCTGCCGGGAAGGCGCTGCGGAACGCGAAAATACCGTATGCCGGCCTTTCCGGATCCGGTCACAGCGTGTCGGTGCGCATAGCCGATGCTGCTCGGACGGAGGAAGCGCGGACAACACTCTCCGCCATCTCCGGAACGACTGCAGTTGCTGAAGCCGATGGGCTGATCCGGCTCGTCCTGACGCGCGATTCCATTGACAGCGCGCTGAATGAAGCGGCGGCCGCAAGCGTGGACGTGATCCAGAAACGGGTCAGCGAGATCGGCGGTGCCGGCGCGAACATTCGCCGGGAAGGCACCGACCGCGTTGCCTTGCAGGTCCCAGGCTTTTCCGACCCGCAACGGCTCAAGGACGTCCTGGCCGAGCGCGGAGAGTTCTCGGCGCGTCTTGTCGATACCAGCGCTTCGCTCCAGCAGGCGCTTGAAAACGGCCCGCCGGCCGGGGCGGAAATCGTCTACACGATGGGTGAGCCGCCGGTCGGCTATGTCGTGAAAAGGGCCAGGATTTTCACCTCACGCGATCTTGCCGACGCCGAGGTCGTTTCAGGTGGAGAGGGGGCTGCCGCCTCGATCGCCTACCAGCTTGGTCCGGAGGGAACCAGGCGGCTGGCGGAAGCGACGCGCGACAACGCCGGGCGCACAATGGCGCTTTTGCTCGACGATCAGGTATTGACCGCCTTCAACATCGATGGCCCCATCACTGATGGGCGCGGTGAGATATCCGGCGAATTCGACGAGCAGGGGGCGGCGAACCTTGCGGCCGTGCTTCGCAGCGGCGCTTTGCCGGCAGCCGTGACCGTGGTGGAGGAACGCTCGATCGATACAGCACTCGGATCGGCATCGAAGCGTTCGGCGCTTCTCGCTGTCGCGGTCGCCGGTGTTGCGGTGATCATGTTCATGGTTGGCTGGTACGGCGCATTCGGCGCAATTGCCGCGATTGCGCTGATTTTCAATCTTCTCCTCATCCTGGCAATTGTTGCCGTCACCGGCACCGTCATGACGCTACCGGGCATTGCCGGCATGGTGCTGACGATCGGCATGGCGGTCGACACCAACGTGCTGATCTACGAGCGGATGCGCGAGGAGGCTGCCAATGGGCGCCCCTTGCCGGAAGCGCTTGCTTCCGGCTTCTCGCGTGCCTTTTCGACGGTGGCGGATGCTGGCGTGACGACCATGATCGCGGTCCTCGCCCTTTTCTATCTCGGGTCAGGTCCGATGCGCGGCTTCGCCGTCATCGTCGGTATCGGCATCGTGACCACGATTTTCATCACTTTCACGCTGACGCACTGGCTTGCATGGCGCTGGGTGGCGACGCGGCGAATCGCGCACCTGCCGAAGAGCGTCCGCACAGGAATATTCAGCGGGTTGCATTTGCGCTTCATGGCGATCCGCAACTACGTCTTCTCGGCGGCCGCATTGGTGTCCGTCGCAGTCGCGGTCCTCGTTTCAATGAGCGGACTGAATCTCGGTATCGATTTTACCGGTGGCTCGCTCCTGCAGGTCAAGGCGCGGCAGGGAGACGCGGATGCGGCGCAGATCGCCGCGTGGCTGGAAGAGGCCAACCTGGGCGACGTGGCGGTGCGTGTCGGGTTGGACCCGGCAATGGCAACGGTTCGCATATCGCCACAGGGCGGCGGTGAGAACGCCGAACAAACCTCAGCACTTGTGGCGCGCGGCGAACTGGAGGCCGACTACGACGTTCGACGGGTGGAAGTCGTCGGCCCGTCCGTGTCCGGCGATCTGATCGCGGCTGCGACGATTGGCATGTCGATCGCGCTCCTGGCCCTCATCGGATACATTTGGGCCCGGTTCGGCTGGCAGTTCGCCATCGGCGCCGTCGTTGCCACCGCACATGACCTGCTGCTGACGACCGGGCTCTTCGCCCTGACCGGCATGGAATTCAATATCGGCAGCGTGGCGGCACTTCTGACAATTGTCGGCTACTCGCTGAACGATACGATTGTCGTCTATGACCGCATCCGCGAGAATCTTCGCCAGTTCCGGCATATGCCGCTTCCGCTGTTGATCGATGCGGCGATCAGCCAGACGCTGTCGCGAACGGTCCTGACGGCAGCGACAACGCTGATTGCGCTTGCGGCACTTGCGATTTTCGGTGGCGAAATCCTCCGCGCATTTGCGGTAGCGATGTTCTTCGGCATTGCAGTCGGCACCTTCTCGTCTATCTATATTGCCGGCCCCGTACTGATCCTGTTCGGATTGCGCCCCGACCGCTATCGGCTCGGCGCCGGAAGCCCGGCAGAAAAGGCATGAGCATGACAAAAGGTATTGAAGTCAAGGAAGCGCATTTCCCTGGTCGCGCCCCGATCGACGCCTATGGGAATGGCGGCTTCCGCTTTGCCGACATGTCGCATCGCGGTTCCATGCTCTTCCTTCCCTCGGGAATCTATGGCTGGGACAAGCAGGATGCGCACACCCTGACGGCGGAGGATCTTGAGCGCGTGATTGCTGAAGCGGACCAGATCGAAGTCCTGCTGGTCGGCACCGGAATGGAGATCAAGCCGCTTTCGAAAGAGTTGCGCGCCGTCCTTCGGGCACACCGGATCAGCTCTGATCCGATGTCGACCGGCGCTGCCGTGCGCACCTTCAACGTCATGCTCGCCGAATCGCGCGCCGTCGCGGCTGCATTGATCGCGGTCTAGCCAGCGCGCAGCACATCCGGACGATTCAATGCAGCAACAACATCCACTGGAAGGGCGCGACGCGATGGCCGCAGTCGAGGCGAACTATGCCCATTGCCTGTCGGTCCTGCGCGACACGGACCGCGACCGTTATCTTGCCTGCCTGCTTGCGCCGGAGGATCGGCGCGGAGCCCTTGCGGCACTCTACGCATTCAATGCCGAGATTGCCCGCGTGCGCGATATAGTCCACGAGCCGCTGCCGGGAGAAATCCGTCTGCAGTGGTGGCGCGATACGCTGGAGGGCCGCGGAGAGGGAGATGCAAACGCCAATCCTCTGGCGGCTGCACTGCTGCATTGCATTTCCGAGCATCGGCTTCCCGTCCCCGTGCTCACGGACATGATCGAGGCCCGCATCTTCGACCTTTATGACGACCCCATGCCGGATCGTGGAGCGCTCGAGGGATATGCGGGTGAGACCGCTTCGGCGCTGATCCAGCTTGCGAGCCTTATCCTCGATCCGGTCGGCGCCGAAAGTTCGGCAACGGTCGCCGGCCACGCCGGCGTGGCCCAGGCGATCGCGGGGATCTTGCTGTTGCTGCCGATCCATCGCCGTCGTGGCCAGGTCTATCTACCGGGCGATCTGCTCGCCGCAACCGGGTTGGGGGCCGAAGGTCTGCTCGCCGGAACCGACCGAGAGCGTGTCGCCCGGTCGGTGGAGGCCTTTGTCGGCCTCGGACGGGAACATCTTCGCAAAGCGCGGACAGCCGGTGAGATCGCGCCCGCCAATCGCGCGGCGTTCCTGCCGGTGGCGATTACTCCGCAGATCTTCAATCTGGCGGAAAGGGCAGGTGCCGACGTGTTGGAGCGGAACCTTCTGCCGGCACAGTGGCGCCGCCAATGGTGGATGTGGCGTGCGCTTCGCACGGGTCGATTCTAGCTCATAACAAAAACTTGTGCCGCCAGTGCTTTTGCCGGCCCACGATCCAGCGGTGGACTGGCAGTGTCGTTTTTCTTCAGTTTTGCATTGAGGATCCGATGAAGCGCACAATTGGCGCAAGCCTCGTGCTGTAGACGGGGCCTGATGGACCGCGGCCGCCGGGAGGATGCAAGATGATCTGGACTGTCGTAATCGCCTGCCTTTTCCTCGCAGGCTACATTTTCATGCGCATGCAGCGGCGCGAAGAGCACAAGCAGGCCGAAAACGATACCGGATTGGCGATCCTCGAATTCGGCCAAGCCTATCCGAATGAAGCGATCCGCGAAGTCATCAGTACGGTGAACGGCGACAGCGTCTTTCTTCGGCTCCACGACGGTAAGGTCGGCTGCATGCGGGCGCATGGAAAGCACTTCACGAGCCATGTGATCGAGCCCGGAAGCGTACGGGTTCGCAACACCGCGAGCGGTAATGGGCTGGCCCTCGATTTCACAGACAACGCCTACGAAAACGGCAGGTTCGAGTTCAGGACCAGCGCGGATGCGGCAGAAGTTTCACTCTGGCTGCTCGGCAGTCTCGTGCCGGCAGCCGGAATCGATGAATCGCCGGCTGCAATCAGTTCCTGATCGAGGCGCGCCCTTCCGGGGCGACACCAGCCGCAGTCAGATTGTTTTGCAGGTTCAGGCGTTGGTCTGCAGCCACTGGCGGCATGCTTCCAGTGCACGCGCTGAAGTCGCCTGCTTCTTGGCGACTGCTTTGTCCTTGCCTCGAAAACGCTTCACGCCGTCCGGCTTGACGATCGTTCCGGGCTCGAGTTCGGGGAACAGGCCGAAATTGATGTTCATCGGCTGGAACGAGCGCTTGCCCGGCTCGTCGTCTGATATGATGTGCCCGCCGGTGATATGGTTCAGAAGCGCTCCGAAGGCCGTTGTCTCTGGCGGTAGCGAGGGCTGCTCGCCGCGGCGCTCGGCGGCCGCGAACCGGCCGGCCAAAAGGCCGATGCTTGCACTTTCGACATAGCCTTCACAGCCGGTGATCTGTCCGGCAAAACGCAGTCCCGGCCGGCCCTTCAGCGTCAGCGAGCGATCAAGCAGGATTGGGGACTGCAGGTAGGTGTTGCGGTGCAGGCCGCCAAGCCGGGCGAATTCGGCGTTTTCGAGCCCGGGAATCATTCGGAAGATCTCGCCTTGGGCGCCGTATTTCAGCTTCGTTTGGAAACCGACCATGTTGTAGAGCGTGCCGAGCGCGTTGTCCTGGCGAAGCTGCACGACCGCATAGGGTTTGACGGTCGGGTTGTGCGCATTCGTCAGGCCCATCGGCTTCATGGGGCCGTGACGCAGCGTTTCCCGGCCGCGCTCCGCCATCACCTCGATCGGCAGGCAACCGTCGAAGTAGGGCGTTCCTTCCCACTCCTTGAAGCCCGTCGTGTCGGCGGCGATCAGGGCATCGATGAAGGCGTTGTACTGCGTCTCGTCCATCGGGCAGTTGATGTAGTCCTTGCCCGTACCGCCGGGGCCGACCTTGTCGTAGCGCGACTGATACCAGCAGATGTCCATATCGATCGAGTGCGTATGCACGATCGGCGCAATGGCGTCGAAGAACGCAAGCGAATCCGCGCCTGTGCGCTCCTGGATGGCGGCAGCAAGATCCGGAGCCGTCAGCGGGCCGGTGGCGATGATCACCTGGTCCCATTCTTCCGGAGGCAGCCCCTTGATCTCCTCGCGCACGATCGTGATCAGCGGATGACCTTCGAGCGCGGCGGTGACAGCCGCGGAAAAGCCCTCCCGGTCGACGGCCAGCGCTCCCCCGGCCGGGACCTGATTGGCATCCGCGGCGCGCATGATCAGCGAGTTCGCTAGTCGCATTTCGGCGTGAAGCACGCCCACGGCATTACTCGTCGCGTCGTCCGAACGGAAGGAGTTCGAGCAGACGAGTTCTGCCAGCCCATCGGTCTTATGCGCGTCGGTGCCGCGCACGCCGCGCATTTCATGCAGGATAACCGGGATGCCGCTTTCGGCGATCTGCCAGGCCGCTTCGCTGCCGGCGAGGCCGCCGCCGATGATATGGATGGGGGAAGGGGAAGTCGCGTTCATCATGGGCGGGTGCATATCACGGGGGCGGTGCACTTCCAATCGCCCGAATCAAAAACGGCACCGAATGGTGCCGTTTGATACGTTCCTCGCGCGTCGCCGTATCCGGCCGCAGCGTCGGAATATCGGCTGATTAGCGGAAGGAACGGGCTGCGATGCTGCGGATGTCGTGGCGGGTCAGGCCGATATCGGACAGCGTGTGGTTGGACAGGTTACCGAGTTCGTTCAGGGTACGGCGGTAACTAATCCAGTTCTTTGCAATGCGGATCGGGTTCATGGTTCTTCTCCTCGAAGCGGTTGACCGGGACGCTTTGTCCTCGGTTGTTGGTATCTATGTACTCCCTTTCATGGGGAGTGTGCAGTGCAAAGAAAGTGCAGCTGCCATGCATTTGTGCATTGCAGTGAGAGATTAATGTGCAAGGGGGAAATTGGGCCGGGAGTGGCCGGTCTCATTGCGCATCGATTGGGCGGGATGCCTTTGTTTTAGTGTGGCTTTTTTGTGGCGACACCAGTGGGGTGCGTTTCGCGGTGAAAATGATGGTGCAGTGCAACATGAACCAAAAGAAAACGCCTCCCGGATTGCTCCGAGAGGCGTTCGACACAGATCGCGAAGATCGTGTGTCAGACTTTACTTGATAGCCTGGCGGGCGACGAACGGGATGTCCGAACGGCCGATGCCGAGGTCGCTCAGTTCGCGGTCACTCATGCGGCCGAGTTCCGAAACGGTCTGACGATACTTGCGCCAATTGTTGAACGAGCGTGCGAGGTTCATGGTCATACCCCTTTCCTGGGTTTTTGGGCTGCCAGCCAATATCGGCGCCGCCCTGATCTGATGCTTCGAATATAGGTTGTGCCGCTTGCGAATGACAGAGACAAAGCCGAATGGCAGTCATGCGTGCACTGCATGTCAAGCAGAAAGATTGGCAAAATTCTGGTCAAATAGCGCGCATATGCCGCATACATTTGGGTAGTTATGCGAAACTTGCTTGCTGCAGAGCAAAAAAGAACGACGCCCGCCGAGGGAGGAGGTCCGGCGAGCGTCGTTATCTTGATTAGCAACTGGGAGGAGGAGTGTTGCCAACCGCATCGGGCTTTGCTGGGAGGAGGAGTGCGCTGCCCGATTGATAAAGCGGATATAGGGATGAAGTGCTGCCGGTTAAAGGGGCGTTGGCGAATGGCACCCATGCAATATTGTCGCAGCTCTGCCACGCCTGCGTTTAGAAATTAGGCAGGCGCACGAGTGACTTGGGCGATTTCGCCGAGAAATGTTCAGGAAGTGGGAGTTGCCATGTACAAGAAGCAAAGGTGCGGCACGCAAAAACAATAACGCCCGCCGGGGGAGGAGGTCCGGCGGGCGTCATTTAGGGTGATTGGCAACTGGGAGGAGGAGTGTTGCCAATCGTATCGGAACGGCACTGGGAGGAGGAGTGCGCCGCTCCGAATTCTGTCGGCCGCATTTCGGCTGCCGGACCTTTCTGACGTTGGATCAGATGGCTGGTCATTGCCATTTCGACGCTTCGATCCCGTCGCCACTCTGTACTTCGGCGCCTGGTTTTCTGCGGCTTCGGATCATCCCCGATCCGATGATTTGAATATAGTCCGACGCGTTGAATTTGTGCAGTGCAATATCGACATGGATGATATGCGCAAGGCGCATGTCGGATCGGCCATCGTTCAGGCGGGGGCGAATTGCTCCATTTTTCGCCAAATCGATGCGCTGTTTCCGGCATTCAAGCGGAAACGGCTATGCATTTCGGGAAAATGCGGAATATGGCGTGCTTTTCGCCTAATTCTCCCCTGTTGTGTCGTCTGCTACCTGCGCGCTAGTTTGGGTACTGGATTGGCTTGACAGGAGCGCGAATCGGCGCGCGCAATAGGCTTCGCGAATACGGGAGACCACAGGCGAATGTATCGGGGGCGATTGGAACGGGACCTGCGGGTCTGGACTGAAAAAGGTCTGATCGACGGTTCGACCGCAGGCAGGCTCCTGGTGGAGTACGACCAGCGCGAAAGCTCTTTCAGTCTCGGACGGGTGCTTATGGTGATTGCGGCGCTGCTTCTGAGTGGCGCGGTGCTGTTGCTGATCGCGGCCAACTGGGAAGCCATCCCGCGGGTTGCGAGACTGGTGGGGATCGTGACGCTCATCTGGTTCGCCTACGTCGCGGCGGCGCTTCTGCGTAATCGAGGAGCCCTGCGCCTGTCGGAAGCGGTACTCGTTGCGGGCATTCTCTTCTTCGGTGGCGCGATCGCACTGGTCGGCCAGATGTATCACCTGTCCGGTGATGCGACCCAGGCTTCGCTTGTCTGGTTCGCGGGCGGCGCGATCACCGCCTTTCTGTTCCGTTCCGCCACCGCTACCGCCGTCTGCGGCGTGCTGGCGTTTGTCGTGGCAGGCACAGAATGGTCCGACAACTTCGGGATCAACGATCGACTGCTGCTTTGGCTCCTACCCGTCATGGCGGCGGTTGTGATTGCCCTGGTACGCTTCACCGATGCGACCCGGTCGCGTCATCTCGCCTATCTCCTGATGGTCGCCTGGGTTCTGCTTCTTTATGGAGAATACGACACGCCCGCGACGGCGCTTGCGATCGCCGGCGTTGGTGGCACCTGCTTTCTGCTTGCCACGTTGCAGGCTTCACCACTTCGACATCTTGCCGCAAATGCCGGAGCGGCACCGGCCTTTTACGCATTCCTGCTCCTTCTGATTGGGCTACTGATTCTTCACATCGAGACGAATGGCATCGGCGAGCGGCTGCTGCTCGGGAGCGTCACGCTAGTCGTTGCGATTGGGGGCATCGCCATTTCGGGGCGGGACAATGGCGCCGTGCGCTATCTCGCCTATGCTGCATTTGCGGCGGAATCGCTCTACCTGGCGTCCGAAACGCTCGGCTCCATTCTCGGTACCTCCGGGTTCTTTCTCATCTCCGGCCTGGTCGTGGGGGCCATCGCCTGGATCGTCATTCGACTGGAGCGGCGTTTCGCTGTCAGAAACATGGAGGCGGGACAATGAACAAACCGAACTCGCTCTTTCGGATGCCGCCCATGCTGGCAGCCGTCCTCGCCGCGCTGGTTCAGACAGCCGTCCTTGGTTACATGGTCGAAACCCGGGCTTCGATACTTCGAATCGGTACCGAAGTGCGGCTCAAAACCGCACCGGTCGATCCGCGCGATCTGCTCCGGGGCGACTATGTAACGCTCGGCTATCAGATATCGACAATCGATAAATCGATCATAACCGGCGAGGCGCCGGTGGTCTCTGGTCTGCAAACCCTGTGGGTTCGGCTCGTGCCAGGCGCCGATGGGCTGTGGACCGCAAGCCAGGCCTCCTTCGCACCCTTGACGCAACAAGAGGGAAGCGTCGTCGCGCGGACATCGCCGTTCGAATACTATCCGGGATTGGACGGCCAGGTGCCGGATACGATCTCTGTCGCCTACGGCATCGAGCGCTACTATGTCCCGGAGGGTGAGGGTAGGGTGCTCGAGGAGGCAAGAAATGCTCAGGCGCTCGAGGTCGCAGCGCGCGTTTCGACGGCAGGCAGGATGCAGATCCGGCAAATCCTGCTTGACGGCGAGCCGGCCTATGACGAGCCACTGTATTGATTTTGCCGTGTTATCGGCGTCTTTCGCGTCATCAGGATGTGTCGTGTTCCGGTCCGTCACATTTTTGCTTTGATACCTGCGAAACGGGTGTTATAGAGACGCCGCGCTCGGGAGGCGCGCCCATCTGGGCGCCGGACGGCGAGGCCGCTGATGCGGCTTTCTGAACGCGGGTATGGTGAAATTGGTAGACACGCCAGATTTAGGTTCTGGTGCCGTAAGGCGTGGGAGTTCAAGTCTCTCTACCCGCACCAGAAGCTCTCTGGCCTGGCAATTTGCGCCTCGTCCGATGGGCAGAGTCCGGCCGAAAGCTCCCGAGGGAAGCGCGGCATGGACCCGGAATTGGCGTATGAGGCCCCATTGAAGCGCTTTCAACGGGACGGATCATGCGCCGGAGCGCCATTTTGCTTGCCAAAAGGCCACCGATAACAGTAAAGCCACTCCCGGCAAATGGACCCGGAGGGGTGCCCGCCAAAGGACCGGTTCCGGCGGGGGCACCGCCATATCGAAACGAAGGTTTGAACATGCAGGTAATCGAAACGCTCGCTGAAGGGCTGAAGCGCGAACTCAAGGTCGTCATTCCGGCCAAGGATATGGAAGCTCAGATGAATGAGCGCCTGGCGGATGCCAAGGATCGCGTTCGCATCAACGGTTTCCGTCCGGGCAAGGTTCCGGTCGCCCACCTCAAGAAGGTCTACGGCAAGTCGATCATGGCTGACCTCGTCAACGAGATCATCCGCGAGAAGCCGACCGCGATTCTCTCCGAGCGCGGCGAAAAGTCGGCAACGCAGCCGGAAATCGCCATGACCGAGGATCAGGCCGAGGCCGAAAAGATCCTGGCAGCTGAGGCGGATTTCCAGTTCACCCTGTCCTACGAAATCATCCCGGCCATCGAGCTGAAGGACGCCTCCGGCATCAAGGTCACCCGCGAAGTCGTCGAGATCGCCGACAAGGAAGTCGACGACCAGATCCTGAAGATCGCCGAGAGCGCCCGCACCTACGAGACCAAGAAGGGCAAGGCCGCTGAAGGCGACCGCGTCACCATGGACTACCTCGGCAAGGTCGATGGCGTTGCCTTCGACGGCGGCAAGGACGAGGACGCTGAGCTGGTCATCGGCTCCAACCGCTTCATCCCGGGCTTCGAAGACCAGCTCGTTGGCCTCAAGGCCGGCGATGAGAAGGTCATCACCGTCACCTTCCCGGCTGAGTATCCGGCTGCCCACCTTGCCGGCAAGGAAGCCACCTTCGACATCAAGGTCAAGGACGTTGCGGCTCCGGCCGACCTCAAGATCGACGACGAACTCGCCGAGAAGCTCGGCCTCGAATCGGTCGATCGCCTGCGCGAAGTCGTTCGCGGCCAGATCGAAAGCCAGTTCGGCTCGGTCACCCGCCAGAAGGTTAAGCGTCAGATCCTCGACCAACTGGACGAGATGTACAAGTTCGACACGCCGCAGCGCCTAGTTGACGCCGAGTTCGAGAACATCTGGCGCCAGATCAACACCGACCTGCAGCAGGCCGGCAAGACCTTCGCTGACGAGGACACGACCGAAGAGGAAGCCCGCGAGGAGTATCGCAAGCTCGCCGAGCGCCGCGTCCGCCTCGGCCTCGTTCTCTCGGAAATCGGCGAGAAGGCCGGCGTAGAGGTCTCCGACGAGGAAATGCAGCGTTCGCTGTTCGAGCAGCTGCGCCAGTTCCCCGGCCAGGAAAAGCAGATCCTCGACTACTTCCGCAAGACGCCGGGCGCTTCCGCATCGCTGCGCGCCCCGCTGTTCGAAGAGAAGGTCGTCGATCACCTGCTGGGCCAGGTCGCCGTAACGGACAAGACCGTCTCCAAGGAAGAGCTGATGGCTGACGACGAAGCCGAGGAAGGCAAGTCGGAAGGCAAGAAGGCACCGAAGAAGAAGGCTGCCGCTGCTGAAGGCGAAGAAGCGCCGAAGAAGAAGGCCCCGGCCAAGAAAAAGGCTGCGGACGACAGCGCCGAATAATATCGGACGTTTGTGCTGGAATTGGAAAGGCCGCCCGCAGGGCGGCCTTTCTCGTTGTGGGATTGGGTCCTGCTCCAGAGAGAATGGCGGCACGCAGGCGGTGGCCGCGTCAAACCACCATGAAGTCCAAGTGGTTCATGTTCAGGCCGGAGGAGAGCGAGGCGATCTGCGTACGTCCGCCACTTTCATTGCCGTTGGAATCGTAGAACAGCCGGCCCGCATCGGTTTCGTAGATGATGCGGTCCGAGCCATCCGCAGCCAGTCCGCTGGTGTTCGCCCGAAACGCGGCCGCTACCAGCGCGCCGGCGGCACCGAGCGCGGTGAAAATGGAATTCTCCAGATGTATCGTGTCGCTCGGAACCGAGAAATCGGTAATCCGGTCCACATTGTCAGTTCTGGGAGCCGTGTTGAAGAGGAACCCATCCGCTCCAGTTCCCCCGGTCAGAATGTCGTTTCCGACCGCGCCTGAGATTAGGTCGTTGCCACTTCCGCCGTTGATTTGGTTGCCGCTCGCATTGCCGTAGAGACGGTCGCTGAACGACGATCCTAACAGGTCCTCTACTGCCCGGTAAGTATCGCCGTGTGCTTCCCCGGTGTTGATTGCGGCGTTTGCCAGACTGGCCGTTAAACCCTTTGAGGCCTGAGCGTAGGACGCAGTGTCGCAACCCGCGCTACCGTCGAGAGTATCGCCGCCTGTGCCGCCGATCAGCAGGTCATTGCCATTCCCCCCAAAGAGTCGGTCGTTGGCTGCAAGACCCCAGAGTTTGTCATTGCCGCCGTTGCCGCGCAATGCGTTGGCAGTGGCATTCCCAGTGATGGTATCGCCGGCCGAGCCGCCGTTGGCATTTTCGATCAGCGAACGCGGATCACCTTCAAACTGAAAGGCATTGAAGACATTGCCGCGGGCGAAACCGTCGTTCGGTCCGCCGCCCAGAAAGGCGAGCTGAACGGCCGAGAAGGTTGAACTTTCCCCCGGGTTGAGATTGATCCGCAGGGCTGTCGTGTAGTTGGACAGATCGTAGGTGTCGATTCCGTTCCCGTCCCAGATCGTTGAGAAGATCCGGTTTGCCCCTGGGGCAATCGCCAGCACACCGTTGACACAGAAGTCGCCGCTCGTTGGGTTCCATGTGTAGACAGTGTTGCCGCCATTGGCGGTGAAATCGGCGCCGTACAGGGTCTGCAAGGCGAGAATATCGGCCATCATGAATGTTTGCGGTGCGCCGAAGGGCTCGTAGTCATAGCCGCTTGTCGTGTCGCCGATGTAGCTCGGGCCGGTCATGACGCTGAATTCGAGCGAATTGTAAGCCGCAGGCAGGGCGGTGGCGCCCGGGCCGCTGGCCTCATGACCATGTTTCAGCCCGAGCGCATGCCCCATTTCATGAAGCACCACATGCCAGGCATAGTTGCCTGCGATCGGGTCCTTGAGGCTATTGATGGTGCCATCATAGGTGTTGCCATAAAACGCATCTCCGCCGTGCGGGCGCTCCTCGGGATAGTACGCATAGGCTGTCGCGGCATCGCCGGAGTTTGCCGCCCTGATGGTCGCATCGCTGGCGCCAGACCCGGCGTAGCTGATGTTGAGCTTGGTAAACCCTTCGACGGAGAAGCCCACCGCCCCGGCAGGCTGCCCGTAGACGGTCGTATCCAGCATCGCGTGAAAGGCTAGCCTTTGCGCGTCGGTGAGCTGGGAAAAATCCTGGAACTGGGCGCTGACCCCGTCGCCATCGCCGTCAGATTGGTAGCCGGAGGTATAGTCGGACGGTGCGTCTGTGTCACTGTAGGTAATTGTCGGTTCATTCCAGCGCACCCCGATGAGAAGCCCATCCACGATCGCGTTGCCAGTCGGGCCGACTGATATCGTCCGGGAGGCGTTTCCGCTGGCGGTTGGGGCGGGGGTGTTGGCATTCGGCCCTTGCACGTTGTCTGGTCCTGACAGGCGACTTGATTGAGCAAACAGCCGTTCGCCCGGGTCGTGTGTTTCCATCGAGGGGTAGACAAAGCTCTGCCAGAGCGTTGCTGAAGCGGGCGTTTCCACAAGGTCGTGGAATGTCATGGTGGTCAGGAACGAAATTCCCTTGCTTTCCATGAACAAAGCCGCGGGATTGCTGCCCAACCACGTCAGATCGAGAAATGGTGAGTGCATTCGCGCTCTTGCGGTCATAGTTCCTCCTTCGACGCACCACGCGGCAGCGAAACCGTGCAACGCAGGCGCCGTAATTAAGCTTCAGAATTGCGCTGGAAATTCTCCCTGAGATAGAACGCGGCCTGGCCGACTATCTCAATACCCCACTACCGCCGCGCGATAGATGGTGGACCGTGATGCAGTAGATTTGGTGCGTCTTGGTTTCAGGTGTTTGTCCTCCTCCTCAACCGCTATACGCCGGAAATTTCGCCCTGCGATGTGGTCTTCCGCCGTTCGATGGAAGTCGGTTTCGATCAAGCGGAGGGTGAGGCTACGATAATTAAGGGGATGCTACAATAAACTTTTGCGGCTGGATGTGGCAGGTCACAACTCCTGCGGCGTGGCGTGGGTGCCGCTAACTACCGGCGTCCTGTATGAAGGACCCTGCACGAAGGGTGCTGTCACATCCGACCGAACTGGTTGTCCGGGCGGCGTTCGTCCTGGTTCAACCGCCGGAGCCAAGGCACTGCCTCATTGAGGCTGCCATCGCACGCATCAACTCCGTGTAAAGGTTTGGCCCCTCGGCAAGCGTCGCTCCCTCCGGATCGAGGACGCCGGATTTGGCAGTAGTTCCCTCCAGCACTACGTTGACCAGCTTTGGCTCGAATTGCGGTTCGGCGAAGACGCAGGCCGCACCCAATTCGGTGACCTTCTGCCGGATCTGTGAAATCCGCTCCGCGCCCGGCGTCGTCTCGGGGCTCACGGTGATGGAGCCGGCGACTCGCATGCCGTAGCGGTGTTCGAAATACTGATAGGCGTCGTGGAAGACGATGAAGGGTTTGTCCTTCACGGGCGTGAGCGTCTCAGCGATCTCCCGATCGAGGGCATCAATGCTCTGATTGAGCGCTGCCAAGTTTGCTTCATAGGTGGGCGCGTTCGACGGGTCCGCTGCAGAGAGCGTGCTTTCGATTGCCGCTGCCAAAGCCTTGGCATTGACGGGATTTAGCCAGATATGAGTGTCGGCGCCTTCGTGGGCATGCTCGTGTGCGTCTTCGCTGCCATGTGCATCGGCGATGTCATGCCTGTCTGTATCTTCATGTTGTTCGTCCGAATGCTGCTCGAAAGGACCGCCTGCCCGAAAACTCAGTTTCTCCAGGCCAGGTGCGTCTTCCAGCTCAACGACAATTGCTTCGTTTCCAAGGGCCTCAAGGGGCTTTGCAAGGAATGCCTCGAGGCCATGTCCCACCCAAAACACGATATCGGCGTCTTGCAGGGCGGCGGCGTTGGACGGTTTCAGGGAATAGGTATGGGGGGAGGCTGCGCCTTCAACGATCAGGGTCGGCTCGCCGACGCCCTTCATGACAGAGGCGACGAGGGAGTGGATCGGCTTGATCGAGACCACTACGTTCGGGGAGGCTGCCTGCGCGATTCCGGCGGTGGCAAATAGAAAGGCGGCGGAAAGGGACAGGATGGTCGGTTTCACGGTCAAGTCTCCGGCTCGATAAATGTAATGTTATTACATACATTGCGTTATGGTATAACGTGTGGCATAGCAAGCAGCAATCGAACTTACGGACGAGTTCCATGCTGCAATCCCATGTTCAGAGCCTGCCATCGCTGGTTTTGCTTTCCGGCGCCGGCGTGCGCCGGCAGGGCCGGTGGCTGGTGCGTGGCGTCGACTTCTCCATCTCCCGCGGCGAGATCGTTACCCTGATTGGGCCCAACGGCTCGGGGAAATCGACGACAGCCAAACTCGCGATCGGTGTCACCCGGCCCGACGAGGGCCATGTCTCGCGCCTTCCCAACCTTCGCGTCGGCTATGTCCCGCAGAAACTGTCGATCGACTGGACCATGCCGCTGACGGTTGAGCGATTTATGACGCTGACGTCGCCGCTGCGTGGCGGTGAGATAGATGCCGCACTCGAGGCGACAGGCATCCGACATCTCGCCCGCGCCGAAGTGCAGCACCTGTCGGGGGGGGAATTCCAGCGTGCGTTGCTGGCCCGCGCCATTGCCCGCAAGCCCGACCTGCTGGTGCTCGACGAGCCGGTGCAGGGGGTGGATTTTTCCGGCGAGATCGCGCTTTACGACCTGATCAAGACGATCCGGAACACGACCGGATGCGGCATTCTGCTCATCTCGCACGATCTGCACGTGGTGATGGCCGAGACCGATACCGTTATCTGCCTCAACGGTCATGTCTGCTGCCGCGGCACGCCGGAGGTGGTCCGCGAGAGCCCTGAATATCTCCGCCTCTTCGGGGCTCGCGCTAGTCAGACACTTGCGTTCTATAGCCATCACCACGACCACACCCATCTGCCTGATGGCCGCGTGCTCCATGCAGACGGTTCCGTCACTGATCATTGCCACCCCGATGACGGCCACCATAACGAGGACGCCGCCGCGACCGCCAGCCGTGCCGGACCGATGCGGATTGTCCATGAGCACGGGCCGGATTGTGGTTGCGGACACGACCATTCTAACCCCGCCGCAAAGACCGGGGACAAATTGACGGAGCAGCGCGATGCTTGACGACTTCTTCATCCGCGCGCTCCTCGCAGGCATCGGTCTGGCGCTGACAACCGGGCCGCTCGGCTGTTTCGTCATCTGGCGGCGCATGGCCTACTTCGGTGACACCATGGCGCATTCGGCGCTGCTTGGCGTAGCGCTGTCGCTGCTGTTCGAATTGAACCTGACGATCAGCGTTTTCGCCGTCGCCGCGGTGGTGTCGCTGGCACTTCTGCTGTTGCAAAAGCGCGGTACGCTTTCCACCGATGCGCTGCTCGGCATTCTTTCACATGCCACGCTCGCGACCGGCCTCGTCATCGTCTCCTTCATAACCTGGGTGCGGTTCGATCTCGTCGGCTTCCTGTTCGGCGACATCCTGGCTGTGACCCAGGCCGATGTCAGTCTCGTCTGGGGTGGCGGCATTCTCGTCTTGTTTGCCATCATCTATCTCTGGCGACCGCTGATCGCCTCGACGGTCAACCCGGAACTCGCAGCCGCCGAAGGACTGGAGCCGGAGCGGGCCCGGCTGGCCTTCATGCTTCTGATGGCGCTGGTGATCGCAATCGCCATGAAGATCGTTGGCATTCTTCTGATCACCTCGCTGCTCATCATCCCCGCGGCGACCGCGCGGCGGTTCTCCACCAGCCCCGAGATCATGGCCGTTCTTGCGTCACTGCTCGGCGCGGTCGCGGTTGCCGGCGGGCTGTTCGGTTCGCTGAAGTTCGACACGCCATCCGGGCCGTCGATCGTCGTGGCGGCGCTCGCAATCTTCCTCGTCAGTCTTCTGCCGTGGCGGGGCGGCGAACTCGACGCGACGGCGAAGACACAATCCGGAGGGAGCAGCCGATGACGGCCCCGCAGCTGACCCGCAATCAGGCCCTGGTGCTCGAGGCGCTGTCGCAGGCCGAGGCGCCGCTCAGCGCCTACACCATTCTCGACAAGCTGCGCGACGACGGGTTTCGCGCGCCGTTGCAGGTCTATCGCGCGCTCGACAAGCTTCAGGAGTTCGGCCTCGTCCACCGGCTGGAGAGCATCAACGCCTTCGTCGCCTGTGCCCACCCGCACCAGGGCTGCTGTGCGCACGGGCTGACCGCCTTCACCATCTGCGAATCCTGCGGCAAGGTGACGGAATTCCACGACCACGTGATCGAAGAGCGGCTTGCCGCCTTTGCCCGAGATCACAATTTCAGGTCCGGCAAGGCCACCATCGAGGTTCGCGGGCACTGCGCCGGTTGCGCCTAGGCAAGGTCTCCCGAGGGTGGAAGAGCGGCTCGAGACAAAGACATCCACGAAATCGACTAAGCGGGCTACAGACTCAGTCGATCCGTCGCAGTTCGGTCTTGAAGCGTTTCCTGTTGCGTACGTAACTGTCCGCTGATTTCTTCAGGCCCTCGATGGCCGCCTCGTCGAGTGTGCGCACAGCCTTCGCTGGCGAGCCGACGATGAGGGAATTGTCGGGAAAGACCTTGCCTTCTGTCACCAGCGCATTGGCGCCGACGAGGCAGTTGTTGCCGATCACTGCCCCGTTCAGCACCGTGGCCCCCATGCCGATCAGCGAATTATCGCCGATCGTGCAGCCATGGATGATGGCGCTGTGACCAATGGTGCAGCCTTCGCCGATCGTCACCGGCTTGCCGGGGTCGGTGTGGATGACGGTGCCCTCCTGGATGTTGGTGCGGGCGCCGAGCGTGATCGGCTCGTTGTCGCCGCGCAAAACCGCACCGAACCAGATGCCGACGTCCTCGCCAATCACCACCTTGCCGATCACCTGCGCATCGGGGGCCACCCAGTAGCGGTCGTCCTCGGGAAGGGTTGGCACGTGGTCGCCGAGCGCATAGAGCGGCATCGCAAAACTCCTCAGATCACGGAAAGGGAAAGCGTCGCGACCCCGTCGACGCCGCAAGCAATGCGGTCGCCGCGCCGGACCGGGCCGACGCCGGCCGGCGTGCCGGTGAAGATCACATCGCCGGGGGCGAGGGTGAACAGCTGCGACAACTCGGCGATGATCTCGGGCACCTTCCAGCTCATCTGGCCGAGGTCGCCGTCCTGGCGCACGGTGTCGTTGACCGACAGCCAGATGCGGCCGGCAGCGGGATGCCCGGTACGCGACGCCAGCGTCACCGCCGAGACCGGGGCGGAATGCTCGAAGGCCTTGGCGGCTGTCCACGGCTTGCCGGCCTTCTTGGCCGCCGCCTGTAGGTCCCGACGGGTGAAATCGATGCCGACGCCGTAGCCGAAGACGCAATCGAATGCTTCGGAAGCGGGAATGGCGCTGCCGCCGGATTTCAGGAAGATCACCAGTTCGACCTCGTGGTGTACGTCGTCCGATTGCGGCGGGTAGGGAAAGCCGTCGCCGGCGGAGACGAGGTTGTCCGGGTTCTTCTGGAAGAAGAACGGCGCCTCGCGGTCCGGATCGCCACCCATCTCGACGACGTGGTCGGCATAGTTGCGCCCGACGCAATAGACGCGACGAACCGGGAATTTTTCCACCGTGCCCTCGATCGGCAAAAGAACGGGTTCGGCGGCGGGAAAGGCAAGCGACATGGCATACTCAATTCGATTCTGTCGGCGCACTCTAGCACCACTGGCGAAGGCGGGGACAAGCGGCGGACGCGGCGAGGGTGGTTTTTTCGCCCCTCTTGCGCTATGAGCTGCGCAAATTGAACGGCAACGGACGCGAACGGACTATGTATCAGCAGGCACTCAAGACGGGGCAAAAAATCTTCGCCACGGCGCCGATGATCGACTGGTCGGACCGGCACTATCGCCATTTCGCCCGGCAACTGACGAAGAACGCCGTGCTCTACACCGAAATGATCGTCGCCGACGCAATTCTCCGCGGCAATCGCCACAAGCTGCTCGGCTATGATCCGGTCGAGCATCCGCTGGCGCTGCAGCTCGGCGGCAGCGATCCGCAAAAACTCGCGGAAGCGGCGCGGATCGGCGAAGATTTTGGCTATGACGAGATCAACATGAACGTCGGCTGCCCCTCCGACCGGGTGCAGTCCGGCACTTTTGGGGCCTGCCTGATGCGCGAGCCGCAGCTGGTGGCCGACTGCGTCGCGGCGATGAAGGCGGCGGTGAACATCCCGGTGACCGTGAAGTGCCGCATCGGCGTCGACGACCAGAACCCGGAGATGGCGCTGCGCGACCTCGTTTCCCGGGTCAAGGCCGCCGGCGTCGACGCCGTCTGGGTTCATGCGCGCAAGGCCTGGCTGCAGGGGCTGAGCCCGAAGGAGAACCGCGACATCCCGCCGCTGGACTACGATCTGGTGCGGCGGCTGAAGGCGGAAAATTCTGATCTTTTCATCGGGTTGAATGGCGGTCTTCATACGCTGGATCAGGCGGTCGCTGAGATTGGCGTGCTCGACGGGGCGATGCTCGGCCGGGCTGCCTACCAGGACAGCGGCATGCTGGTCGGCGTGGACGCGGTGTTTGCGCTGCCGGGCGGTATTGCCCCCCTCTGCCCCTTCGGGGCATCTCCCCCACATGGGGGGAGATCGGCCCCCGCCGCGGCCACCGAGGATTGCGTCGCGGCCCGGAAGGATGTCGAGACGCCGGATGTTGTCCGCGCCGCCCCCAACGCCGCCAGCCCCGCCGCTGCCCCCGACACCGCCTTCTGGGAGGGCGTGCGCGACGCGATGTTGGACTATGCGGGCCGCGTGATCGCCGGCGGCGGGCGGCTGAACCATGTCACCCGCCACATGGTCGGCCTTTTCCAGGGTTTTCCCGGCGCGCGGCGCTACCGTCAGATTCTTTCGGCCGACGCCACCAGGCCGGGGGCGGGGCCGGAGGTGATCGCGGCCGCGTTTGCGGCTGTGTTGGAGGCGGCGGCGGACAAGGCTGCGGCCGAGTAGGGCCCGGCCCGCGCCGGAGGGAATCCTGTGTGGGCAACCCAAAAGTGCGCCGCTTGGCGCGCAGGGTAGGCGGCCGCGTAGGACAATGCTCGGGTCAACGGGCAATTGGCGCCGGCAAATTTCTGGACATCACCGTTACGCCGTCCGGGAGGGCGGGGCAGGCACGCGGGCGAAGCGCCCCTCAGCTCGGGCGAAATTCGTCCGGCGCGGATGTAGCGCCGAAAATCCCGGTATTCCGCCAGATCCTGGCCGGCATAGGGCGGGCGGGCGGCGGCGTCGCGCTTGCGGCGCCAGGCGCGGAACCGCTCGCGCAGAATTCCCTGCCGCGGCAGCAGCGCCTGTAAAATCTCCACCGCCGCGTCCTGCAGTTCGCGATCGTCCGGGTCGCGGCTCGGCGGCTCGACCGGGGTCGACGGGGCGAAGGCGATCATTTCGAGCAGCCGGATCGTTTCCGCCTGCAGCGCCCGGTGCAGGGCGAGAACGTCGGGCGGCGCAGTGCGGAGACAGTCCGGCCGGCCGTCGCGCCCAACCATGACGCAGCCGCGTGCGCGGCGGCACGGCCGGCGGCGACAGACGTGTTCGGGAACGAGGAGCAGCGTGCTGACGCTGCGGGTGACGAGCTGCCGTTCGGCGTCGTCGAGGCGGTCGGCCGGCTCGCGGGTGGGGGAAGCGGAAAAGGTTTTCGGCATGCGCTCGCTCCTTTGCCTGGGGTGTCGCCCTCGTGTCCGGGGCGCGGTGCCTGAGGCGCGGCGCGAACGCTTTTCGCTTTCCGCGCCATTGTTGTTGCGCCTGTCTTTGCCCCGAAACCGGTTTCCCCTTTCGGGAGACATGCCCTGGCCGGCCGACCGCCGGATGCGGCGGCCTTGCCCGTCGCGGCACCTAAAGCGTGTCGCGATCCTTCGGATTCGCTTTCCACGCTTTAAGTCTTTGTTTTATCGCATGTCGTTGCCGCAAAACCGCTGCACACTTTTGCGCGACATGCTCTAGCTCTTTGTTTTTGCGCATGTCTTTATCCCGAAACCGGTTCCCACTTTCGGGAGACATGCTCTAGCCGGCGCGCTGCCATCGCGCCTGCGCCCAAACCCACGCCCGGCGTGCCGTCGTGGTTGAAAACCGCTGTTTCGGACGGGGCGCTGGAAGCTGCCTCATCGAAAAGTGTCTGTGTGGCACCTTTCAGCGCCCCGTTCGGCGGTTTCTGCCCGCAAACGCGGTCCTCTGCCTCGCCCGCCTTTCGGCGGACGCTCTGTGTGCCACCGCATGGGCACGTCCGGTGCGCCACTCGGGCGAAATGCCCGCCGTCACCAGAGGGGACCTGTCTTGCGAACCCTTGATGCGAAGACACGCGTCCTTCCTCCGCCCCAAGCGCCGTCCCCACCTCGCCGCAACGCCTCGCGGTGTATCCGTGCTGGGGCGAGGGGGAGTATGGCACGGGGGCGAGGCGTGGGGAGGAAATGGCGTGGAATTTTGGCCAAGCAATTGGAGTTGCTTTGGATTGAGGCGTGGCTTGTCCTCATTTTAATCCCCCCGTCTTTGCTGCTTGGAGGGCATCATTCAAATGATGGGGTGATTTAGCCGTCCAGGTTGCATTTGTATCCACCGCAGCTATGAATGCCAACACTCGGGTGGGGGATATTGAGGTAACTATGGCCCATACTATCGAAGTGAAGGCACAACAAGATTTCTGGAAGCGATTTGTTGGAAGTCACCCTTCGCGGGCGATGGCCGAAATTATATCTAACTCATTTGACGCAGATGCCGATGAAATAACTCTCTCAGTGAAGAGGAATCCGTTAGGGGAGCCTGTTTCACTATTTTTTTCCGACAATGGTGAAGGAATTCACTATTCAGATGATGTCCACCCATTCTCGGATCTCGGCAATTCATGGAAGTCCCGTGCTGGGCGATCACAGACCAAGAAACGTATACTCCAAGGTCGAAATGGTGAGGGACGGTTTCGAGCTCTGTCGCTTGGCGAGTATGTTGAATGGAGAACAGTTTTTGAGAGTGGTGGGAATTTTTTCGAATATTCGATTACTGCAAATAATAATTCCATCGGAAGGTTTTACATTTCCGATTTGAAGCCGTCTAGAAAACGGAAAAGCGGCACCACTGTTGAAATCACAAATCTTTTTCCCTCTGCTGCAAGCTATTTTTCCAGCCTAAGCGTTGATGGTGTAGCGCATAAATTTGCGTCATATATAAACAAGTATCGGGACGTATCCCTAAAGATAAACGATTGTCCATTGGATATAGCTAAGCTCATCGTTCGCTCCAATCAAATGGATGTAGGACCCATCACTCTCAGTTCAGGTCTCACGATTAAGGCTGACCTAGAAGTGATCGAGTGGTCGCATGACACCGAAAGGTGTCTGTATCTATGTGATGAAAGTGGTTTCACTTTGGCCGAGAGAGCGCCTGAGATCCGGGCGCCGGGGTACAATTTTTCTGCGTATTTGAAAAGCAAACATTTTTCAGACGCGAGCAATGGCGCGCTAATCGATTTGGAGATGGAGGAGGGCATCTCGAAGTTAGTTGGAGAGGGGCGGGATATGCTTACCGCCTATTTTAAGCGACTCGAGCGGCTCAAGGTCGAGGGTTTGATCGCTCAATGGAAGTCTGAGAACGTTTATCCGTATCGTGAAGATGAAACCAGTGAAGTTATCAAGCAATCAAAGCGCATTTTTAACGTCTGTGCTGTGACCATTAACTCGCAGGCGAAAGGTTTTTCTGATCAAAACCGAATTACAAAAGCTCTATCTTTTCGTCTTTTGCGCGAGGCGATAGAAGAGCGGCCAAGCGAAGTATCAAGAATTTTAACTGAAGTATTGAACCTCTCTCATGAGAAGGCGAAGCAATTTGCTAGGCTTCTCGATAATACAAAATTATCCGACATCATAGATACTGTTTCTCTTGTTCGTCATAGAATTAGCATTGCGAGGGGTCTCAGGTCGCTAGTGTGTAGTGAGGAGACAAAGAAGACTGTTAAGGAGAGGCAGCACATACATCAGATCGTTGAGCGAAACTCATGGTTGTTTGGTGATGAATTCACCTTAGGGGTCTCTGAATCCTCACTAAAGAATGCATTAAAAGAGCATTTGAAGCGCCTGAAGATCAACGAAAACGTACTGCTGCCCGTTTTAGTTGCTGGAAAAGCGAACGCACGACTGGATTTGATGCTGTGTCAAGCTTCGCGTGTAACGGGTCGCAACGACGATCACCATTTGGTTATCGAGTTGAAGCGAGCGAAGAAGATACTCGGCATGGAGGATTATACGCAGATACTGAATTATGCTGAAGCAATTATGAAAGACAGTAGATATAAAAAGACCAATGTGCGTTGGAGCTTTTGGCTAGTCGGCGTCGAGATGTCGTCTCAATTGGAAAGCATCGTTTCTGCGCAGGATCGACCTCCTGGATGCGCTCACATTTTCAAAGAGGGTAATGGCCGGATTTGGGTCAAAACGTGGGGTCAGTTGCTGCACGAATGCATCTCAAGATTAGAGTTTGTAAGGGAACGTCTGGATTTGGCTATCACTGACGAAGAGTCAGTCAGTTATCTGAACGAAATCTATCCACAATTTGTACCGAATGCTGACTGATGGAGTTGCCCGGCCGCCCCGTCTGCCCTTAGGCCGCGCCTTGTGCGATTGTTAGGCCGGTTCCTCGTAGGAGCAGACGCTTACATTGTTGCGGACGATGGCAATTATTTTCTGTCATGCCGGACTTGATCCGGCATCCAGCGGCGCGTGAGCGCCGTGAAAAACCCTGGCCGTTGCACGAACTGAACGAGTCTTCCGCGCGATGGACATCGCGCGCTGGATGCCGGATTAAAGGCATGGCGGAAGAAAATGGGATCTGTCGCCCCGGTCCGCCGCCTGTCGGGGGGGCTACTGCCCCGGACGGCCCGTCTTGCCCTTCGTCCTTGCCTTGCGCGATTGCTCGGCCGGGTCCTCGTAGGAGCCGACGCCGACCTTGGCGCGAACGTGACACCAACTTTTCCGTCATGCCAGACTTGATCCGGCATCCAGCGCGCGATGTCCATCGCGCGGAAGAAGTGGCCGAAATTACGTAGGATTTGAGTTTGGGAGTCATTCACCGCGCGGACGCGCGGCGGCTGGATGCCGGATCAAGTCCGGCATGACGGGAGAGAGGGAGGCGGGATATAGGGAAAAGGCGCCGCTGGTTGCATCACAGTCCGTGCAAATGGTGGGCGATGTCGGTCCAGTCGGGGTTGGCTGCCTCGATCAGGTCGAGTTTCCATCGGCGTGGCCAGTCCTTGATGGCTTTTTCGCGGGCGATGGCGTCGGTGACGAGGTCGTGTTCATCGAACCAGATCAGTGTCTTGACGCCGTAGCGGGTGGTGAAGCCGGGCGTCAGGTTGTTCTGGTGCTCGTAGAGGCGGCGCGGCAGGTCGGTGGTCACGCCGGTGTAGAGCGTGCCGTTGCGGCGCGAAGCCAGGATGTAGACGTAGCCCTTCATGCGGCGATGATGGCGGTAGTTTCACTTTACGGCAAGGTGGGGTTGTGACGGCGGCTATACATCTCCGTCATGCCGGACTTGATCCGGCATCCAGCCACGGCGCGTCTGCACCGTGAATGAATTCTCCGGTTCTCAGATGGAAGAGTCTTTCGCGCGATGGACATCGCGCGCTGGATGCCGGATCAAGTCCGGCATGACGGAAGAAAAGGGGGCGGCGTGCGGGATCTCTCGTCCCGGTCCGCCGCCTGTCGGGGGGCTACCGCCCCGGTCGCCCCGTTTTGCCCTTCGTCCTTGCCTTGCGCGATTGCTCGGCCGGGTCCTCGTAGGAGCCGACGCCGACCTTGCCGCGGACGACGGGTCTGACGTCGTCGCTGGCGGGGACGCTCTCGGTCTGCCCCGCCCGTAAGCTCCTCCTTACGTCGTCGCTGGCGGGGACCCCGGAGCGCTTCGTGCCCTTCGCTGCGTCAGGTTTTTCCGGGATCGTGCCGGTCACTGGCTTTTCGGTGCGGCCGACGGTCATTTCGTCGAGGGTGTTCTTGCGGAAGAGGGACTGGCCGGTCGGGACTTCCGTATCGGTGCCCGGGCCCATGGCGTCGAGTGAGGGCTTGGCGAAGTAGCTATCCGATCTCCCCCCTTGTGGGGGAGATGCCCCGAGAGGGGCAGAGGGGGGTGAAGCTTCGGCGCCCGAGGGGAAAGTACCCCCCTCTGGCCTGCCGGCCATCTCCCCCACAGGGGGGGAGATCGACTCGCGGTTGACGCCGGATTTCCTCTTGCCGCCTTCCTGGCTCCGCGCCTCTTCCCGTGCCATCGGGTCGTCCATCACCGCCAGTTCGGCGGCCTTGAGGCGTTTGATCTCGTCGCGGATGCGGGCGGCCTTTTCGAAATCGAGGTCGGCGGCGGCGTCGCGCATCGCCTTTTCCAGCGCGTCGAGATGGGCCTGCAGGTTGTTGCCGACGAGGTGGCCTTCCTCGGCAAAGCCTTTGCCGCCGACGCCGGAAATGTCGGCGCGGACGTGGTCGCGCTCGTAGACGGAGTCGAGGATGTCGGAGATTTTTGCCTTCACCGATTCCGGCGTGATGCCGTTTTCGGCATTGTAGGCCATCTGCTTTTCGCGGCGGCGGGTGGTCTCCTCCATCGCCCGCTGCATCGAGCCGGTGATCTGGTCGGCATAGAGGATCACCTTGCCGTCGACGTTTCGCGCCGCGCGGCCGATCGTCTGGATCAGCGAGGTTTCCGAGCGCAAAAACCCTTCCTTGTCGGCGTCGAGGATGGCGACGAAGCCGCATTCGGGAATGTCGAGGCCCTCGCGCAACAGGTTGATGCCGACGAGGACGTCGAAGGCGCCGAGCCGCAGGTCGCGGATGATCTCGATGCGCTCCAGCGTGTCGATGTCACTGTGCATGTAGCGCACGCGCACGCCCTGCTCGTGCAGGTATTCGGTGAGGTCCTCGGCCATGCGCTTGGTCAGCACGGTGACGAGGGTGCGGTAGCCGGCCTGCGCGGTCTCGCGGATCTCGCCCAGGACGTCGTCGACCTGGGTTTTTGCCGAGCGGACTTCCACCGGCGGGTCGATCAGGCCGGTCGGGCGGATCACCTGTTCGGCGAAGACGCCGCCGGCCTCTTCCATCTCCCAGCCGCCGGGGGTGGCGGAGACGGAAATCGTGTCCGGGCGCATCGCGTCCCATTCCTCGAAGCGCAGCGGGCGGTTGTCCATGCAGGAGGGCAGGCGGAAGCCGTATTCGGCCAGCGTCGCCTTGCGGCGGAAGTCGCCGCGGTACATGGCGCCGATCTGCGGGATGGTGACGTGGCTCTCGTCGATGAAGACCAGCGCGTTGTCGGGGATGTATTCGAACATCGTCGGCGGCGGTTCGCCCGGCTTGCGGCCGGTGAGGTAGCGCGAATAGTTCTCGATGCCGGCGCAGGAGCCGGTCGCCTCCAGCATCTCCAGGTCGTAGCGGGTGCGCTGCTCGAGCCGCTGGGCTTCGAGCAGGCGGCCGGCCTTCTCCAGCTCCTCCAGGCGGAATTTTAGCTCCTCCTTGATCGACTTGATGGCGGCGTTCAGCGTCGGGCGCGGCGTGACGTAGTGCGAGTTGGCGTAGATTTTTACCGACTTCAGGTCGCCGGTCTTCTGGCCGGTCAGCGGGTCGAACTCGGTGATCGCGTCGATCTCGTCGCCGAACATGCTGATGCGCCAGGCGGCGTCCTCAAGGTGGGCCGGGAAAATCTCGATGGTGTCGCCGCGGACGCGAAAAGAGCCGCGGACGAAATTGATGTCCTGGCGCTTGTACTGCTGGGCGACGAGGTCGGCGAGCAGCTGGCGCTGGTCGAGCCGGTCGCCGACGCTCATCTGGAAGGTCATGGCGGTATAGGTCTCGACCGAGCCGATACCGTAGATGCAGGAGACCGAGGCGACGATGATGCAGTCGTCGCGCTCGAGGATGGCGCGGGTGGCGGCGTGGCGCATCCGGTCGATCTGCTCGTTGATCGAGGAATCCTTCTCGATATAGGTGTCCGAGCGCGGCACATAGGCCTCGGGCTGGTAGTAGTCGTAGTAGGAGACGAAGTACTCGACCGCGTTGTCCGGAAAAAAGTTCTTGAACTCGGAATAGAGCTGCGCGGCGAGTGTCTTGTTCGGCGCGAGGATCAGCGCCGGGCGCTGCGTCGCCTCGATCACCTTGGCCATGGTGAAGGTTTTTCCCGAGCCGGTGACGCCGAGCAGCACCTGGCTGCGCTCGCCGCTGTTCAGGCCCTCGACGAGGTCGTTGATCGCGGTCGGCTGGTCGCCGGCGGGCTGGTAGTCGGAGACCATGCGGATCTCGATGCCGCCCTCCGACTTTTCCGGCCGGGCCGGCCGGTGCGGCGTCCAGATCTCGCCGTTCTTGTGCAGCGGGTTGCCGGATTCGATCAGCTTGGAGAGCGCCTCGACGGTGGCGGTGACGGCGGAGCCGGCGTTGAGCGAGGAGGCGTCCTCTAGAGAGACGTCGAGCCCGGCGACCGGGTTTAGGCCGGCGGCGGCACGGGTTTTTGGATCGGACGAGGCGCCGATCGAGACTCCGCGGGAGGTTTTCTGGGCGGTCACGCCGTCGGCGGTCTGCTTGCTGCCACCGGTGGATTTCTCCAGCGCCACCTTTTCCGAATGCTGGCGGGCGGCGTTCTCCACCTTCTTGCGGTGCTTGCCGGCCTTCGAGGCGATCTCGCGCTGGCTTTCCATCGTCGAGGCCTCGGCGTCGGCTTCTAGTTGCTTCACCCAGTCGGAGACGGAGCCGGAGAGCGGCGCGCCTTCGAAGGACGATTGCGGGGCTTCCTCGAAGCCATCAGGGGCGGGGGATTTCTTCGTCGATTTGGCCATGCGGCGAATATGGAGAGAGTCAGGCTGAAAGGGAAGGGGGAAGGAGTACAAAAGGGAAACGAATTCCGCCGCGCAAGTAGCCGGGCATCGGTTCACTCCCCGTTCAGACCTTGCTCGGTACGGTTGCGGGAGTTGTTCTGGTGCCGTGATGTACTTCCTGCTGGAGAGGTGGGGCTTCTCCGGTGGTTTGGTCTGGGCCGGGACAGGTCGCAGGCGGCGGAACCAGCACGGCCGCCCGGCGAGCCGTAAACGGCTTGACGGGGTGGTTCGGCGTTTTAAGGAAGGGCTCTGTGCCAAACAAGGAATTGCCGATGCCCTTTGCTTTGAATCCCGCGGCCGTCTGGCCGATTGTGCTCCTCTGCCTGTCCAACGTCTTCATGACCTTCGCCTGGTATGGGCATTTGAAGGTCAAGTCCTCGCCGCTTTATCTCGTCGTGCTCATAAGCTGGGGGATCGCCTTCTTCGAGTATTGCCTGGCCGTGCCCGCGAACCGGATCGGGCATCAGGTCTATTCGGCCGCGCAGCTGAAGACGATCCAGGAGGTGATCACGCTCGTCATCTTTGCCGGCTTCTCGGTGTTCTGGCTCAAGGAAAGCCTGACTTGGAACCACCTGATCGGCTTTACGCTGATCGCTGCCGGCGCGGCCTTCGTGTTCAAGGCCTGAGGACGGCGGCTGCAAAAAGATCGCATTTCCGGAATAGAAAGACTGGCGACTGGTGAGGGCCGATGAGCATTTCCTTTGGCACAATGGCGGCGCGCCGGTTTGGCTACGGTCTGAAGCCGGGAGAGACCCCATCCCGCGATGTAGACGACCTGATCCAACAGGTCGTGCGAGGGGTCGGGGAGGTCTGCCCGTTTCCCTATGACGGCATTGCTGGCCGGCGCGCCAGCTTCGAGCAATTTCGCGGGCTCGCCGAGGCTCAACGGGAGGCACGCAAGAACGGCACAGTCCGAAAAGTGGGTGACCGGTCGGTGGATCCCTTCCGAATAGGCCTGACGGCAGCGCTGTTGCGCGACCAGCACCTGAAAGTCCAGCACGCCGTTGCATCGCCGAACGGCTTCTTCGAACGGCTCGCCTCCTTCTGGTGCGACCACTTCGCCATCAGCGCCGCCAAGGCGAGCAGCATGCGCATACTCGTGGGGCTTTACGAGGCCGAAGCGGTGCGACCCAACCTGGCCGGGCCGTTCGAACAACTGCTTCGCGCCGCAGCATTGCATCCCGCGATGCTCGCCTACCTCGACCAGTCCAAGTCGGTTGGACCAAACTCGCCGTTTGGAAAGGAGAAGGGCAGGGGGCTCAACGAAAATCTCGCCCGCGAACTGATCGAACTGCATACCATGGGTGCTGGTAGTGGCTATACGCAGGACGACGTGCGTGCGGCTGCCTACGTGTTGACGGGTCTCAACTACAAATCCTGGACATTCGAAACAAGATATCGCCAGGATCGGGCAGAGCCAGGCATCCACCACGTGCTCGGGCGCGACTACGGCGGTGAAGTCCGCAGCATCGATGACGTGAACGCGCTGCTTGCCGATCTGGCAGGAAGGGCGGAAACGCGCACACACATATGCCGCAAGCTGGTCGCCCATTTTGTCGCCGACGATCCGCCCGAAAAGATCGTGCAAGCCATGGAGGTGGCGTGGGAAAGCAGCGACGGAAATCTCGTGGATGTGTATCGGGCGCTGCTGGAGCATCCGCGCAGTTGGGAACAGGACGGGCAGAAGGCGCGCCAACCCTTCGATTTCGTCGTCGCCGGACTACGTGCGTTCGATGTTCCTATGGAGGCATTGGCGCCGCTTCCGGCCAAGGTCGGCAATGCGCCATCCGCGGACGGGGCAATGCAGCCGGTGCGGAATGCGGGCGAGGTAGTCCTTACCGAAGGGGCTGTTGACATGATGAGCCCTCCCACCATGACTGCAGCGGGTGAAATCGGCATGGTCGCCGCCCCGACCGAGGATGGCAAAGTTCCGATCCGCGCCAATCCGTTGACCGTCGGCGCACTGGGGAACCTCGGACAGCCGCTCTGGCGGCCCCCAAGTCCCGCAGGGTGGGACGAAAGCTTTTCCGTTTGGGTGACAGCCAGCCAGTTGACACAGAGAATCGCATGGATCCGGCGACTCGTGGCGCAGTTCGGCGGGTCGCGAGACCCGCGTGTACTGCTGACGAACGTGCTGGCCGATGCGGCCCGCGATGACACCATTCAGCTCGTAGCCGGCGCGCCGAGCAAGGAGTCGGGTTTGGCTCTCGTGCTGGCTTCGCCTGAGTTCAATAGGCGCTAGGAACCGTAAGCTCGAGCACCTGAGCTGTCATATTATGTTGTTGAAAATGCTGTAATAATTTCATTTCTGAACGCGCGCGGACGGAGAAGAGACGATGACGACCGAACTGAGCCGCCGTGCCTTCCTTGGGGGCGCCTGTTGCCTCGCCGCTTCGCCGCTGGTGACGCCCGTGAGCTTTGCTGCGGTGCCCGGCGACAACAGGTTGGTGACGATCGTGCTGCGCGGCGCGATGGACGGGTTGGCGCTGGTTCAGCCGTATGGCGACCCCGCGCTTCGCGTCCTGCGCCCGCAGCTCTCGCTTACACCGGAGCAGGGTCTGGTCGACCTCGACGGTCATTTCGGGTTGCACCCTTTCGCTGAAGCGCTGATGCCGCTCTGGCGGTCGCGTGAAATCGGCTTCGTTCACGCCATCTCGACGCCATACCGCGCCGGCCGCAGCCATTTCGACGGGCAGGACATGCTTGAGAGCGGTGGTACCGTCGTGCAGGAGGAGCGGACCGGCTGGCTGAACCGAGCCATCGCCAGCATTCCGCGTCGCTCGGAGCGCAGGGCGATCGACGTCAATACAACGTCCGAACTCATTCTGACCGGCCCCAACCCGGTCGATGTTTGGTCGCCGCGCGCCGATCTGAACCTCGGACTCGATGAGCAGGCCTTCTTCGAGCGGCTCTACCGCAACGATCCCGTTTTCGCCGCCGCCATGAGCGAAGCGGTTGCGACCGACATGTTCTCCGATGGTATCTATGCGGGTGCGAAGCGGGGGGCGGGCATTGCCGATGTGGCGAAACTAGCGGCCGGCATGCTCTCGGGAGAGCATCGAATTGCAAGCTTTTCCATCAACGGATGGGACACGCATGTTGGGCAGGACAAGACTTTCAAAGGGCCGGTAACGGAGCTGTGCACCGCGATCCTGACGCTCAAGGCAAACTTGACGCCTGACATCTGGCGAAAGACGGCCATCATCGCAATTACCGAATTCGGCCGTACGGCGCGAGAAAACGGTTCCGGTGGAACCGACCATGGGACGGGCGGACTGGCAATCCTCGCCGGCGGTGCCGTTTCCGGCGGCAAGGTGCACGGCGCCTGGCCGACGCTGAGGGAGGGCAGCCTGCTGGACGATCGCGACCTGGCGCCGACGACGGACCTGCGCCAGTTGGCGGCGGCAATGCTTTATCAGCAGTTCGGCATATCGGCCAAAGCCATCAGTAGCGGGATCTTTCCCGGACTGTCGCTCGATACGTCCGCAAGCTATCTGCGCGGCTAGTGCCAGAAAGCGGCTGGATGGCTTATTCGGCCGGCACCGGGGTCGGATGCCCCCCGTGGTCAAGCGCGACCATGATGAAGGTGGCGGCTGTCACCTTGTGCAGTTCACCGGTCAGGTAGCGCCGCGCCCAGGCTTCGACGAGGAGCGTGATCGACGTCTTGCCGACGGCGGTGATCTCCGTGAAGACATTGATCGTGTCGCCGATCTTCACCGGCAGGTTGAACGCCATTTCCTTCACGGCTCGGGTGACGACGCGGCCGTGCGCCCGTTCGGCGGCGCGAATGCCTGCGGCCAGGTCCATCTGCGACATGACCCACCCGCCGAAGATGTCGCCGGCGGCGTTTGCATCGCCAGGCATGGCGAGAGTACGGAGTGTCAATTGGCCCTGCGGCGACACGGTATCGGTCATTGCTGACTATCTCTCCCTTTTCAGACTCAACCCTTTAGCGCACAAGTCGGGCTATCGGAATCGGTTTGCTCGCCAGTTTCCGATTTTTTATCCGAGAAGCCGCGTGCTGCCGGCGCGGCGACCGTGAAATTATAGAACTTTAGTCGCAGTCTTCAGGTCGCATCCACTTCGTGACTTTGCGCCTGAACAAGAACTTCATGTTGATCGGTGGCGGTGGGCCCGGCGCCTCCGGCCGGCAAACCGCATTCGCGTGTCGCCCTTCCCACAGGGACGACGATGATACTAAGCAGCAAAAAACATACTGATTTTACAATGTTTTCTCCTCTTCTCCCTGGGTGGCGGCCTTGTTCAGCTGCGCGACCTGAAACGGCTTTCAGTTTGTCCAGGCGGTGACGCGCCGGGTGAAAGCTGGACAAAAGGCTTGGAGTAGGAGGACGGAAAGAGCCGCGACCGATGCCGCACCTGACAATTGTTAGTTTATCCTAATTTAACGAATTCCGACGGAAATTTCCCCAAGCTGGCAGACGCCAAAAAAAGGTGAGGGGCAATTGTGAATAGATTGAGAATATCCGCGAGATTGTACCTGCTTGTAGGACTGGCGCTAGCCGTGTTCTCAGCCGTTTCGATCTACAGCCTTTTTCATTATCAGGATTCCATGGTGACCGAGCGCAAGTCGAAGCTGCGCGCCATGGATGAAAACCTCGTAAAACTGTTCGAGTACTATCACGGCCTTGAAGTGTCCGGTGCCTTGACCAAGGACGAGGCGCAGGCGCGGGCCAAGGATGCGGTACGGGCGTTGCGCTACGAGGGCAACGGCTACTTCTGGATCAACGATCTCAATGCCGGCATCGTGATGCATCCGATCAAGCCGGAACTCGATAACACCGATCAGTCCGGAATGAAGGACCCGACCGGCAAGTTCATCTTCCGCGAATTTGCCCAAGTTGCGAAGACGCAGGGGGAAGGCTTCGTCGACTACTACTGGCCGAAGCCAGGCGCCGAGGAGCCGGTTCTGAAGTACTCGCATGTTGCGGGCTTCGCCCCCTGGGGCTGGGTGGTCGGTACGGGCGTCTATGCGGATGACCTTGCAGCCATGTTCCGCAGCAATGCGGTCTCGATGGCGGGCATGCTCGCGCTCGGCGCCGTGGCGATCGTGCTCGTCGCTTTCGCCATCGTCCGCAGCGTGGTCCGCCCGATCGCGCGCCTGAAGACCTCGATGGAAGCGATTGCGGAGGAAGATGTCTCCGGCGAAGTCCCGGAAACGGAGCGTCGCGACGAGATCGGCGACATGGCGAAGGTGGTTTCCGTCCTGCGCGATTCCGTTCGCGAACGGGCCGAACTGCGCGTGCGGGAAGGCGAGCAGCAACGGCACCTGGACGCGGAACGCAGCGAAGGCGAGCGTCGTCAAAGAGCGGTCAGTCAGACACAGGCCGATGCGATGGGAACGGTTGGCGCGGCACTGGAGCGCCTTGCCCGCGGCGACCTTTCCGCCACGATCGATACTATCTCACCGGAATATGCGAAGCTCCGGGACGACTTCAATCAGGCGGCGCAGGCGCTCGATGGCGTGATCGGCGCGATCGCCCATTCCACAGACGTCGTGCATGGCAGTGCGGGCGGGATTGCGGAAGCCGCCAACAATCTCTCCCTCCGCACGGAGCAGCAGGCTGCCTCGCTCGAGGAGACGGCAGCCGCACTCGATGAGATCACCGCCGCCGTCCGCAGCGCGTCCGAGCGCGCCGGGGAGGCCAGCCGGATGGTCGCCCAGACAAGGGAGAGCGCCGACCGCTCGGGCGCGATCGTCCGCGATGCCGTCTCGGCCATGGGCCGGATCGAGGAGGCCTCGAACCGGATCGGCCAGATCATCGGGGTGATCGACGAGATCGCTTTCCAGACAAACCTTCTGGCGCTGAACGCGGGTGTGGAAGCGGCTCGGGCCGGCGAGGCGGGCAGGGGCTTTGCGGTCGTCGCGCAGGAGGTGCGCGAGCTTGCGCAACGCTCCGCCAATGCGGCGAAGGAGATCAAGGGGCTGATCAGCAATTCCGCGATGGAGGTCGGCAACGGCGTGGCGCTCGTGCGCTCAACCGGTGAGGCCCTCAGCGAGATCGAACTGCTGGTCAATCAGGTGAACGACGAGGTGCAGTCCATCGCGACGGCCGCACGCGAGCAGGCCGTCGGGCTTGCCGAGGTCAACACCGCCGTCAACCAGATGGACCAGATGACGCAGCAGAACGCGGCGATGGTGGAGGAAACCAACGCTGCCGGCCAGACGCTGACGCAGGAAAGCAACCAGCTGAAGGCGTTGCTGCAGAGCTTCCAGCTTTCCGCCGAGCCGGCAGCGCGCCGGGCGCGGGCTGCCTGACACAATAAAAAGACGATCGGAGAGGGTTTGCCCCGGCGTTCGCGCCGGGGCTTTTTGCATTCATGGACGCCTCGGCTACAGATCCGGCGGGGCGAGACGAAACCCTTCATTTACCTTGCCGACCTAAACTTTGCTTGTGTTGCAGAGGCATAGCTCTGCCGGTGTTCGTTCACAGAATTTCTCCCGAAAGCGGACACAAGGGCATCGCACCATGCCGGGACAGTCAAACGGGAACGGTGATGAGTATTGCGTCTGCCTTCTTCTCCCGGAAACCGATCGTCCTTCTGATCGCGATTTCCCTCGCCGGATGTTCCGGTGACCTAGGCCCGTCCGTCGGCATCGACGGTGACAGCACGGTCAATGCGATCAAGCCGAGCCGGAATGTCGGAAGCGGTATGCGTGCCGATCCCAACTCGGTTGCCGCCTATCCCGCGGCCGACATGCCGCTGACGACCACCAGCGGAAACACGGAGAGTTTTGGTGGTGTCCAAACTTCCGGTGTCGGAGAGCCCCCGGTGGCGTCTCAGGCTGCACGGCAATTGCCGATGATCGACAGCGACGAAGCGCTTGGCGCGGATGGAGTTGTGCAGGCGTCGGCTGCAGGTGGCGTGTTGCGGGTTCCGGAGGATGGCGTGAATATGGACGCCGGCCTCGGCGTGCAGCCGGTGCAGGGACTGGCTGAAGCGCAGGCGGAAGAGATCGCCGAGGGGAACGCCACCCAGGTCGTCGTCGACGGCATCGGAACGGAAGCGCCGCAACAGGTCGGGCAGCCGATGCCCATGCCGGGGTCGGTGCCGATGACGGAAGCGGCTGATGAGGTCGGACGGTCCGCGCCGGCGAAAGGTGCCCCGGTCGATGAAGAGCAACAGGTTGCCTTCATCCCACGCTTCAACGACCCGATGGCCGTTCCCGAATCCCATGGAGGAATGCCGGCTTCGGAAAAGGCCTGCCGCCAGCGGCTGCAGCGGCTCGGGGTGAAATTTCGCGAGATACCGACGATTTCCAAGGGGCGGTCCTGCGGCATTCCCTATCCGATCGAACTGCAGAGCCTCTCCGGCGGCATTCAGATCAGGCCGGCTGCGCAGGTCAACTGCCAGATCACCGAGGCCTTCGCCAAGTGGGTGAAGAACGAGCTCGCGCCGTCGGCCCGCATGCGCTACCTCTCCGGTGTCCGATCCATCCACCAGATGTCCTCCTATTCGTGCCGGACGATGAATTCGCAGAAGGGTGCGGCCATGTCGGAGCATGCCAAGGGTAATGCGATCGACGTCGGCAAGATCGTTCTCAACAACGGCAAGGAGATCCTGATCCGCAAGAAGGGGTTCTTCGCCTTCCGCGAAAAGGGACTGCTGAAAGCGGTGCGCACCGACAGCTGCAAGTACTTCACGACAGTGCTCGGCCCCGGCAGCGACCGCTTCCACAAGGATCACTTTCATTTCGACTTGCGCATGCGCAAGTCGGGATACCGGCATTGCAGCCTGTGAGGTGACGAGCCGGCGCGTGACGGGAGATGCGCGGGTGACGGGTAGGGAAATCCGGCAATTGATATCCGTCACCGATTAATGAGAGTTACGGCGTCCTTGCGACTCGACCTTCGGGGTCGAATTTCAGACATCAGGAGCCGTCATGCCGCCCGTCACTGATCTCGTCGTCTTCGCCCTGGCACTTGCAGCCGCGGGCGTTGTTTCCGGCCTGCTGGCGGGCATCTTCGGCATTGGCGGCGGGGCGATCCTCGTTCCGGTTTTCTACCAGGTGTTCGGTTATCTCGATGTGCCTGAAGCAGTGCGGATGCACCTGTCGGTCGGCACCTCGATCGCCATCATCGTGCCGACGTCGCTGCGTTCGTTCACCGCCCACCGCAAGCGCGGTGCGGTCGACATGGACCTGCTCAAGGGCTGGATCGTCGCGCTGCCGCTGGGCGCGATTCTCGCCTCGGTGATTGCGGCGATGATCTCAAGTGTCGGGCTGCGGCTGATCTTCGTCGTTATTTCGCTTGGGGTTGCCGCACGCATGCTGTTCGACCAGCCGCACTGGCGGCTTGGAAAGGATCTGCCGCCCAATCCGTGGAAATGGATTGCCGGCGTCATCATCGGCACGCTGTCCGGCCTGATGGGCATCGGCGGCGGTGTGCTGAACAACACCTTCATGACGATGTACGGCCGGCCGATTCATCAGGCGGTGGCGACATCCTCCGGCGTCGGCGTGCTGATCTCGATCCCTGGCATCTTCGGCTACATCTGGGCCGGGTGGGGCGACCCCGGTCTGCCGCCGCTTTCGACCGGATTCATCAACTGGATTGCCGTGGCCCTGATCATCCCGATCGCACTTGTTGTCACGCCCTATGGCGTGAAGATGGCGCACGCGATGAGCAAACGGCATCTGGAGATGGGATTCGGTATCTTCCTGCTCTTCGTCGGCGCCCGCTTTCTCTACAGCATCTACGCCTGAGATTGCCTTTTCCGCTGGAAAGGGATGAAAGTGCCGGCCGGGAGGACCATATTGCGGGTCCCTCCATCGAACCACCTGTCCAACGGACCGATTCATGGCGCCCATTGTTCGCATCGAAAATCTCACCAAGAGCTACGCATCCGGCTTCCAAGCGCTGAAAGGTGTCAGCCTCGACATCGCGGAGGGTGAGATCCTGGCGCTGCTGGGGCCGAACGGCGCGGGCAAGACGACGATGATTTCGATCGTCTGCGGCATCGTCACGCCGACGAGCGGCCGCGTGACGGTCGCCGGCCACGACGTGATCCGCGAGTTTCGCATGACGCGCGAGATCATCGGGCTCGTGCCGCAGGAATTGACGCTCGACGCCTTCGAGACGGTGTTCAACACGGTCGCCTTTTCGCGCGGCCTGCATGGCAAGAAGCCGGACCCGGCGCTGATCGAGCGCATCCTCCGCGATCTCTCGCTGTGGGACAAGAAGGACAGCATGCTGCGCCAGCTCTCCGGCGGCATGCGACGGCGCGTGCTGATCGCCAAGGCGCTGTCCTACGAGCCGAAAATTCTCTTCCTTGACGAGCCGACGGCAGGTGTCGACGTCAGCCTGCGCAAGGACATGTGGCAGCTCGTGGAACGGCTGCGCGCCACCGGCGTCACCATTATCCTGACCACGCACTATATCGAGGAGGCCGAGGAGATCGCTGACCGGATCGGCGTGATCAACAAGGGCGAGATTCTGCTGGTCGAGGACAAGGCGGCGCTGATGCAGAAGCTCGGGCGCAAGAAGCTGACGGTGGAACTCGCCGAGCCGGTGGCGGCAGTGCCCGAGGCGCTGTCGCACTACAATCTCGCGCTTGGCGGCGACGGGCATACGCTGGTCTATGACTACGACTCGGCGGGCGAGCGGACGGGCATCACCGGGCTGCTGGCGGCGCTTGCGGCCGAGGGCTTGCGGCTGAAGGACGTGGTGACCGAGCAGAGTTCGCTCGAAGACATCTTCGTCGAACTGGTGGGAGAGGCGAAATGAATTTCGAGGCGATCAAGTCGATCTACCGGTTCGAGATGGCGCGAACCCGCCGCACGCTGCTGCAAAGCATTGTCTCACCCGTTGTGTCTACCTCACTCTACTTCATCGTTTTCGGGGCGGCGATCGGTTCGCGCGTGCAGGAGGTCGGCGGCGTGCCCTACGGCGCTTTCATCGCGCCCGGCCTGATCATGCTGACGCTTCTCAGCCAGTGTATCGGCAACGGCTCCTTCGGCATCTATTTCCCAAAATTCACCGGCACGATCTACGAAATCCTCTCCGCGCCGATCTCGATGGTCGAAATCGTCATCGGTTATGTCGGTGCAGCGGCCACCAAGGGGCTGATCGTCGGCACGATCATCCTTGCCACGGCGTCGCTGTTTGTCGACATCACAATTGCTCACCCGTTCATGATGGTGTTGTTTTTCGTGCTGACGGCGGTCAGCTTCAGTTTGTTCGGCTTCATGATCGGCATCTGGGCGAAGGATTTCGAACAGCTGAACCTGATCCCGATGCTGGTGATCCCACCGCTCGTTTTCCTTGGCGGCAGCTTCTACTCGATCGACATGTTGCCGCCGTTCTGGCAGGCGGTCAGCCATTTCAACCCGGTACTCTATCTCGTGTCGGGATTCCGCTGGAGCTTCTTCGAGATCGCCGATGTCAATCCGGTGCTGAGCCTTGCCATCGTGCTGGGCTTCCTCGCAACCTGCCTCGCGATCACGGCCTGGATCTTCCGGACGGGATACAAACTGAAGAACTAGCTTTGAATGATTGCGCCGGGTTGCGTATTTAATCGAATTTATACAACTTTGCTCCAGATTAATTGGCAATTGTCAAAAAAACGCCGGTCGGCAGCCATGGGCCTGTCGTCCGGCGCCACTAATTAATGGACATTTGGAGCAATTTTCATGTCGTTGCTATCCTTCGGCCTCGGGTCGGACGCGAAGGCGATCCTTCATGCGATGAACCGTTCGCAGGCGATCATCGAATTCGACCTGACCGGCAAAATTCTCGCGGCCAACAAGAACTTCTGCGATGCGCTCGGCTATCAGCTTTCCGAAATCGTCGGGCAACATCACCGGATGTTCGTGCCGCCGCAGGAAGCGGGCAGCGCAGAGTATGCTGCCTTCTGGCAGCGCCTCGCCCGGGGTGAGTTCGACAGGCAGCAATACAAGCGGATTGGCAAGGGCGGACGCGAGGTATGGATCGAAGCATCGTACAATCCGGTGTTTCGGGGCACGACACCCTACAAGGTAGTGAAGTTCGCGACGGATATCACAGCAACGAAGCTAAAAAGCGCCGAGGATGCTGGAAAGCTCGACGCGATCTCACGTGTGCAGGCGACAATCGAATTCACGCCGGACGGCCATATTCTGACCGCCAACGCGAACTTTCTCGCCGCACTCGGTTATGGCCTCTCGGAGATCGAAGGACGCCACCATTCGATGTTCTGCGACCCGACATTCGTTGCGACCCCGGAATATGCGCAATTTTGGCGGAACCTGGCGGCCGGCGAATTCGTGGCTAGTGAGTTCACCCGTGTCGGCAAGGGCGGCCGGAAGGTCCACATTCAGGCGTCCTACAATCCGATATTCGACATGAACGGCAATGTCTTCAAGGTCGTGAAGTTCGCGACTGATGTCAGTGAGCGCGTTCGCGCAGTCCAGGAACTTGGCAGCGGCCTGCACCGGCTGGCCGAAGGAAATCTTGAGCAAACGCTCGACACTCCCTTCACTCCGGCACTCGACAAGCTGAGGACGGATTTCAATACGTCGCTGGGACGGTTGAGTGCGGCAATGCAGACGATTGCCGAGAATGCGGCGGTCATGGCCTCCGGTTCCAATGAAATCAAGGTCACGTCCGAAGGATTGGCGCGTCAACTTGAACATCAGGCGGCGGCCGTCGAGGAGACGGCTTCGGCCGTCAACGAAATCACCGTCACAGTCAACGAGTCGGCTGCGCTGGCGGCCGAGGCGGGTGCACTGGTGGGGAACGCAAAGCGCAGCGCCGACGCATCGGCAGACGTCGTCCGGCGCACGGTGGAGGCAATCTCGAAGATCGAGGCCTCGTCGTCGCAGATCGCCGGCTTCATCGGCGTGATAGACGTGATCGCCTTCCAGACGAACCTGTTGGCGCTTAACGCCGGCGTGGAAGCGGCCCGGGCAGGTGAAGCGGGCAAGGGCTTCGCCGTGGTTGCGCAGGAGGTGAGGGAGCTTGCACAGCGCGCGGCCGTCGCGGCGAAAGAGATCAAGGTGCTGATCAGTGAATCCGGGCGGCAGGTGCGCGATGGAGTTTCTTTGGTCGGCCAGACCGGCGAAGCACTGGAAAAGATCGCCGCCCAGGTCCTGCGCGTGCACGAGAATGTCGGAGCGATCGTCGAGGCGACACGGGAGCAGTCGCTGAGCCTGCAGCAGATTAATGAAGCTGTCGGCTCGATCGACCAGGGCACGCAGCGAAACGTCGCCATGGTGGAAGAGTCGGCAGTCGCCAGCAGCGGGCTGGCGGACGAGGCCGAATCGCTGTTTGGACTCGTGGGTCAGTTCAAGACTGGGGGGCGTCAATCGACTGCCGCATCGATCCGCTCTTCGCGACTGGTCGCCTAGGAAGGCTAGCGCGCCCGCGGGCTTGTGTCAGTCCCGCAGACGCAACTCGTCGCCGCGGATTTCAACGGAGCCGAGCGTGCCGAGGAACGTCATGCCAAGCAGGCTCTGGTCGAGCTTGCCGGGGCCTGCGACCATGGCGCGGACGTTCCGCCGCTCGATCGGACCGATTGCTAGACTTTCGAGGCGGACGGGAGCCGCGACGCTCGTGCCGTTCGCGGTCGAGACCATCAGATTGAAGTCGAGCGTTTCCGGCTGGAGACCCAGTTGTTCGGCATCGGCGTAGGAGAGGACGACCGAACTGGCGCCGGTATCCACGAGCATGCCGATGCTGCGGCCGTCTATCTCGGCCTGGACCTGAAAGTGGCCGTTGCCCATCTTGTGCAACACGAGGAACTGTTCGCCGGAGGAATCGGTCGTAACCACCGCACGTCCGGGAATAAGACCGGCGGTCATCCGTCCCGCGATCGATTGCAGGTCATCCCGGTAGACGTATCCGGCAACGAAGAGCAGTGCGATCAACAGCCACAGCGCCGCGTTGCGCAGGTTCTGGCTAAGACGCCCGCGGCTGGCGAGAAACCCGGTCGCAATCAGCGCGCCGATCGCGCCGAGCTGAACGAGCTGGCCGAAATCGTCATTGGGGAGACCGAAGGTGCGGCCGGTCTGATGGTTCCAGAGAAGCATCACCAGGCCGAAGCCCAGAATGGCGAGAAGGATCCAGAATCTCATGCCTCACCGCGCTCCCGCGCCATGCGCGAACGCCGGGTTTCCCGGCGGGGCTTTCGTTCGACGGTGGCGAGTCTGGCGGGCAGGGCTGCCATGATCACGCGACGCTCGTCGGAGCTATAGAGAGTCCAGGCGCCGATCTCGTCGCGGGTGCGGCCGCAGCCGAAGCAGTAGCCGGTTACGTCATCGATCGAACAGACGAGGATGCAAGGCGATTCCATCGGGTCTCCAAACGTATGCTTTTCTATATCGGCAGATCAAAGGGCCAGCGCAAGGGCGCAGAGTGCGGCGATTTCCGCAACCTGTTCCGTTGCCCCGATCGTATCGCCGGTGTTGCCGCCGATCTTGTCACGCACGACGTCGGTGAAGGCGAACACGGCGGCAAAGATCGCCAGCGCCACGGACGCGATCGTCAGCAGGGGGGCGTTCGGCAGGAGGAACAGCACCGCAATGGCAGCACCGGAGAGGAGGGCCGCCTGCACGGCGCTCGGATCAGGCTGGCCGGCCGATGCGGCGACCCCATCCTTGCGCGCCGGGGGGAGCGTCGACCAGTGCCAGACCATGGCGGCCCGGCTTGCGGCCGCGACGGCGAGCAGCACCATGGCCGCACCGATCGGCGACAGCAGGGGGATGATGCCGGCCAGTGCGGACGTCCGGAGCCCGAAGGAGAGGATGAGCGCGACGACGCCGTAGGAGCCGACCCGGCTGTCCTTCATGATGGTAAGAGCGCTGTCGCGGTCGCGCCCACCGCCGAGACCGTCGGCGGCATCCGAAAGTCCGTCCTCGTGCAGCGCGCCGGTCAGGAGTGTCTGTACTGCAAGGACCAGAAAGGCGGCGAAGAGGGAGGCGGCACCCAGGGCCTCGAGGATCGAAAGCAGTGCGGCTGCAGGCAGAACGATGAGGAGGCCGGCGACGGGAAACGCCCGGACCGTGCGGTTCAGGCGGCCGTCGTGACCGTCGAAGTGGCGCTGCGGTACGCGGATGCGGGACAGGAAGGCCACGGAGCGGGCCACGTCGTCGATGTATTCGCGGATATCCACCTGCTTGCCTCTAGTGCGCGAGTGTACGGGGTGAACGCAGAACATCTCCGCGTCGAGGCCGCCGCAACGGGCGGCCATGCACAGTTGTGCAATACTACTGCGCAACTTGCCAGCCTTAACGAGCCTGCGACGACATGAACCGCCGCAAATGCGGTTGTCGGACTCGTTTGCGATCTCTAATAGAGGCGTCTGACCATCCCTTGGATGCTGAAAAGGAATTCTTCAAGATGAGTGCCAGCGGACTGCCGTTCGATGATTTCCGTGAATTGCTGCGCAATCTGCCTGGGCCGGATTCGGCGACGCTGGTGGCGGCGCGCGAACGCGACTCCCAGCTGACAAAGCCCCCAGGTGCACTCGGCCGGCTGGAGGAGATCGCCTTCTGGCTTGCCGCCTGGACCGGTCGGCCTCCGGCCGTCACGCGACCGCTCGTCGCGGTCTTTGCCGGCAATCACGGGGTGACGAAGCACGGCATTACGCCATACCCACCGTCCGTGACCGCGCAGATGGTGGAGAACTTCGCTGCCGGCGGGGCAGCGATCAACCAGATCTGCATCGCCCATGACCTCGGGCTGAAGGTGTTCGACCTCGCGCTCGACTATCCGACGGGCGACATCACCGAGGAGGCGGCACTCTCCGAACGCGACTGTGCTGCGACCATGGCCTTCGGCATGGAGGCGGTGGCCGGTGGTACGGACCTGCTCTGCATCGGCGAAATGGGCATCGGCAATACGACGATTGCAGCGGCGATCAACCTGGCGCTCTATGGCGGCACCGCCGCCGACTGGGTAGGGCCGGGGACCGGCTCGGAGGGCGAGGTGCTGCAGCGCAAGATCGCTGCAGTCGAAAAAGCGGTCGCGCTGCACAAAGATCACCTGTCCGACCCGCTGGAAGTGCTCCGCCGTCTCGGTGGCCGCGAAATCGCTGCAATGACAGGCGCGATCCTCGCCGCGCGCATGCAGAAGATCCCGGTGATCCTTGACGGTTATGTCTCGACCTGCGCCGGCGCCATCCTGAAGGCCGCCAATCCCTCCGCACTCGACCACTGCCTGATCGGCCACGTTTCGGCCGAGCCGGGCCACATGCGTGCGATCGAGAAGCTCGGCAAGACCCCGCTGCTGGCGCTCGGCATGCGGCTTGGTGAGGGCACCGGCGCGGCATTGGCAGCGGGCATCGTCAAGGCCGCAGCCGCCTGCCACTCGGGCATGGCGACCTTCGTTCAGGCTGGTGTCAGCAACAAGGAATAGACGCCGGGTACTCGAGGGGTTCCCGGCAGTAGTGGTTCGCAGACATCGATCAACAGGTTCGCAGCACGGGATGCGGGCCTGTTGATCTGTCTTTGCGGCCACGTTTCCGCCATCGGGGCTCAATAAGGGCCAATCCATTCCGTCCGCAATGCTTTCTTTGCGCTTTGCTGGCATGATGTCACCACGTGGGCGTGCGCGGCCGCAATCGCGCGACGAGAGAAGAACGATGAGCATGGCTGAAGGCAGGATCGACCCGAGCCCGGTGAAAAAGGAGAAGGGACTGAGGCACCTCTTTGCCGCGGCCACCTACTCGCTCGGCGGTGCGCGGCGCCTGCTCGGCGAAGCGGCCTTCCGGCACGAGCTGATCGCCTTTGCCGTCATGATGGGCGTGTTCTTTCTCGTTGGCGCGACCGTCTTCCAGTATGTGGCGATGGCGATCCTTTTTCTGCTGATGATGGCCTTCGAGGCGATCAACACGGCAATCGAGGAGATCGTCGACCGGGTGTCGCCGGAAATCTCCCAGATGGGCAAGCATGCGAAGGATCTCGGCTCGTTCGCCGTCTTCTGCCTGATCGTGGCGAATGCCGTCTATGCGGCCTATGTCGTCTTTTCCAACGTTTTCTGAATACCTGCGCAATCGACGGAACGTATTTGTGATCCGATCAGTCGGGGTAACGGTCTGCGGATTTGCGCGTTCGCCCGTTCAGGCGAAGCTCCTGCGGCGCGGGGCGACGGCCGTGATTTCCGCGACGGGCGGCAGGCTCTGCAGGACGCGCTTGGCGGGGAGGATGGCGATGGCCTCGGTGCCTTCGCGCAGCTTTGACTTCAGGATGAACTCGCCGTTGTGCTTGGCAAGGATGGCCTGAACGATCGGCAGGCCAAGTCCGGTACCCTGCTCGGCGCTCTTGATGGCGATTGCCCCCTGTCCGAAGGCCGAAAGCACGACCGGAATCTCCTCTTCGGCAATGCCCGGACCGTTGTCGCGGATGGCGATGTACTGGCCGCCGCCAGCGGTCCAGCCGACCTTCACGCTGATCTCGCCGCCCTGCGAGGTGAATTTCACGGCATTGGACAGAAGGTTCAACACGACCTGCCGCATCGCCTTTTCGTCCGCCCAGACGTCGGGCATGTCGCTTTCGAACTGGTCGGTGATGGTGATATTCTTGGTGCGGGCGCGCAGTTGCACCATGCCGATGCAGTCTTCGCAGATTTCCACGAGTTGGATCGCCTCTTCCGTCAGATCGTATTTGCCCGCCTCGATACGGGAGAGATCGAGGATCTCGTTGATCAGGTTGAGCAGATGCTTGCCCGAGTTGTGGATGTCGGCGGTGTATTCCTTGTAGATCGGATTGTTCAGCGGTCCGAGCACCTCGGTGGACATGACCTCGGAAAAGCCGAGAATGGCGTTCAGCGGCGTGCGCAGTTCATGGGACATCGAGGCCAGGAAACGCGATTTTGCGAGATTTGCTTCCTCCGCGCGGCGGCGGGCCTCGTCCGACATGGATTTCGCCACCTCCAGTTCGGCAATCAGGTCGTCCTTCTCGGACTGGAACGACAGCAGCTGTGTGCTGGTCTGGCGCAGCCGCTGCGTGATGAAGGTGAGGAAGATGAGTGCGACCGAGACAATGGTCACCATCCCGACGACAATCGGGTCGGGTTCGCGAGCGGCAGAGACGACGAGCACCACGACCGTCGGCATAAAAGCGTAGAGGATGGCGTTGCGAAGCATCAATGCGCTCATCGTCGTGACGCACAGTGCGATGAGCAGGGCAGTGCCCTTATAGAAATCGAAGGCATTGCCGGTGCAGGCGTCGCAGTCCTGCAAGGCGAATCCGGCCCAGGCGATGCCCATCAGGATCTGCGCCAAAAGAAAGTACCGTTGCCAGCGCCGGACTTCCTCCGGAACGAGGCCCTTCCGTCGCACATGTTTGGCGAGCAGAACGCCGATGGCATGCAGGCTGAGCGCCAGAATGCCCCAGGCAATGTATTCGGGGTTGCGGGTCAGATGGAGGCCGAGGCCGACGATCACGAAGATCAAGAGCGGCATCATGAGTGCACCGTGCAGCACGGTGTCGATATAGAGCAGCAGCATTTCGCGCTCGAATGCAGGCGAGGTGCCATTGCTCGTCTGCAGCCGTTCGCGTGTTGCGCGGACGGCCCGCGAGACAGCCTTGTTTCGATGGCTGCGCGATTTGTCGACAATGATCTTGTCGGTCGTGGTGCTGACGCCGGGACCCATGAGCTACGCGAAAGTTGTGATCACGACCGAAGAATAGGGCGGAATTCTTAAGAAGATGCTGCCGGGCATTAGCAATTTGCGAACCATTTCGCAGGTATCGGCGAATGATGCGCCGGAATTGGCCTGAGGCCGTGGCGGTATGGCAAAATGCGGCATGTAGGCCGGCCCGGGCACGCCTCGGGTATATACGATGTTGAGGGCGGTTCTGGTGCTAAAGGGCATGAAGTGGCGCGACCTTGTTGTCGCGGCCGCCATTCTGGCATTGATGGTTCTGGTGGCTGCACGGCTGGATGATCCCGCAGGCACCGACCTGTTCAGCGGAACAGCACGCGCGGCCGACGGTGATACGCTGACGATGAGCGGACGCCGCATCAGACTTTCGGGGATGGATGCGCCGGAACTCGCGCAGCCCTGCCGAAGGGATGACACGGAGTGGTATTGCGGCGCTGCTGCGCGCTCGCACCTGGCCGAGTTGATTCGCCGCGGCGCTATCACCTGCAACTTCAAAGGAACAGATCGATACAATCGGACGCTGGCGCGTTGCCGGGCCGGCGAGGATGATTTGGGCGAGCGCATGGTGCGCGATGGTCTTGCGGTTTCCTACGGCGACTACGAGGGTGCGGAGGCCCTCGCGCGGGCGGAGCGCAAGGGGCTCTGGAGCGGAACATTCGAGCGGCCGCAGGAATGGCGCCGCCAGCACGGCCGGCCGCAAGAGGAGCCCCACGAGGCAGACGGAGGATACTTGACGATGGTGCTGCGGCTGATCGGTCTGGATTGACAGGAGCCTTTGCTATGGCGGGGCCAGTTACGGAGGAACATCTGGCGGAAATCGAGGCATTGAGAGCGTCGATTGCAGCCTGCCGCATTTGCCGTGACCAGCCGCTGGGTGGTTCACAGTTCCGTCTTCCGCACGAACCAAGGCCCGTGGCCGTCCTCTCCGAGACCGCGAGGATCCTGATTGCCGGGCAGGCACCGGGCTTGCGCGTGCACGAGACCGGCCTGCCATTCAACGATGCTTCCGGCGACCGCCTGCGCGACTGGTTGCAAGTGGACCGCGACCAGTTCTACGACCGAAGCCTCTTTGCGATCGTGCCCATGGGGTTCTGCTTTCCCGGTTACGACGACAAGGGCAGCGACCTGCCGCCGAGGCGGGAATGTGCGCCGCAATGGCGGACGAAGGTGCTGGCGGCGATGCCGCAGATCGAGCTTGTGCTGGCGGTCGGCCAGTATGCGCAAAGATGGCACCTGGGGGCATTGCGAGGTAAGTCGATGACCGAGACCGTGATGGCGTGGCGACGCTTTCTGGCCCGCAACGAGGGGCCACCGGTGCTGCCGCTCCCCCATCCGAGCTGGCGCAACACCGGCTGGTTGAAGCGCAATCCATGGTTTGCGGAGGAATTGCTTCCGGAACTCCGAAAGCGGGTGAAAACCTTAATCGTTTAAAAAATGGTTCTTTCTTTCGCCACGAGAGTCGTCTTAATAGAAAATTCGTTTCAAAAGGGAAGCATCCATGGATCGCCTCGACCGCAAGATACTGCGCCTGCTGCAGGAAGATTCGACACTTGCCGTGGCGGATCTTGCGAAGAAGGTCGGCCTGTCCACGACGCCTTGCTGGCGCCGTATCCAGAAGATGGAAGAGGACGGCGTCATCCGCCGTCGTGTGGCGCTCCTCGATCCCGTCAAGGTCAATACCAAGGTCACAGTTTTTGTTTCGATCCGCACGAGCGTTCACTCGACGGAATGGCTGAAGCGCTTCTCGGAAGTGGTGGTCGATTTCCCCGAAGTGGTGGAGTTCTACCGCATGAGCGGCGATGTGGACTATCTGCTGCGTGTCGTGGTTCCCGACATCGCCGCCTACGACGCGTTCTACAAGAGGCTGATCGCCCGCATCGAGATCCGCGACGTTTCCTCGAGCTTCGCGATGGAGCAGATCAAGTACACGACCGAACTTCCGCTCGACTACATGATGGTGGACAGCAAATCGGCCGACGACTGATCGAGTTGTCCAGGGGCGCGAGCGGGAGTGATCCCAAGCGGGGCCGAAAATCCATCACCGAGCGGCAACGGGGAGGATGGCGATGCGTACCGAGCAAGGCGTTTTGCGCACATCGATCGCGGTCACGGTCGTCGTGGCCGCCTTCGGGATCGGGTTCGGGTTGCTGTCAGGATCGTTCTCGATCGCGTTCGACGGGGTCTACGCACTGGCGGATGCAGGCATGACGGTGCTGGCGCTCTGGGTTTCCAGCCTGATCTTGAAGTCGTCGCAAGGGGTGGCGCCCACAGGCCGGTTTGCAAGGCGCTTCACAATGGGGTTCTGGCATCTCGAGCCGATGGTGCTCGGGGTGAACGGCGCGCTGCTGATCACCGTTTCGATCTATGCCTTCATCAATGCGATTTTCAGCATCCTTGCCGGTGGGCGGGACCTGGAGTTCGGCTTTGCGATCGCCTATGCGGTCGTAACGCTTGCCGCCTGCGCCGCCATGGCGCTCATCGGATGGCGCGCCAACCGGACCTTGCGTTCGGATTTCGTGTCCCTCGACGTCAAAGCATGGCTGATGTCTGGTGGGATTACGGCGGCATTACTGATCGCCTTCGTCATCGGATATGCCATCGAGGGCACGCAATATGGCTGGATCGCTCCCTATATCGACCCGGCTGTCCTGGCCCTCATCTGTCTGGTGATCATTCCGTTGCCGATCAGTACCGTACAGCAGGCGCTGGCCGACATCCTCCTGATGGCGCCGCCGGATCTACAGAAGCATGTTGACCGCGTGGCCGCAGAGACAGTGAAACGGCTAGGCTTCCTGTCCTACCGTGCCTATGTCGCAAGGGTCGGGCGGTCGCGGGAGATTGAGCTTTACTTCATCGTGCCGCCGAACCAGCCGGCCAGGACGATCGAGGAGTGGGATCGCATCCGCGACGCGATCGGGGACGCGATCGGCGGCGACGTCGACAATCGCTGGCTGACGATTGCATTCACCGCCGATCCCGAGTGGGCGGGGTGATCGTTCCGACCCTGGGGTGGGTCGAAAGTCACAAGCTGTCTGTCACTTGCGCTCGAGCCGGGCGAGCAAAGAGGAGGTATCCCAGCGGCTGCCGCCCATGTCCTGTACGTCGCCGTAGAACTGGTCGACGATGGCGGTGACCGGCAGCTTGGCGCCGTTGCGCCGAGCCTCGGCGAGCACGATGCCGAGGTCCTTGCGCATCCAGTCGACGGCGAAGCCGAAGTCGTACTTGCCTTCATTCATCGTCTTGTGGCGGTTTTCCATCTGCCAGGAGCCGGCGGCGCCCTTGGAGATCACCTCGACCACCTTCTCGATGTCAAGGCCGGCCCGCTTGCCGAAATGGATACCCTCGGCGAGCCCCTGCACGAGGCCGGCAATGCAGATCTGGTTGATCATCTTGGTGAGCTGGCCGGCGCCGGCGGGACCCATCAGGCCGACCATGCGGGCATAGGCGTCGATGACCGGCCTTGCCTTATCGAAGGTCGCCTGGTCGCCGCCGCACATGACGGTCAGCACGCCGTTCTCTGCTCCCGCCTGGCCGCCGGAGACAGGTGCGTCGACAAAGCCGCAGCCGCGAGCCTTGGCTGCCTCGTGAAGCTCGCGGGCGACCTCTGCCGAAGCGGTCGTGTTGTCGACCAGGATCGCACCGGACTTCATGCCGGCGAGTGCGCCGTCCTTACCTATGGTAACGGAGCGCAGGTCGTCGTCGTTGCCGACACAGACGAAGACGAAATCAGCGCCTTCGGCCGCCGCCGCAGGTGTGGGTGCTGCCTTGCCGCCGAACTGCGCCGCCCACTTCTCGGCCTTGGCGAAGGTGCGATTGTAGACGGTGACGTCGTGGCCGCCCTTGACCTTGAGATGGCCCGCCATGGGGTAGCCCATAACGCCGAGGCCGATGAACGCGACATTTGCCATGCTGGATTCTCCTCTGTAGCTATCCGTGATGTATCGGAAACCGATCATCGGCGAAAGTACGCGTGCAGGCGCGGGGAGGGAGCCGTGAAAAGCGAGTGCCGGGAGGAGAGAGGATCGTCCGGTCGTGGGATCAGGCGCCGGTGTTCAATTGGGACAGCCGTGCGCGCGCCTTGCCGGACTCAACGTATCGGTTGCAGCTTCCATCGCGCGGTGGTCCTATACGAAGATGTCTGCGCGAGCGTATGGTTCTCCACGAAAAGTGTCTACGAACCGGATGGTAACGCAGAGTTGCGCAATCAGCTTTCGCCATTGTACTTCGCCACGACAAGATGCCCGGCAATCGGCTGGCCTTCTTCCATCCGCACGGTGATGTCGGTCAGCTCGACAACCTCGAACCCGGTCGCCGCCAGCCGCTGGCGAACATATTCCTCGGCATGGGCGAAGCGCTGGTGCGGACCGACTATGAAACTGCGGCCGGCAAGGACATCGGCTGGCAGCGTCTCGGAGGAGAAGATGAAGAGGCCGTCGGGCAGGAGATTGTCGGCGGCGCCGAAGAACAGCGGCTCAAGCGCACCCAGATAGGGCAGGACGTCGGTGGCGGTAATCAGGTCGAACGCTTCGTCGTCGTTGTCGTCCAGGAAATCGACGGCCTCGGCGACATAGAGTGTCTCGTAGAGATCCTTTTCATGGGCGGCCTCGACCATGTTTTCCGACAGGTCAATGCCGGTGATATCGTCAGCCATGTCGCGTAGGGTGCCGCCGGTGAGTCCCGTGCCGCAACCGAGATCGAGCATCCGCTTGAAGGGACCAAGGCCGAGCGCCTGCAGGCGCTGGCGCACGAGGACTGGCACCGCATAGCCGAGTTGCTCCACGAGCACGTCCTCGAACACTTCGGCATGCTGATCGAAGAGCGTGGTGACATAGGCGTCCGGCGCCTTTTCCGGGGTCTCGCCACGGCCCATCGAGGCCAGGCGTACGGCGGCGCCGCCGTGATCCTCCGGGTCGAGTGCCAGGACTTCCGCATAGGCTTTCGCCGCTGCGTCGAAATCGCCGGACTTCTCGAGGGCGAGGGCGCGGTTGTAGGCTTCCGCAAGCGCTTCTTCGTCGATTTTTTTCATGGAGGGTCTCATAGGGCCGGTGAACCCGTTTGGCAATGATGACCAGCGCCTCCATCCGGCTGGTGTCGAAATTGACATTTCACAAGCGGATCAAAGAAGAGCATTATCTCGTTCAAGCAAAAGAGGAATTAGGAGGAAGGCCGATGGCGGGCGAGGTGACCGCGCTTTCCACGCAACCGGACGAGGGACAGATTCCGTCGCCACATCTTCCGGCATCGTCGACCGAGGCGATCAATCTGATGGTTCACTACTATCGTGGTGAACTGGGGCGCATGGCGGGCTGGCGTGACCGGATCGATCGTACGACGAACTGGGCGATCACGGTGGTCGCCGCCATGCTCTCTATTTCGCTTTCGACGCCGAGTTCGCATCACGGTGTACTGCTTTTCGCCATGCTGCTAATTTCGCTCCTGCTTCTGATCGAGGCGCGGCGCTACCGCTTCTTCGACGTTTATCGGGCGCGGGTGCGGCAGATCGAGAAGAAGTACTTTGCGGAATTCCTCGAGCCGCGCGGCGATCTGTCTACCGACTGGGCCGCGGCGATCGCCAAGAGCCTGCGCAAACCGGAGTTTCTCATCGGCTATCGGGAGGCCGCCTGCCGCCGGCTGCGACGGAACTATTCCTGGATGTACCTGATCCTGCTTCTCGCCTGGGCGCTGAAGATCTCGTCCTCGACGATGACGGAGGCCGGGCCCTTCGACGTCGCGCTGTCCGTCCATCAGGTGCTGAAGAACGCAGCCCTCGGCCCCATCCCCGGCGGTGCCGTGCTCGTCATCGTCGCCGCGTTCTATTTTCTCGTTGTCGCAGCCGTTCTGCACGAGGAACCCTCCGAGGGGGAACGCGTGCGCGGCGAGGCGCATGTCTAGCGCAACCGCCATGATCCGACGCACTGCCTGGCGCGACGGTGACAGTGGTCGAACTGGTGTCAGTGCAGGATGAACTCTCCCTTCAGCGTCCTCCATTCGGTCGCGGAGATCAGCTTTCTGTGCACATAGCGCACCGAATGAAGCGGTCCATCGAGCTGTTCTTGCCAGAACTTCAGGAACTGGCGCATTTCGGGAAACTCCGGAGCAAGGTCGTAATGCTGCCAGACATAGGTTTGCAGCAACAGCGGATGGTCCGGCAAGTGGTAAAGGATCTGGGCCGTCGTCAGGCCGTAGCCTTTCAGCTGCAGTTCCAAGTCCTGTGTCATCAGGGACCTCAATTAGTCGGAATGATGGTCCCTATGATTGAGCCACGGGGGTAGTAAATCAATCGTTGATTTTTACATGGTGTGAAAATTAAACGTGCAAAATCAGAACCTTGGCAGCAGTTTCAGCCGAGTGCTGCCAAGAAAAGCCTCAGCTTCTCAGCGCTTGAGGTGACGGGTCAGCCGCGCTTCCAGCCATGCCCAGAGGTTGCGCATGATCTCGACGATCATCAGGTAGAGCAGCGCTGCCCAGAGATAGGTCTGGTAGTCGAAGGTGCGCGAGAAGGCGCGCCGCGTTTCGCCCATGAGGTCGAAGACGGTGACGATCGCGACGATGGCCGAGCCCTTGATCATCAGGATGATCTCGTTGCCGTAGGGTCGAAGCGCCACGATCAGTGCCTGCGGCAGGATGATCTTGAAGAACGTGATCCGCTTCGGCAGTCCGAGTGAGGCTGCCCCTTCGTGCTGCCCGCGCGGCACGCTCTCGATGGCGCCGCGCAGGATTTCGGCCTGGTAGGCGGCGGTATTGAGGGTGAAGGTGAGCAGCGCGCAGTTCCAGGCATCACGGAAGAAACCCCATAGGCCAAGCGCCTTGAGTTCCGCCGAGAAACTGCCAAGCCCGTAATAGACGAGGAAGAGTTGCGTCAGCAGCGGAGTGCCGCGGAAGAAATAGACATAGGCGAAGGCGGGCCAGGAGAGCAGCTTGTTTTTCGACATCCGGGCGAAGGCGAGCGGCAGCGAGACCAGCGCCCCGAGCGAGATCGAAATTGCGACAAGCAGCAGCGTCACGCCAAGGCCAGAGAGGTAGCTCGGGCCGTACTTGGCGAACTTGGCCGGGTCCCAGCCATTGACCACGGTCAGGAATATGCCGACGGTGAGCGCCAGCCAGACGCCAAGCGCAACGCTGCCGACAAACCGCGACAGCGTATAGGGTTGCGGCGGGGCGGGTGGCGGAGCCTGCGGCGGAATGAGAGTGGCAGCAACGCTCATCGTCCGACCTCCGAACGTTTGACGCGCCTTTCGATTCCCGCGAACGCGATCGACGAGAGGAACGCGAGGACGAGAAAGAGAACACACGCGATGCTATAGAACAGGAAGGCTTCCTTCGTGACGCGCGCGGCAATACCCGTCTGGCGCAGGATATCGGACAGGCCGACGACGGAGACCAGCGCGGTGTCCTTCAAGAGAGCCATCCAGAGGTTTCCGAGGCCGGGCAGAGCGATGCGGACGAGTTGCGGCAGCACAATCAACCGCATGGTGCGGCCTTCATGCAGGCCAAGCGCGTAGCCGGCCTCGTACTGTCCGCGGGGAATCGCCTTGAATGCTGACAGCAGAACTTCGGAGCAATAGGCTGAAAAGACGACGCCGAGCGCGATCATGCCGGCGAAGAAGGCATTGATCTCGATGGCTTGTTCATATCCGAGTGCGGAAAGCAGATTCTGCACGACGATCTGCAGCCCGTAATAGACGATGAAGAGCGTCAGCAGTTCCGGCAGGCCGCGGAAGATGGTGGTGTAGATGTCGGCGGCAAGGCGCAGCGAGCGCTCTTCGGACTGCTTGGCAAGCGCGATGAACAGGCCGAGCAACAACCCGATGGGCAGCGTCGCCAAGGCGAGACTCGCGGTAACGAGAAAGCCGATCGCGATCTCGTCGCCCCAGCCGCTATCGCCGCAGGCCAGCAGCGTATCACTGGCGAACCAGCGGAATACGCCGGCCGGACCGCACAATGGGTCGATCAATCTGAGAAACGCGGAGATCGCCTCCGCGATGGCGGAAAAGAACCCGCTCATACCAAGTGTACCCCCGGCGCATTTTGTGCGCTCATCGCTGCGGCGCTTCACTACGCCTTCTGTTTAAGGCAGTTCTCAAACAAAAAAGACGGGAGGGCAAGCCCTCCCGTCCATACAAACCCGCATCAGGTCATAAAATCCCCGCATAAGCGGGAGCGCTGATTAATCTTCGCCGTAGACGTCGAAGGGGAAGTACTTGGCGTTGATTTCCTGGTACTTGCCGCTCGTGCGGATACCCTGGATCGCCTTGCTGAACTTGTCGGCCAGATCGGTTTCGCCCTTGCGGACTGCGATGCCGGCGCCGGCGCCGTTGATGACCGGATCGACCGGCAGCGTGCCAAGCAGCTTGCAGCAAGCGCCGTCTTCGGTCTTCAGCCACTCCGACAGAACCACGACGTCATCAATGACGGCGTCGACTCGGCCATTGGCGATGTCGAGCTTGTACTCGTCGGCGGTCGGATAAAACTTCAGCTCTGCGTCCTTCATATGCGCTTCGGCATAGTTCGAATGCGTCGTCGACCCCTGTGCGCCGAGCGATTTGCCGGCGAGCGCTTCGGCTGTCGCAGCGGTAATCTCGGAATCCTTCGGTACGACGATCGCCGGCGGCGTGTTGTAGTACTTGGCCGAAAAGTCGACCTTCTGCTTGCGCTCTTCCGTGATCGACATGGAAGCGATGATGGCGTCGAACTTCTTGGCTTCGAGTGCCGGAATGATGCCGTCCCAATCCTGGGTGACGAAGGTGCATTCGGCCTTCATCTCTTCGCACAGCGCCTTGGCGATATCGACGTCGAAGCCCGTCAGCGTGCCATCGGCTTCGAGGTTGTTGAAGGGCGGGTAGGCGCCTTCGGTGCCGATGACAATCTTTTCACCATCGGCCATCGCAGCACCGGCAAGAAGCGTGAAGGCGGCAGCGGACGCGGCCATGGTGAGATGTTTGGAAATGCGCATTTTGATCCTCTCTGTTTACGGCCGCCGGCTTCTTGATGTTATCGGCGGTTCCCGGGCGGATGCAGTAGGTCCGCGTGGCGGCGATAATCGACTGCTTTTGCCCCAAAAAGCAACAGGCATTTGGTGTTCCTCTTAAAGCAAGCCAGGGTTGTGAGGTGAATTGTTAGACCGTAGCGGAACGACGCTACGGGTCGATGCGTTGCCTGAACATCGAGCAACGACCTGTTCATCACGAGTTCAGGCCGCAGTCGGTAACAATTACGCAGGCAGGTGGAATCCGAGTGCCGATCGAACAAAGATGGTGCGGGCCGGCTGATCACCCTTCGCGACGAAGGAAACACGGGAATACAAGGAAGACATAATGGGTAATCGAACCAAATTGCTCGCTACGGTAGCGCTGCCGATCGCATCTATCATCTGGCAGTCGGCCGATGCAGCACCGTTCCATGCGATGCAGCCGGCCGCGGCGACGCAGGGCGTGATCCTGGTTCAATCCGATGAAGGACAGCTTTCCGAGGAAGAACTTCGCAAGCTTCGTCGCAAGCAGCGCCAGGAGGCGCAGCAGGGCGAGCAGGAGCAGCAATCCGACCGCCAAAAGGCCCGCGAGGAGCGGCGCAAGAAGCAGCAGGAGCAGCAGGCCGAGGATCAGAACCGCGCCGCCGAGGAGCAGCAGCAGTCCGACCGGCAGAAGGCCCGCGAGGAGCGCCGCAAGAAGCAGCAGGAGCAGCAGGCCGAGGAGCAGAACCGCGCCGCCGAGGAGCAGCAGCAGTCCGACCGGCAGAAGGCCCGCGAGGAGCGCCGCAAGAAGCAGCAGGAGCAGCAGGCCGAAGAGGAGAACCGCGCCGCCGAGGAGCAGCAGCAGTCCGACCGGCAGAAGGCCCGCGAGGAGCGCCGCAAGAAGCAGCAGGAGCAGCAGGCCGAAGAGCAAAACCGCGCCGCCGAGGAGCAGCAGCAGTCCGACCGGCAGAAGGCCCGCGAGGAGCGCCGCAAGAAGCAGCAGGAGCAGCAGGCCGAAGAGCAGAACCGCGCCGCCGAGGAGCAGCAGCAGTCCGACCGGCAGAAGGCCCGCGAGGAGCGCCGCAAGAAGCAGCAGGAGCAGCAGGCCGAAGAGCAGAACCGCGCCGCCGAGGAGCAGCAGCAGTCCGACCGGCAGAGGGCCCGCGATGAGCGCCGCAAGAAGGCAGAAGCCGAGCGCGAAAGGAGGGCCGACGAGGAAAATCGCCAGAGGCCTCGGCGCGAGCGTGATCCGGAGCGCGAACGGATCGCCCGTGATCCGTCGAAGTCCGTGGACACCATTGAACTGCCGGTCGTTGGCGGCGCCGCCGTGCTCGACAGTGACAAGGACGCGGACAATCGCGGGGCCGGTACGCGGGAAGAGCGCCGGAAGCGCCGCGCGGAAGAGCGCCGGGAAGAAGAGCGTCGAAATGCACGGCACTTCGTGCCGTCGTCGGACGCCGATGCGCAGATCGACCGGGATGGCAATCGCCGCCGGCCGGTGCGATACGAATCTATCGAGCGCGAGCGCGGCGAGCGTTTCGATCGGCGCCCCGGTTACAGGGATCTGGATCACGTCCGCATCGACCGGCGTGAAGATAATCGTGTGATCTACAATATCGACAACCGCACGTTCGTACGCAACTACGACGGCGATAGACTGTCGCGCCGTGCGGAGGATACCTATTACGAGAACCTCAGCGGCGGGCGCGTGCGCGAGACGATCGAGCGGGATGGCGGCATCCGCGTCGTGACCATTCGTGACAGCTATGGTGAAGTCATCCAGCGCTCGCGTTTTGTCGGCGATCGGGAATATGTGCTCTACTACGTTCCCGAGGTCGACTACGTAGAAGAACGCATTCCCTTCCGCGACCCGGGCCTGTACCTGCCGCCGATGCGCCTGACGGTTCCGGTCGAAGACTACATCATCGACACCTCGAGCGACTATGACCGCGACTACCGCGCCTTCCTGGAGGCGCCGCCGGTCGAGGCGGTCGAACGGGTCTACACGCTCGACGAAGTGAAGTACTCGGCCCGAATCCGCGACAAGGTGCGTCGTATCGATCTCGATACCGTCACGTTTGCCACCGGCAGCGCCGAGATCTCGATGGAGCAGGCTTCGACACTGAGGCGCGTTGCCGATGCGATCAACGAACTCCTAGACGAGAACCCCGGTGAAACCTTCCTGATCGAGGGGCACACGGACGCCGTCGGTTCGGACGATTCGAACCTGATCCTGTCCGACGAACGCGCCGAATCGGTCGCCAACATCCTGACTGATGTCTACGACATTCCGCCGGAGAACCTGTCGACGCAGGGCTATGGCGAGCGCTACCTGAAGGTCCTGACCGAGGGCCCGGAACAACTCAACCGCCGCGTCACGATCCGCCGCGTCACTCCGCTGGTCAAGCCGGTCGCATCTGCCGAGTAAGAGGCGACGTCAGCGTGATTTCATAGAGGCCGCCGGAGCGATCCGGCGGCCTCTTGCTTGCTGACAAAGCCCCGCTGCGCCAGCTTTGACCGTCATGCCGGGCTCGACCCGGCATCCAGCGCGCCCAAGTCCTTGAGCGCACAAGACCCTTTCGCGCCGCGTCCGCGGCGCGGCTGGACCCCGGATCACGTCCGAGGTGGCGGAAGGAGGGGAAGCGCCGGGCGCCCAACCCGTTTGTCAGCGGCCTCTTGTCGGGGCCGCGTGCATTGCCGTTGCTGTAGCCGGCTCACGCTCTTTGGAAACGGCCCAGGTGGCATCTGGTTGCGGCGTCCAAGCCAGGCAAGTAGGCGATAGGACAATGTGCAATCAGGTGTGCGGGTCGTAGCGCTGCATCCTGACGCTTCGATTTCAGGTGCTCCTCACGTGGGCAGTCCGACGGTCACAAGAATGAAATCAGCGATCGCCTCGGTGTCGTCGAGGTCGAAGACGGGCAGGGCGGTGTCCGTCACCGAATGGTCGGCGGCGATGGCGACGACGTGCGGATCCTGCGCATCCAGCGGTGTGCGGTTTGCCGATTCGAGACGCCGCGCCTCGATCTTCGGGATCGGTTCGCGCTTGTAGCCCTCGACCAGCACGAGATCGCAAGGGGCGAGACGTGCCAGTACCTCTTCGAAGCCCGGCTCGGGATCACCGCGCAGCTCATGCATGATGGCATAGCGGGTGCCGGAGACGATCGTCACTTCCTGCGCGCCGGCCTCTCTGTGGCGGTAACTATCTGTGCCGGCCTTGTCGATATCGAAGTCGTGATGGGCGTGCTTGATGGTCGAGATGCGATAGCCGCGCGCAACGAGTGTTTCAACGAGGCGCGTCGTCAGCCCTGTCTTGCCGGAGTTCTTCCAACCGGCAATGCCGAAGACGCGGGGTTTTTCGTCGGTCATGGTTCGAGCGTTCCAAGCCAGCTTTCAGCCAGGGCGAGTTCTTCCGGCGTATTGATGTTGAAGAAGGGATCGAAAGGTCCGCGCGGCGTTTCCCGATCCGGAAAGTGTACCTGGCTGGCGCCATGCCTGTCGAGCCAGGTCCTCAGTCGCAGCGATTGGCCGTCCCGGAGCCAATCGGCGAGGTCGTCGGCAAGTGCGACGGGCCAGAGGCCGAAGACGGAGTGCAGGCCGCCGGAGGAGGAGGCGACCGCGATGCGTTCGGGGTGGTCGATGGCGGCGCCAAGACGCGCCACGAGATCAATCGGGAAGAATGGGCTGTCCGTCGGTACGGTGGCAACGTGCGTTGCGAGGGGGTGGTGTTCGCGCACATGTGCGAGTGCAGACAGAATACCGCCGAGTGGACCGGAGCGTTCACCGCCGAGATCGGCGAAAACAGGTGCGCCGAGCGTACATTCGACCGCAAGCGGCCCGTTGGCGCTGATCGCGACAGACGACACCTGCAGGCCAAGGCGCTGGACGGCGCGGACGATCAACGATACGCCGCCGAGACGGACATGCGCCTTGTCCACACCCATGCGGGTGGATAGTCCGCCGGCGAGTATGACGCCGGGGATCTCGCTGCTGCGCAATGGGGGTACGTTGTGTTTCATGAACCTCGCTCGGTAACGGTCCTGACCCTAGCGCCTGACACCTTGAAGTATAGCGGCGCGTGCGACTTTTCGCGACGCGGGGCGTATTTTGAAGATGTCCGCTCCATGGCGACGGCCATGAAGAGAGCGCCCTTGTGATTGGCTGACAGGCTCATGCTGCGATTCCTCGGACAGGTTGTCTCCTCATAGTCGCGATCACCCCTGGCCGCCACAGCAAGAAATTAGGACGGAAGTACGGACGTTCCAGCCGTGAAATCGCGTGAAGCAGAAACGCTTTTCAATACCTCCGGTTGATTTCGCATTTCATTAAGTTTCAGCGACTATCGTCGCGTCACCCACAAGACCATCGCATGACGCGACGGATGGCGGGCGCGCGGCAAAGTCGTCGGGCCCCTTGCTGGTGACGGCGTATGCTGCATCGGCTCTTCACAGAGGCGGGACGTCCGCCACCGGACGGGTATGAGGTCGGAATAATAATAAAGCCGGGGAACCCATGTCCTTCATCGATCGCCTGTTGCAGCGACGTCGTATCGTCACAAAGGTGCTGCTTTTCGTTGTCCCACTGGTCGTCCTGATCGCCGGGATCGGTCTGGTCGGTTTCTTTACCGCGAGAACACTGAACGGCCACATGACCGTGACGCGCGAAACCATCAACAGCCTGTCGGACTTCCAGAAGCTCAGGACGGCGTTGCAGGACTTCGTCGATCATCCGACCGAAGAGAGCCGCAGCGCACTGGCCGAGCGCATCGACGATCAGGAGGCGGGTATCCGCACGCTGGACGGCCTGCTGCCCGACCCGGGTGAGAAGGCGAAAATCGCGTCGGTGGTGGAGTTGGCCGGCAAGATGCGCGCCCAGGCGGATCTCCTGTGGTCGATCCGTACCGAGCAGGAAGCGATCACCGCAGCGCTCGAGGCGGCCCTTGGCGACATGACGGCACAGGGCGAATTCGCACAGAAGCAGATTGCCGTCATCCGCAGTGAATCGGATGGGAAGGAAAAGTTCGCCAAGACGCTGCTGTTTGACGCCGCCGCTTACCAGAGCCTGGCTGTTCGCCTCGGCAAGTTCCGCAAGCCCGTGGCGCTGGCGATGAAGCCGGAGGACAAGATCAAGGCCGCGGGCTCCTACCTGCCGCAACTTGTCAGGCAGGTCGGAGAATCAGAGAAGATCGCTTCACCGAAGGCGCGGGAGCAGTTCGCCCTGCTCAAGAAGGAGATAAAGGAAATCCAGCGGATCCTGACGAGCAGCGACGATCCGGAAACCAAGAAGCTGGCGTTCACGCCGATCCTGTCGAAGCTCGCCAAATTTGATGCCGATTTCCTCAAGGCAGCCCAGGAGAATTCGGATACGGCCGCCCAGCGCTTCGTCGGCATGGACAGCGAGATCACGCTTCTGAAAACGCTGATCTCGCTCATGGGCGAGACATTCAAGTGGGTTGAGACCACGCGCCTGCACATCAGCGAGCTCCATCGCAAGCTTGATCACGAGAGCCGCGACCTTGTGCTCGCCGACACCGCGGGTGTTGCCGCGCGTGCGGTCCAACTGTCCGATCTCGGCGGCAAGAACGCCACCCTGCGCGACCTTGCCGACAAGCTGGCGCCGCCGCTTGAGTCGATCGACAAGGGTTCAGAGGATCTGATCGCCATCGGCGATCGCTGGCGGCAAGCTCGCACCGACGCGCGCGCGCTCGTTTCCGATGCGAGCCAGACGCTGGAGACCTTCGTCAGCAGCGCACAGGAAGCAGGCAAAAAGGACAGCCAGCGCTCGGCAAACGTCTCGATCATCGCCATGGTCGCAGGCACGCTGCTTGCCATCGTCGGCGGCCTGATGCTGGTCGAGACGCTGCGTGGCCCGCTGAAGCGCGTCACCGAGGTCATGTCGCGACTGGCCAGTGGCGAACTCGACGTTCCGATTGACGGCCGCAATCGCGGCGACGAGATCGGCGACATGGTCCGTTCGGTCGCGGTATTCCGTGACGCGGCCCTCGAGAACGTTCGCCTCGAGCAGGAGGCGGAGGCACAACGTGCGCAGACAGCCGAGGAGCAGGCCCGCCGCGCCGCCGAGCAGGCCCGCATCGAGGCGGAGCAGATGGAAGCATTGAGCGCGCTGGCCGACGTGCTCGGGAAGCTTGCCGCAGGTGACCTCGAGGAGAGCATGACGGAGGCGCTGGCCGCCGAGTATGTCGCCATGGCCCGGACCTACAACAACGCCGTCGAGGCGTTGCGGGCCACCCTTTCGGATGTTCGCGCGACGACGGTCGAAATCAGTGGCGGCGCCGGCAACCTCGCATCCTCGGCCGACGATCTTGCCCGCCGCACCGAGCAGCAGGCGGCCGCACTGGAGGAGAGCACACGCGCGCTTCGCCAACTGACCGACATCGTTCGCTCGACAGCCGAAAGCGCCCAGCGGACTGCAGTTTCCGTCGACGAGACCCACACCTACGCGATCCGCTCCGGTGAGGTCGTGGCCAAGGCGGTCGACGCAATGGCCGAGATCAACCGGTCCTCGGAAAAGATCAGCACGATCATCGGCGTTATCGACGAGATTGCCTTCCAGACGAACCTGCTCGCACTCAACGCCGGCGTTGAAGCTGCGCGCGCAGGCGAGGCGGGCAGGGGCTTTGCGGTCGTTGCCCAGGAAGTGCGCGAACTTGCGCAGCGCTGCGCCGGAGCTGCACGCGAGATCAAGGGGTTGATCTCCGACAGTTCCGCCCAGGTTCGCAACGGCGTGTCTTTGGTTGAGGAAACCGGCAAGGCATTGAAGGTCATCAACGAGCACATCTCCTCGATCCATCAACTCGTCGGCAACATCGAGCAGGCGGCTGCGGCGCAGTACGAGGGCCTGAGCGAAGTGAACCAAGCGGTTCACCAGGTCGAGCTGATAACCCAGCAGAACGCGGCGATGGTGGAAGAGAACACAGCCGAGATCCATGGGTTGCGCAGCCGTGTCGAGGTGCTGAACCGGAAGATTGATCACTTCAAGACACGCGACCTCGACCGCCGCGACGGTTACGGGGACCACTACGCGGCTTGAATTCCGGTCGCTTTAACGAAAGGGCCCCGCAACGGTCGCGCCGTTGCGGGGCTCCCGTTATACGGCAATCCCCAGTTGCCGTAGCCCCTCGACGCGCCGTTCGAAATCGGCGGGATTCTTGAACGGCAGTAGCTTCCGCCGACGTTCGACGGAAAAATCCGGTTCGAGCCGCATGACCTGCGCCCATGCCTCTTGCCCATTCTCTATGCGCCCGAGATGGCCCTGGCATGACGCGAGCAGCGCGTAGGCCGTCGTTGCCTGAGGATTGCGCGCGAGCCGCTTCGTCAGTGTGTCAGCCGCGAGATCGAACCTTCCGAGCAGAAACTGCGCCTCTGCGAGAAATTGCAGAGCAATTTCAGGGTAGAGCGGATCGAGCTTCATGTAGGTGTCGAGCGTCTCGATCGACTGGGCCGGAAGCCCGTTGAACATCTCGATGTGCGCCTTCAGCATATGGCCTTCTGCCGAACTCGGGGCAAGCGCGATGCAGCGTGAGACCGATTCGAGCGCCTCGTCCGGTTGCTTGCTCCACAAAAGGGCGATCCCGAGGACAAAATGGCCTTCCGGCATTCGCTCATCGAGGGCGATGGCACGGCGTGCCAGGTCGAGGCCGGTCGAAAGAATTGTGTCGGGCTCGGCGGTCCAGCCGTTGATATAGTCGTTTACATGCGCCATCGCGGTAAAAGCGTAGGCCGCCGCGCAGTTCGGATCGATCTTAAGTACCTCAACCATCAAGGCGCGTGCATTGGTGTTGCCGGCCCGCGTATGGAGCCAGACCTGCTCACGTCCTCGCAGGAAGCACTCGTGCGCGGTGACGTCAGCAACGGGCTTGTCGGCGATGCGGTCCCGTTCCGACGTCGTCAACCGCACCTTGAGCGCGGCCACGATGTGCTGGGTCATTTCGTCCTGCACGGCAAAGACGTCGGTCAGTTCGCGGTCGAACCGCTCGGCCCAGGCGTGCCCGCCCGTTGCCGCGTCGATCAGCTGCGCGGTGACCCGTACCTTGCTTCCTGCTTTGCGCACACTCCCTTCGAGGATATAGCGGACGCCCAGTGCCGCAGCGACCTCCCGCACCGAAACCGGGCTGTTCTTGTAGGCGAAGGAGGAATTCCGGGCGATGACGTGCAATTCTGACAGTTTGGCCAGATCCGTGATGATGTCCTCGCTGATGCCGTCGGAGAAATACTCCTGGTCCGCATCTCCGCTCATGTTGTTGAAGGCGAGGACTGCAATCGAGGTCTTTTCCAACGTCGCCGGCCAAGGGCGGGCCGCGGCCAGGTCGAGGGCAGCGGTGTGGGGCACATTGCCAGCGACTAGGCAGAAAACCTCGATCGGGCGGGCGATGTTCTTTACCGATTGTGATCCGCGGCTTTCGATTCCGACGGGAACCTTGTCACGAACCTGATCGGCGGCGGAGCGGGAAATATAGATGCCGCCAGGCTGCGCGAGTGCTTCGAGCCTTGCCGCGACATTGACGCCGTCGCCGTAGATGTCGTCGCCGTCGACGATGACGTCGCCGACATTGATGCCGATCCGGAAGCGGATGCGCGCGTCGGCAGGAGCGTCGCGATCGTGCTCGGCCACCAGCTTCTGGATTTCCATCGCGCAGGTCACCGCCTCGACGGCGCTTGCGAACTCCAGCAGCGCCCCGTCGCCCATCAGCTTGACCATGCGGCCGGAATGGCGCGCGATGGCAGGGTCGATCACGCCGAAGCGCAGCGCCTTGAGGCGCGCCAGCGTCCCGGCCTCGTCAGCCTCCATCAGGCGCGAATAGCCGACGACGTCGGCCGCAAGGATGGCAGCAAGCCTGCGCTGAACCCGCTCACCGGTCATGACGAAGCCTCTTGCTGGCTTTCATGGCGAACGCGTCGCCACAGAGAAACTGTAGCCCCGATCGACCGATCTGGCTATCGCCGACAGGCGAGCGTTCCGGTGCCTGAAACCCCAAAACAAGCCGGGGCCGCCACGGACCGATTTTTGGAGTACATCGACTGCGATGGCACTATATGATGACTATCGTCATGACAGGAGAATTTGCATGAAGGCGCGTGTTAAATGGGTCGAGGATCGGACCTTCATCGGCCAGTCCGGAAGCGGGCACACGGTCGTTTTGGGAACGGCTTTCGGGGAAGAGGGGCGGACACCCGGGCCAAGCCCGATGGAACTGATTCTGATCGGGACAGGGGGCTGCACCGCCTACGATGTCGTCCATATCCTTGAGAAAGGTCGCGAAAAGGTCGAGGACTGCGTCATCGAGATCGATGCCGACCGCGCCGAGCAGGAACCGAGGGTCTTTACCCGCGTCCACATGCACTTCACCGTCAAGGGCCGCAGCCTAGCGGCAAACAAGGTCGAACGCGCCATAGCCCTGTCGCTCGAAAAGTACTGTTCGGCATCGGCGATGATTGCCAAGAGCGCGACAATCACCCACGACTTTGCCGTCGTCGACACCAGTGTCGAACCGGCCTAAGCGGCCCGCGGGTCGACTGCAACTCGCCTGAGACTGCAGTTGGCGCGATGTTGTTCCGCACGCGCCAACTGTGTGATTTGTTCAGCCGCCCGTTACGCTCATATGGCGAGCGACGGCGGGGCGCCGGTGTTCTCGGTCGATGATGAAGTCGTGGCCCTTGGGCTTGCGGCCGATTGCCTCGTCGATCGCCTGCGACAGGAGCGCGTCATCCTCGGAGGCGCGCAGCGGCAGACGCAGGTCTGCGGCATCGTTCTGACCGAGGCACATGTAGAGCGTGCCGGTGCAGGTGAGGCGTACGCGATTGCAGCTTTCGCAGAAATTGTGCGTCATCGGCGTAATGAAGCCGAGTTTGCCGCCCGTTTCCTCGACGGTGACATAGCGCGCCGGTCCGCCGGTGCGGTAGTCGATGTCGGTAAGGGTGAATTGCTCGGCGAGGCGTTGGCGCATTTCCGAAAGCGGCAGGTAGTGCTCGGTGCGATCTTCCTCGATCTCGCCCATCGGCATGGTCTCGATCAGGGTCAGGTCCATGCCGCGGCCATGCGCCCAGCGCAGCATGTCGGGGATTTCCCGATCGTTGAAATCCTTCAATGCCACGGCGTTCAGCTTGATCTTCAGACCGGCGGCCTGCGCCGCGTCGATGCCTTCCATTACCTTCGTGATGTCGCCCCAGCGCGTAATCGCGCGGAACTTGTCGGGATCAAGCGTGTCGAGCGAGACGTTGATGCGGCGGACACCGCAGTCGGCAAGTTCCGCCGCGTGCTTCGACAGTTGCGAACCGTTCGTGGTCAGCGTCAGTTCATCGAGCCGGCCGGCCTCGACCTGCTGGCCGAGTTCACGCACGAGATGCATGATGTTCTTGCGCACGAGCGGCTCACCGCCGGTCAGCCTGATCTTGCGCACACCCTTGTCGATGAAGGTGGTGCAGAGCCGGTTCAGTTCCTCCAGCGTCAAAAGATCCTTCTTTGGCAGGAACGTCATGTTCTCGGCCATGCAGTAGGTGCAGCGAAAGTCGCAGCGATCAGTGACGGAGACCCGCAGGTAGGTGACGGCGCGACCGAACGGGTCGATCATCGGAGCCGTTGAGGGAGCCAGCGCCGTGGCCCTGTCTGTTGTTCCTGCAAAGCTATTCACGTCTTCCTCCGTCCTGACCGGAATGTCGGATGTGCCGATCCGACCGTCAAGATCACGGCGACATTATCGCATGAAATTGTATCTTGCCTATGCGACGTGTGCGGCATAGTGCTGCCTGAAAGCGCGTGGAGGACGAAGATGAGCGAGCAATGGCCGACGGAATTGCGGGTATCCAAGGACCGGCAGCGGCTGATGGTCGCTTTCGACGACGGGCAGCGCTTCGAGCTGTCGGCGGAGATGCTGCGGGTGCTTTCCCCGTCTGCGGAAGTGCAGGGGCACGGACCCGGGCAGCGCGTCACCGTGCCGGGCAAGCGCAACGTCGCCATCATCTCGGTTGCGCCGACAGGCAACTATGCAGTGCGAATCGGCTTCGACGACCTCCACGACACCGGAATCTACACCTGGAGCTATTTGCGCGAGCTCGGGGAAAAGGGCGAGGAACTCTTTGCCGCTTATGAGCAGGAGCTTGCCGAGAAGGGTATGACGCGCGACCGGTCCGAAAAGCCCCGCTGAGGCAGTCAGTTTTCGTCGCGCTCTTCCTTCAGCAGCAGCGCGATGATGCCTTCCATGGCATCCGCCATCGCCATGCATTGCTCGACCGGCGTCTGCGACAGGGTGCGTTCGATCAGAGCCGTCTGGATCGTCATGGCTTCTTCCGTGACCGCGGATCCTGTATCCGTCAGTGATAGGCGCAGGACCCGCCGGTCCTTCTGATCCGGCGAGCGCAGGATCAGCCCGCGCTTTTCGAGCTGCGGCAGAAGCATGCTCATATTGGAGCGCCCGACCAGAAGCTTGCGGGCCAGCTCCTGCTGCGAGATTCCCGGAAAGCGATAGAGATTGATCAGGATATCGAGATGCGGCGTCTTGATATCCAGGTGAGACAGTGCGCGACCGAGCGTCTGCTGCATCAACTGGCAGGCGCGGGCGACGCCGATCCAGCTTCGGAAGCGCGGATGGTCCCATGGAAGGGCTTGCTTTTTGTTCATCCTTGACCTTTATTGTTCATCATTGAACAGTTTAAGGGACACGCACTATGGCATCTTTCGCCCTGAAGGTCATCCGCCGAGCACTCGGCGCGACGGCTGCCGTCTCTCCCGAGGCCGCGGGCCGCATAGCCTTCCGGATTTTCACGACAACCCCCTCCCGTCGTCCGGCACACGAAAAGGAGCGGGTCCTTCTGGCGCAGTCGCAGGGGTGGATGCGGCAGGCGGAACGGGTGCCTCTCACTTTCGCCGGCGGGCGGGCGATGGCGCATTGCTTTCGCGCCAGGGCCTGCGAATCATTCAAGGGGCGGGTACTGGTCGTCCATGGGTGGGGTTCTCGCACGGATTATCTCTCGGCGTTGACGTCCGGGCTTGTTGCTGCGGGGCATGAAGTGGTCGCGCTTGATCTTCCGGGGCACGGTGCGTCACCCGGTAGGACGCTGACCCTGCCAATGGCTGTACAGGCAATCGATGCTGCCTGGCTGCGCGTTGGCGGTTTCGACTACTTCTGCGGCCATTCCTTCGGCGGCGCCGCACTCGGCTGTGCGGCCATGGGTCTTATTCCCTCGGTGCCCGCCCATATGCCGCGCCGGCTGGTGTCGATCGGCTCGCCGAGCGAAATGACGTGGCTGTTCAAAGGGCTCGGCAAGATGCTCGCCCTTGGAGCGCTCGCCCAGCAGGCCTTCGAAGAACGGATCGAAGCGATCGCCGGCGTACCGCTCTCGACATTCGATGCCGCGCGCTCGGCGCGCTCGCTGCAGGTGCCGATGCTCGTCATTCATGCCGAAGACGACAAGGAGGTTCCCGCCAGTCATGCGCGGCGCTATGGGGAGGCGGGGCCGAACGTCACGGTGCACTGGGCAAACGGCTATGGGCATCGCCGCATCGTCTCGGCGGAGCCGGTGATCGATCGGATCACGGCGTTTTTCGCAGAGGACCGACAAGCGGCTGTGGCCTGACCGCTTTGCGTCATGCGGTTGTCATGCAAGGATGCGATCGGCTGTCGAGCAGCTTGAGTCGGAGTTCGCCATGACGATCGTGACATCCGTGGAACAACTGAGCGCCCTTTATGGCGAGCCGGGCGAGGCGTCACTGGTCAAGGTGACAGACTTCCTGTTGCCGGAGTATCGGTCGATGATCGAGGCTTCGCCATTCATGGCACTGGCGACGGTCGGGCCGGAAGGTCTGGACTGCTCGCCGCGCGGCGATGCCGGCTGTGTGATCCACATCGAGGATGAACGCACGCTGATGCTGCCGGACTGGCGGGGCAACAACCGGGTCGATTCGCTGTCCAATATCGTGCGGGATCCGCGTGTGGCGCTGTTGTTCCTCATCCCGGGCTCGAACACGACAATGCGCGTCAATGGGCGCGCGGTACTGCGGATCGACGAGGCACTTACCCGACGCTTCGAGATGGACGGGCGCCATCCTCGCTCGGTGGTGGTGATCACAATCGAAGAAGTCTATTCGCAATGCGCCCGCGCGGTGTTGCGCGCCGACCTCTGGAATCCCGAGACATTTCGCGACCCCAGTTGCCTGCCGACGGTTGGGCAGATGCTGGCGTCTGCCAAGAAGGGTTTCGATGGCGACACTTACGACCGCGAATGGCCGTCCCGTGCTGCCAAGACGATGTGGTAGCTTCGCAAGGCTAGGGGTGCGCTAACGAACTGCCGAAAGCGGCGCGGTAACTTCGGGCGCAAAGTCGCGCATCCGACCGGCCACCTGCTTCAGGCTGTCTGCGGGGCCGGCGACGCTGACGCAATTGCGGCCGTCCTGCTTTGCCCGGTACAACGCGCTGTCGGCATCCGCAACGAGGTTGTCGATATTACCACCGTTCTGCACTGCCGAGGCGAGCCCCACGCTGACGGTAACGGAGATCATTGAGTCGTAGTGGCCGATGGAAAGCGCTGCCACGTCCGCACGGATCGTGTCGGCGAAAGCGAGCGCCTCGTCCAGATCCAGTTCGGGTGCAAACAAGGCGAATTCCTCTCCGCCGAACCGGCCGAACACCATCTGTTCGCCAAGCTTCGCGTTCACAGCGGAGGTGAACCGTCGCAATACCTGGTCGCCTGCCATGTGGCCATGCGTGTCGTTAATCGACTTGAAATGGTCGAGGTCGAACAGCATCAGCACGCCTTCTTCCGGTCGGCGTCGAAGTTGTTCGGCAACCTCGTCCATCAAGGCGCCGCGATTGAGGATCCCGGTCAAGGCATCCGAACGAGCGGCGTGGCGGAACACGAATTCGCTGCGTTCCTTTATCAACACCAGAATTCCCATCGAGACGATCAACGTATGAAGGAAAATCTCGAGCGCGAAAGCGGCAAGCCAGGGCGAAACGGAGGGGGTAACGGGCTCCGGAACCGGCGCGAGTATGGCAAAGGGAATGCGTAGCGCGTAGATCGCGGCATGGGTTGTGAGCAGGAAGGCGACAATCCAGCGCGAGGGCAAGGCATCCCGCCGTCTGCCACGCAAAAGCTGGCTCGCCATTGCCAGAGAATAGGCCGAAACGATCAACGACATGAGCATGATGCGCATGTTCATGTCGGCTGCAAATGTGTCTGACAAAGAATAGGCAGCTGTCCAGGTTGCCACGCCCGCAGCGACTGTTAGGTGGGATACGCGCTGATCGTCGAAGGCGCGGAATCCGGCCCAGGACAAGGCATAGCCCAAAGCAGCAAGGCCATTGCCCATCCCGATCGAAATTTCTGGTGCTACCACCCCCCGCAGCGCCAGCAGAAAGCTGGCGGCTGATCCGACCCACATTGAAACGCACCAGTAACCTGCAGCGACTGCGCCGCGTCCCGCGAGCCAATGCTGCGTAAGGAAGATGGCAACGACAAGCGTCGACAGAAAGGTGCAGACCATCAAGGTCGGAACGCTGATGAGAACTTCGAGCAAGGAATCACTCTCCTTCGGTGGGGCGACACTAGCACCGAAGGTTGAACGTTTCGCAAATGAAAACGGCGGGATAGACCCGCCGCTTCAGTCTCATTCGCTGCTTTTTTTGGGTATGCACTAGCCGGCGATCGCCGCAGCGACGGATTCGATCGCTTCGCCGGCGCGCTGCCCATCTGGTCCGCCCGCCTGAGCCATGTCCGGACGACCTCCGCCGCCCTTGCCGCCGAGTGCGGCCGAAGCGATGCGGACGAGATCGACGGCGCTGAAGCGCGCGGTGAGATCATCCGTGACAGCGACCACGGCACTTGCCTTGTCGTCGGCCGAAACGCCGACGAAGGCGACGACGCCGGAGCCCAGGCCCTTCTTGCCTTCATCCGCCAGCCCCTTCAGGTCCTTCGGCTCGACGCCGGTGACGACCTTGCCGAGGAACTTGACGCCAGCGATCTCGCGAACGGCCTCCGCACCGTTGCCGCCATCGCCGGCCAATGCGAGCTTCTTCTTTGCTTCCGTCAGTTCGCGCTCGAGCTTGCGGCGCTCATCGAGCAGCGCCTCGACGCGCGACTGGACCTCGGCGGGCTGAACCTTGAGGCTGGCGGCAAGCGACTTCACGCGCTCGTCCTGCTCGGCGAGATAGGCGCGTGCAGCTTCGCCGGTCAGCGCCTCGAGACGGCGCACGCCGGCCGCAACCGCACTCTCACCGACGATGCGGACGAGACCGATCTCGCCGGTGGCGCCCACATGCGTGCCGCCGCAAAGCTCGACGGAGTAGGCCTTGCCGGCCTTGCCGCCGCGAATGCCGGTTCCCATCGATACGACGCGGACCTCATCACCGTACTTTTCACCGAAGAGCGCCATCGCGCCCTCGGCAATGGCGTCGTCCACGCTCATCAGTCGCGTCGTCACCGGCGTGTTTTGCACGATGATCTCGTTTGCCATCTCCTCGACGACCTTCAGTTCGTCGGCCGTCATCGGCTTCGGATGGGACACGTCGAAGCGCAACCGCTCAGGGGCAACCAGCGAGCCCTTCTGCGTGACGTGGGTGCCGAGCACCTCGCGCAGCGCCTCATGGAGAAGGTGCGTGGCGGAATGGTTCGAGCGCAGGCGCGCGCGGCGTGCGTGGTCGACGTCCAGGGCGACAGCGTCGCCGACCTTGAGCGAGCCCTGTTCGACCACTGCAATATGGACGAAAAGGCCGTCGGCCTTCTTCTGAGTGTCGGTGACCGACAGGCGGGCGTGGTCGGTGCTGATGACACCCGTATCACCCATCTGGCCGCCGGACTCACCGTAGAACGGCGTCTGGTTCAGGACGACCTGCACCTTGTCGCCAGCCGATGCAGCCTCGACGGCGGCTCCGTCGCGTACGATTGCCTGCACCACACCCTCGGCGGATTCAGTGTCGTAGCCGAGGAAGTCGGTCGCGCCGTGCTTTTCGCGCAGCTCGAACCAGATCGTCTCGGCTGCGGTATCGCCGGAGCCGGCCCAGCTCTTGCGGGCCTCGGCCTTCTGGCGCTCCATTGCATCGCTGAAGCTGGACAGGTCGACGCCGATGCCGCGGTTGCGCAGCGCGTCCTGCGTCAGGTCGAGCGGGAAGCCGTAGGTGTCGTAAAGCTTGAAGGCGGTCTCGCCATCCAGGATATCGCCCTTGCCGAGATCGGCTGACGCATCCGACAGCAGCGACAGGCCGCGTTCCAACGTCTTGCGGAAGCGTGTTTCCTCAAGCTTCAGCGTTTCGGAGATGAGCGCTTCGGCCCGCACGAGTTCGGGATAGGCGCGGCCCATCTGCTGTACCAGTGCCGGCAGGAGCTTCCAGATCAATGGCTCGCGAGCGCCGAGCAACTGGGCATGGCGCATGGCGCGGCGCATGATGCGGCGCAGCACATAGCCTCGGCCTTCGTTCGACGGCAGCACGCCGTCGGCGATCAGGAAGGCCGAGGAACGCAGGTGGTCGGCGATGACGCGGTGGCTGGCGCGGTGTTCCGGGTTGTCGGCGGCAACGCCCGTCGCCTCGACGGAAGCCTCGATCAGCGCACGGAAGAGGTCGATGTCGTAGTTGTCGTGCTTGCCCTGCAGGAGGGCCGCGATGCGCTCCAGCCCCATGCCGGTGTCGATCGACGGACGCGGCAGGTCAATGCGCTCTTCCTTCGTCACCTGCTCGAACTGCATGAAGACGAGGTTCCAGATTTCGATGAAGCGGTCGCCGTCTTCTTCCGGCGAGCCGGGCGGGCCGCCCCAGATATGGTCGCCGTGGTCGTAGAAGATCTCCGAGCACGGGCCGCAGGGGCCGGTATCGCCCATCGCCCAGAAATTGTCGCTGGTCGGGATGCGGATGATACGGTTGTCGGGCAGGCCGGCAATCTTCTTCCAGAGATCGAAGGCCTGGTCGTCTGTATGGTAGACGGTGGCGAGCAGGCGATTCTTGTCGATGCCGAATTCCTTGGTGATCAGGTTCCAGGCAAGCTCGATCGCCCGCTCCTTGAAATAGTCGCCGAAGGAGAAGTTGCCGAGCATCTCGAAGAAGGTGTGGTGGCGGGCAGTATAGCCGACATTGTCGAGGTCGTTGTGCTTGCCGCCGGCGCGCACGCACTTCTGTGCCGTCGCTGCAGTGGAGTAGGGGCGCTGCTCAAGGCCGGTGAAGACGTTCTTGAACTGAACCATGCCGGCGTTCGTGAACATCAGCGTCGGGTCGTTGCGCGGCACCAACGGGCTGGACGGCACCGTCTCGTGTCCGTTCTTGCGGAAATAGTCGAGAAAGGCCGACCGGATCTCATTCACGCCGCTCATTTTGCGTCCTTCATTCCCTCAGACGTCCGGGCGCAGCCCTGACTTTGATCACACATTCGATAGCTCGCCGCCGATCCATACCGTTTCACCGCTTGCCGCCGAAATATGGGCAAAGGTTCCGGTCGCGTCTGGTCGCGCAAGCGATGCCGCTTCCGTCACGGGTTCGAGGGCGAGTGGACCGCCGGATCAGGCTCTTCGGCCTTGGCCAACCTGCGGCGCGAATGCACCGTTCTCTTCCCGGACCTTGGAAAACTGAAGGCTTTTAGCGTTCGGCTTCTTCCCTGTCCAGACGGGAAAGCCGGCCTTCGCTTAGCGAGGGCCGGCTGACTTCCCGTGATGTTGATTTGGACAGGACCGGAGCCGGTTTCGGCGCATCACAACTACGATGCAATGAAACGAGGTTTGGCATACTACTTTCGGTAGATGAGCCAGCTCTTGGCGAATTCCTTCTTCATACCGTCTTCGAAGGCCATGGCGCGATTGCGTCCGCCGTTCTTCGCGCAATAGAGCGCGGTGTCGGCCTTGCTGTAGAGCTCGGCCGGCCCCTCGGCCTCGTTTGCCATGCAGACTCCCAGCGAGATTGTGATGGGGCCGTAGTTGACGCCGGTCTTGGAGTTTCTGAAAGGGGTGTGTTCGAGCGCGAGGCGAACGCGCTCGACGATCAGCATCACCTCATCTTGATTATTGCCCTCGATGATCATGGCGAACTCCTCGCCGCCGGTGCGGGCGATGAAAATATCCTTGCGAACGCTCGCCCGAATCACGCTTCCCACGGAGGCGAGGATCTTGTCGCCAACCGGGTGGCCGTAGGTGTCGTTGATCTTCTTGAAGTGGTCGATGTCGGCCAGCACAAGTGCTGTGACGTTGTGCATCATCGTATTGTTGTAGACAGCCGCAACCTTGTCGTCGAATGCGCGCCGGTTCGAAAGCTGCGTCAGGGAATCGGTGTTGGCGATCCGCTTGTATTCGTCCAACTCGCGACGGACCACGTCCATCTCGCGCGACTTCTGCACGACATCTTCCACCCGCTCCTTGCCCTCGGAGATCGTCACTCCCGTCGCCTCGGAAAGGACGGCGATCGCGCTCTTGATGATCTCGGAGCTGGAAACGTTCTTGTTGTTGATGCGGGTGTAGGTCTCATCGAGCAGGCGGTTGTAGTTCTCGAGCGAGCTCTGCTCCTGCTTGAGGAGGTGCAGCAGGCTTTCGAGCTGGGAAACCATCTTGTCGTGCGCGCCGTTGATGGCCTCGGCGCGATGATGGTGGCCAAAATGCTTGGTCCCGATCGCGTCGAGCTCCTCCTGCGTCGCCTTGTTACCGAGCGCGGCGATCTCGCGTGTCAGCTGCGGGCTGGAGCCAATGTAGGCCTCATAGAAGAGTTCGTAGTTCCGCGGGATCGGCGCCACCCCCATGATGCGCATCGCATAGGTCACCTGGGCCGCGATGTCCGGCACCTGTACCTTCTGCGCTAGCGGCGTGTTCATCGGCGGCTCCTGTCATGGTTCCTGCGTTCGGATGGGTCAAATTAAGGATGAAAGATTTGGGAATGATTAACGATCCTGTGCGTGCCAATGCGTTTTGCCAAGAAAAAGGGCCCCGCGGGCAGAACCCGCGGGGCCGTAAAGCTCTGACTTCCTTTGGGGTGCTGATGGTTCAGCCCGGCATGATCATCTTTTCGGGGCGCACGAATTCATCGAACTCTTCGTTCGTGACGTAACCGCCACCGACGGCCTCCTCGCGCAGCGTCGTGCCGTTCTTGTGCGCGGTCTTGGCGATCTTCGCAGCGTTGTCGTAGCCGATCTTGGGTGCAAGTGCGGTGACGAGCATCAGCGAACGTTCCAGCGCCGCCTTGATGTTGTCCTCGCGCGCCTCGATGCCGACGACGCAGTTGTCGGTGAATGAGACGGCCGCGTCGGCGAGAAGCTGGACCGACTGCAGGAAGTTGTAGGCCATCAGCGGATTGTAGACGTTGAGCTCGAAATGGCCCTGGCTTCCTGCGAACGTCAGCGATGTGTGGTTGCCAAAGACCTGGACGCAGACCTGCGTCAGCGCCTCGCATTGGGTCGGATTGACCTTGCCCGGCATGATCGAGGAGCCGGGCTCGTTTTCCGGCAGCGACAGTTCGCCAAGACCCGATCGCGGGCCGGAGCCGAGAAGGCGGATGTCGTTGGCGATCTTGAAGAGGGCGGCGGCGGTTGCGTTGATCGCGCCGTGCGAGAACACCATCGAATCATGAGCGGCGAGCGCTTCGAACTTGTTCGGCGCCGTTTTGAAGTCGATGCCGGTGATTTTGGCGATCTCTTCGGCTACCTTCTCCGCGAAGCCGACCGGGGCGTTGAGGCCGGTGCCGACCGCCGTGCCGCCCTGGGCGAGTTCGCAAAGCCCCGGAAGCGTCATCTCGATGCGCTTGATCGAGGAGGCGATCTGGGCGGCGTAGCCGGAGAATTCCTGGCCGAGCGTCAGCGGCGTTGCGTCCTGCGTGTGGGTACGGCCGATCTTGATGATGTGGTCGAAGGCCTTGACCTTGGCATCGAGAGCAGCGTGCAGGTGCTTGAGCGCGGGCAGCAGATCGTGGACGATGCGCTCGGCGCAGGCAATGTGCATGGCCGTCGGGTAGGTGTCGTTCGACGACTGGCTCATGTTGACGTGGTCGTTCGGGTGGACCGGCTTCTTCGAGCCCATGACGCCGCCGAGCATTTCGATTGCGCGGTTGGAGATCACTTCGTTGGCGTTCATGTTCGACTGTGTACCCGAGCCCGTCTGCCAGACGACGAGCGGGAAGTGGTCGTTGAGCTTTCCGTCAATCACTTCCTGCGCCGCATCGACAATGGCGTTGCCGACTTTGGGATCCAGCCCGCTAAGCGCCATATTGGCGCGGGCGGCAGCCTGCTTGACGATGCCGAGCGCGCGCACAATCGAAAGCGGCTGCTTTTCCCAGCCGATCTTGAAGTTGCCGAGCGAGCGTTGCGCCTGCGCGCCCCAGTAGCGGCTGTTGTCAACTTCGATTGGGCCGAAGGTATCGGTTTCCGTGCGCGTAGATGTCATATCGCTTCCCGCTTTGTGGCCATGCGTTCTCAATGCGACCGCGGGCCGCCGCATGGAGGCGGCGCGGCCGGACGGTGCGGGCAGGAAGCCGGCGCCGTGCTGGAAATCCGGCGTCTTACTGACCCATAAGGTCAACGCTTGTAAAGGGGCGGGTGGGTGCCGGTCGACAGACTTTAGGCTAAAATCGATTAGGTCGGTGTCCGGCGATGATTGGGCGCTCCGAGTCGGCAGCAAGGCCCTTGGTACGAAGCTGTGGCCGTCCGGTGACAGGCGGTCAAATTCGAGCGTTGGCCAACGACCGATGCACAGTCGATTGATCTTGACGTCGCTTGGCGCTCGTAAATTTTCTCTTTCGTTTCAAATTTTTGCCAAGACTTGCACGTATTGGCTGCAGTGGCGGAGCAGGAGAAGGAACTGCGGGGATGGAGTGCGCGTTTCCTTTTCATTCACCATCCCGTCCTATAGTTTCCGGGCTCGCATGTTCGGGTAGAGACCAGTTCGCCGCCGCAATCGGTGGTACATCGGGAATGAAGCAGATATGACGTTCAGAAAGTCCGCGGCGCTCACTGCGCTCCTGGTAACCTGCGCTTTTGTAACGGTCGACGTGGCACCCGCGCGCGCCGAAGCGCCGAACCTGCTGCAGTTGCTTTTCGGCAAGCGCAAGCGGCAGGAGCCGGTCGCGATGCCTGGGGTAGGCTCCGCCATGCAGGCGATGCCGATGATCAGGAACGAGGCAAAGCCCGCCCCTCTGCCGCGTGTCACCGGGCCGACCTATTACACCTATAAGGCCGAGCCGCTGAAGCCGATCGCGATGTCCAGTCTCGCCGATCCCGTCGTGACCGGATCGATCGACGATCACGGCCTGCCGCCGATACAACGCTCGCCAGAGGGAGAGATTCGGCGCGAGTTCGCTTCGGTCAGCGCAATGGCGCCGCCGGAAAGCGGTAAGGCGGTGGAAAATTACTATAGCCACAATACAGCTCTCATCTGGGTGTCCGGCAGTCAGATCAGCGAGCGGGCCCGGGCAGCGCTGTCGGTGCTCGCTGACGCGGAGACGGTCGGGCTTAATTCCCAGGACTATGCAGTGGATGTGCCGTCCGTTGTATTCGACAGCGGCAACATGCAGGCGCGCTACCAGGAACTTGCTGAGTTCGAGGTCGATCTTTCCGCAGCCGTCGCCACCTATATTCTCGACACCGTTCGCGGGCGCATCAATCCGAACCGGATTTCCGGCTATCACGACTTCGTTCGCAAGGAGGTCAATCTCGTTGCCGCACTGAAGAACGTTTCGCGGAGTCCTGATGTTGCGGCCTATCTGACAAGCCGTGCGCCATCCGGCAGCCATTTCAAGGCTCTGGTTGCAGAGTTGAAGGCGCTGCAGGCAGATAACGACGCCACCGATCCGGTGGTGATTGCCGCCGGCACGCTGCTCAAGCCGGGCGAAAGCAATCCCGAACTCGCCAGCATCGTCAAAGGCGTGGTGCAGCATGGGTCCGATGCTCTGAGGACCGAGCATGCTGCGACGATTGCGGCTTATCAGGCAACGCCGGACTATGCTCCGGAGCTCGTTGCACTCGTGGAGTCCTTCCAAAAGGAGAGGGGCCTGAAGCCGGACGGGGTGGTCGGTCAGGCGACGATCCGGCATCTGACGGGCGGGGATAGTGTCGCCGACAAGATCTTCAAGGTCCAGGTGGCGATGGAACAGGCCCGCTGGCTGCCGGCAGAACTCGGCGAGCGGTACGTCTTCATCAATCAGCCCGCCTATATGGCGTACTACCACGACAACAACGATGAGCAGTTCTCCATGCGCGTCGTGGTCGGCTCCAAGGCAAACCAGACCTACTTTTTCCGGGACGAGATCCAGACCGTCGAGTTCAATCCGTACTGGGGCGTGCCGCAGTCGATCATCATCAACGAGATGCTGCCCAAGCTGCGCTCGGACCCGTCCTATCTGGATCGTCTCGGTTACGAAGTGGAAGTCAACGGTCGCGCCGTCTCTTCCACCCAGATCGACTGGAATTCGACGAAGGGCGTTGCCGTGCGCCAGCCGCCGGGCGACGACAATGCGCTCGGCGATCTGAAGATCCTGTTCCCGAATGCGCATGCGATCTACATGCACGACACGCCATCGAAGGGCTACTTCAAGAAGGACATGCGTGCGCTCAGCCATGGCTGCGTGCGGCTGGCCGATCCCCGCCTGATGGCGGCGGCCGTGCTCGGGACGAGCGTCGACGACGTCGCGTCCCAGATCGGCAAGGGACGAAACAAGGCGGTCAGCGTTCCGCAGAAGATACCGGTTTACGTCTCCTATTTCACCGCCTGGCCGAACAAGGACGGCAAGGTCGAGTTTTTCGACGACGTCTACGGACGAGACGCCTACATGCGCAAGGCGATGGAAGCCACGCGTACGGCGCGGCAGGCACAGAGCTGACACCCCCGACGGCTTTCGAGCCTGAAGCAGGTTTGGAACCGGTTACGCGACGGCCCGCTCCGATTTCGGAGCGGGCCGTATTTATTTCAGAAAGTGCGAAGCGGAGCTCAGGCGGCCGCCATCCGGGCAATCAGTGAATCCACAAGATCGGGATGGAGCTCATCAAAGTTGTCGATCACGTGTGTGGGCTCCAGCGTGTTGATGGCCACGTCAGAATAACCGAAAGGTACGCCGATCGACGGTACGCCTGCGTTGCGTGCAACAAGAATGTCGTTGATGCTGTCGCCGACCATGACGGTGCGGGTGGGAACCCCACCGGCAAGGCGGATGGTTTCGAGCAGATGCCCGGCATTGGGCTTGCGAACCTCGAATGTGTCGCCGCCGGTGATGGCGGCAAAGCGCGACGTCAACCCGAGGCCATCGATCAGGCGTCTTGCCAGGCCTTCCATCTTGTTGGTGCAGACGGCGAAGCGGAAGCCTGCGGCTTCCAGTCGATCCAGTGCGGAGACAAGGCCGGGATAGGGGTTGGAGTTGCCGGGCATACCCTCTGCATAATGCTCGACGAAGATCTTCAGCATTCCAGACAGATCATCCTGCGCGAGTTCCTGGCCTCTTAGCGCAAAGGCGCGTTGGATCATCACCTGGCCCCCGTGACCGACGAGATAGGTCAGGTCGGCAAAGGTGACCGGCTCCAGACCGGCGGTAGCGATCGTATGGTTGAGGCTGGAAACGAGATCCGGCGCTGTGTCGACGAGGGTTCCGTCTAGATCAAAGACGACAAGAGGTGCGGTCACGTTCAATCTCTCAGTTGGGGGCTGCTGCGTCTGGAGGTAAGCGATAGTTTGGTCGATTGCAATTGCGATCGGTGGCCTGCGGCGCGCCGAGATAGCCGGCAAAACAGGAGAACCGTCGGAATTTGGCTTTCGTTTGCACCTGATGGCGTGTAAGTGTCACACCGAATATCAGCCGGATGCCGGCCAAAAGGATTTGAGGGAGCGACAGGCGCATGGACGCCCGCGAAATGAAGATCAAGGCGGCCGCAGCCGCGTTGTCCTATGTTGAGGACGGAATGCGCCTCGGGATCGGGACAGGGTCGACCGCCGAGGAATTCGTGCGATTGCTGGCTGAACGGGTGGCGGGTGGTCTATCGGTTGTAGGAGTGCCGACGTCGGAACGAACCGCTCGGCTTTGCGTCGAGTTGGGCGTCCCGCTCATGTCACTCGACGAGCTTCCGGAGCTCGACCTCACGATCGACGGCGCCGACGAGGTGGATGGGCGCTTGCGGCTTATCAAAGGTGGCGGCGGCGCGTTGCTGCGCGAGAAGATTGTCGCTGCCGCTTCCAGTCGGATGATCGTCATCGCCGACGAGACGAAGGTCGTCGAAACGCTTGGTGCTTTCAAGCTGCCGATCGAAGTCAATCCGTTCGGCATGGTCGCGACGCAAATCGCAATCGAACGCACGGCGTCGCGCCTTGATCTATCCGGCGAAATCAATGTTCGTCGTTCGGGTGACGGCACCTTCAAGACCGACGGCGGGCATTACATCCTCGATGCATCTTTTGGCCGTATTCCTGATGCAGAGGCGCTGGCAATCGCATTGAATTCGATTCCCGGCGTCGTCGAGCACGGGTTGTTCATCAACATGGCGTCGATTGCCATCATTGCCGGGCCGGCAGGTGCGCGGACGCTGACAGCGGACAGTTAGACAGGAGCTATGACCACATGACAATCATTGCCGGCCTCGGCCGTACCCTTGCCGCAACGCTCATCGCCTCCGCTGTATTCGCGGGTTCCGCGATGGCACAGGACGCATCCGAAGAACAGATCAAGGCAGCGCGTGCGGCGATGGACTCGCTGAACGCAACCGCGCAGTTCGACGGTATCCTGCCGCAGATCGCCGAGAAGCTGAAAGGCACGCTGATCCAGTCCTCGCCCAACTTCGGCGAAATGATCAACAAGACCGTCGACGAAGAGGCTCTGGCGCTGGCGTCGCGCCGCGCGGATCTGGAGCGCGAGGTCGCCAACATCTACGCAAAGACCTTCTCTCTGGAAGAACTGAAGGCCATCGCGGACTTCTACGGTTCGCCCGCCGGCAAGAAGTTGCTCCAGTCCGGTCCGCTTGCGGCGCGCGAAGTGATGAAGGCAGCCGACATCTGGGCGGCAGGCATCTCCCGTGACCTCGCAGTCAACAGCGACAAGAAGCTTGAAGCCGAGATCAGCGCCCAGAAAAAGACAGAAGGCGAAGCGCCGAAGAACTGATCGGCCGCCTGAGAAATACTGTTCGTGAAGCCCGGAGCGATCCGGGCTTTTCATTTTGTGGCGGCAGAACCTATATCACAGTATCCGCACCGGCTTTCCTGCCGCTTCTTTTCGGATAGTCCTTGAACTGCAATACGGAGTGACCGATGCCTGCCTTCGACTATGACCTCTTTGTGATCGGCGGCGGCTCCGGCGGCGTGCGCAGTGCGAGGCTTGCAGCGGCCATGGGCAAGAAGGTGGCGATCGCCGAGGAATTTCGGTACGGCGGCACCTGCGTCATTCGCGGCTGCGTGCCAAAGAAGCTCTATGTGTATGCCTCGCAGTTCCACGAGCATTTCGAGGATGCGGCCGGATTCGGCTGGACGGTTGGCGAGACGACGTTCGACTGGAGCACGCTGGTCTCGGCCAAGGAGCAGGAAATCACCCGGCTCGAAGGGCTCTATCGCAAGGGACTCGATACTGCTGGAGCCGAGATCCTGAACACCCGAGCCGTGCTGGTTGGACCGAACACGATCCGGTTGACTGCGACCGACAAACTGGTGACCGCCGAGCGAATCCTGATTGCGACCGGGGGGCATCCTTCGCCGCACAAGGATCTGCCGGGGCGTGAACTTTGCATCACCTCCAATGAAGCATTCGACCTGCCGAATCTGCCCAAGTCCATCGTGATTGCCGGCGGAGGATACATCGCCGTCGAGTTTGCCAACATCTTCCACGGTCTCGGCGTGGAGACGACGCTGATCTATCGCGGCAAGGAGATCCTCTCGCGTTTTGATCATGACCTGCGCCAGGGCCTGCACAAGGCGATGGTGGACAAGGGCATCCGCATCGTTTGCGAAGATATCATCGAGAAAGTGATCGAAGCGGCAGGCGGACGCCGGCGGATCAGGACACTGAAGGGTGAGGAGCTTCTGGTCGACCAGGTTATGCTGGCGCTCGGCCGTGTCCCGAACACGACCGATCTTGGACTTGAGGTCGCCGGTGTGAAGACGGATGCCAGGGGCGCGATCGTCGTGGACGCGTATTCGCGCACGAACGTGCCGGGAATATTCGCGATCGGCGACGTCACCGACCGGGTGCAACTGACGCCTGTGGCGATCCATGAGGCCATGTGTTTCATCGATACGGAGTTCCGTGGCCTGCCGATCTCTCCCGATCACGATCTGATACCGACCGCGGTTTTCTCGCAGCCGGAGATAGGCACGGTCGGCATGAGCGAGGAGGCGGCCGCAAAGGAATTCCCCGAGATCGAGGTGTATCGCGCCGAGTTCCGGCCGATGAAGGCGACGCTCTCCGGTCGGCAGGAACGCACGATCATGAAGATCATCGTCAACGCAGCCGACCGCAAGGTGCTTGGCGTGCACATTCTGGGTCATGACGCAGGCGAAATGGTGCAGCTGCTCGGCATTTCGCTGAAGGCCGGTTGCACGAAGGATGACTTCGACCGCACGATGGCGGTGCACCCGACGGCGGCCGAAGAGCTGGTGACGATGTATCAGCCGAGCTACCGGTTGCGCGACGGAAAGCGGATCTAGTTTCGATAGGGGCTCCGGCAGCGGGGCGCCTTGCCGGCTAGGCAAGCGAGCCTTTCCGGTTTATAAGCCCGCATCCCAAAGGAAGACGGGCATCCGGCCGCTTGGCTGGTGTCGTGAAACAGGTGAGTTAGATGGCACAGAATTGGACCCCGAACAGCTGGCGGCAGAAGCCTGTTCAGCAGGTGCCGGACTATCCGGACGCCGCGGCTTTGGCTGCGACCGAGGAGCAGCTTGCATCGTTTCCGCCGCTCGTCTTTGCCGGCGAAGCCCGGCGGCTGAAGAGCGCGCTGGCGAATGTCGCCGAAGGCAAGGGGTTCCTGCTGCAGGGCGGCGACTGTGCTGAGAGTTTCGCCGAACACGGCGCCGACACCATTCGCGATTTCTTCCGAGCCTTCTTGCAGATGGCTGTCGTTCTGACCTTTGGCTCCCAGCAGCCGGTGGTCAAGGTCGGTCGTATTGCTGGGCAGTTCGCCAAGCCGCGCTCGTCGAACATCGAAAAGCAGGGTGACGTGACGCTGCCGTCCTACCGTGGCGACATCATCAACGGGATCGAATTCACCGAGGAAGCACGGGTGCCGAGCCCCGAGCGTCAGATCATGGCCTACCGGCAGTCGGCGGCGACGCTGAACCTGCTGCGCGCTTTCGCCATGGGCGGCTATGCCAATCTGGAGAACGTGCACCAGTGGATGCTGGGCTTTGTGAAGGACAGCCCGCAGGCCGAGCGCTACCGCAAGCTAGCCCATCGGATCTCCGAGACCATGGATTTCATGAAGGCGATCGGGATCACGGCCGACAATCATCCGAGCCTGCGCGAGACTGACTTCTTCACCAGCCACGAGGCGCTGCTGCTCGGCTACGAGCAGGCTCTGACGCGCGTCGACTCGACCTCGGGCGACTGGTACGCCACATCCGGCCACATGATCTGGATCGGCGACCGCACGCGCCAGCCGGACCATGCCCATATCGAGTATTGCCGTGGCATCAAGAATCCGATCGGATTGAAGTGCGGTCCGTCGCTTTCGGCCGACGGCCTGCTGGAACTGATCGACATCCTGAATCCGGCAAACGAAGCCGGACGCCTGACGCTGATCTGCCGCTTCGGTCACGACAAGGTGGCCGAAAACCTGCCGCGGCTCATCCGCGCAGTCGAGCGCGAGGGCAAGAAGGTCGTCTGGTCCTGCGATCCGATGCACGGCAACACGATCACGCTGAACAACTACAAGACGCGGCCCTTTGAGCGCGTCCTGTCAGAGGTGGAGAGCTTCTTCCAGATCCATCGCTCCGAAGGCACGCATCCGGGCGGTATCCATGTCGAGATGACCGGCAAGGACGTCACCGAGTGCACCGGGGGCGCCCGTGCGCTTTCCGGCGACGACCTGGCCGATCGCTATCACACCCACTGCGATCCGCGCCTCAACGCCGACCAGGCACTCGAACTGGCCTTCCTTCTCGCCGAGCGCCTGAAGACCGGCCGCGACGAAAAACGCATGGTTGTGAACGGCTGATCGCCTTTCGTTCACGTTTTGGCGCTATGCATCAATGGCGTTGAAAACACAGGTGAATTTTCTGAATTTGACACAACCGGGCCGGCTGGCAAAGCTGGCCCGGTTTTCGTTGCGCGCTGGGTGGTGCAAGGGCGGTTCCAGGACATGTGGGTGCCAATGCCTAATCCCGTCACGGTCTACAAACACATAGGGGGAAGGCATGAGCGATATACATACCGGGCACTGCCTTTGCGGCGCGGTCCGCTTTCGCACGACCGGGCAATTAGGCGATGTGATTGCCTGCCATTGCAGCCAGTGCCGCCGGCAGACGGGGCACTTCTACGCGGCGACTGACGTGAAGGACGAAAATCTCGAACTGGAAGGCGCAGACAATGTCGGCTGGTATCGGGCGAGCGATACTGCAGGCCGAGGCTTCTGTCGGACCTGCGGTTCCGCCCTGTTCTGGAAAGGCGACGGGGCCGGCTATACGTCCATCATGGCCGGAGCGTTCGACAAGCCAACCGGCTTCAAGATCGCCCGCCACATCTATTGCGCTGACAAGGGCGACTACTACGAAATCAACGATGGCACGCCGCGATACGCACAGAGCTATCGTGACGGGGTTTCCTGGTAGATCCCGCCCTAGAAGGGGGCGGCGTCATGTTTCATCAAGGATCCTCTTGCCATCCTCTTTGGTACACAACCGGGCCGGCTGGCGAAGCTGGGCCGGTTTCTTGTTGCCGGACTGCCGCGTACGAAGGGCGGATTCAGGACATTGTGCATGGACCGCTCGTTGCATTCTCCCCGGTGAATGCACGGCAAAGCCGCAAAGGGGCAGACATGAACGACATCCATATGGGTCATTGTCTTTGCGGAACGGTACGCTTCCGCACAACCGGAAAACTGCGCGAAGTGATCGCCTGCCACTGCAATCAATGCCGCCGGCAGACCGGTCATTTCTACGCGGCAACCAATGTGAAGAACGAGGACCTCGAGCTTGAAGGCGCTGATAATGTCGGCTGGTATCGGGCGAGCGATGCAGCCAGCCGCGGCTTCTGCAAGACGTGCGGCTCGGCCCTGTTCTGGAAAGGGGACGGGTACGGCTACACCTCGATCTTGGCCGGCGCCTTCGACGGGCCAACCGGCTTCAAGATCGCCTGCCACATCTATTGCGCCGACAAAGGTGACTACTACGAGATCAACGACGGCGCGCCGCAGTACGAGCAGAACTACCGGTAGCCGTTGCGGCAGCCTGTCCGTTCCCGCTTAGGGCCGAAGGCACGTCAGACAAGCCGGGGTCCGTTGTCGTCGAGCACATTCTGACCGTCTTCCGTGGTGAACACACTTCACTTCCGCAATATCAAAGCTACTTCGCCTGCTTGGTTTCGCCCATGCGGTTCCAGGCGTCGAGGCCGGCGATCTTGTAGGCCTCGGCAAGGGTGGGGTAGTTGAAGGTGTTTTCGACGAAGTATTCCACGGTTCCCTTCAGGTTCAGCACCGCCTGGCCGATGTGCACGAGCTCAGTCGCGCCTTCGCCGACTATGTGGACGCCGAGGAGACGGCGTGTCTTCATCGAGAAGATCATCTTCAATAGGCCCGAGTCGAGGCCCATGATGTGGCCGCGCGACGTTTCGCGGAAACGGGCGACGCCGCACTCATAGGGGATGCCGCGTTCCTTGACCTCTTCCTCGGTCAGGCCGCAGGTCGAGATTTCCGGAACGGCATAGATGCCATAGGGGAAGTACTTCTGCGGTTCCTTGGCGATGGCGCCCACGGCGACGCGGGCGGCGATGCGGCCCTGTTCCATCGAGGTCGAGGCGAGGCTCGGGAAGCCGACGACGTCGCCCGCGGCATAGATATGCGGCACGGTCGTCTGGAACGTCTCCGGATTGACCCGCATACGGCCGCGGTCATCGGCCTCAAGACCGGCAGCAGGGAGGTTCAGCGTGTCCGTTGCACCCATGCGTCCGGCGGCATACAGCACCATGTCGCAGACGACCACACGACCATTGTCGAGCGTGATCGAACACTTGCCATTTTTCAGCTTTTCGACCTCCTCGGCCTTCGTTCCAAGCACAAGGCTCATGCCGCGGTCGCGCAACTGATAGGTGAAGTCGTCGACGATCTCGCGGTCGATAAAATCAAGGATTGTCGGCTTCGGATCGATCACGGTGACCTTAGCGTCGAGCGCGCTGAAGATCGTGGCGTATTCGATGCCGATGACGCCGGCACCGATCACCGCGAGCGAGCGCGGCAGCTCCTCAATGTCGAGCAGTTCGTCGCTGTCTAGGATCGTCTTGCCGTCGAACGGAATGTTGGTCGGGCGATAGGGCTTGGTGCCGACGGCGAGGAGGATGCTCTTGCCGCTGACATGAAGGATCTCTCCGTCGTCCTTGATCACCTGCAGTGTATCCGGTGACAGAAAGCTCGCCTTGCCGCGCACATGCTGAACGCGGTTACGGGCGAACTGGTGCTCCAGCACGTCGACTTCATGATCGAGCGTGATGATCAGGCGGCGGCGAAGGTCATCGGCGCTGATCTCCTCCTTGACCCGGTATGATCGGCCGTAGAAGCCGCGTTCGCGCCAGCCGGTCAGGTTCAGTGCGGTCTCGCGCAGGGTCTTCGACGGGATGGTGCCGGTATGCACCGAGACGCCGCCGACGCGCTTTCCCTGTTCGATGACAAGAACCTTGTGGCCGAGTTTCGCCGCCTGGATCGCACCGCGGCGCCCCGCAGGTCCGCTGCCGACGACGACGAGATCAAACTGTTGCATGGTGCACTTCCGGAAAAGACTGATTTTTGCAGCGCGGTAGATTCCGCGCCCGAGCTATAACGTCATAGCCATCGCTTAATAAAGCCTTCGCGAGCGCGTTTCTCCGCATCATTATTTTGCGGGATTGCGTCATGCTATAATGCATTTCGACGAAGCGGAGGGTTTTGCGGTGGCCGTGCAGGACCTCAAAGGTGTTACCGAAGCTTCGGCAGGCACCGATCAGGTTGCCGACAGGCCGAGGTCGATCGCCGAACCGCGGCGCGGCGTGGTTGCGGCCGCCGTCTACAAGGATGGGCTTCGGGTCACCGACATCGCGATCGAAGAGGCGGCCGCCTGGCGCAAACAGGAAGGCGCAGTCATCTGGATCGGCCTCCACGAGCCGGACGACGAACTGCTAAGGCGGGTGCAGGCTGAGTTCGATCTGCATGAGCTTGCGATCGAGGATGCCCGGCACGCGCATCAGCGGCCGAAGCTAGAAATCTACGGCGATGCGATGTTCGTCGTGGCCCGGACGGCACACATGATGAACGGCGAGATCGTCTTTGGCGAAACGCATCTCTTCGTCGGCAGGGGGTACGTCGTTTCCGTGCGCCACGGTGCCTCATCCTCCTACAATCTCGTTCGGCAACGATGCGAGGCTTCACCGGCCGCGCTGGCGCATGGGGAAAACTATATCCTCTATTCGATCCTGGATTTTATCGTCGACAACTACATGCCGGTGATCGAGTCGATCCACGCCGAGATCGAGGTGTTGGAGGAGCGCGTGCTGCGCGATCAACTGGCGAAAAAGGACATTGAGCGCCTGTATCTGTTGCGGCGTAACCTACTGCGGCTGCGCAATGCCGTCGTCCCGCTGGTCGATGTATGCCGGCGGCATGAGCATCTCGATCTTCCCGGCATGGACGATGCACTGCACAACCTTTTTCGCGACGTAACCGACCATGTGCGGCGCGTTCAGGAGGAGATCGATACTCTGCGCGAGGTTCTGGCGTTTACATTCGAGGCGAGCCTGATGATCGGGCAGTCGGAGCAGACGATCATCGCGCGCAAGCTTGCCTCCTGGGCGGCGATTCTGGCCGTGCCGACCGCAATCGCCGGCATCTACGGCATGAACTTCCACGATATGCCGGAACTGTCGTTCCGGTACGGCTATTTCGTGGTGCTTGGAGCGATCCTGATGATTTGCACCACCCTCTACCGGCTCTTTCGGCGGGCGAAGTGGCTTTGAAGCTTTTGTTGGCGCAGTGGTTCAGGAAAGCAGCAGAACGAATTGGAAGAATTCGAATATTCTAAATCAATCGTAGGCCCTTTAGGCTGGCATGGCCATCGCGTCCAATGATGATGTGGTCGTGGACGGTAATGCCGAGCGGCTTGGCGGTATCGATGATGGTCTTCGTCATCTCGATGTCGGCGCGCGATGGCGTCGGGTCGCCGGAAGGGTGATTGTGCACGAGGATGATGGCGGTCGCGGACAGTTCGAGCGCCCGCTTGACCACTTCACGCGGATAAACGGGCGTATGGTCGACCGTGCCACGACCTTGCACCTCGTCGGCGATTAGCACGTTGCGCTTGTCGAGAAAGAGCAGGCGGAACTGTTCGCGGCTCTCGTGTGCCATGGCCGCGTGGCAATAGTTGATGACCGATGACCAGGAGCCGAGCACCTGCTTGTTGCGCAATTCGCTTTTGAGCATGCGCTGGGAAACGGTCGCAATCAGCTTCAGGTCCAGTGCCACCGCTTCGCCAATACCCTTGACCTCTTGTAGGAGGGCGGGCGGCGCTCCGAACACGCCGGCCAGCGTGCCGAAACGGTCCAGAAGCGCCTTGGCGATCGGCTTGGTGTCGCGGCGCGGGATGAGGCGAAAAAGCAGCAACTCGAGGATCTCGTAGTCGGCGAGCGCCGCCTCGCCATGGTCGCGGAACCGGCTGCGCAGCCGCTCGCGATGACCCAGGTAGTGAGCTTCGTCGCCATCCTTGGGCGCGATCGCTTGGTTGATCGCCGTTGCTGTCACGCGTTCGGCGAAGTGGCCGCGTTCGTCATCCTCGCCAAAGAGCGTTCCGTCATACCCCGCCAACCTTCGGTTCGCCTCATCGGCGGCCGTTGCTTCGCCAGTCGGTGCAGGGCGTTTGGCCATTTGGTCCTATCCGGGAAGGCCAGGGCGATCGAGGCCGCCGGGAGAAAGCGTGAAGATTTCGCAGCCATCAGCCGTGACGCCGACGGCGTGCTCATATTGCGCCGATAGCGATCGGTCTCGTGTCACCGCCGTCCAGCCGTCCGAGAGCACCTTCACATGCGGCCGGCCGAGATTGATCATCGGCTCGATCGTGAAGATCATGCCTTCCTTCAGTTCCGGGCCTTCGTTGGCGTTGCCGTAGTGGAGGATGTTCGGTGCGTCGTGGAAAAGACGACCGAGGCCGTGGCCGCAGAAGTCGCGCACGACCGAGCAGCGCTCGGCTTCCGCATATTTCTGGATCGCCTCACCGATAGCGCCGGTCCGCGCGCCGGGCTTGACCGCCGCGACACCCAGCATGAGGCACTCGTGCGTCACTTCGAGCAGTCGCTCAGCTGCGCGCTTGATCTGGCCAACCGGATACATACGGCTGGAATCGCCGTGCCAGCCGTCGAGAATGTAGGTGACGTCAATGTTGACGATGTCGCCCTCGCGCAGCGGCTTGTCATTTGGGATGCCGTGGCAGACGACGTGGTTGATCGAGGTGCAGCAGGACTTGGTGTAGCCGCGGTAGTTCAGCGTCGCCGGTATGGCGCCGTGGTCCATGCCGAACTCGAACACGAAACGATCGAGCACGTCGGTCGCCACGCCCGGTTTTACGAGAGGATAAATTTCGTCAAGCGCGCGCGCCGTGAGCTGACTGGCCTTGCGCATGCCTTCGAACGCATCGCTGCCATAAAGCCGTATCACGCCCGTGTTCTTCATCGGTGCGGAAGAGGCTTCGATATAGGTTACCATCGTCGGACTTTCGATCTTCGGTCAAAATTTCATAGAGCAGCTATGGCGGTTTCGTCCATTGTGATCAATGCGTCGGGTCGAATTTCACGCGCCGAGACCGTGCATTTCACCGCATAAGCTTCCACCCCCCTTTTCCGGGCACGCTCGAAGGCGGCCGCATAGACCGGGTCCAGGTCACAGCACATGCGGAACCGGTCGCAGTCAGCGCGCTGCACGAGGTAGAGCATGATCGCGCGATGGCCCGCTTCCGCGACAGTGCCGAGCTCCTCCAGATGATTTGCACCGCGCGCCGTTGCTGTATCAGGAAACTCAGCAAGGCCGGGTTGCCGGCAGAAATGCACGTTCTTCACCTCGACATAGGCGGTAGGCCGACCGGGGCCGAATAACAACAGATCTATGCGCGAATTGCGACCGTATTTGCGCTCCCGCTCGACCGTCGGGTAGTCCGCGAGGTCGCTGATCATGCCCGCACGGATCGCTTCCTCTGCCAGACGGTTCGGCAGCCCGGTATTGATACCGACGATCGTGCCATCGGCCTCGATCAGTTCGAAGCGGTGGCGATATTTGCGCGGGCCGTCATGCTCGGATAGCCAGATCCGCGAGCCGGGAGTGGTCAGCCCGCGCATGGAGCCAGTGTTCGGGCACGAGCCGGTGATTGCAGTTCCGTCGGCGAGCATCGCGTCAAAAAGGAAGCGCTTGTAGCGCTGAATGAGTGTGGCGGGTACCAGGGGCGGGTTGAACAGCATGGGCAGATATATAGGCCGATCTTACTTGTAATGGGGGGATTGGCGGGCAAAGCTTGATGCTTCAAGCGGCGCTCAGAAGCGCGGGCTGGCGTCCTTCCGTCGCGAAACTTCGGGACACTTCAGGCCCGTACCCGTACATAGGAACCGGGGGCCTCCTCGATCGAGTTCAATGGTCCGCCGGTCTTGCGGGCCGGAACCTTGCGGCCGTCCTGTCCCTCGATCCAGGCATGCCAGTGCGGCCACCAGGAGCCGGGATGCTCTTTCGCTTTGCTGACCCAGTCCTCGTATTCGCCCCGTGGCGCACCACCGGTCCAGAACTGGTACTTGGCTTTATCCGGCGGGTTGACGACGCCGGCGATATGGCCGGAGCCAGACAGCACGTAGGTGACCTTGCCACCGAAGGCACCGCTACCGATGAACACCGACTTGGCTGGCGCGATGTGATCTTCCCGCGTGGCGAGGTTGTAGATCGGTATCTTGACGTCCCTAAGCGAGATCTTCTTGCCGGCCAGCACCATCTCGCCACGGCTGAGATTGTTTTTCAGATAGCAATTGCGCAGGTAATACGAATGGTTGGCGGCTGGCATTCGAGTAGAATCTGAATTCCAGTACAGAAGATCGAAGGGCATCGGGTCCTGGCCCTTCAGGTAATTGTTGACGAAATACGGCCAGATGAGCTCCGAGGCGCGCAGCATATTGAAGGCCGTGGCCATCTTCGAGCCCTCGAGATAACCCACCGTCTGCATGCCTACCTCGAGGGAAGCGATCTGATCCTCGTCGGCAAACACCTTCAAGTCGCCGGCGTGGGTGAAATCCACCTGGGTGGTAAAGAACGTGGCGGAACGGATGCGCTTGTCGCCTTCCTGGCCGTGCAGGGCGAGGGTGGCGGCCAGCAGCGTGCCGCCCACGCAATAGCCGATCGCGTTGACTTCCTCTTCGCCGCAGGCCTGCTTGATCGTGTCGAGCGCGAAGCCGATACCTTCCCGGGCATAAGACTCCCAGTCCTTGCGCGCATGGCGTTCATCGGGATTGACCCAGGAGATGACGAAGACAGTATGTCCCTGGTCGACAGCCCATTTGATGAAAGATTTCTGCGGGTTGAGATCGAGAACGTAAAACTTGTTGATCCAGGGCGGGCAGATCAGGAGAGGGCGCTTCAATACCTCGCTGGTCGTCGCGTCATACTGGATGATCTGGCAGACATCGCTCTGCGCGATCACTTTGCCTGGGGTGACGGCAAGGTTTTCTCCGACGGCAAACTTGCTCGTATCGGTCTGCCTGAGCTTCAGGTCGCCCTTTCCGGCGGCGATATCCTCCGCCAGCATCCGCATGCCGCGCACGAGGTTTTCACCGCTGCTGGCGACGGTCTCGCGGTAGAGTTGTGGGTTGGTGGTGACGAAATTCGTGGGCGAAATCGCGCTGGTGATCTGCTTGACGTAGAAGGCCGCCTTGTGGCGGGTGTGTTCGTCAAGTCCCTCGGCTTCCGCGACCATTTTTTCGGCCCAGTCAGACGTGACGAAATAAGCCTGCCGAAGAAAGTCGAAGAAGGGGTTCCTTACCCAGTCCTCGTCGGCGAATCGCTTGTCCTTGCCGTGCTTGTCCTCACCTTCCTCGAACGGTTCGCCGCCGAGCTTTTGCAGGGTTTTCGACCAGATGCCGAAATAGCTGCCGAGCAGGTGGGTCTGCGCTTCCAGCGTGCGCCGTGGATCGGAGAGCCAGTACTCTGAAACCTTGGAGAGGGTCTTCACCATATCGACAACCGGCTCGGCGACCGTGTCGACCTTTTCCCCCCGTTCGCGCGGCGCAAGCCAGGCGGACGCGGCCTTGCCGAGTTGCTCGAGCGTGCGGGCTAGGTTGACCGCAAGCGCCTCGGGATTCTTCACGACGTAAGGCTCGATCGATTTGGGGTCGAAACCGGCAAAACCGGTGGCCTCGCGCGTGTCGCCGTTTCGGTCCTGGCTCAACCCGTTTCCTCCGGATTTTCTTGTACTTCCGTTTTTACATCCTGCCGGAAAAAGTTTACAAGGGCCATACAGCTTTTGCCTATGCCACATAGGGTGGCGGGCGTCGGACCGGCAATTCAGCCGGGCTGAAGAGAGCACATCGGACTCCGCGGGGCAGGGACAGGAATGGCGTTGGATTTCAGGCAGGTTGGCGCGGCGGTCGTGCTCGGCGGGATGGTCGTTCTCGGTGGATGCGCGGCGACCTCGTCACAGCAGGCAAGCGTAGTGAACGCCGGCGCGGATCGCTCCGCCACCTATCCCGACATCACGGCACGGGTTTACGCGGCGACGACCCAGATGAGCAACGAAGAGGCGGCATCGATCAGCGCGCGCATGAACGGTCTTGCCTCGCAACGCCGTGCCGGCGCGATCTCGGAAGCGGAGTATCGCAAGCAGATGCTCGAACTGCAGACGCTGGCCGAAAGCCATGGCGCCGACACGCTCAAGGAAATCGAGAATTAGCGCTTGCCTTTGCCAGCGAATGGCCGCAAAGCCATGAGCGGTTCGAAAGACCGCTCCGGCCCGCGAATTGTCATCAAATCGGACATATTCGCCGATAACCGGAATTCTTGATTTGCGCGGAAGCCGAGGCGCCCGAAGTTGAGGACGCATCCGGTGCCGCGCCCAACGGGGTCGAAGATGGAAGAGTTTCACAAGGTCCGGCGCCTGCCGCCATATGTTTTCGAACAGGTCAACCGTTTGAAAGCAAGCGCGCGAGCGGGCGGGGCCGACATCATCGACCTCGGCATGGGCAACCCGGACCTTCCGACACCCCAGGCAATCGTCGACAAGCTGTGTGAAGTGGTCCAGGACCCGCGCACGCACCGTTACTCGTCCTCAAAGGGCATTCCCGGCCTTCGCCGCGCCCAGGCTGCCTACTATGCGCGCCGTTTCGGGGTGAAGCTGAACCCTGAAACCCAGGTTGTCGCTACGCTGGGTTCGAAGGAAGGCTTCGCCAACATGGCGCAGGCGATCACGGCACCCGGCGACGTCGTGCTCTGCCCGAATCCGACCTATCCGATTCACGCTTTCGGCTTCCTGATGGCGGGAGGCGTGATCCGCTCGATCTCCGTCGAGCCGGACGAGAGCTTTTTTCCACCGCTCGAGCGCGCCGTGCGTCACTCCATTCCGAAGCCGCTGGCACTGATCCTCAACTATCCGTCGAACCCGACGGCGCAGGTCGCCACGCTCGACTTCTACAAGGACGTCGTTGCCTTTGCGAAGAAGCACGACATCATCGTGCTCTCCGACCTTGCCTACTCGGAAATCTATTTTGACGACGTGCCGCCGCCGTCCGTTCTGGAAGTGCCGGGCGCGATCGACATCACCGTCGAATTCACCTCGATGTCGAAGACGTTCTCCATGCCCGGTTGGCGCATGGGCTTTGCGGTCGGCAACGAGCGGCTGATCGCGGCGCTGACGCGGGTTAAATCCTATCTGGACTACGGTGCCTTCACGCCGATCCAGGTTGCTGCGACCCACGCACTGAACGGCGACGGCTCGGACATTGCGGAAGTGCGCAACGTCTACAAGCGTCGCCGCGACGTGATGGTGGACACCTTCGGCAAGGCCGGCTTCGAAGTGCCGCCGCCGGCGGCAACCATGTTCGCCTGGGCGAAGATCCCGGAAAAGTTCCGTCATCTCGGCTCGCTGGAGTTCTCCAAGCTTCTGGTTGAGAAGGCGGACGTGGCCGTCGCTCCCGGCGTCGGATTCGGCGAGCAGGGCGACGAATACGTTCGTCTCGCGCTGGTCGAGAACGAGCACCGCATTCGCCAGGCTGCGCGCAACATCAAGCGCTTCCTATCCTCTGCCGACGAGACGATGCACAACGTCATCTCGCTCAACGCCCGCCGCTAATCCGTTTCGCCCGCCGGCATCCGCCGGTAGGCACAATCACTAATCGACAGGACTTTCATCATGGCTGATGCCCTTAAGATCGGCATAGCGGGCCTGGGGACCGTAGGGGCCTCGCTCGCGCGCATTCTCCTCGAGCGCCGGGAAATGCTGACGACGACCTGCGGGCGGCCGATCGAAATCGTCGCCGTTTGCGCCCGCGACAAGGGACGCGACCGCGGCGTCGACCTTTCGCATGTCACCTGGTTCGACGATCCGATAGCGCTGGCGGACAATTCGCAGATCGACGTCTTCGTGGAACTGATGGGCGGCGCGGGCGATCCGGCCTATGCGGCCGTCAAGACTGCCCTGTCGCGCGGTGTTCATGTCGTGACCGCCAACAAGGCGCTGCTGGCGGCACACGGCGTCGAGCTTGCGACGATCGCCGAGGAGCGAGGCTGCCTGCTCAACTACGAAGCGGCGGTCGCCGGCGGCATTCCGGTGATCAAGGCGCTGCGGGAATCTTTGACCGGCAACACCGTTTCGCGCGTCTATGGCATCATGAACGGCACGTGCAACTACATCCTGACCAAGATGGAGAAGGAGGGCCTGAGCTTTGCCGACTGCCTGAAGGAGGCACAGCGCCTCGGTTATGCCGAAGCCGATCCGGCTTTCGACATCGAAGGCAATGACACGGCCCACAAGCTCTCCATCCTGACGACGCTGGCATTCGGCAACAGGATCGCTGCCGACGACATCTACCTTGAAGGCATCAGCAATATCTCGATCGAGGACATTCGCGCCGCCGCCGATCTCGGCTACCGCATCAAGCTGCTTGGCGTTGCGCAGAAGACCGATACCGGTATCGAGCAGCGGGTTCATCCGACCATGGTGCCGATCGAATCCGAGATCGCGCAGGTGGACGGCGTCACCAACGCGGTTGCGATCGAATCCGACATCCTCGGCGAACTGCTGATGGTTGGTCCCGGGGCCGGGGGCAATGCGACGGCGTCGGCCGTTCTCGGTGACATCGCGGATATCGCCAAGAGCCGCCCCGGTGCGCAGAAGGTTCCCGCATTCGGCCGTCCGGCCGCCTCGTTGCAACCCTACAAGCGGGCGCAGCTTCGCAAACATCACGGCGGCTATTTCATCCGCATGACGGTCGAGGATCGGGCAGGGGTCTTTGCCAACATTGCGGGCCACATGGCCGAAAACGGCATCTCGCTCGAATCGATCGTCCAGCATTCGAAGCACTTTACGGAAGCCGCCGAACCGAAGACGATCATTCTCGTCACCCATGCCACCATGGAGGACAGCGTCCGTCACGCGGTGGCTTCGATCAGCAAGGAGGGATACCTTGCCGGCGAGCCGCAGGTGATCCGAATCGAACGGCCGAAGTCTGCCTGAGCCCACCGGGAGGCTTTCTGCTTCCCTCTCGCTGTCATCCTTCAGGGAATGAGAGCCACCCGCAAGGAACCCGATGAACCAGGAGGTCGATCCCGTTCACCGCGCCTTTCTCGGGGTCGAGCAATCGGCCACCGGGCAGCGCTGGGTCGCGCGGTTCGACCAGGCAGGCGAGAACCGGGCGCTGGCGATGAGCCAGACGCATGGCATTCCGGACCTGATCGCCCGTGTTCTGGCGGGGCGGGGGGTCGGCTACGACGAGGCGCTGGAGTTCCTCGATCCGACGTTGCGGCGCCTGATGCCCGATCCCTATAAGCTCACGGATTGCCAGACGGCCGCCGAGCGCATTGCTGCGGCCATCGCGCGGCGCGAACAGGTCGCGATCTTCGGCGATTACGACGTGGACGGCGCCTGTGCCTCGGCCATCCTTTACCGTTTTCTGTCCCACTTCGGTGTCGAGGCGGAAATCTACATTCCCGATCGCATCTTCGAAGGCTATGGCCCCAACCCGCAGGCGATCGGTGCGCTCATCGAGCGCGGGGCGAAGCTGATCGTCACGGTCGACTGCGGCTCGACCAGCTTCGATTCGCTGGTACATGCCAGAGAGCGCGGCATCGATGTGGTCGTGCTGGATCACCACCAGGTCGGTCAGGACCTGCCGCCTTGCACAGCGCTGGTCAACCCGAACCGGGAGGACGATCTGTCGGGGCAGGGGCACCTTTGCGCTGCCGGTGTCGTCTTTCTCGTGCTCGTGGCGCTGCAGCGGCTGCTACGCGGGCGCGATCCTCGCGCCGAAACGATCGACCTGCTCTCCATGCTCGATCTCGTGGCGCTTGCAACGGTATGCGACGTGGTTCCGCTGAAGGGGCTGAACCGCGCCTATGTGGTCAAGGGACTGGTGGCGGCCCGCCACCTTGGCAATCCGGGGCTGGCCGCGCTGCTGAGGCAAGCTGGGATCGGCGGGCCGGTCACACCCTACCACCTCGGATTTCTTGTCGGCCCGCGCATCAACGCGGGCGGGCGTATCGGCGATGCCGCGCTCGGCAGTCGCCTGCTGACGCTTGAGGATCCCTCTCAGGCTGAGGAGATCGCAGCGCAGCTGGACGGATTGAACCGGGAGCGGCAGGCGATCGAAGTGGCGATGCTGGCGGAGGCGGAAGCCGAGGCGGTCGCCGAGTACGGAACCGGCGAAAGCGCCGCGGTGATCGTCACGGCGCGTGAGGGCTGGCATCCGGGCGTCGTCGGCCTGCTCGCCTCGCGGCTGAAGGACCGCTTCCATCGCCCGGCCTTCGCCATCGCTTTCGATCCCTCGGGCAAGGGAACAGGCTCGGGACGCTCCATCAACGGCTTCGACCTCGGCCGGATGGTGCGCGCGGCGGTGGAAGAGGGCATTCTCGCCAAGGGTGGCGGGCACGGCATGGCGGCCGGCCTCACCGTGGAACGCGCCAATCTCGGCCGGCTGCGCAGCTTCTTCGAGGAGCGTGCGGAAAAGTCGGTGCGGGAGCTGACGGCGACGCGCACCATGAAGATCGACGGCGCGCTATCGGCCTCCGGCGCGACGGTGGCGCTTGCCGATCGGCTGGAGCAGGCCGGTCCCTATGGATCGGGACATCCCCAACCAATCTTCGCGCTTGCCGCGCACCGCCTGGTCGACGTCCGGCAGGTCGGTGTCAACCATCTCAAGCTGACGCTGGAGGGACCGGACCGCAGCCGGATCGACGGCATGGCATTTCGCGCCGCCGATGCGCCGCTCGGTGAGTTTTGCCTCAAGCGTCGTGGCCAGCTGCTGCACGTGGCGGGCTCTGTTTCGGCCGATCAGTGGCAGGGAAACCGCCGCGTGCAGTTTCGCGTCAGCGATGCGGCAGAGGCACTCTAGCTGGAATTGGTACGCCCAACGGGACTCGAACCCGTGTTGCCGCCGTGAGAGGGCGATGTCCTAACCGCTAGACGATGGGCGCGTCTGCTTCTCGCAATATAGGGGCTTCCGATTTGCCCGACAAGATCGACATATTGGGGTCAGCGGAATGTGCCCCTCGTGCTCTGTATGCCGTGCGATTTTGGATTGCGAAATTTCCTGGGCCCGCGATGATGGGACAGGGGCGGTCGGCGCGGATGCGCGCGAGCTCACATTGAAGACTTGAGGTACATCGCATGAACGAGAGCACGCTCGAAATTCCGGTTCTGCTGAAACGCCGGCTGCAGGCGCAGGTGATCGGACCGATCCACGCCGAAATGGTCGAGGTACTCGGGAAGGAAAAGGCTGATGCCATTCTCGACAGTGCCGTGCGCAAGGCTGCGATCGCCGAGGGCAGGGCCTTTGCCGGAAACGAGCCGGGTGGCGTGACTTCGATGGCGAGCTTCATCAAGCTGTACGAGCTTTGGACGGCGGACAGCGCACTGGAGGTAGAGGTGCTGGAGGCTACGGACGAGGTCTACAACTTCAACGTCACGCGCTGTCGGTACGCCGAGACCTACAAGGAGATGGGGCTGGGCGGTATCGGCCAACTGATGTCCTGCAATCGCGATGGAACCTTTTGTCAGGGCTATGATCCTAACATCAAGCTTACGCGGGAGCAGACGATCATGGCGGGCGCTCCATGCTGCACTTTCCGCTATCGCTATGAGTCGGACGAGGTCCAGGCGTAACACCTGACTGACAAGAACATGCTCGGCATCGGGATTGCTGCGCTGCGGCCTGATAGAGAGCGTTCGCTGATCTGACGGGGAGGGCGTTACAGGCGCTGCTCCCCGTGCTGACGCGGGGCGAGCGACATTCGCCGTCGCTCCGCGATCGATGCGGAAGCCACGGTCGTATCAAAGAGAGTGAAGAAAGTGGCACGCCCTAGGGGAGTCGAACCCCTCTTTTCAGAATGAAAATCTGACGTCCTAACCGATAGACGAAGGGCGCGTGCGGTGGGCGTCTTCTACGCAGACACTATGCAATGCGCAAGACCTAAAATAATGATTTGGTGGATTTTTTTTGTGCCTCGGGAAAGAAGACACCCTGCCGTGCCGAAAGGCTGGCGCCTGGAGCGCGAAACGAAAAACATTTGAAGGGAAGTGGCACGCCCTAGGGGAGTCGAACCCCTCTTTTCAGAATGAAAATCTGACGTCCTAACCGATAGACGAAGGGCGCGTGCGGTGGGCGTCTTCTACTCAGACACCTTGCAACGCGCAAGGGCGAAAATGATGAACTGTCGGTTTTTTTGTGCATTGCCACGACGATGATCGCCGGGGCGGTCAGCGTGAGATGGTGATACGCGCAAACTTAGCGTTCCCGGAAGGCGGACCTAGTCGAGATCTACGTTTCCGTTGGTGCTGAAGCGGGAGACTGTCCGCATTGGCGCCAACAGCGGGCGGACTGTTTAGCCTAGAACCGGGTTGTGGACCGTTAGCTTCATCCAACGACACACTGTGGTCGACGCGTCACGGCCCCGATCCAGGCCACCAGTTGCTGTTGGGACCTAGTGAAACGGCCGCACCTCGACCGGTGCCCGACAAGCGATTGCGGCCTTGCGCCCCCATAGCAGCGCCTCGTCACGGTCCGCGGCTTCCAGCACCCAAAAACCACCCACGTGCTCTTTGCTCTCCAAGTATGGGCCGGGGGTGACAAGGAACTGACCATCGGGCTGCGCGCGCAGTGACATCGCGCTGCTGGCCGGGTGAAGGCCGCCTACGAAAATCCTGACACCAGCAGCCTTCATCTCATCATTGAGCGCGTCGACTTCGCGGGACATCGCTTCGTCTTCCGCGATGGACGGATCGTAGTCGTCGGGGTGGTGAATAGCGACCAAGTACTGCGTCATGACTTCTCCTCTGCGAGTCGTTGGGTGACTGTTTCCCTACCTTCACAACGTTGACGTACGACCGGATGGGGATCCGACAATTTGTCCCGAGCCACGCGGCGGCTGCGGGGCACGGCATTAGCCGTGACCCAATGTCCAAATTATCTCTGCAAAGGCCTTCCGTACTTCAACGACGTCAGCTGCCTTGCCGCGCCGCGCTGCTCGGCCGGACGTTCTGGTTCAGTCGGAAGAGGTTGGCCGGGTCGTATTTCGCCTTGAGCATTGCCAGTCGCGCATAGTTGTTGCCGTAGGCTTGCGCCACTCGATCTGTCTCATCCTCCGGCATGAAATTGACGTAGACACCGCCGGTGGCGTGCGGGGCGGTCGCAGCAAAAAGCCCACGCGCCCATTCGATAGAGGCTCGCTCGTCGGCGGGGTCGCGCCACCGCGTGTGAACGTTCATCACGAACTTTGCATCGCGATGCGGAAATGCGGTTTCGTCGGCGGCGACACGACCGCTGGCGCCGCCGAGCTGGCCGATAAAGATTTCGCATTCCGCAGTCGGCAACGTGCCGACACAGTCGATCAGGGTGTCGAATAGCCCGTCGCTCAGGGCAGTGAAATTATGCGACTTCCAGTAGTTGAACGCGCCCGGCGTGAGCAGAGGATCGAATGCCGTCTGCCAGGCAGCATAGGGTTGCACACCTATCACATCGGCGATCGGCTCTCCGAGCACGCGAAGCGGCGCAAGCGCCTCGTCAGCCTTGCTCGGCTCACCGACATAGCAGACAGCAAAGACCAGGATCTCCTTGCCATGCACCTCCTCTGGCAGGAACGGCAATGGCGGTGCCCGACGCAACACCACCCACATGGTCAGATCGTCGGATGCGGTCGCTGCTACCTCGCGATAGCCGGAAAGCAGTTCGCGAGCATTGGCAAAAGGATGGACGATCAACCCGGCGATTACATCGGGCCCGATCGGATGCAGTTTGAACTCGAACGAGGTGACCACGCCGAAATTTCCTCCTCCGCCGCGGATCGCCCAAAACAGGTCCGGGTTCTCCGTGGCGCTCGCTTGAACGAGCTTGCCGTCCGCAGTGACAACGTCGGCCGAGATCAGGTTATCGACGGTGAAGCCGAATTTGCGGCTGAGCCAGCCGAAGCCTCCGCCGAGCGCAAGGCCGGCCACGCCGGTGGTCGAGTTGATTCCGAGTGGCGTCGCGAGGCCGAAGGCTTGCGCCTCCTTGTCGAACTCGCCCAGTGTCGCGCCGGGTTCCACACGCGCAGTCCGCTTCTTCGGGTCGACATGGACCGAACGCATCGGTGACAGGTCGATCAGGAGGCCGCCCTCGCAGACAGCGTTACCGGCAATGTTGTGACCGCCACCGCGGACCGATAGCAGTAAACCGTTGTCGCGGGCGAAGCTTACAGCCAGCATGACATCGCTTGCGCCATGGCAACGCACGACAGCACCCGGTCGCCGGTCGATCATGGCGTTCCAGATTGTACGCGCTTCGTCGTAGCCGGGTTCGTTCGGCAGACAGAAACGCCCGCGAAGCTGGGTTTGAAACGCCATCAATGCGTCGTTGGAAAGAGCGCCAGATCCGCCCTCTCGTTTGATAAACTGGACGTCACTCATAATGCACCTCCGTCATGGTCGGATGGGTGCGGCGGGTTGTCCTTCCGGAGCCGTCTTTACGCACGTGATGATGACACGAGGACGCCGCGGCGCACTTCGTTGAAAGGAGTCGGTCCAGACCACATTTCGTCGAAACAGCGGGGGTCCAACGCGGCACAGCACCGCGCAAGACATTTCCTCCGGGCAATGCCTGTAGCCGTCGCTTGCCATCGATTTTCTAAGGCTGAAATATGCGATCCAATTTTCGGAGCGTCCAGTATCGAAAGTGTACTAGCCATGGCTGTCTTTCGCCACCGGCTATCCTGACCCCTAGCTGTGTCGGATTTTGGCGGCGCCACAGCAGCTGGCTAAGCCAGCCCAACGTCTGGAATGGGCGGCAGCGACAGAAGTCGAGCAAAATAGATGAACTATCTCACCAGTCTGTCTTGATATTGATTCAATTGAAGGAATGGCACGCCCTAGGGGAGTCGAACCCCTCTTTTCAGAATGAAAATCTGACGTCCTAACCGATAGACGAAGGGCGCGTGCGGGGCGTCTTATAGTGGGGCATTTTCACTTCCGCAAGCGCCAATTGGCGCGAGCGAGAAAAAAGTACGTTTATCCTCAGAACCTGTATCGAATGGCCGAAACGTGTGCATTTACAAAGTCTTGCATCCACCGCCACGGGTATCAGTTGACCGCAGTTTTATTCCTGGTCCGCGTGGGAGAGCGTAGCCGGTTCACTGCCGATGCAGTGACTTCGAGATAATGCCTAATTTTGCTTGCTGCGGCATTGCCAGTTCCAGTCGCGCTCGGGGCCGATGTCGATGTGGACGGATTCGGTGTGGCAGTAGGTGCCGACGCCACCACGTCCGGGCCGCGAGCGAAGGTATTCTGCCAGTTCCCAGCGGCTGACGCCGGCGATCTGGATGTCGGCCGCTTCGCAACTGGTATGGAGCGATTGCTTGGAGCGATTCTGTTTCACCGGCCGGACGCCCGATGTCACGATCACGGGTTTTCCATAGTGCTGCTCGATCGACTTCAGGACGGTGAGCAATTGCGGCTTGAAGCAGCCTGTGTTGACCTTCTCCGTCTGCAGCCACAAGCCGTTTGGTGAGAGACGGGCAAGCCCCGCCAGCGAGGCGACCTCTGTCACGCCGTTATCAGGTTGCTCTTCCTCCGCTTCGGAGTGATCGGGCGGCGCGTAGAGCGACTCTGTTGCTGCACCGGGGATCGCGCTTCCGAGCGATGCCGCCTGATATGCCCCGGCCGTGTTGCGATTGAGAACCCGCTTCTGATCCCCATTCGAGGGGTTGTTCTCGATCCGATTGGGCGTCTTGCGCTTTGCGGCAAAAAGAGCCGCCAGCGTCAGTGTCTTGTCGAGGTCGTTGTTCGGTGACTGTCCCGTGGTCCCGCCAGCTGTCGAGAACGCCGATTCGGCAGCGCTATCGGTCGGTTCGGCGACGAGCGCCATTCGAGCGCTTTTAGGCAAAGGCACGCGATCCGGAACGAGCGACGCCTCTTCGTCCGACGCCCGGCCACCCGACGGTATTGACCCCGTTGTTTCAGCCTTGCCTTCAGCTGGCATGGCCTCGTTGCCGACGCTGTACAGATTGGTAATGGCAGGCGCAGCGGCGCCATTCCCCGGCACAGCACCTTCCGGTGCCGCGGCAGCCCCGGACGAGTAGATGCTGGCCTGATAGGCATTTACCTGTGCCGGCTGCATGATGACCTCGGCGAGGTTTGCCGATTGCGGCGTCGTGCCTGTTTCGGCGGCCTGCGTTGGGATACTCCCAGCCTTGCCACCGGCCGATACCATCGGATCTCGATAACCGGCGACGTCCTCGTCGTCGGTTTGCTGCGATTGCTCGGGAGTCGCGGCCGCCTCGACTGGAACTGCATTGTCCTCAGATCGCATGTCGCCCGTGGCGGACATGCAGCCGGAAAGCGTCAGCGCCGAGAAGGCTATCAAGAAACCATTTCGGAGCGCTTTCGGCTTTTCGCCTGATTTGCGTGTGGTGAACAGCAAGTCACATCCCCGCCTTCTTCCGCTTCCAGCCGGATATGGACCGTTAGAAGCATGTCCGCATCGAGGTAACGCTGCCCGCAATTGCAAAGCGTGCGTTTCCCCATAGCCTGCGTCTCATGCGCAAGCGACTAAACACGATGCATCGGAACGATGCTGTCGGGGTGGGGCCGGGGGCTCACTTCCCTCGAGAATCATCCCGTCGCCGACAGCCGCGGCATGGTCCGGGCAAAAGACGGCGAAAGCATGATGAGCCCTCGCGCGTGCGTTGCAACGGCAAGGGTTCGGATGATCGCAGCAGCCCGGAAGATTCTTGGCGTTTCCAGACTGCGTGCGGTCAGACGTTTGTGCTAGGGGATGAGAATTGCGCCAGGCTTACCAGGCGCCAGCATTCGGCATCGATGCCCAGGGTTCCGCCGGCGGCAGGCTTTCGCCCTTCTGCAGGATCTCAATCGAGATTCCGTCCGGCGAGCGCACGAAGGCCATTCGGCCGTCCCGCGGCGGACGGTTGATGATGACGCCGTTAGCCGCCAACTTCTCACAAAGAGCGTAGATGTCGTCCACCTCGTAGGCGAGGTGGCCGAAGTTGCGTCCGCCCGCATAGGTCTCGGGATCCCAGTTGTATGTAAGCTCCAGACAGGGAGCGGCGTTCTGCTTGGCCGACGCGACATCACCGGGCGCTGCGAGGAAGATCAGCGTAAAGCGTCCCTTTTCGTTCTCGTGACGGCGAATTTCGACGAGGCCGAACAGATCGCGGTAGAAGCGGAGCGACTGCTCGACATTGTTCACCCGAACCATGGTGTGGAGGTAGCGCATCGGGAAGTCCTCGAATTCAAATCAACCAATGTGCGGGAACATAGGTGCTTGTCAGCCTGAGGCAAGCCTCGTGCTGTACCCAGAACCGGGCAAAACTTTTTGCGAAGACTTGTCCAATCGCAAGCGGACGATGTTATTCTGATCAGCAAGAATCAGTTAACCGTATTTCATGTGACGCGTAATCGAGGGGCGGGGCAGATCATGGCGGACAGGATGTCAGTAAAGGAAATCACGCAGCGTGATGACCAGGGTGGCGATGCGGTCGACCTGATCGAGATCACCGGCGTCATAAAATGGTTCGATGTCGCCAAGGGTTTCGGCTTTATTGTACCGGACAACGGCATGCAGGACGTCCTCGTGCACGTTACCTGCCTGCGCCGTGACGGATATCAGACAATCCTCGAAGGCACGCGCGTCGTCGCGCTGATCCAGCGTCGTGATCGTGGCTACCAAGCCTTTCGAATTCTCTCGATGGACCAGTCCACCGCCATTCACCCGTCGCAGATGCCGCCGGTCCGGACCCATGTGCAGGTTACGCCGACGAGCGGACTCGAACGGGCGCTCGTCAAATGGTTCAACCGGACCAAAGGCTTCGGTTTCCTGACGCGTGGCGAAGGGACGGAGGACATCTTCATCCACATGGAAACCTTGCGCCGCTTCGGCTTGACCGAATTGCGTCCCGGACAGGTCGTGCTCGTGCGCTTCGGCGATGGCGAGAAGGGCCTCATGGCCGCGGAAATCCACCCCGACAATCCCGCACCGGGGAACCGGGCACACTGATGGCGATCCTGCGACGCCTCTTTGCCGGTTCCCTTTGCAGCGCCCTTGCGGCGCTTTTTTTGTTGGGGCTGAGCTCCGCTCCGGGTCTGGCAGACGAGAAATTCGAGGAAGGACGGCTGGCGGTCGTCACCGCCGACGGCAAGCGGCACGAGTTCTCGGTTGAACTTGCGCTGACGCCGTCGCAGCGGGCGCAAGGATTGATGAACCGCCATACGATGGCGCCCGATCACGGCATGCTGTTCTCTTTCGGTGAGACGCGCCTGGTCATGATGTGGATGAAGGATACCTATCTGCCATTGGACATGCTGTTCATCGACACGTCCGGCAAAATCAGGACGATCAAGGAAAATGCCGAGCCGCTCTCCGAAGCGATCATCAGTTCGAACGTGCCTGTGGCCTTCGTGCTCGAGCTTAACGCCGGCACGGTTCGGGCAAAATCGATAAAGCCCGGCGACACAGTCGAAAGCCCACTGATCCAGCGTGGCGATATCCAGCCCTGATTTGCACCCTTGAAAGCCCTGACGGCTTTGGAGATGAGGCGAATCTCTGCTAGGGGAGCATCCCCGGATCCAAATGTGGAAGCGATATGGCTGCGCGTGACCGATACTCGAGAAAGCTCGAATGCTCAAAATGCGGCCGATCCGGTTTTGCCGAGGTCTCGGAAGATGACGATCCGCGCCGCACCAATCCGGGCTTTCGGATCGATGAGATGCCTGTCGGGTTTTCCACCGGGCGCGCCTCCGCAGACCCGGCAAAGCACATGATTCGCTGCCGCTGTGGCAGCGTCTTCGCTTTCAAACAGAAGACCTACTATCCGCCAGGCGGTGAGCCTGCCTGACGTCCCGGTCCAGAAATCAGCAACCGAGGACTTCGCCATCGCGGCCTGGGGCCGCAGGAGCCTTCAAAATTTGCCGAGGTAGGCCATCAATGTTGACATGGCGTCAGAGGCGCTGGACGCTTGGCCGTCGACGATCGCACTGATGACCTGAACATGTAAATCGACGGAGTGCTTCATGCGCCGATCGTCTGCGTTCGCAAACCAGAGGCGTCTGGCGTGGGGCTGTAGCGGAGCAAGCGCGGCCGTTAGAAACTTGTTCGGGCAGACGGCTTCCATGATCTCGTCGAAGGCCTTGTCCGCGGCGAGAAAGCCCGCCATGTCGGACCGAAGCGCGCTCGCCGACATCGCTTCTGCGGTCTCTACCAGTAGTGCGCGGTCTTCCCGGGACGCGTGCGTGGCGACGAGTTCTGCGGCCAGTGGTTCGAGCCGCTGCCGTGCAGCAAGTACATGCCGATGGTCGTCCGGTCCAATGGGAGTGATCTGGAGGCCGACACGTGGCCTCACCGCGATCAGGCCCTGCCAGGCCAGTTTTTGGATTGCCTCGCGCACCGGCGTCCTGCCGTGGCCTGCGACATCGATCATCTGCCTTTCCGTAACCAGCGCGCCCGGTTTCAGCCGCAGCGTTACGATCAGGCCTTCGATGGTCAGGTAGGCGAGGTGGGCCTGCGACCCGTCTATTCTCGTCATTTACGAGGCTTCCGCGATACATCATGTCGCGCGCCGCGGCTGCGACGGGCTCCACTGATATATCATACGGTCGGCAGGCGATGCCAAGCACGAAAAGCCCGGCGGAACGTTGTTCCCTTCAGAGGCCATATGGCAGCGCTGACGCGACGAGGGCCGGGCAAGGTTCCGGCCCTCACGCCTTCCAGCTCAAGCCAGCAGGAAATCACCCTTGTTCAGATCGGTAACATCAATGTGCTTCAGCACTAGAATGTCTGTCGATGCGAATTTGAACTGCACGTCTGCGCCGACCTGTGTCGTCTTGTTGAGGACCGATGAAACGCTGCTGAAGCCATAGCTACGCAGATCGATCTGGTCGACACCGTCGGTGAAGTCGAGAACGATGTCCTTGCCGTAGCCTTTCTTGAAGACGAAATCGTCATAGCCCGATCCGCCGACAAGCGTGTCGTTGCCGGCGCCGCCGTGGAGCTTGTCGTTTCCGGCGCCGCCCGTTAGGCGGTTGGCTGCGCTATTGCCGATCAATTTGTCGGCGTATTTCGTGCCGTAGAGGTTCTCTATAGACGAATATGTGTCGCCCTTGGCGTCGTTCGTGTTCGACGATGGATTGGACAGATTGGCCGTAACGCCCTTAGTGGCTGTTGAATACATCGCTGTATCCGTACCGATTCCGCCATACAGCTTGTCGGCGCTGCTCCCACCATACAGGTAATCAGAGCCTTCCTGGCCGTACAGCTTGTCGTTGCCGCCGTTTCCGTACAGCTTGTTGCTGGCCTCGTTGCCGATGATCTCGTCACTGCCGGAGCCGCCTTTGGCATTCTCGATCAGCGACCGTGTGTCGCCCTTGAAGAGCAGCGCGTTGAAGATGTTGCCCCGCGCATAGCCATCGCGAGGGCCGCCGCCGAGATCGGCGAGTTGCGCCTTGCTGAACATCGAGTACGAACCGGCCCGAAGATCGAGCTCGACGCGGTTGGTATAGGACGACAAGTCGTAAGTGTCGTTGCCGCCGCCGTCCCAGATCGTCGCGAAGACCCGGTTGGCGCCCGGTGAAATGGCGACCTCGCCATTCACATAGGTCTTGCCGCTGCCGGGGTCCCATTTGTAGGTGGTGCCGCCCGAGTTCGTCGAATAGTCGGCGCCATACATATGTTGGAGCGCATAGATGTCGGCCATCATGAAGGTTTGCGGCGCGTCGTAGTCTCCATACTTGTAGCTATTGCCCGTGTCGCCGACAAAGGTATGATAGGTCATAACGGTGTATTCGAGCGAATCGTACTCGTTGGGCATCGTGGCCAAGCCTTCGCCGGTGTGGGCGTGCTCCAAGCCTAGTGCGTGCCCGAGTTCGTGGATCAACGTGTGCCACGCGTAGTTACCAGCCTTCGGGTAGCGCAAGTCCAATCCTGCCTCTCCCGCATCAGCCGTTCCAAACCACAGATCACCTGCTTCATCGTACTGGCCGGGGAAATAGGCTTTCGCCGTCGGATTGTCATAAGTTGATTCCGCGAAACGAAGCGTGGCGGTGCTGTCGCTGCCCTGAGAGAAGCCAAGGTTGGTGAAGCCCTCAACCGAAAAGCCGTCATTCGCGGCTGATCCATAGGACCTCTCGATCGCAAACAACGCAGCGTTCTTGAGGTTGCTGGAGGCCGCCCCGAAGCCTTGTTTCGGTTCGCCTGAGTAGGAATACTGACTGCTTTTCGTCGGGAAGGCGTAGGTGACGCTTCCGCTCCAGGCCGTGTCGCTGAGGATCGAGTCAATGAAGTCCGAACCAGTTGCGGAGATCGACTTGGTCTTCTTTCCAATTCCGGTCATTCACAAGTCCTTGTTCATGTGCAGGCGTAGCAATTGGCTGCGTTTGCAATTCCGGTACCGTTCATGCCGTCCAATTCTCAATGAACCGTGCTAGAATTGACCACTAACGCAAGGTGCTGAAACGCTTGGGAAATACCATCATGTTGCCAACCACTGCACTGTCCGTTGTCGTGGCGTTTACCCTGTGTACTGCGTCGGTATCCGCGACAACCAGTAAACCCTTGACGGGAGAGGCTATGCAAAAAGGTCCGAACGCGCGTGAGGCGATAACGAGAGAATATGCCCGTCTCAAGGCAAAGGGCACGCGCGAGGCGCTCGAGCTCTTCATCGAACGTCATCCAGGCGATCCTCTGGCCGAAAAGGCAAGGGAAGAGATAGAGCGGCTATACGACAAGAACTGAGCGCGGGAAGGCTATGTACTTCAGTTGCCCATAAGATCGAGATGCTCTGCTAGGCCACCCGTGCAGCAGCAAACTTACTGCTATCAACAGACGCTGCCGGTGGGCCGCGGCCGAAGCAAGAGGATCTCGCAGGGGTCGCCGATTTCGGCTCTTTCCGCACGTGGTGGCCGGACGATTAGGCAGTCGGCCGCGGCAAAGAGCTTCATCATCGAAGAATCCTGTGCCTGAAAGGGGGTTGCCTCCAGTACGCCATCGCTCCGCAGCTCAACTTTTGCACGCACATAGTCCTGGCGCTGGTCGTTGGCCGGAAGGGGTGCACCTGCGACGGCGAATGTGCGGCGATCCGGCTGCGGCATTCGCGCAAGCTGTCGGACCAGCGGCTCCAGGAAAAGCAATGCACAGACCATGCTGGAAACCGGGTTACCGGGAAGGCCGAGGATCTGCATGCCGCCGAGCTTGCCCACCATCAGGGGTTTTCCGGGGCGCATCGCGATTTTCCAGAAATCGAGCTCCATGCCGGCCGAGAGCAGCACCGGCTGCACGAGATCGAGGTCGCCGACGGAGGCGCCCCCAAGCGTCACCAGCACGTCTGCGCCACAAGCTTTCGCCCAGTCAACCGCGTCGAGGATTGCGTTTGGATCATCGGCAGCGATGCCGAGATCGATCACCTCCGCGCCGGCCTCGCGCGCCAGTGCGGCGACACCATAGCTGTTCGACGCCACGATCTGGCTTGGCCCAAGGGCCGATCCCGGCGGAACGAGTTCATCCCCCGTCGCAAGCAGCGCCACCTTCGGCCGCGCATAGACATTGAGCACTGGATGGTTCATTGCTGCCGCCACGGTCAGCCTTCCCGCATCGAGCAGGTCGCCATGCTCCAGAACAGCTTCACCTTCGACAAAGTCCTGGCCGCGCGGGCGGATGTGTCGGCCCTTTGGCGGCACGAAAGCCGTACGGATCCGGTTGTCATCGAGATTTTCGGCGTCCTCCTGCAGAAGGACGGTGTCGGCGCCAGCGGGCAGTGGCGCCCCGGTGAATATCCGAACTGTCTCGCCCGGGCCGACAGAGCCCGTGAAGGCATGCCCGGCTGCCGATCGCCCGATGACCCGCAGCACCGTACCGACCTGAAGGATGTCGGCGTGTCGCAGCGCATAACCGTCCATCGCGGAATTGTCGAAAGGCGGCTGCGTCAGCCGTGCGACGACATTGCTCGCCAGAACCCGATCGCAGGCTTCGTGCAAGGGCACGCTCTCGGTTCGCTCAGGTGGTCTTGCCGCCTTCAGCAAGCGCTCGAGTGCATCCTCGACCGGTAGTAGCGCCATCGTCAGCTGTCCTCCCCGCGAAGATAGTCGCCGGATTTTCCGCCAGATTTTGCCAGCAACCGAATACCGCTGATTTCCATTTCCCGGTCGACTGCCTTTGCCATGTCGTAGATCGTCAGGCAAGCGACGCTGACGGCAGTCAGCGCCTCCATCTCAACGCCGGTACGTCCGGTCAACTTGGTTGTCGCTTCGACCCGAAGGCCGGGCAGGGCGGGATCCTCGGTAATGTCTACTGTGACCTTCGTCAGCATCAGCGGATGACAGAGGGGAATCAGGCTCGCTGTCTGTTTCGCAGCCATGATACCGGCAAGGCGGGCGGTGCCGATCACATCGCCTTTCTTTGCGTTGCCTTCCCGGATCAGCGCCAGCGTCTCCGGGCGCATCCGTACAGTCCCTTCTGCAACGGCAACCCGGACAGTTTCGGCTTTTTCGCCGACATCGACCATGTTGGCTTCACCAGAGGGGCTGATGTGGGTCAAGGCACCGCCGGCGGGCTTCATCATTCGGCCGCCATCATGGAGGAAGTGCCGGTGAGCAAGGCGCGCGTGGCGGCGGCCACGTCATCCTGGCGCATCAGGCTTTCGCCGACGAGGAAGGTGGAAATCCCGGCGGCCTTCAGCCGCTCGCAGTCGGCGTGGGTGAAAATGCCGCTCTCGCCCACCAACAGACGGTCGTCGGGAACCATCTTGGCCAGGCGTTCGGAGACGGCCAGATCGACCTCGAACGTCCTGAGGTTCCGATTGTTGATGCCGAGAAGCTTCGATTTCAGTTTCAGGGCCCGCTCCATCTCCGGCTCGTCATGCACTTCCACGAGAACATCCATTCCGAGGGAGAAGGCGTGGTCCTGAAGCCGTTGTGCTTCATCGTCGGAAAGCGAGGCCATGATCAGCAGGATGCAGTCGGCGCCCCAGGCCCGTGCTTCCTGGACCTGATAGATATCGAACATGAAGTCCTTGCGCAGCGCCGGCAGATCGCATGCCGCACGCGCCTCGGTCAGGAACTTCGGTGCACCCTGGAAGCTCGGCTGATCCGTCAGGACGGAGAGGCAGGCGGCTCCGCCCGCCTGATAGGCCCTGGCGAGTGCCGGCGGATCAAAGTCCGACCGGATCAGGCCCTTGGATGGGCTTGCCTTCTTGATTTCCGCGATCAGCCCAAACGCGCCGTTGGCTTTCTTTGTAAGGAGGTTTGCGAAAAAACCGCGCGGCGGCTCCTGATCGCGGCTAATGGCGCGCAGATCGGCGAGCGGAAGACGCGCTTTGGCGGCCTCGATTTCTTCGCGCTTGTAGGCCTCGATCTTCTTGAGAATGTCGGTCATGGAAAAAAGCCTATCCTTAATCGCCGGCGTTGGAAACCGCGATAAGCCGGGTGAGGGCTGCTCGGGCACCGCCGCCTTCGAGTGACTGCCGGGCGATGTCCATGCCTTGCGCGATCGAGCTCGCCTTTCCGGCGACGATCAGCGCGGCGGCCGCATTGGCAAGCGATATGTCGCGATAGGGCGTCTCAGCGCCGGAGAGGACAGCAAGGAGCGCCTCGGCGTTGTGGGCGCCGTCGCCACCACGGATGTCGTCTAACGTCACCTGTTGCAGGCCGAAGTCGGACGGCGACAGCGCGAAGGTCCGGATCTTGCCGTCCTCAAGAGCGGCGACCTGCGTCGTCCCCGTCGTCGTGATCTCGTCGAGGCCGGAGCCATACACGACCCACACGCGCTCGGAACCAAGGTCGCGCAGAACTTCGGTGACCGGCACCAGCCATTGTGCGGCGTAGACGCCGACCAGCTGGAATTTCACGCTGCCCGGGTTTGACAGCGGGCCAAGCAGATTAAAGATCGTGCGCGTGCCGAGTTCGACGCGCGACGGGCCGACGTGCTTCATCGCCGGGTGATGCAGTTGTGCGAACATGAAGCCGAGACCGGCCTCTTTCACGCACCGAGCGATCGCCTCCGGCCCGATGTCGAGCTTGACGCCCAGGCAGGAGAGGGCGTCCGCCGTTCCGGATTTGGAACTGAGCGCCCGATTGCCGTGCTTGGCCACCGGCACGCCGGCGCCGGCGACGATGATCGAGGCAAGCGTCGAGATGTTATAGGTGCCCGCACCGTCGCCGCCCGTGCCGACGATATCGATCGCATCGGCGGGGACGGTAACCGGCAGCATCCGGGCCCGCATCGAACTCACGGCCCCATACATCTCGTCGACTGTTTCCCCGCGCACCCTAAGCGCCATGAGGAAGCCGCCGATCTGCGAGGGGGTCGCCGAACCGGACATGATGATCTCGAAGGCGGCACGCGCCTCCTCACGATCAAGCGGCTGTCCTGTGGCAACCTTGGCGATGAATGGTTTCAGGTCAGACATGTCCGCTTCCGTGGGGCTGTTTTTATTGCATGCTGCGTTCTGCGAGCGAGCGGTTGATCGAGACACCGTAGGCCGTCTGAAGACTGCTGACCATCTGATCGAGAATGTCGTCGCCGCTGGCACGTGCAACCGCCTCGATCTGCTGGTCTACGTTGGTGAGCGCATCACCCGCAGCATCGCTGTTCACGTCGGTGACCTGCAATACGATCTGGCCTTCGCCGCCGACGCCCGCTGTGTTGGCGACGTGACCAAGCGGTCCGGCAAAGGCGGCGGCGACCGCTGCCGGGCTGAGAACAACGTCTTCCACACCCCGCCGTAGACCGGCCTTCGTTTCGACCGCGATGCCCATATCGGATGCGATGTCGGCGATCTTTTCGCCCTTGCGGACCCGCTCAGCAACTTCGGCGGCCTTCTTGGCCAGCGCCTCGCGCTGCTGTTCCGCAGTCCAATCCGCCACCACCGTCTCGCGCACTTCGTCCAAGGTGCGATCGCGTTCGGGGAAAACATCGAGAACCTCGTACCAGACATAGCCGTCTCGGCCATAGTTCACCGGCGCACTTTCGAGCCCGACATCGGTCTTGAAGACTTCGGCGAGCAGGGCGCTCTCTTCCGGCAGGCTGATATCCTCGTTATCCTTACCCTTGCCGGTGCTGTCGACGGCCTCGATCGTAACAGCCTTTAGCTTCGTCTGGTTGGCTGCTTCCTCGATCTTCGCGCCGTTTGCCTGAGCGTCCTCGAAGCGGTCATGGACTGCCATCAGATCCTGGCTTGCCTGCGCGAGTGCCATCTCGTTGCGCAGTTCTTCCTTTACCTCTTCGAAGGTTTTGGTCGATTCGGGGCGGATGTTCGTTGCGCGCAGGATGAGGGGGCCGAACATGCCGTCCACGACCGGAGACGTGCCACCTTCTGCGGCAATCGCAAAGGCAGCCTCGGCCAGCGTCTGGTCCGGCATCGTCGCCTTGCTGAAATCGCCGAGCAACACATCGGTTGCCATTTTGCCCTGCTCGGCAACCAGCGCATCGAACGTCGTGCCGGAAGCGAGTTTCGTGGCCGCTTCGTCCGCAGTCATGCGGTCGGGGAACGTCAATTGCTCGACGGTGCGCATTTCAGCTGTGCGGTATTTGTCCTTGTTCTTCTCGTAATCCTCGCGCAGCGCAATATCATCGATGCCAGACGGGTCGGCGATGTCCTTCGGAGAAAGCGCCACATAGACGATCTTGCGGTACTCCGGCGCGCGGTACTTGTCCTTGTTCTTTTCGAACCATGCGGAGATCACATCGTCAGCCGGCGTCTTGACCGGATCAATATTGGCGTTGGAGAGAAGCAGATAGTCCAGGCTGCGGGCCTCGTTCTGGTACTGCTTGATGGCGTTCGTCAGCGTTTCCGGCGCCTTGTAGCCATCGGAAACGGCCTCTACGACCTGGCTTCGGACTGCCACCTGACTGCGGTTGTTGATATAGTCGTCTTCACGAAGGCCGGCATTGCGAAGAATGGAGGAGAACGCAACGCGATCAAATTTGCCGTTCGGCCCCTTGAAGGCCGGATCGTCGGCTATCAGCTGCGCCAGACGGTCCTCGCTGAGGCCAAGGCTCATGTCCTGGGACAGTTGATCCAGTGCGGCACCTGCGACGAGTTCGGCAAAGACCTGGTTTTCGACGCCGAGCGCACGAGCCTGTTCACTCGTCAGCCGGGTGCCGAAACGCTGCGACAAGGCGGAGAGTTGACGCTCGTAGGCCAGGCGGAAATCGGTCGGCGAAACCTTGACGTCGCCCACCGTCACGACCGCGTTCGATGTGCCGGTAACAAGCGAACTCGAAATTCCCCAGACGCCGAAAGAGGCAACCAGGATGAGCAACAGGGCTTTCGCGACCCAGGTCTGGGCGCCTTTTCTCAATGATTCGAGCATACTTCGCATTCCTCGCGGGGTCGGCGGCTTGCCGAGCGGAGTTCGTCTCTTAACGGAAAGTTCCGCAGATTAGAAGTATGATCGGGTGACCGAAATGGAGGTGGATGCGTTGTCAGTGGCGGAGGTCCTCCGCCGCGATTACCGACACGAAATCGTCCTGCTGCCGCAAATCGGCGAGTTCTCGACGATTTCGTTCGCCGGCAAAAGATTTTATTCTGAAATAATTGATGAATTGCAGAATAAGTGCATTCTGCGAGGTTCGCGTCGGCGATGTGCCCGGACGTTATCATCAGAATGCTGGGCAGACCCGGAAAGGCATTTGCATGGAATCGACCATCGTGATGATCAACCTCTTCGGTGCGGTTGCCCTGCTGCTGTTCGGTCTGGCGCAGGTGAAGGACGGCGTTACGCGCGCCTTCGGCGGTCGCCTCCGCAAAGGGCTTGCGCTCGGCACGGGCGGGCCGTTCCGCGCCTTCGTGGCTGGCTTCCTGTCGACGATTGCCCTGCAAAGCTCAACCGCAACCGCGCTGATGACGGCGTCTTTCGTCGAGAAAAACCTCATTCGTTCGCGTATGGCGCAGATCGTGTTACTGGGCGCCAATGTCGGGACGGCTGTGACCGCCTGGATTGTCGCGACCGGGATCGAGTGGGTCTCGCCGCTGGTCATCCTGATAGGTGTTGTCCTCTACAGATCAAGATCGACTGTACGGCAGGGGGCGGGCGCCGCGATGGTTGGCGTGGGTTTGATGCTGCTGTCGCTCCATCTCTTGAGCCTTGCGACCGAGCCGATGCGCCAGTCGCCGGCGCTGGCTGCATTCCTGACCCTGCTTGACGGCGCCTGGCCTGTGGCATTGGCTTTCTCCACCGTGCTCGCCTTCATTTCTTCATCGAGCCTTGCCGTTGTCGTGCTGATCCTGTCGCTGACGACGATGGGCATCCTGTCGCCTGCATTGACGATCGTGCTGGTGCTCGGTGCCAATCTCGGTGGCGCGATTCCGCCCGTGATCGCAACGCTCAAGTCGCCGGCCCCCGCGCGCCGCGTCACGATCGCAAATCTGCTTGTGCGGGCGGTCGGCTGTGTGATCGCGCTTCCGTTCGCCGGGATGGCTGCCGACGCGCTCGCCCAATTGCCGTTGCCGGCCACGAAACTGCCGGTCGATGCCCACCTAGCCTTCAACATCGTCGTGGCAATGATCTTCTGGCCGCTCTCGCCTGTGCTCGCGCGTCTGATGGAGCGCCTCGTGCCGGACGAACCGAAGGGGGAAACCGGACCGCAATACCTAGAGGAGACAGCGCTTGCGACTCCGGTCGTGGCGCTTTCGGGGGCAACCCGGGAAGTCCTGCGCGTCGGTGATCTCATCGAGACGATGCTGATCCATACGATGAAGGCCTTCGAGGAGAACAGTCTTTCGGAACTGGAGAAAATCGGCTCCTACGAGAAGCAGGTCGATGAGTTGCAGCAGGCGATCAAGATTTATCTCTCCCGCCTCGGCCACCAGGGGCTGAATGAAGAGAATTCCGCCAGGTCGATCGTCATCATCGACTATGCGATCAACCTCGAGCATATCGGTGACATCATCGAGAAAGGCCTGCAGGAGCAGGTGCGTAAGAAAATCGTCAACGGATTGCGCTTTTCTACCGATGGTTATGCAGAACTGACCGGGCTCTTCAATCTGACCGTCGAGAATCTCCGTATTGCCCAGACGATCCTCGTCACCCGCGATTTTGCCCTGGCGCGGCAACTGGTCGAGGTGAAGGTTGCGGTGCGGCGCATGGAGAAGGAGTCGTCCGAGCGCCACCTTGCACGCCTGCGCGATGGTCGCCTCGACAGCCTGCAGACGAGTTCGCTCCATCTCGACATGCTTCGGGACCTGAAACGGATCAACGCGCATCTGGTGTCAGTTGCCTATCCCATCCTCGACGAAAGCGGACTTCTCGTTGAAAGCAGGTTGCGCGGCACGGAATAGGCTTCATTTCCCTTTGTGTTAGATGATGTGCCCTTGCTATGAAACGGCACCATACGCTCGAAACGAGGATAGCAATGCAGAAGGACGAGACGAAACGCAGTTGCCTGGCCGTCATTCTGGCGGCAGGCGAGAGCACCCGGATGAAATCGTCCCAATCGAAGGTGCTGCATTCGATCGGCAACCGTCCGATGATCGCGCATGTCGTGGACGCACTGGCCGGGGCCGGGATTGCGGACGTGGCGCTTGTGCTCGGCCGCGACGCAGAGAAGGTGGAAGCTGCCGCCCGCAATCAATCCGTGCGCTCTGAGACCTACATCCAGACCGAGCGGCTCGGTACGGCGCACGCGGTGCTCGCGGCGCGCAACGCTATAGAACGCGGGTATGACGACATCCTCGTCGTGTTCGGCGACACACCGCTTCTGACGGCGGCACCGCTTCAGGCGGCGCGAGCCGGCCTGGCCACGGGCAGCCACGTCGTCGTCGTCGGCTTCATGGCCGCCGATCCCCACGGCTACGGCCGACTGATCGTTGAGAACGGCGAACTGGTCGCGATTCGCGAGGAGAAGGACGCCACACCGACAGAACGCAAAATCGCCTATTGCAACGGTGGCCTGATGGCGATCGATGGCCGCAAGGCGCTGGCGCTGATCGACAGGATTGGAAATTCCAACGCCAAGGGTGAGTTCTACCTCACCGACATCGTCGAGGTCGTCCGCGCTTCCGGTGGACGTGCCACGGCTGTCGAAGCACCCGAGGAGGAACTGACGGGCTGCAACACTCGTGCTGAACTCGCATTCATCGAGCGGCTTTGGCAGCAGCGCAGGCGCACGGAGATGATGCTTTCCGGCGTATCCATGATCGCCCCTGAAACTGTATTCCTGTCGTACGATACGAAGATCGATCGCGACGTGACCATTGAGCCGAACGTCGTGTTTGGTCCCGGCGTGACGGTGGAAAATGGTGCAGTGATTCACGCGTTCTCGCATCTGGAAGGCGCTCACGTCGGAGCAGGGGCGGCCATCGGCCCGTTCGCACGGCTGCGACCGGGTGCCAATCTCGGTGCCGAGGCCAAGGTCGGCAATTTCTGCGAGGTGAAGAAGGCGGAGATAGGGGCAGGGGCCAAGGTCAATCATCTGACCTATATCGGGGACGCGTTCATCGGCGCAGGCAGCAATATCGGCGCCGGCACGATAACGTGCAACTATGACGGCATCAACAAGCATGAGACCCACATTGGGGCAAACGCCTTCATCGGTTCGAATTCCGCACTGGTGGCACCTGTCACGATCGGCGACGGCGCCTATGTCGCTTCCGGCAGCGTTATCACCCAGGACGTTCCCCACGACGCCGTTGCCTTCGGCCGCGCCCGGCAGGAAAACAAACTCGACCGCGCGAAGGTGATCCGTGAACGCAATGCCGCGATCAAGGCCGCAAAGAAGAAAGCCGCGGAATAGCTGGCCAGCGGCGTTAACGACTGAAACCGAAAGTGAGCGCGAACCCGTTGCGCTTATTGCAAAAATCGCTACCTGAAGGCGGATCTATTCACCGCAACTCTCCGAAAGACGGAATCGATTTCCGCCTCGGAGTATGCGCCGATAAAAAAGCGTCGACTGTCCCTTGTTCATCTGGGGATCGAGAGAGGCGCAGTCCCAAGACGGAGTGATTTCATGTGCGGTATTGTCGGCATCGTCGGTAGCGAGCCTGTCGCGGGGCGTCTCGTGGAGGCGCTCAAGCGGCTCGAATACCGAGGCTACGATTCTGCAGGTGTTGCAACCATTCGGGATGGACGGCTCGAGCGCCGCCGGGCCGAGGGCAAGCTCGTCAATCTCGAGGCGCGACTTTCCGAGGAGCCGCTTCCCGGCACGATCGGTATCGCCCATACACGCTGGGCGACACACGGTGCGCCGACCGAAGGCAACGCGCATCCGCATTTCACCGACGGGGTCGCCGTCGTGCACAACGGCATCATCGAGAACTTTTCCGAGATCAAGGATGAGTTGATCGAAGGTGGCGCGCAATTTGTAACGCAGACCGACACCGAAGTGGTCGCCCAGCTGCTGGCCAGCCTGCGGCGCCAAGGCCATGGCCGCCGCGACGCCATGCTGACGATGCTCCAGCGTGTGACGGGCGCATACGCGCTGGCCGTGATGTTCGAGGATGATCCGTCAACGATCATGGTTGCGCGAAATGGACCGCCGCTTGCCATCGGCCACGGACAGGGCGAGATGTATCTCGGCTCGGACGCGATCGCGCTCGCCCCCTTTACCTCCGAGATCACCTATCTTGTCGATGGCGATTGGGCTGTGGTTGGCAAAAACGGCGTGCATATCTTTGACCTTGATGGCAATCCAGTGGAGCGCCGGCGCCAGGTCTCGAACGCTTCCGCCTACATGATTGACAAGGGTAACCACCGCCATTTCATGGAGAAGGAGATCCATGAACAGTCGGAAGTCGTGTCGCACACGCTGAGCCATTATATCGACTTCATCGAAGGGAGAGTGAAGAAGCCGGCGGAAGGGATTGATTTCTCGTCTGTAACTGGTCTCGCACTTTCGGCTTGCGGCACGGCCTATCTCGCCGGTCTCGTCGGCAAGTACTGGTTCGAACGCCTGGCGCGCCTGCCGGTGGAAATCGACGTCGCCTCCGAATTCCGTTACCGCGAAATTCCGCTCAACCCGCAATCTGCGGCGCTGTTCATTTCGCAATCCGGTGAGACGGCCGACACGCTGGCGTCGCTGCGCTATTGCCGAGAGGTGAGCCTTAAGATCGGCGCCATCGTGAACGCACCCGAATCGACGATCGCGCGCGAATCCGATGTCGTTTTCCCGACGCTGGCCGGGCCGGAAATCGGTGTCGCCTCGACCAAGGCCTTCACCTGCCAGCTCGCCGTTCTTGCGTCGCTGGCGATCCAGGCCGGCCGCGCCAGGGGGACACTGAGCGAAGCGGATGAGACCGCTTTCGTCCGCAGCTTGTCGGAGACACCGCGCCTTATGGCGAATGTGCTCAACACGATCCAGCCGTCGATCGAACATTTGGCGAGGGAGCTCTCCAAGTGCAAGGACGTGTTGTATCTCGGGCGTGGCACGAGCTATCCGCTGGCCATGGAAGGCGCGTTGAAGCTCAAGGAGATTTCCTACATCCACGCCGAAGGCTACGCGGCCGGCGAACTGAAGCATGGGCCGATCGCCCTGATCGACGAGAACATGCCGGTCATTGTCATCGCGCCGTTCGATCGCTTCTTCGAAAAGACCGTCTCGAACATGCAGGAAGTGGCCGCGCGAGGCGGACGCATCATCTTCATCACCGACGAGCGAGGTGCGGCGGCAACGAAGCTTGAGACCATGGCGACGATCGTCCTGCCATCGGTGGACGAGATCATCGCGCCGATGATCTTCTCCCTGCCAATCCAGTTGATCGCCTATCACACGGCCGTCTTCATGGGCACGGACGTCGATCAGCCTCGCAACCTGGCGAAATCGGTGACGGTGGAGTGATCATTCGCGACGAGACAGCCGCCGACATCGAGGCCATTCGGACGCTGACGGCCGACGCGTTTGCGGACATGCCCTATAGCGACGGTTCCGAACCCGCAATCATCGATCGATTGCGGGCCGCGAACGCCCTAACACTGTCTCTGGTGGCTGAAGACGGAGGCACCGTCATCGGCCACGTTGCTTTCTCGCCTGTGACGATCTCCGTCGAAGACGCGGGCTGGTACGGGCTCGGGCCGATCTCCGTGCTTCCGCCCCTCCAGCGCGGCGGCATCGGCAGCGCATTGGTGAATGAAGGGCTTTCACGCCTTCGACGGCTTGATGCCAAGGGATGCGTACTCGCCGGCAATCCCGACTACTACTCACGCTTCGGCTTTGCGATCGATCCTGGATTCACATGCCCGGGGATACCGCAGGAGTATTTCATGCGTCTGGCGTTTTCACCGGTTTACGCGGGCGGGACGGTTACCTATCATCCAGCTTTCTACGGCTGAGACGCGCTGCGGCTGGATCGCGATGACCGAGATCATTCCCAGACTTTCCGTGGCCATGCGGCTGCGCAACAATTTTCTGACCGGGCTCGTCATCTGCGCGCCGATCGCTATCACGATCTGGCTGACATGGGCTTTCATCGACTGGGCTGACAGTTGGGTAAAACCCTACATTCCCAATCGCTACAACCCGGAAAGCTATCTCCAGTTCGCCATCCCCGGATTTGGTCTTCTGATCGCGCTGGTCGTGATCACGCTTGTCGGCTTTCTCGGCAAGAACCTTATCGGCCGCTCGATCTTCAATTTCGGCGAATCGATTCTCAACGGAACTCCGCTGGTTCGCACGGTTTACAAGAGCCTGAAACAGATCTTCGAGTCGGTTCTGAAGGAGAAGGGCACGTCCTTCAACAAGGCAGGACTGATTGAGTATCCGAGCGCCGGGCTATGGTCGATCGTCTTCATCGCCACCGATGCCAAGGGCGAGATGAAATCGAAGTTCGACGCGATGGGGCGCGACATGGTCGCCTGCTTCCTACCGCCGACCCCTTTTCCCACGGCCGGCTACCTCGTTTTCGTCCCGCGCGAAAAGATCGTGCTGCTCGACATGAGTGCCGAGGATGCGGCGAAGCTGATCATTTCGGTCGGTCTCGTCACGCCGCCGGACCAACTCCTCGCACCACCAACGCCACTTTCGACCAAGCTAAAGCAAAAATTTAAGAAGTAGCTGGAAGCAATCAACCTGCACGCAGGAAGCGGATCGCTTCGTCGCGTCGATAGATGTAGAGCAGCGTGCGCAATGCGCTGCCGCGTTCAGTGGTCAGTTCCGGATCCTTTTCCAACGAGTAGGCAGCGTCCTTTCGGGCAATCTCCAACAGATCCCCATGCGCTTCGAGACTGGCGACAAGAAAACCGGGTGTGCCCGACTGCCGGGTACCGAGCAGTTCACCCTCGCCGCGCAGCTTGAGGTCTTCTTCGGCAATCCGAAACCCATCCTCGGTCTCGCGCAGGATGCCGAGCCGTGCTCGCCCGTTTTCACTGAGCGGACCTTTATAGAGCAGGATGCAGGTAGAAGCGCCATCGCCGCGCCCCACTCGGCCGCGCAACTGATGCAACTGGGCCAATCCGAAGCGCTCGGCGTGCTCGATGACGATGATCGTCGCATCGGGTACGTCGACGCCGACCTCCACAACGGTCGTGGCAACGAGCAGACGGGTCTCGCCATTCTTGAAGGCGAGCATGGCTTCGTCCTTCTGCGGCCCGTTCATACGCCCGTGGACGAGGCCGGTTTTGTCTCCAAACACGCGCTCGAGCGTCGCATGACGTTCTTCGACCGACATCAGGTCCGATTCTTCGGTCTCCTCGACCAAAGGGCAGATCCAATAGGCTTTCTTGCCCTCGGCAATGGCGGTGCGCAAACGTTCGACGATCTCGCCGGTTCGCTCCTGCGGTACGATGACGGTCTGGATCGGCTTGCGGCCGGCGGGTTTCTCGGTGAGCTTTGATACGTCCATGTCGCCAAAGGCGGCCAGCACGAGCGTGCGCGGGATCGGCGTTGCCGTCATCACCAGCATGTGCGGCGAAATGCCCTTCGCCGTTAGACGCAGGCGCTGATGCACGCCGAAGCGATGTTGTTCGTCTACGACGGCAAGTGCGAGATCGCGGTAGATCACAGTGTCCTGGAAGAGCGCGTGCGTACCGATGACGATGTTTGTTTCGCCCGAGGCAATCCGCTCAAGGATCTGGTCGCGCTCTCGACCCTTTGTGCGCCCGGTCAGGACGTCGATGCTCATGCCTGCCGGTTCGGCCATCCGAGACAGTGTGGCATGGTGTTGACGGGCAAGAATTTCGGTCGGCGCCATCAGCACGGCTTGTCCGCCCGCCTCGACGGCTGCCAGCATCGCCATCAGGGCCACTGCCGTCTTTCCAGAGCCGACGTCGCCCTGCAGCAGGCGCAGCATGCGCTGGTCGGTCGCCATGTCCTTCAGGATTTCGGCAATTGCGGTGGACTGGCTGTTTGTCAGCGCGAAGGGAAGTGAAGCCTGGACCGGCTGGCTGAGTTTCCCGGTGGCGACCACCGGCCGGCCGGCGACGCGGCGCAGGTTCTGCCGCACGAGCGCTAGCGAGATCTGACCTGCGAGGAATTCGTCATAAGCAAGCCGTCGCCGTGCGGGCGCTTGCAGGTCGAGGTCGAGCGCGTCACGTGGATGGTGCAGCGCTATGAAGGCCTCGCTCGCGTACGGAAAGCCCTGTCGCGAGAGCATCGCGTCATCGATCCACTCCGGCAGTTGCGGAATCCGGGAAACAGCGGCTTCGATTGCCTTGCGCAGGGTGCGAGGGGAAAGCCCCGCAGTCAGTCCGTAGACGGGCTCGACCAGCGGCATGGCTTCCGCCTCGGAAGCCTTCACCATGTAGTCTGGATGGACCATGGAGGCCCGACCGTTGAACCAGTCCACCTTGCCGCTGACGATGACCTGCTCGTCCACTGGTAGTGCCTTCGCCAGCCAGTCCCCCTTAGCGCGAAAGAAGGTCAGTGCCAACTCCCCGGTATCGTCGTGCAGGAAGACACGGTAAGGCACGTTCGATTTGCCGCGCGGCGGCGGCTGATGCCGGTCGACGCGACCGGATATCGTGACGATCACGCCCTGCGGCGCATGCGTGATTCCCGGTTGGTGGCGCCGATCGATCAGGCCGTGCGGGGTGTGAAAGACGAGATCGATGACCCGGCAGTCTTCGATGCTCTCCTGGCCCAGCAGCTTGGCAAACAGATCGCCCATCTTCGGCCCGATGCCGGGCAGGGAAGAGAGGGAGGCGAAAAGGGGATCGAGCAGGGCAGGACGCATACGGACAAAATGCGCTAGACAATTGCAACTTGGCAAGGCTGACAATCCGCTTTCGAGCGTCTATAGAGACGCGAACGGCAGCCGCCGGACTTCCGGACGGCGCCCTTCGCCAACATGGCGCGCGCCCATCGGATGCGTGCCAAGTCTCCGAATGCGGGAAAGACAGCAGGCATGACCGGAAGCACACGCTCCAGCGCAGACATCGAACCGCGCCGCAAGCGCATTCTCTTCCGTTGCTGGCATCGCGGCATCCGCGAGATGGACCTAGTACTCGGCGCGTTCGCAGACGCTGAAATCGCGACCCTTTCCGACGCAGAGCTCGACGAACTGGAAGAGATCATGGCCGAGGACGACGCCGATCTCGTCAAGTGGGTGACGGGCGAACGACCGGTTCCGGAACGGTTTCTCAAAGGGCTCTTCCCCCGTATCCGTGCGTTCACCCCGGATTTCTCCCCGGTGACGGTGGAGACAATCGGGACACAGCGATGATACCGGGGCTGGATACCGCAGCACTTGCGACAATTGGCCAACCTGCCACGATCGGCGCGGTGCCGAGCGGCGGCGAACCGCTGGTGCTCGTGGAGCTTGCACGTAAGGTCGGCCCTATTGCTTTTGTGATGTCGGACGGCCAGCGCATTGCCGACATGGAACAGATGCTGGGCTTCCATGCGCCCGACATTCCGGTGTTGACGCTGCCCGGCTGGGACTGCCTGCCATATGACCGTGTTTCGCCGAGCGCTGACACATCCGCGAGGCGGCTTTCCGCACTGTCCGCGTTGATTGCGCACAAGGAGAAGCCGCATCCGGCGATCGTGCTCGTCACCGTCAATGCCATGCTGCAGAAGATGGCGCCGCGCAAGATCATCGGGAAGCTGGGGTTCTCGGCCCGACCCGGCAACCAGGTGCGGATGGACGATCTGGCCGCGCGTCTCGAGCAGAATGGTTTTGAGCGGGTGGCGACCGTGCGCGAGGTCGGCGAGTATGCCGTCCGTGGCGGCATTCTCGACGTCTTCGTGCCCGGCAGTGCCGACCCGGTCCGGCTCGACTTCTTCGGTGACACGCTTGAAAGCATTCGTGCATTTGACCCGGCCAGCCAGCGTTCTACCGGCCAGGCGAAGAGCCTCGACCTCAACCCCATGAGCGAGGTGACGCTGACGCCGGAGACGATCAGCCATTTCCGCACGCAATATCTGTCGCTTTTCGGTGCCGCCACCCGCGACGACGTCCTGTACCAGGCCGTCTCGGAAGGCCGGCGTTATGCCGGCATGGAACACTGGCTGCCGCTGTTCTACGACAATCTGGAAACGGCGTTCGACTATCTTGAAGGGTTCCGGATCGTAACCGATCACACCGCCCGCGAAGCAGCAGCCGAGCGCTCCAAGCTCGTCCGTGACTATTACGAAGCGCGACTGAACTCGGCCTCGGCGAAGGGGCAATTGGCGCAGGCGACGCCTTACAAGCCGGTTCCACCCGAACAGATCTATGTCGATGACGAGCGGTTTTCAGCGCTCCTTAATGAGCATGATGCAATCCGTATCTCTCCCTTCAACGAACACGAAGGCGAAGCCCGGCGCGTGTTTCCGCTCGAGGCGCGCGCCGGTGCGCGCTGGGCGAAGGCCGCGAAGGAGGGCGAGACCGACTACGATCGGGTCAATGTCTTCGACCAGGTGGTGAAATACATCGCGAACCTGCGTTCCTCCGGGAAAAAGGTGCTGATCACCGGTTGGAGCGAGGGGTCGCTTGATCGCCTGATGCAGGTGCTCGCCGAACACGGCCTGGGCAACGTTGTGGAAGTCCCGGATCTGGCTTCGCTGCGCAAGCTGAAGCCGGGCGAGGCGGGTTCGGCCGTACTCAGCCTTGAAAACGGGTTCGAGGCGGGCGATCTCGTCTTCATCGGTGAACAGGACATTCTCGGGGACCGCATGGTTCGCCGTTCGCGCCGCCGCAAACGCGGCGCCGATTTCATCGCCGAAGTCGCAGGCCTGGATGAAGGCAGTGTTGTCGTCCATGCGGAACACGGCATCGGCCGCTTTGTCGGATTGCGGACGATCGAGGCTGCCGGTGCGCCGCATGCCTGCCTGGAACTGCTTTACGCCGACGATGCCAAGCTGTTCCTCCCGGTCGAAAACATCGACCTGTTGTCGCGCTATGGCGGCGAGGGGACCGATGCGATCCTCGACAAGCTTGGCGGGGTCGCCTGGCAGGCACGCAAGGCAAAGCTGAAGAAGCGGCTGCTGGAGATGGCGAACGGCCTGATCCAGATCGCGGCCGCCCGACTTGTGCGCCACGCGCCGGTGCTGACCGCGCAGGACGGTACATACGACGAATTTGCCGCCCGCTTCCCCTATGACGAGACCGATGACCAGGCGAATGCGATCGATGCCGTTCGCGAGGATCTCGCCGCCGGCCGGCCGATGGACCGGCTTGTCTGCGGTGATGTCGGCTTTGGCAAGACCGAGGTGGCGCTGCGAGCGGCCTTCATCGCCGCGATGAACGGCGTTCAGGTCGCCGTTGTCGTCCCGACGACACTTCTCGCCCGCCAGCACTTCAAGACCTTTTCGGATCGCTTCCGCGGGTTGCCGATCCGCCTGCAGCAGGCATCCCGGCTTGTTGGCTCCAAGGAACTGGCGTTGACGAAGAAGGAGGTGGCGGACGGCAAGACCGACATCGTCGTCGGAACGCATGCCCTGCTTGGAAGCTCGATCAATTTTGCCAATCTCGGGCTCCTGGTGATCGACGAGGAGCAGCATTTCGGTGTCAAGCACAAGGAGCGGCTGAAGGAGCTGAAGAGCGATGTTCACGTCCTGACACTGTCGGCGACGCCGATCCCGCGCACCCTGCAGCTTGCCATGACCGGCGTGCGCGAGCTGTCGCTGATCACCACGCCGCCGGTCGATCGCATGGCGGTTCGCACCTTCATCTCGCCATTCGATCCACTGGTGATCCGTGAAACACTGATGCGTGAGCATTATCGCGGCGGACAGAGCTTTTACGTTTGTCCGCGCCTCAGCGATCTTGCAGAAATTCAAGACTTCCTTCAGCAGGATGTGCCGGAGCTCAAAGTGGCGGTCGCGCACGGGCAGATGCCGGCAACCGAGCTCGAAGACATCATGAATGCCTTCTACGACGGGCGCTACGACGTGCTGTTGTCGACGACTATCGTCGAGTCGGGCCTCGATGTGCCGACGGCGAACACGCTGATTGTCCATCGCGCAGACATGTTCGGGCTGGCGCAGCTCTACCAGCTCCGCGGCCGGGTCGGGCGCTCGAAGGTGCGGGCATTCGCGCTTTTGACGCTGCCGGTGAACAAGAAGCTGACGGCCCCAGCCGAGCGGCGGCTGAAGGTGCTGCAGTCGCTTGATACGCTTGGGGCCGGCTTCCAGCTCGCAAGCCACGACCTTGATATCCGTGGCGCCGGCAACCTGCTCGGCGAGGAACAGTCCGGTCACATCAAGGAAGTCGGCTTCGAACTCTACCAGCAGATGCTGGAAGAGGCAGTGGCGGAGATTAAGGGCGACGAGGAGATCGTCGATACCGGCTGGTCGCCGCAGATTTCGGTCGGCACGCCGGTCATGATTCCGGACGACTACGTGCCCGACCTGCATCTGCGCCTTGGTCTCTATCGCCGGCTTGGCGAGATCAACGATCTGTCGGAGATCGATGCCTTCGGCGCTGAATTGATCGACCGATTTGGGCCGCTGCCCATCGAGGTTCAGCATCTTCTGAAGATCGTCTACATCAAGTCGCTCTGTCGCACGGCCAACGTCGAGAAGCTGGACGCGGGCCCGAAGGGTGTCGTCATCCAGTTCCGCCACAAGGAGTTCCCGAATCCTGCGGCGCTCGTGGGCTATATTGCCAAGCAAGGCACGCTGGCGAAGATCCGATCAGATCAAAGCCTGTTCCTGTCGCGCGATTTTCCGACGCCGGAGAAGCGGCTGACGGGGTCTGCGCAACTGATGACTCAACTCGCGGCGCTGGCGAAACAGGCCTGATCGCGTCTTGGCTTGTGAGATTCGGTGATGAAGGCGGGCGGCATGATCCTCGCCTGCCCCTATGACAGCGGCACTAGGACTGAGACGATGCCTCGACCCTCTTCAGCGCCACCACCTCGCGCAATGCACCGGCAAGCACATCGCTCGCCTGTGCTCCCATCACCGCATATTTGTTGTCGATGATGAAACAGGGCACGCCCGTGACACCCATTTCGCGTGCCATGCCGATTTCTTCCTTGACGGAATCGATATCGGCGCCAGCCGAAAAGAGCGCGCAGACGACAGCGCGATCCATGCCGGACCTTTCGGCGATATCCAGCAGAACGGTGCGGTCGCCAATGTTCCTACCGTCCTCGAAGTAGGCCTTGAACAGGGCGAGTGCGACACTGTTCTGCACCTGCGGTCCTTCGATCATCGCCCAGCGCATCAGGCGATGCGCGTCAAGCGTGTTCGGGCTCAGGCCGATCCGATCAAAGTGAAAATCAATACCGTCCTCGTGGCCGAGCCCGGTCAGCATCTGATGCGAGCGTTCGACTGCCGCTTCGCCGCCAAGCTTATCGGCGAGGTGTTTCTTGTGATCGACGCCCTGCGCCGGCATGTCAGGATTGAGCTGGTAGGGACGGAAGGTGACCGCTACGCTCACCTCGCTGGAAACAGCCTCGATAGCCTGCTCCAGCCTCTTTTTGCCCAGGTAGCACCACGGACATACAACATCGGAGACGACATCGATCGTTACGGTTTCCATTTCCCGTCTGTCCTCTTGCACTACACCTGTCACAGCCCCGAAATAGTTGCGGCGAGGCTGATCTTCAATGGATACCTGCCAGCTATCGCCAGAATTGGCGATGACATCGACCGCTTCTATTGAGCGCGCGCGTCCCACCACACAGGAAACTGGTACCCATAGAGCGGCATCGTGTCCGGATGGGAGATGTAGTCGTGCCGCGCCACCCACTGTTGACCGAGATGGTAGAGCGGCAGGACATAGTGGTTGGAAAGCAGTATGCGGTCATGGGCGCGCACCGCGGAACGGAAATCCTCGGTACTGCGCGCGTTCAGGATCGCATCCACTAGCCGGTCGACGTCCGGATCGTTGGCCCCGGCAAAGGCTTCGCTGCCGTCGCGGTCGCGGAAATCGGAGCGCCAGCGCGTCGCCTGTTCGATCCCCGGTGACAGCGACGACGCATAAGCTCGGATGATGACGTCATAGTCAAAGCTCTGCGAGCGGCTCTGATACTGCGAATCATCGACCGTGCGGACGGACGCACGAATGCCGAGCGCAGTCAAAAATCGCTGGTAGGCGAGGGCGAGTTTCTCCTGGTCGGCATTCTGGGTCATGATTTCGAAGGCCAGCGGCCTGCCCGAGGCATCGCTCATCACGCCGTCCTTGATCGTGTATCCCGCCTCTTTCATCAGCATCACTGCCTGCTTCAGAACCTTGCGGTCGCGGCCGGAGGCATCGGTGACGGGCCAACGATAGCTTCCGTCCAAAATGGCGGGCTCGATACGGGCGAGCGCTGGTCCCAAAAGTTGCCGCTCGCTGTTATCCGCGGCAACACCGAGGGAGGAGAGTTCGGAATTCTGCCAGAAGCTCTCCGTCCGTTTATAGGCTCCTTCGAACAGGTTCTTGTTCACCCACTCAAAGTCGAAAACGAGCGACAGTCCATGGCGCAGCCGGACGTCGGAGAACATGGGGCGGCGGGTATTGAAGACGAAGCCGAGCATGCCGGAGGGAACTTGTGGCTTGAACGTGTCCTTGAGAATGGCTCCGGATGCCACCGCCGGAAAGTTGTATCCCCGCGCCCATTTCGTCGGATTGCCCTCCTGGAAGACGTCGACGTCGCCCTTCTTGAAAGCCTCGAACAGGGAGTTTTCCTGCAGGAAGTACTCAACTGTTATCTGATCGTAATTGTCGAAGCCGATCTTCGAGGGAATGTCCTTGCCCCAGTAGTCGGGATTGCGCTCGAAGACGATCTTCTCCCCGGGCTTCACCTCCTTGATGCGATAGGGGCCAGATCCGAGAGGGAAACTCAGGGTCGTGCGATCAAACCCGTCAATCTCGGTCGCGTGCTTCGGCAATACCGGAGAAAGGGCAAGCAGCAGCGGCGATTCGCGGTCGGCCTTGTCGTTGAAGGTGAAGCGGACGCTGTTTTCGCCAACCTTTTCCATCTTCTCTACAACATCGAGCCGGCGGCTGAAGGGGGAGCGCCCCTTGTCGCGCAGGAGTTCGAAGGAAAAAATGACGTCCTCGGCGGTCACCGGCTGTCCGTCCGCCCAGTGCGCCTTTGGGTTGAGATTGAACTGGATGAAGCTGCGCTCGTCGTCCCACTCGACCGTTTCGGCCAGGAGGCCGTACATGGAGAACGGCTCGTCCCGCGAACGCTGCATCAATGATTCGATGACGAGATTGCCGAATTCGGGGTCCCACATGCCGCGAGCTGTCGTGCGCATGCTTTTGAGAATGAAGGGGTTGAGATTGTCGAAGGTGCCGACGACACCGTAGGTGATCTTGCCGCCCTTCTTCACATTCGGATTCACATATGGAAAATGCTTGTAGCCCGGCAGCAAAGCAGGCTCGCCATGCATCGCGATCCCGTGCAACGGCGCAGCATTTGCGATGCAAACAGGCTGTATCGCAAGTCCGATGAAAAGCGCTGTCAGTAGAACCCGCAAAATGAATTCCTCTCAAGGCTGAAGGACGATTCGGCGAGAACTTATATGGTTGCGCCGTGAACGAACATTCTTGCCGCCTATTTTTCAGGGAGTCTGGGCAAAAACGTGAACGAGAGGCTGGATATCCGTCGCGACGCATTGTAACAGGGGAACCCGAAAAGACGGGTCATGCAAATGCCTCAATTCGCCGACAGGAGAGCGCACAGCTGACCAGAACATTCCAGGGGCGAACAGCGCTCGGCACCGGTTTTCAGGAGACGGAACTCGTTATGATCTTCAAATCGATCTTTACAAAAAAGACTGTGCTTTCGGCATTCGCAGTTTCACTTGCTGCTGCCGGTTTGCCTGCCGCTGCCCAGGCGCAGCAAGCCGCAGCGCCGCAGGGCTGGTTCAAGGTCTGCACGAAGCAGGAAGAAAATGATGTCTGCATCGTTCAGAACCTGCTGACCGCCGGCGGCGGCCAGCTGTTGACGGCTGTTGGCCTGATCACGGTCGAGGGCAAGGTCAACAGGAAGATCATCCAGGTTTCCGTCCCGAGCGCACGGCTGATTCCCACCGGGGTCGCCATGCAGATCGATGGCGGCAAGCCGCAGAAGATTGACTACGCCATCTGCATGCCCGACAAGTGCGTGGCAGAGGCGGCGCTCACCGACCAGATGCTGGCGAGCCTGAAGAAGGGTGGCGAAGTCGTCTTCACGTCCGTTAACTTCCAGCGTACGCCGAACCCGATCAAGATGTCGCTGTCCGGCTTCACCGGCGCTTTCGACGGCGAGCCGATCGAGCAGTCGAAGCTCGAGGAGCGTCAGCGTCTCTTGCAGGAAGAGATGCAGAAGAAGGCGGACGAAGCTCGAAAGAAGCTCGAAGACGCCCAGAAAGCAGCAAAGAGCCAGTAACGCTTCGAGGCGTCAAACATCATAAACCCGGCCATAGCGCCGGGTTTTTTGTTCCCGGAGGTTCGGATTGGAACCTAGGAGGCGATGCTTTAACGCACATCGCGACCCAAGGGGATCTGTTCGTAGCCCTGGCTTTTCAGATTTTGCGCAAATCAGTTCAGTAAAGCTGCCGCCTCTGTGGGGAGGGCATGCTTAGTGGACAATGCCGGCGTCCACCTTCCAGTGGTAGGTGCCCGCGTCATCCGGAACCATGAGCGCTCGCACCTGCGGGTGGCGCAGCGGAGTGCCGCTGTCATCCGGCAGCAGATTCTGCTCGGAGACGTAAGCGACATACTCGGTCTCGGCGTTCTCGGCGAAGAGATGATAGAACGGCTGGTCTTTTGACGGGCGGATTTCCGCGGGAATTGAATTCCACCATTCATCGGTATTGGCAAATTCCGGGTCGACGTCGAAGATCACACCGCGGAACGGATAGACCCGATGGCGAACCACGTCACCAATCCCGAATTTGGCATTCTTCATTTTCATATTTGGCCTTCCTTTCGAACTGAAATTTGGAAAGGGGCGTGCAAAACGCAAGGCCTTTGCCTTTCGTATACTAAGCCGGACACAAGATCCGGTGATTGATTTTGCACTGCACAAATTAGAGCATAGAACACGACCAATTGATATTGGCCTTTAGCCCAATATCACGCCTTCCTAATGTGACTGCGGCAGACGAGACCCAAAGAAAAACCCGGCATCGCTGCCGGGTTCCGTCGTTTGGCGAGGGCAGTGCCTCAGGCCGAGTAGTACATGTCGAATTCGACCGGGTGCGGGGTCATCTCGTAGCGCATGACCTCTGCCATCTTCAGTTCGATGTAGGCGTCGATCTGGTCGTCGTCGAAGACACCGCCGGCCGTCAGGAACTTGCGATCCTTGTCGAGGCTTTCCAGTGCTTCGCGCAAGCTGCCGCAGACGGTCGGGATCTTCTTGAGTTCCTTCGGCGGCAGGTCGTAAAGATCCTTGTCCATGGCCTTGCCGGGATGGATCTTGTTCTTGATGCCGTCGAGGCCTGCCATCAGCATGGCGGCGAAGCCGAGGTACGGGTTGCCGAGCGGGTCGGGGAAGCGGACCTCGACGCGCTTGGACTTCGGGCCGGTGCCGAACGGAATGCGGCACGATGCCGAGCGGTTGCGTGCGGAGTAGGCAAGCAGGACCGGAGCCTCATAGCCCGGGACGAGACGCTTGTAGGAGTTCGTCGTCGGGTTGGTGAAGGCGTTGATCGCCTTGGCGTGCTTGATGATGCCACCGATGTAGTAGAGGCAGGACTCAGAGAGACCAGCATACTCGTCGCCAGCGAACGTCGGCTTACCGTCCTTCCAGATCGACTGGTGCACGTGCATGCCCGAGCCGTTGTCGCCGAAAATCGGCTTCGGCATGAATGTTGCCGTCTTGCCATAGGCGTTGGCGACCTGATGGACGACGTACTTGTAGATCTGCATTTTGTCGGCGTTGCGCACCAGCGTGTCGAACTTGACGCCAAGTTCGTGCTGCGCGGCAGCCACTTCATGGTGCTGCTTCTCGACGACGACGCCCATTTCAGCCATGACGGTCAGCATTTCGGAGCGCATGTCCTGGCAGCTGTCGATCGGCGGGACCGGGAAGTAGCCGCCTTTGACGCGCGGACGGTGGCCGAGGTTGCCGGTCTCATAGTCGGTGTCGTCGTTTGACGGCAGTTCCGTGGAATCGAGCTTGAAGCCGGTGTTGTAGGGGTCAGCCTTGTACTTGACGTCGTCGAAAACGAAGAACTCCGGTTCGGGGCCGACGAAGATGGTGTCGCCGATGCCGGAGGCCTTCAGGTAGGCTTCGGCCTTCTTGGCGATGCCGCGCGGATCGCGGTTGTAGGATTCACCCGAGACGGGATCCAGGATGTCACAGAAGATGACCATCGTGGACTGGGCGAAGAAGGGGTCCATGTGGACGGTTGCCGGATCCGGCATCAGCACCATGTCCGACTCGTTGATGGCCTTCCAGCCGCCGATCGATGAACCGTCGAACATCACGCCGTCGGCGAACATGTCCTCGTCGACGCAGCCAACGTCCATCGTCACGTGCTGCAGCTTGCCCTTCACGTCGGTAAAGCGCAGGTCGACGAACTTAACGTCGTTTTCCTTGATTTGCTTCAGAATATCATTGGCAGTCGTCATATTTTGAAAGTTCCTGTGTGAGATGACGAGGTGAAACCTTGGCCGAACGGCCAGGTGGATGGGATGGGGTTAGATGGCGTCGATACCGGTTTCGCCGGTACGGATGCGGATGACTTCTTCAACGTTGGAAACAAAGATCTTGCCGTCGCCGATACGCCCGGTCTGGGCGGCATTGCGGATCGCCTCGATGACAGCCTCGACGTTCTCGTCTGCCAAGACGACTTCGACCTTAACCTTCGGCAGAAAATCGACCACGTACTCGGCGCCGCGATAGAGCTCCGTGTGCCCCTTCTGGCGCCCGAAGCCCTTTGCTTCGGTGACGGTGATGCCTTGCAGGCCGACTTCCTGAAGAGCTTCCTTCACTTCGTCCAGCTTGAAGGGCTTTATGATCGCCTCGATCTTTTTCATGAAAGAATGTCTCTCCGCTTCTCCCGTTTCGCAAGGCCGTGTGCCCGCTGCCATTCTTAATGCATGTCGCGTGCCAGTTTGGGAGTCCCATGCCAAATTTCGCTGAATGGACGATTTTGTCGCAGTACCCTGCGGCGCACCCTCACCAAAATGCGCGCAAATCCTAGGTCTCCAGATACGTCACCTGCCTAAATTTGCGTCGTACTGGCGCTGAATTCGGGTCGACTGGGTCGCTAGACGTCATCGGCATCTTCCGCTGCCGCTATAATGAGCACACGAGCTGTGCAGATGCCTATTGATTGCGCATTGAAAATGCTGTGGCACGGTTTGCGATTTGCGGGCATTGTCAGTGCATGCACATTGACCTTGAGACACTCGTTGTCACGCCCGCCGAAATGGACGGCATCGACCAGGCGGCTGCGGACAGCGGCATTGACAGCTTCGCGTTGATGGAGCGGGCCGGCCAGGCCGTGGCTGCGGCGGCCTTGCGGCACTATCCCGCCGCATTGCGCTTTGTGGTTCTTGCCGGGCCGGGCAACAACGGTGGCGACGGTTATGTGGCCGCGCGCGCGCTCGCCGCGTCCGGATGCGTTGTCGAATTGTTTGCTTTCGGATCTCCATCGGCCCAGGGAGAGGCCGGCAAGGCGAGGAAGCGCTACCTGGGGGCCGTTCGGCCGCTATCGGACTTCATGCCACGGGTGGGTGACGTCGTCGTCGATGCTCTTTTCGGCGCAGGGCTATCGCGTAACCTCGACGGTGAAGTCTGCGCGATTATCGAGCAGGTCAATGGACTCGCGATCCCGGTCGTGGCCATTGATCTTCCTTCCGGCGTGGATGGTCGCACGGGGGAGGTACGAGGCGCGGCACTGCAGGCTACCCGCACGATCACGTTCATGTGCCGGAAGCCTGGACACCTGCTGATGCCAGGGCGAGCGCTGTGCGGGGCCACCGAAGCTTTTGATATCGGCATTCCCGCCCGGATCGTATCGATGGCGTCCCACCACCTGCGCGTCAACGGGCCAGCTCTCTGGCGAATGAGCCTGCCGCATGCCGGGGCGGGTGCCCATAAATATGACCACGGCCATCTCGCGGTATTCTCCGGCGGGAGGCTCGCAACGGGCGCGGCGCGTTTGTCTGCCGTCGCCGGCTTGAAAGTCGGGGCAGGGTTGGTGACGTTGCTTTCACCAGCCGAGGCCGCTGGAGAGAATGCGACCCATTTGACTGCAGTCATGCTTCGGCAGATCGACAATGTGGAGGCGTTGAAGACGCTGCTCGCCGATCCGCGGCTTTCGGCCTTCATTCTTGGTCCCGGCTTTGGCGACTTGGCCCGGGCGCGCGACTACGTAATGGCACTTCGCGAACGTCCGCTGCTGCTGGATGCGGACGGTATTACGGCCTTTCGTGACAGGCCGCAGGAGCTTTTCGATGCTTTCGCAGGTGGGGCGACCCATCTCGTGCTTACGCCACACGACGGCGAGTTCGCGCGCATTTTTCCGGATGTTGCCGCCGACACCGCGTTGTCGAAGGTGGAACGGGCGAGACAGGCCGCCAGACGCAGCCACGCCGTGATTGTCCTTAAAGGTGCCGACACCGTCATCGCAGCACCGGATGGCCGTGCCCTTATCAACGTCAATGCGCCACCCTCGCTGGCAACGGCTGGCTCCGGCGATGTGCTCTCTGGCATCATCGGTGCCCATCTGGCGCAGGGCATGCCGGCCTTCGAAGCTGCAGCTGCCGGTGTCTGGCGCCACGGCGAGGCGGGCCGGCGCGCCGGCAACGGGTCGACGGCGGAAAACCTCATCAATTTCCTGAATGGCTTCGATCAAATCAAATGACTTGGATGCGGATCGGCCTTCGATAAAACTTTGCGAATCAAAGCATTTGGGAAACCGGTTTCATGGGCCTGATCGATATCGCTCTCCTCGTGCTCGTGGCCGCTGTCTGGGGCTTCAATTTCGTCGTCATCAAGATCGGCATCGCCAATTTCCCGCCGATCCTCTTTTCGGCGCTGCGCTTCCTCTTCGCCGCCCTGCCGCTCGTCTTTTTCCTGCCGCGACCGGCGGTATCCTGGCGGCTCATTCTGGGTATCGGCCTCGTACTGGGCGTGGTGAAATTCAGTTTCCTGTTCATCGGCATGGATGTCGGTCTTTCGGCCGGCCTTGCCTCGCTGCTGCTGCAATCGCAGGCCTTCTTCACCGTCATCCTGGCAGCACTGATCTACAGAGACCGGCCACGGCCGGTCCAGGTGTCCGGCATCCTGGTCGCCTTTGCCGGCATGGCCGTGATCGCGACCACCGTCGATGGCGGCTTCACCTTTGCGGGCCTTGCCCTCGTGCTTGCCGCAGGCCTTGCCTGGGCCTGCGCAAATCTGCTGATGAAGAAGGTCGGCAGCGTCGACATGCTCTCGCTGATGGTGTGGGTAAGCCTGGTTCCGCCAATTCCCCTTGCGATCATCTCGCTTGCGACTGAGGGTTTGGACCGAGACCTCGCGGCGCTACAAGCCCTCTCGTGGCAAGGGCTGGGGGCGGTTGCCTATATCGCCTACGTCGCGACGATCTTCGGCTTTGGGGTCTGGGGTTACATGATCCGAAAACACGGTGTCTCGACAGTGGCGCCGTTCTCACTGCTTGTCCCAGTCTTCGGTATGAGCTCATCAGCGCTGGTACTCGGCGAGAGCTTCGGCCCGATCCGGCTCGCTAGCGCGGTCTGCGTCGTCTGCGGGCTCGTCCTCACGGCGCTCGGACCGCGCCTCATCGACCGAACCCGCCGTCCGATTTCCGCTGCCTAACACACATCGCGCGTGTCTGATCTGGCGCGAGCGCCGTCCGCTCGCCGATATGCTTACTCCCGCGGTTGGGCGCGCTTTTGCAATTCCCTTGCGCCATTTGGCGCATTGACCTTGCCCGACGTGATGAAGAAGGCGAAGACGTCACGCGGTTGCTTGGGCGCCTCGTGCTGCGGGTCGACCAACGGCAAATCGTCCGGCTGGCCTCCATCCGCCCAGATTTTCATCCGGTTGGCCCATTCGTCGAGCGCTTTTGGCGGATAACAGGTCGGCATGTCGTCCGAGCCCCGCTGCAGCCGGGCATACACAAAATCCGCCGTGACGTCGGCCATCTCCGGGTACTCGTCGTGATGGGCGTAGACGATCGCAGCCTTGTACTTGCGCGCGAGCGCCGCAAACTCCGGCACCATGAAGGAGGGGTGGCGCGCTTCCAGCGCGTGGCGCAAGGGCAACCCGTCCAGCTTTTCCGGTAGAAGCTTGAGGAATGCCTCGAAATCGTCAGGCTCGAACTTTTTGGTCGGCGCGAATTGCCAGAGGATCGGGCCAAGATGCGGCCCCAATTCTGTCAGGCCTTGCGTCAGGAAGCGCTCGATGGATTCGCCGGCGTCCCCCAACACCTTGCGGTTCGTCGAGTATCGACTTGCCTTGAGCGAAAAGACGAAACCTTCAGGAACCTCCGAGGCCCACTTTGCGAAGGTCTCCGGCTTCTGGGAACTGTAATAGGTCCCGTTCACCTCAACCGCCGTCAGTTCACGGCTGGCGAATTCGAGTTGGCGCTTTTTCGACAGCTTTTCGGGATAGAACGTGCCCTCCCAGGGCTCGAAGGTCCAGCCACCGATGCCGGTTCGTATGGTTCCGGATTTGCTCATGTCTTGCGCCCTCGACAGACAGGATGGCTCACGTGCTAAGTCGACACAAAGAAGGGCTGCGAAATTTCCTGGAATACCGGCATGGCCTCCATGCTAGCGCAATGTGCGGCAAGCGCGGGATAGGCAGCCGGGATGATGAGACCCGGATGCGCCTCGCTTACGTGGCGCCAGGCGCATGCGACAGCGATGTCCGCATGGGTGATCCGCCCAAACCAGAATTGATGAGGCCGCACGACACGCTCGGCCTCGAGAGCCCCGAGCACTGTCGAAATCTGTGAGCGGCAGCGCTCGACGAAATAGGTCGACGGGGTCTCATGCAGGTGCAACTCGTAGAACAGGCTGACGCCCTTGTCGGCAAAGCCGGTGGCGAACGTCAGCACCTTCAACGCCTGCCGTCGTTCCGGCTCGGCCTGCGGCGTCAGACGCTGCTCTGCCGGTACCAGCCCGTCGACATAGTCCAGGATGGAATTGCTGTCGGCAACGATGTCGCCGTCATCGAGCACCAGGGTCGGGACCCGCATCAGCGGATTGATCGCCTGCACCTTCTCGCGCTGGCTGAACACCGACCAGGGCCGGTGTTCGAAAGGCAGGTCATAGAGGCGCATGGCGATCGCAACGCGACGCACATAGGACGAGTCATACTGGCCGATCAGGATCATTCGCTACTCCGCCGCCGCCTTCCGCATCGGTCGCCGCTCCAGCAGTTCCTTCAGGAAATGCCCGGTATAGGAGCGCTCAACTTTTACCACGTCCTCCGGCGTTCCCTGCGCGATCACCTCGCCGCCGCCATCGCCGCCTTCGGGACCGAAGTCTATGATCCAGTCAGCAGTCTTGATCACTTCCAGGTTGTGCTCGATCACGACAACTGAGTTGCCCTGGTTGACAAGCTCATGCAGCACTTCAAGCAACTTCGCTACGTCATGAAAATGCAAGCCGGTTGTCGGTTCGTCAAGAATGTAGAGCGTGCGACCGGTCGAGCGCTTGGATAGCTCCTTCGCGAGCTTGACGCGCTGCGCTTCGCCGCCCGAAAGCGTGTTTGCCTGTTGCCCAACCTTGATGTAGCCGAGCCCGACCTGATTCAACGTCACCAGCTTGTCGCGCACGGCCGGAACGGCGGCGAAGAACTCGACGCCTTCCTCGACCGTCATGTCCAGCACGTCGGCGATCGACTTGCCCTTGAAGTGCACGTCGAGCGTCTCGCGGTTGTAGCGCTTGCCGTGGCAGACGTCGCAGGTCACGTAGACGTCAGGCAGGAAGTGCATCTCGATCTTGATGACGCCGTCGCCCTGGCAGGCCTCGCAGCGGCCGCCCTTGACATTGAAGGAGAAGCGGCCCGGCTGATAGCCGCGGGCCTTTGCTTCCGGCAGGCCGGCAAACCAGTCGCGGATCGGCGTGAAGGCACCGGTATAGGTCGCCGGGTTCGAGCGCGGCGTGCGGCCGATCGGCGACTGGTCGATGTCGATCACCTTGTCGATGTACTCGAAACCGTCGATACGGTCGTGTTCCGCCGGGATTTCCCGAGCGCCCATTACGCGCCGGGCTGCGGACTTGTAGAGTGTTTCGATCAGGAACGTCGACTTGCCGCCGCCCGAGACGCCTGTGACGGCCGTGAACACGCCAAGCGGGATGGAAGCCGTGACATTCTTCAGATTGTTGGCACGTGCGCCGACAACGGTGATTTCCTTCTTCTTTTTCGGCTTGCGCCGCTCGGCCGGGACGGCAACGGCAAGTTCGCCGGAAAGATATTTGCCGGTCAGCGACCTAGAGTTGGCCATGATGTCAGACGGCGCTCCCTGGGCGATCACCTCACCACCGTGGATGCCGGCGGCGGGACCGATGTCGACGACATAATCGGCCGTCAGGATCGCATCCTCGTCGTGTTCAACGACGATCACCGTGTTGCCGATGTCGCGCAGGTGGCGCAGCGTGTCGAGCAGGCGGGCATTGTCGCGCTGGTGCAGGCCGATTGAGGGTTCGTCGAGAACATAGAGCACGCCCGTCAGGCCCGAACCGATCTGCGAGGCGAGCCGGATGCGCTGGCTTTCGCCGCCCGAAAGCGTGCCGGAATTGCGCGAAAGGCTGAGGTATTCGAGACCGACATCGTTCAGGAAGCGCAAGCGCTCGCGGATTTCCTTGAGAATGCGCACCGCAATTTCGTTTTGCTTGGCATTCATGTGACCGGGTAGGGTATCGAACCAGTCTCGGGCAACGCGGATCGACATGTCGGTGACGTGGCCGATGTGCAACTTGTCGATCTTCACCGCTAGCGCCTCCGGCTTCAGGCGGAAGCCGTTGCAGGCCGGGCAGGGGGCGGCGGACATGTAGCGCTCGATCTCCTCGCGGGCCCAGGCCGAATCCGTCTCCTTCCAGCGCCGCTCTAGGTTCGGCACGATTCCTTCGAAGGTCTTGGATGTCTTGTAGGAGCGCGCGCCGTCCTGGTAGTGGAATTCGATCTTCTCGTCGGTTCCGTAGAGGATGGCTTTCTGCCCCTCGGCGGATAGATCGGACCAGCGGTTGGAGAGCTTGAAGCCATAGGCCGCACCCAGCGCTTCCAGCGTCTGGTTGTAGTAGGGAGAGGAAGACTTGGCCCAGGGGGCGATCGCGCCGTCGCGCAACGTCCGCTGCGGTTCCGGCACGATGAGGTCGGGATCGATCTTCTGCTGGCTGCCGAGGCCATCACAGGTCGGGCAGGCGCCGAATGGATTGTTGAATGAAAACAGCCGCGGCTCGATTTCCGGGATCGTAAAGCCGGAAACCGGGCAGGCGAACTTTTCCGAGAACAGCACCCGCTCGTGCGTCTCGTTCAGCGACTTGTTGGCCGCGCCGCCTGCCGCAGTTTCTTCCGGAGGAAGCGGCTTGTCGGCGAATTCGGCGATCGCCAGCCCATCGGCCAGCTTGAGGCAGGTCTCGAGGCTGTCAGCGAGGCGGGCGGCGAGATCCGGGCGCACCACGACGCGATCGACCACCACGTCAATGTCGTGCTTGTACTTCTTGTCGAGCGCCGGCACGTCGGCGATCTCGTAGAACTGGCCATCCACCTTGACGCGCTGAAAGCCCTTCTTCATCAGCTCGGCGAGTTCCTTCTTGTACTCGCCCTTGCGGCCGCGAACGATCGGCGCCAGAATATAAAGACGGGTTCCCTCTCCGAAGTCGATGACGCGATCGACCATCTGGCTGACCGTCTGGCTCTCGATCGGCAGCCCGGTTGCGGGAGAGTAGGGCACGCCGACGCGAGCAAACAGCAGGCGCATGTAGTCGTAGATCTCGGTGACTGTTCCGACGGTCGAGCGCGGGTTCTTGGACGTCGTTTTCTGCTCGATCGAGATCGCCGGCGACAGACCGTCGATCTGGTCGACGTCCGGCTTCTGCATCATCTCCAGAAACTGGCGGGCATAGGCCGAAAGGCTTTCGACGTAGCGGCGCTGGCCCTCCGCATAAATCGTATCGAAGGCCAGCGAGGACTTGCCCGACCCCGAAAGGCCGGTCATGACGATCAGCTTGTTGCGCGGCAGGTCGAGGTCGATGCCCTTGAGATTGTGCTCGCGTGCGCCGCGAATGGAAATGGTCTTGAGTTCGCTCATGATGTTCCAGCGCCAGATGTCAGATCTCGGATGAAGTGTGGCTCTTCGGTCGCGCATCTATGTAGGGACTGGAACCTTGCTGTCCATGCGCGTTGCGACGAAACCCTGCCTCTTTCCGATTCGGTTGACAAGATGTTACGGATTTACTAGAACAAAAAAAGAACGAAATGCACGTGAATTTGATCTGTGGATTATCCGGCGCACGGGGCGGCGCGCGGAGCAAGCGGGCGTTAAGATAGCAGATCGGATTTCAAGGCCGGCAGCATGCCCGGCACGACAACAAGGACTGAACGGATGGCAGGCAGCGTCAACAAGGTAATCCTGATCGGGAACGTCGGCGCGGATCCCGAGATCCGCCGTACCCAGGACGGCCGCCCGATCGCCAACCTGCGCATTGCGACCTCCGAAACCTGGCGCGACCGCAATTCCGGCGAGCGCAAGGAGAAGACGGAGTGGCACACCGTCGTCGTTTTCAATGAAGGCCTGTGCAAGGTTGTTGAGCAATACGTCAAGAAGGGCGCCAAACTCTACATCGAAGGTCAGCTTCAGACACGCAAGTGGCAGGATCAGAACGGCAACGACCGCTACTCGACCGAAGTGGTGCTGCAGGGCTTCAACTCCACCCTCACCATGCTCGACGGGCGCGGCGAGGGCGGCGGTGACCGCCGTGGCGGCTCTGACTTCGGCGGCAGCGCGAATTATGGCGGCGGTGCGCCGAGCTACGATGACTACGGCTCGCAGCCGTCTTCCGGCGGAGGAAGCCGCGGCGGCGCGTCGTCGAATTTTTCGCGCGACATGGACGACGATATTCCGTTCTGACGAAAACCGCTTCTCCGGAGTGGCCCCCTCGATAGAGGGAGAGGCATTCCTGACATTCTCGCAACGCCGGCTGTTTCGCCGGCGTTTTGCGTTCTGCATGCTCGCCGCGTGCGCAACATGCGCCGTGGAAGCGCGGGCAGCAGGATTGCGAAGAGAACGCGGCAGGTAGGTTGGTAGGCTGAGAGCCTCAGATCACGAAAGCCGCCCGAGCGCCATCGACGACGAACTGCACCGCCAGCGCCGCGAGAATTACCCCCAGCAGGCGCGTCAGGATCGCGCGGCCGGTTACGCCAAGGTACCGGTCGACCCGTTCTGCGACGTAGAGCGTCACGTAGACGACGGCGACGCAAAGCGCGATAACGGCGATCAGCGCCGCGCGGCCCATGGGCGAGGAGAGCGACCCCGACAGCAGGATCGTAGCGGAAATGGCACCTGGCCCGGCGATCAGCGGCAAGGCGAGGGGAAACACCGCGATGTTGCGGATGTGATCCTTGGTGATTGCCACTTCCGAGGTCTTCTCCTTCCGCTCCTGTCGGCGCTCGAACACCATTTCGAAGGCAATGGTGAAGAGGAGAAGGCCGCCGGCGATGCGGAAAGCGGCAATGGATATGCCGAGCAAGCCGAGTATCCCGGCGCCAAAGACGGCGAAAGTGGCGAGGATTACGAAGGCGATGATGGAACCGCGCAAAGCCACCTGCTTGCGTTCAGCGCGGTTCATTCCAACCGTCAGGCCCAGGAAGATCGGCGCAAGCCCCGGCGGATCGAGCGTCACAAGCATGGTTGTGAGCGCATTGACGACCAATTCGAAATCGTACATCCGGCCATCCCCCTCGCCGATCCGTCGCATTCTTTTGACGCGCTCATGACGCCATTGATAGGGGAGAGGCGGAGCCAAGTGAAGGGGGAGGGAGAGACAGCCAGGAACATCGCCATCAAATTGCGGCAATTGGCGGATTTCTGGCAAAAGGCTGTTCAAAACCTCCCGCAAAATTGGCGCAGTTCAAGCCGTTAGGCTATAAAATCCCGACTGATTCTGAACAAAGATCGTGATCGAAATTGACAGAGCAAACGACCCCCGGCGGCAAGACCCCTCCCGGCATTGAGCCCATTTCCATTACCGCGGAAATGCAGCGGTCCTATCTCGACTACGCCATGAGCGTCATCGTGAGCCGCGCGCTGCCCGATGTCCGAGACGGCCTGAAGCCAGTGCATCGGCGCATCCTCTTCAGCATGGGCGAGATGGGGATCGACTGGAACAAGAAATATGTGAAGTGCGCCCGCGTCACCGGTGACGTGATGGGTAAATACCATCCGCATGGGGATGCCGCGATCTATGACGCGCTCGCACGTCTGGCGCAGGACTGGTCGCTCCGCCTGCCGCTGATCGATGGCCAGGGCAATTTTGGTTCCGTCGACGGCGATCCGCCGGCCGCACAACGCTATACCGAATGCCGTCTGGAGAAGGCTGCCCATAGCCTGCTCGACGACCTCGACAAGGAAACCGTCAACTTTCGCGACAACTATGACGGTACCATACAGGAACCATCGGTACTGCCGGCGAAGTTTCCGAACCTTCTCGTCAACGGTGCGGGCGGCATCGCCGTCGGCATGGCCACGAATATCCCCCCGCACAACCTCTCCGAGGTCATCAGCGGCTGCGTCGCGCTGATCGACAATCCGGCGATCGAGTTGCCGGAACTGATGCAGATCATCCCGGGACCGGACTTCCCGACCGGCGCCATGATTCTCGGCCGCGCGGGTATTCGGCAGGCCTACGAGACTGGCCGCGGCTCGGTCATCATGCGCGGCGTGGCCCGCATCGAGCCGATGCGCGGCGACCGCGAGCAGATCATCATCACCGAGATCCCCTATCAGGTGAACAAGGCGACGATGATCGAGAAGATGGCCGACCTCGTGCGCGAAAAGCGCATCGAGGGGATCTCGGATCTTCGCGACGAGTCCGACCGTGAGGGCTATCGCGTCGTCGTCGAATTGAAGCGCGACGCCAATGCCGACGTCGTCCTCAACCAGCTCTATCGTTATACACCGCTGCAGACCTCCTTCGGCTGCAACATGGTGGCGCTGAACGGCGGCAAGCCGGAGCAGATGACGCTGCTCGACATGCTGCGCGCCTTCGTTTCGTTCCGTGAGGAAGTCGTCAGCCGGCGCACCAAGTACCTGTTGCGCAAGGCACGCGATCGCGCGCATGTTTTGGTCGGCCTTGCCATCGCCGTTGCCAATATCGACGAAGTCATCGCCTTGATCCGGCACGCTCCCGATCCGCAGACGGCGCGCGAGCAGTTAATGGAACGGCGCTGGCCGGCACTGGATGTCGAGGCGCTGATCCGCCTGATCGATGACCCGCGCCACCGTATCAATGCCGACCTCACCTATAACCTCTCCGAAGAGCAGGCGCGTGCGATCCTCGAATTGCGCCTGGCGCGCCTGACCGCTCTCGGTCGCGACGAAATCGCCGACGAATTGAACAAGATCGGCGAGGAAATCCGCGACTATCTCGACATCCTGGGTTCGCGCCTGCGCATCCAGGCTATCGTCAAGGAAGAAATGATCGCGATCCGCGACGAATTCGGCACGCCCCGCCGCACCGAGATCGCCGATTTCGGTCCGGACATGGACGATGAGGACCTCATCGCCCAGGAAGACATGGTCGTGACCGTTTCGCATCTCGGCTACGTGAAGCGCGTGCCGTTGACGACATATCGGGCGCAGCGCCGCGGCGGCAAGGGTCGCTCCGGCATGGCGACGCGCGACGAGGATTTTGTCACCCGCCTCTTCGTTGCCAACACGCATACGCCGGTTCTGTTCTTCTCTTCGCGCGGCATCGTCTACAAGGAGAAGGTCTGGCGCTTGCCGATCGGAACGCCACAGTCCAAGGGCAAGGCGCTGATCAACATGCTGCCGATCGAGCCCGGCGAGCGCATCACCACAATCATGCCGTTGCCCGAGGACGAAAGCACCTGGGAGAACCTGGACGTCATGTTCTCGACAACGCGCGGCACCGTTCGCCGCAACAAGTTGTCGGACTTCGTACAGGTCAACCGCAACGGCAAGATCGCGATGAAGCTCGAGGAGGAGGGCGACGAAATCCTCTCCGTCGAAACCTGCACGGATCAGGATGACGTTCTGCTGACGACCGCGCTCGGCCAATGCATCCGCTTCCCGGTGGATGATGTGCGCGTCTTCGCCGGCCGCAATTCGGTTGGCGTACGCGGCATTTCGCTGGGGCAGGGCGACCGCATCATCTCGATGACGATCGTCAGCCATGTCGACGCCGAGCCTTGGGAGCGCGCCGCCTACTTGAAACGCTCTGCCAGCGAGCGCCGTGCTGCGGGCGGCGATGTTGAAGAGATCGCCTTGGTTGGCGAAGAGGTCACCGAAGAAGGTCAGCTTTCCGACGAGCGCTACGAGGAACTGAAGGCACGCGAACAGTTCGTGTTGACGGTCTCCGAGAAGGGTTTCGGCAAGCGGTCGTCCTCCTACGACTTCCGCACCTCAGGCCGTGGCGGCAAGGGCATTCGCGCCACCGACACGTCGAAGACCGCAGAGATCGGCGAACTCGTCGCTGCCTTCCCGGTTGGCGACGGCGACCAGATCATGCTCGTTTCCGATGGTGGCCAGTTGATCCGCGTACCCATCGGTGGCATCCGCGTCGCAAGCCGCGCTACCAAGGGCGTCACCATCTTCTCTACCGCGAAGGATGAGAAGGTCGTCTCCGTCGAACGCATCAACGAGCCAGATGGCGAAGATGAGGAAAATCGCGAGGCGGAAAGCGCACCCAATGGGGAGACCGCTGCCGACCTGAGTGTTGGCGATCCGTCGACCACCGAAGGGTAGGCCTCGCGTATAGTTCTACCATCAAAAAGGCCGGCGCATCGCAGCCGGCCTTTTTCTATTGGAACAGCTTTCCCTCGCGCGGGGATCAGCGGCAAGGAGTGTTAGGCGTAGAATTCGTGCGTCATCTTCTTCGTTTCTACTTGCTTCCGAAGCTCGATGATCGTGCGGGAGAGGTCGATGGTGAGGATTGCCCTGATCATGGCTGCGGCGATCGTCAGAAAGGCGGCAATCGGTCAGTTCCACTTGTGGGAGGTGCTGGCGCCAGAGCTTTGCCGGGTCTCTTGCCGTTGCGCACGTGGCGGCGGTGGTCAGGAGAACGAACATCGTCATGCTGAGCAGAGCAAGTGCCATCTGTTCCTCGACGCCTATTTGCGAAACAAACGCACCCGCCGGACCGCGGCGGGGGAGAGTGTTGGTCAGTCAAGCTTCGCCGGGGACAGCGACAGCGCCGGGTTCAACCCCCTATTGCTTCTAGGGCCGTCGCGTGACACAACGCGGCAAACGGGATAACGCCATGGCTGTCGCCTTCTATCCGGGTTCCTTCGACCCGATCACCAACGGTCATATCGACGTGCTGGTTCAGGCGCTGAATATCGCGCCCCAGGTGATCGTCGCGATCGGCATTCACCCCGGCAAGGTGCCGCTTTTCTCATTCGAGGAGCGGGCCGACCTGATCCGCGAGGCGATCGCGGAAGTGCTTCCTTCACGCGCCGGCGATGTCTCGGTCGTAGCTTTTGACAAACTGGTGGTCGATGCTGCGCGCGAGCACAAGGCACATTTGCTGATCCGCGGCCTGCGCGACGGCACCGACCTCGACTACGAAATGCAGATGGCCGGCATGAACCAACAGATGGCCCCGGACGTTCAGACTGTGTTCCTGCCTGCTGGCACTGCGTCGCGGCCCATAACTGCCACTTTGGTTCGCCAGATCGCCGGCATGGGCGGAGACGTCAGCGCCTTTGTACCCAAGGTCGTCAATGCGGCACTGAAAGCGCGCAAGCGGCCCTCATAGCCATAACGAAACGGAGTGACCATGAAACTCTTGAAGATCGCGTTTGCCGGTGCCCTGCTTCTTGCGACTGCCACCGGCAGCGCCTGGGCTCAGGCGAAGGAATACCTGACGATCCAGCTGAAGGATGGCCCGGTCGTCATCGAACTGCGCCCCGACGTCGCGCCGAAGCATGTCGAGCGCATGAAGGCGCTTGCCGCAGCCGGCGAGTATGACAACGTCGCGTTCCATCGTGTGATCGATGGCTTCATGGCACAGACCGGCGACGTGCAGTACGGCGACATGGAAAGCGGCTTCAATCCGGGTGCTGCCGGCACCGGCGGCTCCTCTCAGCCCGACCTGCCGTCCGAGTTCTCCGACGTGCCATTCCAGCGCGGAACGGTTGGCATGGCGCGATCCCAGGATCCGAACTCCGCCAATTCGCAGTTCTTCATCATGTTCGCACCTGGCGACTTCCTCAATGGCCAGTACACGGTCGTGGGCCAGGTTGTCGAAGGCATGGAGAATGTCGACAAGATCAAGCGCGGCGACGAGGCCAATAACGGCTCCGTCACCGATCCCGACCGGATGATCAAGGTCACCGTCGGCAAGTAAGCTTTGGAGGAGTTTCGCACTTCTTCGAACTGAGGAACTACTCTAACCATTTGTTTTCACGTAATTCCGGACGCAAAGCCGCTGGGCACTTTTGCCGGAATTGCTCTAGAGCAAGGAGAAAGACCATGGCCGAGATCAAGGATCCGGAAAACACCATCATTATGGAGACCTCGAAGGGCAAGGTCGTGATCCAGCTTCTTCCGGATCTCGCGCCCGGCCATGTCGCCCGCATCAAGGAACTGACGCGCGAGGGAGCCTATGACGGCGTCGTCTTCCATCGCGTCATCGAAGACTTCATGGCGCAGACAGGCGACGTGCAGTACGGCAAAACTGGCGGCAAAGACTTCAATCCGGCCCGCGCTGGCATGGGCGGCTCCGACAAGCCGGACCTGAAGGCCGAGTTCTCGAACATGAGCCACGTGCGTGGAACCTGCTCGATGGCCCGCAGCCAGATGCCGAACTCGGCAAACTCGCAGTTCTTCATCTGCTTCACTGACTCTCCATGGCTGAACAAGCAGTACTCGGTCTGGGGTCAGGTGATCGAAGGCATGGACAACATCGACAAGATCAAGCGCGGCGAGCCTGTGCGTGACCCTGACACGATTGTGTCGATGAAGGTCGCAGCCGACGCCTGATTGTCAGCCGGTCCATGAAGCCCGCTCCGGCGCCTGCAGCGTTGGGGCGGGTTTCCCTTTTTTGCCGAAATGGTTTATCGGCAGGGCGAACCTGAATTGACGACGGCCCCATGCGCATAGATCTGTTCGATTTCGAGCTCCCGGAAGAGCGTATCGCCCTTCGCCCGGTGTCCCCGCGTGAGGATGCGCGGCTATTGGTCGTCAGGCCGGAGGCGGACAACCCGCTTTCCGATCACCGCGTCGGCGACCTGCCAGATTTCCTGCAGCCAGGTGACGCCCTGGTGTTCAACGATACCCGCGTGATCCCGGCCCAGCTCGAGGGCATTCGCCACCGGGAAGGGGCGGGTGGCCAGCAGGTATCGGCGACCTTGCACATGCGCATAGCCGCCGACCGCTGGAAGGCGTTCGCCAAGCCCGGCAAGCGGATCAAGGTCGGTGACCGCATCTCTTTCGGCCACAGCGGCAGAGTGTGCCTGCTCGGCACGCTCGACGCTACTGTCGAGGAGAAGAGCGAGGGCGGCGAGGTGACACTGCGCTTCGATTTCTTCGGCCCCACGCTGGATGAAGCGATCGCGACCGTCGGGCATATCCCCCTGCCACCTTACATCGCCTCCAAGCGCGAGGACGATGAAGCGGACCGGCGCGACTACCAGACCATCTATGCCCGCGAGGAGGGTGCGGTCGCAGCACCCACCGCCGGCCTGCACTTCACCGAAGCGCTGTTCGAGAAGCTGGACCGCAAGGGCGTCGAGCGCCACTTCGTCACGCTGCATGTCGGGGCCGGGACGTTCCTGCCTGTCAAGGCGGACGATACCGACGACCACATCATGCATCAGGAGCTTGGCTACGTCTCCAAGCGAACCGCCGATGCGCTGAACGCAGTGCGCGCAAGGGGCGGGCGCATCGTCTGCGTCGGCACGACATCGCTGCGGCTGCTCGAAAGTGCTGCGCGTGACGATGGGATGATCGAGCCGTGGTCCGGCGCCACCGGCATATTCATCACGCCCGGCTATCGTTTCCGCACAGCCGACGTTCTGATGACGAATTTCCACCTGCCGAAGTCGACGCTCTTCATGCTCGTCTCGGCCTTTTCCGGCCTCGACACGATGCGTGCGGCCTACGGGCACGCGATCGAGACCGGGTACCGCTTCTATTCCTATGGCGATGCCAGCCTGCTTTTCCGGAAAGACCAATGACCGAATGCTTTGAATTCAAGTTGCTTGCGACCGATGGCAAGGCACGGCGCGGCGAGGTCACCATGCCGCGCGGCACGATCCGCACGCCTGCCTTCATGCCGGTCGGTACGGTCGGTACGGTCAAGGCCATGTACCTCGATCAGGTGCGCGAACTCGGTGCCGACATCATACTCGGCAACACCTATCACCTGATGCTGCGACCCGGCGCGGAGCGCGTTGCTCGGCTCGGTGGCCTTCATAACCTCATCCGCTGGCCTTACCCGATCTTGACGGATTCCGGGGGGTTCCAGGTCATGTCGCTCTCGGGGCTGCGCAAGCTCGACGAGAAGGGCGTAACATTCAAAAGCCACGTCGACGGTTCGCTGCATCACATGTCACCCGAGCGCTCGATCGAGATCCAGGGACTGCTCGACAGCGACATCCAGATGCAGCTCGACGAGTGCGTTCGCCTGCCGGCCGAGCCGAAAGAGATCGAGCGGGCGATGGAGATGTCCTATCGCTGGGCCGAGCGCTGCAAGGTCACCTTCGGAGACCAGCCCGGCAAGGCCATGTTCGGCATTGTCCAGGGTGGTGACATTCCCGAATTGCGTGTGCGCTCGGCACAGGCACTGACCGGCCTCGATCTCAAGGGATATGCGATCGGCGGCCTGGCGGTGGGAGAGCCGCAGGCGGTCATGCTCGAGATGATCGACACGACCTGCCCGCATCTGCCGATCCAGAAGCCACGCTACCTGATGGGGGTCGGCACACCGGACGACATCCTGAAATCAGTCGCGCACGGCATTGACATGTTCGACTGCGTGATGCCGACCCGATCGGGGCGCCATGGCCTTGCCTTTACCCGCAATGGCCGCATCAACATCCGCAATGCCCGCCACGCCGAGGACTTGCGACCGCTGGACGAGCAATCGAACTGCCCGGCTTCGCATGACTACTCGCGCGCTTACCTGCATCATCTGGTGCGCGCAAACGAGTCGCTTGGCGGCATGCTGCTGACCTGGAGCAATCTGGCCTACTATCAGGAACTGATGGCCGGCATTCGCGCAGCGATCGAGCAGGGCCGCTACGCCGACTTCATGGCGGAAACACAAGAGGCCTGGGCGCGTGGCGAGGCTGAAGCCAAGCAGGCGGCGTGACGGGTAGATTCTGATAGCGGCTGCGGCGGCTGTCTGCGTTTACTGTTGCGCAAGTGAGGCCAGCCAGCGATCATCCATTAAATGTCGGAGCCCGCGGTGGACGGTTGCATGTGGACCCCGTTTATCTTGAAGCTGCCGTCAGGCTGGCGGATGACCTGATAGATCACCGTCCAGTCCTTGCCGTCGCTGCCGGTGATCAGCACCTCCTGCAGCACCGTGTCGCCCGACACTTTGCTGCGGCCGAAGGCGAAGTTTCCCGGGCGGTACACCGGCCCATAGCCACGCTTGACCATCTCGAAGAAAGACGTCTCATCCGGAAACTTTTCGCGGATCGTTGGCGAGGCGAATGAGTAGGCTGACTTGGCGTCGTTGTGCAGAAACGCATCGATCTGGCGTTCGATCACATTCTGAACCGCGTCGACGGGTTCCTCGGCCAGCGCGGCGGGCGAAGCGGACAAGGCCAACAGACATATGGCCAAAGTTGCGGTAACGACCCTCATGGCAAACGCTCCATTGCAGTTCCATAAGGTTAAACCAATTGCCGGCAGTTGAAAGATTGCTGCCGCTGACACAGTGCGTTGAACTCGAAGCGAAGCCCATCTCATTCTAAATAAAAACAACTAGATGCTTGCGCTTGTCTCCGACGCGAGCTGTCAACAGTTTGTGACGTTTCCTTCCGTTCTCCTTCCATGGGCCACTGGGTGCAGGAATGTCTGACGAGGGCGCCATACCTTCATGGCCCAACGTTCATGGCGCATGAGTGCCATGAGCGGTGACAATCGCATCGGCCTCCTTGCCATACATCTCCTCAAAGTGATCAAACTCCTTGGAGAAATAGCCGATGCCTTGCGTCGCCGAGCGCAGCGACCGCGACAGTTCGTCCAAGGCGCTGCCGGGGACCAATGCGCGGAAAGTATCCCAGCCCTTGGCGGATTCGTCCCTATCGAAGCCCAGTACCTGTCCCTTTAGGGCCGAAACGATCTGGACGAGGCCGCCGGTGTAAATCGACGGGATATGGATCTCGACGCGGACGATCGGCTGCATCAGAACCGGAGATGCCTGTGACAGTGCCTGGCGCACACCCATCTTGCCGGCGGTTCGGAAGGCATACTCGGAACTATCGACCGTGTGGTGCTGTCCGTCGGTGAGCGTCACGCCGACGTCAATGACGCCGAAGCCGAGGGGGCCCTTGTCCATTGCTTCGCGTGCGCCGGTCTCAACCGCGGGAATGAAGTTCCGCGGGACCGCGCCGCCTTTGACCACCTCGTCGAATGAAAAGCCGCTCCCGCGCTCGTTCGGGTGAATGCTCAGCTTCACGTCGGCAAACTGACCGGCACCACCGGTCTGCTTACGGTGGCGATAGTGCACATCCGACGCCTTGGACACGGTTTCCCGGTAGACAGGGCGCGGTGCCTGATCGGTCACGGGGATATGGAAGACTTCGTTCAACGCCTTGCCGACCTCGCGCAGGTGCAGCGGGCCTTGCACGCTGACCAGATAGGCACCCGTGCTATCCTCCTGCGTTACCAAAAGCCCGCGATCTGCCTCTGCAAGTTTTGCCAGAGTGCCCGAGAGCTTGGTTTCGTCCCGCTCGCTTTCCGGTACAAGGATCCGATCCAGCATGGGGGAGGGCGGTGAAGTCCAGGCGGGCGCAGCCAGTGCTGAGCTTCCAGTGAGGAGGGCCGGGACCGGCAGGCGGTCCGACTTGACCGTCGCGAACACTTCGCTCGACGCCGGCATGCCGTTGGCCGCCGGCCGACCTGAAATCGGATCCTGCAAACTGCCGAGCGCGAACTCTCCTTGCGGCGAGACCTGCTTCATTTCGTTCAGGGCGCGTACAATCACAGTCTTGCCGATGTTCTGCCGATGGAAAGCATGGAAGGTAACAGCGGCAAGGGAACTCTCCTCAACACCAACTGAGACTGCAAGCCGGCTGCGAAGCGCCTCGACCGGCGGGGCTTCGTGACGGAGCGCCTTCATGAGGCGCATGACCCCGTTGCTGTGACTGGCAGCACCGATAAAGACCGGGGTAATGTCGTTCTGCCTCAGGATACGCGAAGCGATCGAGTAGATGACGGCGCTGTCCGGTTCGCGGTCTTCAATCAGTTCTTCAAGCAGCCAGTCATCGAATTCGGACAACTGCTCCAGAAATTCCGCATGGGCTTCATGTTCGCGCTCAGCGAGATCGCCCGGAATCGCGATCAGCGATGACGTCTGACCCTCACGATAGCGCCAGGCACGCTCGGAAATGAGATCGATCGCACCGACGATCTTTTCACCTTCGCGAATGGGGATCTGTCGTAGCACCAGCGTATGGCGGGCATAGTCCTGCAGGGCGGCTATGACGTCGCGGACCCGGCCGCGTGGCTCATCCATGTGATTGATGAAGAGGATGCACGGGGTTCCGGAGGCTTCTATGACGCGGAGATAGGGTGCCGCCAGCACGGCTTCTTCCGGAACCGGAGAGACGCAGAGAATGCAGATGTCGCTGGCCAGAAGCGCATTCTGCGCGTGTGCAATCGACTCAATTGACCCCGGGGTATCCAGCGCGCACCACGCTTCGCCACCGAATTCGAACTGGGAAAGGTTCAGTCCGTAAGGCGAGGAGGCTTTTTGCGGCGTCCCCTCCAAAGATCCCAGCTTATCAACAAGTGTGGATTTCCCCGTCTGCGATGGTCCCACTACGGCAAAGCAACGCATCCGCATTCCTCCCATTGCCTGGATCGCAACACTCTCCACGGCACAGGATGACGCGAAGCAGGACGAAGCGCCAGAGAGTTGTTGATATTTCTTGATTGTTTGCCGACCCAGGCGAGCGTGTGAATTTTGCAAGCCGGCAGCCGGAAGCCGCTGCAATATAGTCAGTCGGTATGAATTCCGGCGTGATCCGCGGGTCTGATTTACTCCATGCCGTCACTTTGGGCTGCGTCCTTCACGAGCATCGAAAGGAGGCATCAACCAGGCGCATCTATGACCGGACAGAGCTTGTAATTAACCTTTTGTTAACCGTGAATCGCATACCTATTGGCAACGGAATATTAACGAAGATTTCCAAGGTGTTAACAGAAGCTCGCTCGATCAGAATCAAGGGTAGGTCATTCCTGGCCCTCATGCTTTCGCCGGAACTCCCGCTCGATGAATGGCTTGTTCGTCTTGACGATCTGGCCTCTCGGTCGGCGGGCTTCTTCCTCGAGCGGCCGATCGTGCTGGATGTTGCCGAGCTCGACATCGATCGGCCGCAGCTCAAGGAACTGCTGGCGGAGCTTGCAAGCCGCAATGTGCGGGTCATGGGGATCGAAGGTGGACGACCGTCGCTGTTCGAGCCCGGCATGCCGCCGGCAATGAGGGGAGGGCGTCCTGCTCCCGAAATCGAGGTTCCCGTCGTCGAACAGGTCGCCGACGCGAACAAGGAACCGACGGCTCCCCAGGAGACGCAGATCGCAAGGACACCGGCGTCGATGATCATCAGGGAGCCGGTGCGTTCCGGACAGTCCGTGATCTTCCCGGAGGGGGATGTCACGGTCATCGGATCGGTCGCCTCGGGTGCGGAGATCATCGCGGGTGGGTCGGTGCATATCTATGGCACCCTCAGGGGACGGGCGCTGGCGGGTTCGGTCGGAAATGCGGGAGCGCGCATCTTCTGCCGCAGGCTGGAAGCGGAATTGCTGGCGATCGACGGCGTGTACAAGACCGCGGACGACATGGCGCCAGACCTTCGGGGACAGGCGGTGCAGTTCTGGCTCGAAGACGATTCGATTATGGCAGAGAGACTAAACTGAGCCGGCTGCCGGCCAGCAACAGGAGCGGAAGATGGCGAAAGTAATTGTGGTTACATCCGGCAAGGGGGGCGTCGGCAAGACGACTTCAAGTGCCGCTCTCGGCGCCGCGCTTGCGCAGCGTAACGAGAAGACCGTCGTTGTCGATTTCGATGTCGGCTTGCGCAACCTGGATCTCGTCATGGGCGCCGAACGACGGGTCGTTTACGACCTCGTGAATGTGGTCCAGGGCGATGCAAAACTGCCGCAGGCCCTGATCCGCGACAAACGTCTCGACACGCTCTTCCTGCTTGCCGCCTCGCAGACCCGCGACAAGGACAGCCTGACGCCAGAGGGCGTCGAGCGAGTGATAAACGACTTGAAACGGCACTTCGACTGGATCATCTGCGATAGCCCAGCCGGCATCGAGCGCGGCGCGACGCTGGCCATGCGCCATGCCGACGTTGCAGTCGTCGTGACCAACCCGGAAGTTTCGTCGGTACGCGACTCCGATCGCATCATCGGGCTCCTCGACGCCAAGACTGAAAAAGCCGAACGCGGCGAGCGGATGGAGAAGCATCTGCTGCTGACGCGCTACGACGCGACGCGCGCCGATCGCGGCGACATGCTGAAGGTCGACGATGTGCTGGAAATCCTGTCGATTCCTTTGCTCGGCATCATTCCGGAAAGCTCGGATGTGCTGAAGGCGTCGAACATCGGCGCGCCAGTCACACTGGCCGATAGCCGTAGCGCCCCGGCTATCGCCTATCTCGATGCAGCCCGGAGGCTTGCCGGCGAGACCGTGCCGATGAGCATTCCGGGTGAAAAGCGCGGTATCCTTGGCAAAATATTCGGGCGGAGGGCGGCATGAGCATTTTCCGTTTCTTCCAAAAGCAAAGCTCTGCGCCGACGGCGCGAGAGCGTTTGCAGGTCCTTTTGGCACACGAACGGGCATCAGTCGGTCAATCGGATCTGGTCGCAATCCTTCGGGAAGAAATTCTCGCCGTCATTGCGAAGCATGTCGAGATCGATGACGAGCGCGTGAGCGTGAAGATGGATCGCGGCGAGCACGTCACCACGCTGGAAGTCGACATCGAGATTCCGGTCACGGTGAACATCCGCGCAGCTTGAATTCGGTAATCCGGTCGGTTCGGTCGGATTACGTCAATGTCACGGGCGGAACAGACGCACCGCGGCATCAAAGTGATCGTGCGCCATCAGGCAGCGAGTACCCGCGGCCGATGTTACCACTTCCGGTGGGCTGGGCTGCAGCTCAATCGTCGGCCGCGGGAAAACTGCGCGGAAATGCCTGACGCAACAGGGTCATGGCGTTTTTGTGCAACGCATCGGACCAGATCCTGTCGGGATTGAACGTGTCCCAGTACCAGGCGCCCTGCACCAGATAGTTGAGCCCCTCGGACAGCGTGTCCACATCCACGCCCTCGTAGCCGCCGTCCCGCGCCACCTCGGCGAGAAATTCGCGCGTCTGGGCCAGATATGCGTGATCGCTGGGCAGGCTGATCATGCGGTCGAGTTGCCCGGTCTGGCGGTCGCTACTGAAGACCACCCAGACAGTAACCCAGTCAGGATGCTGGCGCCTGAAATCCCGCGCACAGTCGATGGCGGCGACAATGCGCTCCGCCGCTGAGTGCTCGGGCAGGAGCACCGTCTCCTGCCAAAGGCGCGCAAACTGGTCGTTGAGGTATTCCAGCACGGCGCGATACAGTTTTTCCTTCGTGCCGAAGTGGAACACGACAAGGGCGTTTGAGGACCCGATCTGTTCGGCTATCCGCTGCATGGTCACGCCCGCGATCCCATCCTCGGCGATCAGCCGGATGGTGGTGTCGATAATCCGTTGTGCGCTCGCCAGGCCACGCAGGTGACGGCGATCCTTTTTTCCCGCCTTGGTCATCGGCGCAGAGGTAGCGACAGGCTTTTCCTCCGCCGTTTCCATGATCGAGGGTTTCGTCGTCTTCAACGGAGTGCTTCCCTGATGACCGTGTGAATGCGGCTCGTCGCCATGCGTCCTTATTGACCGACGAGCCGCTTCGGTCAACGGCGGATCCGCCGTTGACCGCATCGACTAAAGGCTTGGGCGGCTGGCGGCATTGCCATACCAGGGACCTTGCACACTCTCGAAGGCCATGCCTGCGCGGAACACGTCCGCATCGCAATAAGTGCGCCCAACGATCTGGATTCCGGTCGGCACACCGTTGCTGGCACGCCCCGAGGGTACCGAAAGGACGGGGCAGCGGCTCATCATGTTGAACGGCGTCGTCATCGCCCAACCAAGCATGGGATTGACCTGCTTGCCGTTGATCTCGACCGTGCCGGTGGATTGGTCGAAGTCTGCGGGTACGGCGGGCAGGGCGGTGGTCGGGCAGATAAGGACGTTGTAGCGCTCCAGTATCGGTCCGAGGGTCATGTACATGTCACCGATAACCTCGAGGGTCCCGACATAATCTGCCGCTTTAGACTTCCGTCCTTGCTCTGCGAAGTGCCGCGCATAGGTGGTCATCTTGTCGCCATGCTCCTTCAGGAGCCGCGAGAGGTAGCCGCCGAAAATGTGTTGCAGATAGTCAAGACCGGCATCAAGGACATTCGGCTTCCAGCCCAGGTCGATTTCCTCCACCGTGGCGCCCAGCGAGCGGAAGACGTCGAGCGCCGCAAGCGTGTTCTTCTGGACCTCCGGATCGACCTGGAAGCCCCCAAGATCCATGGAAAAGGCGATCTTCCATCCCTTGATCGGCTTGTAGTCGAGCGGCAGGCGCAACTTGGGTCGCAACGTGGTGATGTCATGCGGGCTTGGGCCGGCCATCACGTTCTGAAGAAGGATCGTGTCCCGGACCGTCCGCGCCATCGGACCCGTATGGCAGAAGAAGTCCAGATTGAAAGGCGGATCGTCGGGATTGCGGCCATAGGGAGGCTTGTAGCCGACCACGCCGCAGAGGGACGCCGGAATGCGGATCGACCCGCCGATATCGGAGCCGGTGGCGAGCGTCGAGGTTCCCGATCCGAGCGAGGCCGCCGCCCCGCCCGAGGAGCCGCCACAAGTGAAATCGGGGTTCCATGGGTTGCGCGTGACACCCCAGAGACGCGACCAGGTGACCCCCGAGCAGCAAAACTCCGGGGTGGAGGTGCGGGCATGAACGATGCCGCCGGCCGCCATGATCCGGGCATTCATCGTCGAAGTCCGGTCGGCCACATGGTCCTTGTGAATAAGCGAACCCAGCGAGGTTGGCTTGCCCTTGATCTCGCTTTCGTCCTTGATGCCGACAGGAAGGCCCTCAAGCGCTCCGGTTCGTGCACCCTTGGCATATTTTGCTTCGGCCCGGCGCGCCCGATCCATCGCTTCGTCGAAATGGGTGTAGGTCAGTGCGTTGACCGGGCTCTTCATCGCCTCTGCCCGGCGGATCGTCGCTTCCATCAGTTCGACAGGTGAAAGGTCCCGCGTTTTGAAACGGCGGAGTGCCTCGTGTGCGGGCATGTAACAAAGTTCAAGATCACTCATTGACTGCTCCGATTAATTAGAAATGCATTCGGCATGACCACCACCATCCAGCCACGGCACAGACGCCGGGGCCGGTTTCGGCGAGCGGGCGTCTTGGGCTCACTTCAGGACTTCGGTCCAAATTTTCGTGTACATTTCATTGATCTCCGGCGAACAGGCCGGGGTGAATTTGCCCTTATCGACAAACTCGGCCGGCACCACGATCTCCGGCGCGTTCTTCATGTCTTCCGGCATGAACTTCTCCGACCCTGCAATGCCGTTGGCATAGCGCGCATAGGCCGAGATCAGGGCGGCGTTCTCCGGATCCATGATGAAATTCTGGAACAGCTTGGCGTTCTCGACGTTTGGAGCCGACTTCAGCACAGCCACATTGTCCATCCAGATCGAATAGCCTTCTTTCGGGTAGCCGTAGACGAAGTTCGGATTGATGAGCCGCACCCGCAGAGAGCCTCCGCCCCAGATGACGCCCGCGGAGTAGTCGCCGGAGGTGTATTTTTCGATGCTGGGGTAATCCAGCGCCACCCACGACGGCCGCGCCGCGACCAACCGGTCCCGGACCTTGCGCAGCAGTTCCTTGTCGTCGGTACAGGCTTCCTGGCCGCCTTCGTAGTAGATCGCGAGGGTCATAATATCGCCCATCTCGGGCAGGACGCTGACTTTGCCCTTCAACTCGGCAGGCGGATCGAGAAAGATCGCCGAGGTGTTCGGATCTCCGGAGTAGACCGAAGTGTCCACCGTTACGCCGGTGGTTCCCCATTGCCACGGCACCGTGTAGCGGCGACCCGGGTCAAAATCCACGTCGACCCAGCGCGGATCGACATTCTTGAAGTTTTCCATCTGGTCGGGGCGGGTTTCCAGCAGAAGCCCTTCGTCGATCCAGATCTTCACAAAAGTGGAGGTCGGCACGACGATGTCGAAATCATTGCCGCCCTGACGCGCCTTGGCCAGCGCCGTGTCGTTGGAGTCGAAGTCGGTAATCGTCACCTTGACGTCGTACTTCTCTTCGAACTTCTTGATCAGATCGGGATTGGTGTATTCCCCCCAGGTGAAGATGTTCAAGACGCCTTCCGCTTGGGCGCTTCCGATGGGCAAGAGTGCGAAGATTGATGCAGCAGTCATAACAAGCGATCGCATGGAAAACTCCTGGTTGGTTGACGGAAGGGTCAGTCCTTCTTGCGGCTGAGGAGGAAGAAGATGGTGACGATGACGATCGAGAGCGCCAGAAACATCGTCGAGATGGCGTTCATCTCTGGGGTCACGGCGCGCCGCAACTGGCCCAGCATGTAGGTGGGCAGTGTTTCCTGTCCTGCCGATTTGATGAATTCCGTAATCACGACGTCGTCGAGCGAGACGACGAAGGCGAGCATGAAACCGGCGAGGATGGCTGGCCACAGGAGCGGGAAGGTAACCCGTCGGAACACCATCCAGGGGCGTGCATAGAGGTCTGCCGCCGCTCGATCGAGGGACAGATCCATCGTCTGGAGGCGCGCGCGGATCGGCAGGAAAGCGAAGGGAATGCAGAAGGCGATGTGCGCGATGATCAGGTAGCCAATCCCGGTGTAGCCAGTCCAGACCTTTATCCGCGAAAAGACCACGAGAAGCGCCACCGCGGTGACGATTTCGGGAATCATGAGCGGCTGATTGATGAAGGCGACCTTGAACGTCAGCCCGCGGTAGGCCGCGGTGCGTGTAGTGGCGAGTGCAGCCATCGTTGCGGCGATGGTCGCGACAGGCGCGGCAATCAGGGCGACGGTGAGCGACCTGATCGTCGCATCTATGATGCGTTCATTGTTCCAGGCCGTCGAGAACCACCGCATCGACAGACCGTCGAGCGTACCGACCGTGGTTCCGGCGTTAAAGGCGAAAACCACCATCGTCGCGATCGGCAAGTAGAGAAGAACGAAGCAAAGAAGGGCGATGGGGGTAAACCCGCGCTGGCGCCTCACCGAATGCCTAGCCATGATGATCGCTCCCGGATTTCGACGCGGTGCGCACATAGACGAGGAGGGCCAGCATGACGATGCCGGTGAGCGTGATGGAGAGAGCCGCCCCCAGCGGCCAATTGCGTCCCTGACCGAACTGGAGCTCAATCAGGTTGCCGAGCATCAGGCTCTTTCCCCCCCCCATAAGCCGGGGCGTAACATAAGCTCCGAGCGATGGTATGAAGACCAGAATCGATCCGGCGACGATGCCCGGCCGCACCATCGGAATGATGATCCGACGCAAAATCTTGAAGTTGTTGGCGTAAAGATCAGATGCCGCCTCGGCATAGCGGAAATCGAACCGCTCGAGGCTCGCATAGAGCGGAAGGACCATCAGCGGCAAATAGACATAGGCCATACCCAGAAGGATGCCGAGCTCGGTAAACATAACCTGTAACGGCCGCTCAACTACGCCGATCCAGAGGAGCGCGTTGTTCAACACGCCTTCGTTGCGGAACACCTCCTGAATGGCGAACGTGCGGATCAGCAGGTTAGTCCAGAAGGGCAGGGTTATCAGAAACAACCACAAGTCCCGCCACTGCCGGCCACGGGTGGCGATGAAATAAGCTGTGGGAAAGCCCAGGAGCAGCGTTACGAGCGTTGTGATAAGAGACAGCTTCACGGAACGCCACAGGATGGTCAGATGTGCGTCCGCGAGTGTTACGGTGTCATCGAACAGGTCGCGCTCGAAGAAAACGCTGAACCAGCCGTCGAGCGAGAACTGCCAGTATTTGACGTCGCCATATTCGCCCTTGACCATGACTGAATAGAGCACGACCACCGCAAGCGGCCCGATCGCCGCCAGAAAAACGATCAGCAGGGCCGGGGAGGCGAGCCACCAGCGGTTTCGCACGTCCTCGCGCGCAGCGGCCAGGGCGAATTGCGCAGCATTCGTCATGGTCAGCCTCTCAGAACTTGAGCGGCGGCCGGGTCGAATACCACGCCGACCGTGGCTCCGGCCATCAGAGCCGCGTCCTGCGACGGGCTGTTCTGGCGGCGCACTACGAACTGGTCTCCATCGGCAAGCCGGACATGCAGGTGGGTGTCGGTGCCGAAATACACGATGCTCTCCAGCGTCCCGCTCAGAGAGGAGGGCCTTTGATCGGTGTGGATTTGGGCATGCTCGGGACGGACAATGACCGTCACCTTGCCCTCCTGCGGTGCTGAGGCCGGAAGCCGGGCAACGATCTCGGCGCCGGACGCAAGCCGAACCCGCGCCCGACCCTCTTCGACGCCAACGATCTCGCCATTCAGGAAATTCGCTTCACCGATAAAATCGGCGACGAACCGGTCGCCGGGACTGTCATAGATCTCGCGCGGGTTGCCCACTTGCAGGATTTGGCCGCTGGAAAGAACCGCAATGCGGTCCGACATGGTCAGCGCTTCTTCCTGGTCGTGGGTGACAAAGATGAAGGTGATACCGGTTTCGAGCTGAAGACGCTTCAGTTCGATCTGCATCTCCTTGCGCAGCTTGTAGTCGAGCGCGCTCAGCGGCTCATCCAGGAGAAGCACCTTCGGGGCAGGCGCCAGTGCACGTGCCAGAGCCACACGCTGCTGCTGGCCGCCGGAAAGCTCGGTTGTCCTGCGGTGCCTTAGGCTCTCCATCCGCACGAGACGCAGCATCTCCTCCACGCGCGCAGCGATCACCGCCTTTGGCTTGCCCAACATTTCCAGACCGAACCCGATATTTTCACTGACGGTCATGTGCGGAAACAGGGCGTAATTCTGGAATACCGTGTTGATCGGCCGCTGATAGGGCGGCAGCGCAGCAATATCCTTGCCGTGCAGAAGAATTGCGCCGTCGGTCGGATATTCGAATCCAGCGATCAGCCGCAGAAGCGTCGTCTTTCCGCAGCCCGACGGGCCGAGAAGGGTGAAGAACTCGTTTTCACGGATCGAGACGGACACGCCTTCCAGCGCCTTGAAAGCCCCGAACAGTTTCGTGACGTCACGGATTTCAATTGCGGACTTCTCATCTGGCAAAGCGTGTCTCCCCCCTGCTAAGCCACATCCGCCGTATGACCGGCTGCAATGTCCTGTTGGGTGCCAGTAGAAAAAAGACTGAACACTTAGTCAATAAGTTTTTACGGCGAGACCCGATTTGTTGTCGTGTTGGCAACAAGGTCGGTATGGCCGTTCTCGTTGCCAAACGCTACTTGGGAGGAGGGCAGATGCCGCCACTGCTCGACTGTCTGGAGAATCGACTCCAAGTGCAATATGGGCGTGTGCAGGATAGGGGGATCACCCGCCTTCGCGCGAATGCGCCATGAACATCTCGGCAGGTGTTCTGAAGCCGAGGCACTTGCGTGGCAGTGAATTGAGGTGATGGGCGAGGGCGACGAGTTGGGACTGACCCCACCGTGGCCAGATCCGTGTCGCCAGGCATGAAGCGGCGGATGCGCTTGTTGGCGTTCTCGACGGCACCTTTCTGCCACGGCGAATTGGGATCGCAGAACCAGCTTCTCGCACCGATGCTATCTTCCAGAGCCCGATAGCCCATGAACTCCGTACCGCGGTCGAAGGTGAAGCTGCGGCGGGCATGCGACGGCAGGGGCGAGAACGCATGGATGATCTTGTCCATGATCGGCTGTGAGTGCCGGCTCCTGTTCTTGATCATGACCGTGTAGCGGCTCTTGCGCTCGACGAGGGTGGTGACGTTGGCTTCGCCGAGCGCGCGCCGAAAGATCCGAAGATCGCCTTCCCAATGGCCAAAGTCCGAGCGATCGTCAATAAATTCAGGACGTTGACCGATTCTGCAATCGATCGGGATGCGCGAACCGCGTGGCTGGCGGGTTCCGCGCCGTCGCCGTTTGCGCCGAGCCTCGGGAAGGTGGCGGTAGAGCCCCATAGATCGTTTCCGGGCAAATGCGGACGGGACTCACGCCATCGGCAACCAGGCGACCGGCGATCTGCTCCGGCGACCAATGCGCCTTCAGTCGATCGATCACGAACACGCGCAGATCGGGATGCCGCCTGAGCTTGCGCAAGCGCCGCCGCCGTTCCTTGGCTATGTCGTCAGCAACGGTGCAGTAGTAACCGCTGTATTCGGGAACTCGGCATCTTGAAACGTATTGCGTCTCAGTTCGCGATAGATCGTCGAGCGGTGACGGCCAAGCAGGCGCGCGATCTCGCCAACAGGGACCTTGCGTCCTTTCAGATGATGAAGTCGTCGACGATCGGGCAGGGAAAGCTGCGAATAGCAAAGCGACATGCGAAATATCTCCAATGCGAAACCATTGTTTTTATTGGCATGTCGCACTTGGAAATAGAATGTACCCGGCCACATACGGAGATTGCATAAGATAGATTATGGAACTTTCGAAGAGAAATTAGGGGTTATCGACCTGCTGTTCCACATTTTGACCACGGTGACTCGCCACAGGACATCGCCGACCCGCGGCGCACGACCTTTAGCTCACACATTGAGCGGGCTAACCTTCGGAGCACCGCCAGAGAGTGGTTCCGCGTTTCCAGGATGAGATATGGCCGATCTGGTGCCAAAGCCTCAATCGCCTATCATAGAAATGTTAGCGTGTTTGCGATCTCGCGCGGAATTGCGGGAACGACAAAACCGGCGAGATACTGGCATGAAGGCTGCGACAAATGCCCTTTTAGTATCCATGGCATCTGCGGAAACCTCTAGAGAAAGCCTCATTTCGATGGGGTTGAAGCGGCAGGAGCCGCGTCTTGGCCCCTGCCGCTTCGATCACATGGCGTGATCATCCAGTCACGCAACCGCCAAGCCGAACTTGACTACGACGGGCAGTTCGCCGCCCATCGATGTTCGCGAGCATCTCGTTCATCACGTACGAGCTGGGTGATTATGTCCGCGTGGGCGTCCTGGCGACCCCATTCTTCGAAATGCACAAGGGATCCAATCGAAAGGCGATCGCGCCAGCCTGCTTTTTCCAACTCGGGGCGATCATGATAGCCTTTCACCTGCCCGACACATAGATAGGCAATCGGAACAATTCGCTTCGGTATATTCAGAATACGTTGCACTGTTCCATTGTCGAAGATGCTCACCCAGCCAACGCCAAGCCCTTCGGCGCGCGCGGCAAGCCACAGGTTCTGGACCGCGCAGGCGGTGCTATAGAGATCCATCGCCCGAATGTGTGTGCGTCCGATCACGGCAGGTCCGGCTCGGTCGCGATCACAGACAACGCAGATATTAACAGGTGCCTCCATGATCCCTTCGAGCTTCAGGCCCCGATACGTGTTGCGAAGCGGTTCGGGAAACAAGAGTTCCGCCTCGGCATGCGCTTTCAGGAACGCGTCATGGACTTGCCGGCGCGTCCCCGTATCCCGAATTATGATGAAACTCCAAGGTTGCATGAAGCCGACCGAGGGCGCGTGATGCGCTGCGAGGAGGATACGACTTAGTAGTTCGTCCGGAATCGAATCCGGTAGGAACTCACCTCTCGTGTCTCTCCTTGTGAAAATGGCCCGATATACACCCGCACGCTCGGTGGGTGGCAGCGGCTGAGCCGGCAAAAGACCTGAATAGTCCATCGTATTCCCCTTGTGGACGCAGACCCGTCTCGTCGTCCGTACGGACGGGTCCATCTTTCACAGGCCGGTCTTCTGACTCAGGTTCATCCTGCAAGAGCGCCTTCCCAGCACCGCCAGTGGCATTGGCCCTTCCAGTCCCCCTCACAGCGTTGGGCACGTCGCGGATTTCCACCGCGTTCCCGATTCTCCCCTTTAGGCACGAACCTGCCCGGGCACCTGTGCAATGACGCGTACTATCATTCAGGCGTCGCAGGTCCAATAGCCACCTACGCCATCTGAGGCTTGGAGGCGCCAAAATGTCACTCAATATTTGTGCTGGCGCAAACTAACCACCATTTGTACGTCTACAGCATGTGGTATGACACTGGGAGACGTGGACTTTATTGCGTTTGCTGCGGTCGTCGCCTTGACCTGGCCTGTTGTGCCTGCTTTAGCCCTGTCAATTCTGTTCCATGCGAGGCCCGGCCGATGAGCGAACTGCGCGTACTTTCAGATGCCTTCATTCCCGAACTGCCGGGCCGCTACAAGGGCAAGGTTCGCGAGAACTACGATCTGCCCGATGGCAGCCGGATCATCATTGCCACGGACCGTCTCAGCGCCTTCGACGTGATCCTGACGTCGATACCGTTCAAGGGCCAGGTGCTGACGCAGACTGCGCGTTACTGGTTCGAGCAAACGGCCGACATCTGCCCGAATCACGTTCTGGCCTATCCGGATCCGAACGTGGTCATCGGCACGCGACTCGACATTTTGCCCGTCGAGGTCGTCGTGCGCGGCTATCTCGCCGGAACGACAGGCACGTCGATCCTGACCAAATACAAGCATGGCGAGCGCGAGATGTACGGCATCCGCCTGCCGGATGGGCTGCGCGACAACGAGAAGTTGCCGCAACCGATCATCACGCCGACGAGCAAGGCCTTCGACGGCGGCCATGACGAACCGCTGTCTGGAGACGAAATCCTGGCCCAGGGCCTGCTGACGGCCGAGCAATGGGAAACCGTTTCGCGTTATGCGCTGGCGCTCTTTGCCCGCGGCCAGGAACGGGCCGCCGAGCGCGGCTTGATCCTCGTCGATACGAAGTATGAGTTCGGCACCGACAAGGACGGCCGGATCGTCCTCGCTGACGAGATCCATACGCCCGACAGCAGCCGCTATTGGATCGCCGACGGCTACGATGAGGCTTTTGCAGCGGGCAAACGTCCGCAGAGCTTCGACAAGGATTTCGTGCGCGCCTGGGTCACAGAGCGTTGCGATCCCTACAAGGATCCGATCCCGGAGATTCCGGCCGACCTGATCGAGCAGACCTCAAAGGTCTACATCCAGGCCTACGAGACCATCACCGGGCAAAAATTCGGTCCCGATCTCACAGGTGGCACAGTCCTGGAACGCATTCGCACCAATTTGCGGCCATACTTCAATGAGTGATAACTGAATAAGCTCAGTAGGTTATGGGACTTTTCCGAGAGCCTGTACTAATCCGCGTACGTCGTGGTATCGAGGGAAATCGCCTCATCGGTAACGTCGAACTCGATGACCATCTGGTCGTAGGCGGGTTCGACGTGATCGGGCGTCTCGCTCATCACCTTGTCATAGTCCAGCGGCGTATGCATGTGGGTTAGAACCGCACGGGCCGGTGCCAGCCGCTCGATCCACTCCAGCGCCTCGCCGAGCGAAAAGTGGCTCGCGTGTGTTCGGTACTGCAGGGCGTCGATAATCAGCAGGTCGAGGCCGGCCAATCGATTGGCCGTCGCTTCCGGAAAGGCGCTGACATCGGTGCAATAGGCGACGTTGCCGACGCGAAAGCCGAGAGAATGGATTGACCCGTGAACCTGCAGCAGCGGGTCGAACCGGATGGCGCCCCCTGCTCCGCGGATAACCACCGGCATGTCGATAGGATCAATCAGGTTCGCAGTGACGATCGGCGGGTAGAAACTGCCGGGAGGCGTCTCGATGCAATACGGAAAACCCTCGCGAATGCGCGCCATCGTCTCTAAGTCAGCCCAGATCGGCACCTGCTTTTTGCTGTACTGGACGAAGCCACGGATATCGTCGATGCCGTGAATGTGATCGGCATGGGCATGCGTATACAGCACCGCGTCGATGCTCTTGACCTGCGCGGCGATCATCTGCTCGCGAAAATCCGGCCCGGTGTCAATTGCCACCGTCGTTCGGCCATCCGGCCCGATCTGCTCGACCAGCAACGCGGTCCGGGTGCGGCGGTTTTTCGGGTTGTTCGGATCGCAGTCGCCCCAGTCGCCGGTAATCCGCGGGACCCCTGGAGAAGAACCGCAGCCGAGAATGGTGAAGCGCCGGCGGTATGACACGATGTCAGACCCTCGGCATCTTGGAGAAGAGACGGAACGCGTTATCCGTCGTTATCGATGCGATCTCCGCGTCGCTCAGCCCCAGCGTCTCGGCCAGCACCGAAGCGGTATGCGCCACATAGGCCGGTTCGTTGCGCTTGCCCCGGAACGGTTTCGGCGCGAGATAGGGCGCGTCGGTTTCGACCAGCATTCGCTCTGTCGGAACCGTCTTTGCGATCTGGCGCAGTTCTTCCGACTTCGGAAAAGTCAAAATGCCGGAAAACGAAACGTAGCCGCCGAGTTCAACGCCGACGCGGGCAAGCTCCTCTCCTGAAGAGAAACAGTGTAGCAGGAATGGAAAGGCGCCCTTCCCCGTCTCCTCGGTCAGGATCGCCGCCATGTCCTCGTCGGCCGACCGGCTGTGAATGACCAGCGGCAGGCCGGTCAAACGCGCTGCGGCGATGTGGTTGCGCAGGCCCTCGGCCTGCGCCTCGCGCGGCGCGTTGTCGTAGAAATAGTCGAGCCCCGCCTCCCCGATCGCAACGACGCGCGGGTGTTCGGACAGCCGGACAAGCTCGTCCACCGTGACGTCGAGCTCCTCATCGGCGTTGTGCGGATGCGTGCCGACCGAGCAGAACACGGTCGGATATTTTTCGGCGATCGCCAGGATCTCCGGAAACTTCCGCACCCGCGTCGAGATTGTGATCATCTGGCCGACACCGGCGGCATGGGCGCGCGCCACGATGTCGTCGCGCTCGGCCTCGAAGTCGGCGAAGTCCAGATGGCAGTGGGTGTCGATCAGCATCGGCCTTTCCTCAGACCATTCAAGCCTCTGGCGCGACATAGCGCGGGAACACCGGCGTCGGCGCTTCCAGCGGCGTGCCGCTGACGAGCCTGCCCGCTTCACCAAGAGCGGCAAAGTCCCGCTTGTCGGCAGGCGCGGCGACGAGGTCCAAAAGCTTGCCCGCCGAAGCCGGCATGAAAGGCTGGAGCAGGATTGCAATCTGGCGCACCACCTCTGCGGTTACGTAGAGCACCGTGCCCATCCGCTCCGGATCGGTCTTTTTCAGCGCCCAGGGTGCCTCGCCGGCGAAATAGCGGTCGGCCTCGGACACGACGGCGATGATCGCGGTCAACGCCCGATGGATCATCAGCTTGCCCATCTCGTCGCGCGTGATCGCATGCAGCGCATCCGCAGACGCCAGCATGGTCTTGTCGGCCTCCGTCAGCGGTCCGCAGACTGGAATCTTCCCGTCGCAATTCTTGACGATCATCGACAGCGAGCGGCTGGCGAGGTTGCCGATGCCGTTGGCAAGGTCGGAGTTGATGCGGGTTGCGATCCCCTCCTCGCTATAGCTTCCATCCTGGCCGAAGGAGACTTCGCGCAGCAGGAAGTAGCGCATCTGGTCGAGGCCGAAATGATCCACGAGATTGACCGGATCGACGACGTTGCCGAGCGACTTCGACATCTTCTCGCCCTTATTGAGCAGGAAGCCGTGGGCGAAGACGCGCTTGGGCAGCGGCAGACCTGCCGACATCAGGAAGGCCGGCCAATAGACGGCGTGGAAGCGGATGATGTCCTTGCCGATCATGTGAATGTCCGCCGGCCAATATTTCGCCCGCGGACCGTTCGGATCCGTGAGATAGCCGGTGGCGGTGATGTAGTTGGTCAGCGCGTCGACCCAGACATACATGACGTGCGCTGGATCGTTCGGGACCTTAATGCCCCAGTCGAAGGTCGTGCGCGATACCGACAAGTCCTTGAGACCCGACTTGACGAAGGACATGACTTCATTGCGCCGCTCGGCCGGGCCGACGAAATCCGGCTGCGTTTCGTAGAGCTGCAGCAGTTTGTCCTGGTAGTTCGACAGGCGGAAGAAATAGCTTTCCTCCTCCACCCACTCGACCGGCGTGCCCTGCGGCCCGTAGCGCACACCATCGTCGCGCAGTTCCGTCTCGTTTTCCTGATAATAGGCTTCGTCGCGAACCGAGTACCAGCCGGAATAGCTGTCCTTGTAGATGTCGCCGGCATCGGCCATGCGCTGCCAGATGATCTGGCTCGCCTCGTGGTGGCGCGGCTCGGTCGTTCGAATGAAGTCGTCGTTGGACGCATTCAAAAGCACGGCCATCTTCTGGAACTCGGCCGTGTTGCGGTCGGCGAGTTCCTGCGCGGTCAGCCCTTCCTTACGCGCGGTCTGCTGCATCTTCTGGCCATGCTCGTCAGTGCCCGTCAGGAAGAACACATCGCGTCCGTCGAGCCGCTGATAACGTGCCACCGCGTCCGTCGCGATCAGCTCGTAAGCGTGGCCGATGTGCGGCTTGCCGTTCGGATAGGCGATTGCCGTCGTGATGTAGAAGGGCGACGTGTCTGTCATGTCGAGCTCGGCCTGTCTTTTCCTGTTATGGTCGCAGCTATTAACCCATGCCGCCGGTGAGGGAAACAGCAAGTTTGCGCTTCTGCCATGCCCTTGGCGCCGGACGCGCTTGCTTGACACACTTTGGAGGCACCACTAACCATTCGCCGATATCGACCAGTTTCGCAGGGTTTGAACCTTCGATCATGGTTCGCCGCTCGAAACCGGAAGGAAACGCTGTTTGGATTTCTGGAGTTCGTTCAATCCGCTGTTTTCCGTTTCCGGCTTCTTCGTCGGCATGCTTGTTGGTGTAACGGGTGTTGGGGGAGGATCGCTGATGACCCCTCTCCTCGTTCTGCTGTTCGGAATCCATCCGGTGACGGCGGTCGGTACGGATCTCCTCTATGCCGCGATCACCAAGACCGCCGGAACCGCCGTCCACGGCCGCAACAAAACGATCGATTGGCGCATCGTCGGCAGGCTCGCCGCCGGGAGCCTGCCCGCGGCAACCGTAACCCTCTGGCTCGTTTCGGGCATAGATCGTAACAGCATCACGGCCGTCGCCACGATCACGATCACGCTCGGCTACACGCTCATGCTCACCGCACTCCTACTCATCTTCCGGCGACGGGTCATCGAGTGGATCCGCCACAAGATGCGCAATCGCCGCCCGGTTTCACCTGCAACAGTGGCGCTGTTGACGATGGTGCTCGGGCTTACGATTGGTGTGCTTGTGACCCTGACTTCCGTCGGCGCAGGCGCGCTCGGGGTCACGGTCCTGCTGGCACTTTACCCAAGGCTTCATGTGCGTGATATCGTCGGGTCGGACATCGTCCATGCCGTGCCGCTAACGCTCCTGGCTGGAATGGGCTACTGGGCGATCGGCGAAGTCGAATGGGCGATGCTCGCAATGCTCCTGGTTGGCTCCATCCCGGGCATCATCATCGGCAGCCACCTCTCCCCCCGCCTGCCGGAACGACTCATCAGCACGCTGCTAGCCATCACGCTTGCCCTGGTCGGCACCAAGCTCGTATTCTCCTGACCGCATCGGATTTATTGGCCGGCTTGCGTGGCGATCTCATCAAGAATCTCGATCACGGTCTGCTTTCGATCGAGGTTGTACGCTGCGGCAATGCCGATCTTCTCCGAGAGAGACGACGACAACCGCGCCATCCGCTCCGCCGCGACAATATCGTTCCCGAGGGCGGCCGCCCTGGCCTGTGCGGTCACGTAGTCGATCGCCTGGCCGCAGAAAAAGTCATAAAGGGTGTCGCCGTCCTTGGCCGCCAGAACGTCGGCAAGCCTGTGCACGTCCTTGCGCGACGCCCTGCCCGCCTCGACGACGATCGCACGGAAGGCCTCCAAAATGTCGAAGCCGCCATAGTTGATGAGTTTTAGCGCCGTCGACACGCTACCGCCGGCCGCAGCGAGAACGCGATCGGCCTGCCCGCCCGGCAACGTCACGCCGAGATTGTTCAGTGCCAGCCCCAGGTCATCTTGGGACAGCGGCGCAAGACTTAGCGGCAAACAGCGTGACCGTATCGTCGGCAAAAGCTTGCCCGGCGCATGCGTCAGCACCAGAAAGAGGGCGTTCTTCGGCGGTTCCTCGAGAATCTTCAGGATGGCGTTGGCCGCATTGCGGTTCAGGTCGTCGGCCGGATCGATGATGACAATGCGCCAATTCCCCGTTCCCGAGGTTTGTGCGAAGAATTTGCCGGCACGCCTCACCTCGTCCACGGTGATCGCGGCCCGCACTTTTCCTGACTTCTGGTCGACCGGGCGACTGAGGTGCAAAAGATTGTGTGAAGCACCTGAAGCAATGTGCCGACCGAGGGCGGAGCCTGGGTCCGGGTCGGCCAACGTCTCCGGCGCTGTCTGTGGGTCGGGATGGGACAGGACATGATGGGCGAAGCGAAAGGCGAGCGTCGCCTTGCCGATCCCTTCCTGCCCCTCGATCAGGATCGCGTGGTGCCCCTTCCCCGAGCAGTAGGACTGGGCGAGGAAGGCCTGCGCAGCGTCATGGCCGAACAGCCGCGTCTGTTCGCTCGGCGCAATCGCGCCATCGAGCACGCCCGTTTGCTCGGTGCTCACGTGGCATCCTCCGGAAATGCGAAGCGGTCGCGTCTCTGGAGCGGCAACAGAGGTGCGACGACGGCTAACACCTGACGGGCGATCTTCTCCCGCGACTGCGTGGCGTCGATGACCCGGCAGCGCAATGGGTCGCGTTCGGCAAGTTCGAGAAACGCCTCGCGTCGCTTCTCGTGGGTATCAAGTTCCTCTTTCTCGAAACGATCCGGCCCGTTGCTTGAGGATGGGCCAACGGCACGCTGGCGGGCCCGCTCGAGGCCGATCGCGGCAGGCAGATCCAAAATCAGCGTGCAGTCCGGCATTACGCCATTCACGGCCACGTTCTGGAGGCGCTCGATAAACGCCGGCTCCAGATTGCCGGTGGTCCCCTGATAGACCCGCGATGAATCGAGAAAGCGGTCGCACAGTACAACCTTGCCAGCCTGCAGCGCCGGGCGAATGACCTCCTCCACGTGATCATTGCGCGCAGCCGCGAACAACAGCGCTTCCATGCGCGTGCCATAGCGCTCCGCTGCGCCCGAAAGGATGACGTGACGAACGGCCTCGGCTCCCGGCGAACCACCGGGCTCCCGGGTCACGACAACGTGTTGTCCAAGCCCTCGCAACGATACAGCCAGCATCCGGATCTGGGTCGACTTCCCGGCGCCCTCGCCGCCTTCGAACGTTACAAACAATCCGGTCAACCCAGTCAAATCCAACTTTCACTTTCCCGGCACACCGGTACTCTCTTGCGCCACGCCAATCGGGCGATTCCGCTCACTTCTAGCGCATAACCCTGAAAAACGGAAAATCCATTTGCTGCGGGTCAATCATCCAAAACGACCGCCGCAGCGCGAACGAAGCACCCCACCCCGTGGGATGGCCTTCAAAGCCAGAAGAACAGAAGTTCCTTCAGTGCATCAAGCGCCCGACTTGATAGCGTCCCGACTTCCACGGGGGCAGCCGTTTCCAGCGGCACTTCACGCAGGAAGCGATCGCCGTTCCAGATGCGCAGCACCCCAACCTTCTGGCCCGTCGCGACCGGTGCCCGCAACGGCCAGGAATAGACAACACGTGCCGACAGGCGTTCCGCATTGTCGATCGGCAGAAGCACGTCCACGTCTTTCGGCGTCACCAGGGCAACATGACCTGGCAGACCGCCGTAGACGCTGGCCTCGGCGACTGTCTCGCCTGCCTTGAAGAGCGTTTTCGACGCGAAGGACGACATGCCCCAATCGATCACCCGACGTGCCTCGTCCAATCGCTCCTTGTCGCTCGAAAGCCCGCTCATCGCTAGAAACAGGCGACGCCCGTTTCGCTCCACCGATGCCGCCAGCCCGTAACCGGCATCCTCGGCAAAGCCCATGACGAGACCGTCAGCCCCGATGTTCAGGCCTACAAGTGGATTTCGGTTGCGCTGCTTGATCTTGTTCCATTCGAATTCCGGCTCCGCATAGTAGCGGTAAAAATCCGGATAGGTCTGCTGCAAATGCTGCGCCAAGGTCACAAGATCGCGCATGCTGACCCGATTGCCCGGTGCAGGCAACCCGGTCGAATTCGCAAAATTCGACTGCGTCAGCTCTAGCGCCCTCGCCTCCTTGTTCATCCGCGCAGCGAACGCTGCTTCGGAGCCGGACATGCCCTCGGCAAGAATGATGCAGGCATCGTTGGCCGCTTGAACCGCAACGCCGCGAACGAGATCCTCGACGCGGATTTGCGATTTCAGCGCCGCGAACATGGTCGCAGTCCGCGATGGCGCTCCTCCGGTTCGCCAGGCGTTCTCGGAAACCGGATAGCTCGCGTCGGGCGTTATCTCCCCTTCCTTCAGCGCCCTGAACACCACCGCCAGCGTCATGACTTTGGCAAGCGAAGCGGCGGTGACCGGTTCGTCTTCCTTGCGAGAAAAGAGGATGGTGCCAGTCCCGCCATCGATCAGATGGACCTGCCTTGCCTTTGTATCGAAGGCAGACGGACCACCGATCGCCTGCGCCATGGCAGAGAGCGGCAACAGCAGGCAAAGGACAAGAGCGACAATAGAACGGATGGGCATGAAGACTCCGGCAGACGGCCTTACAGTCTTATACCCGGATGCATTCGGCAAGCCACAACGACAAACTTCACCCAGCGTCGGCCAGATCGGACAGCGCGGTTAGCGATCCATCGAGGTGGAGAATCGCATCGAAGGCCTCGACTGACTTCTGCTTCGACGCGGACTCGGCATACGCTGCGGCGTAGTTCGGACTGTCACCGGGCAACGGCATGTAATCGGGGCGCTCGACGGGCAACGGTCCGATCTCTGGCAGCATGACGAACTGCCCCATGGTGGACACAGCCGCATTTGCAGGCGCCGGCGCTGCAAGTGCGGTGAGCGTTGTGCCCTCACCGGTACCGCCGGTGCGTTCGGCGAATGTCGGGACGACGGCCGGCAAGGCATCAGCTACGGGTGCTGCTGAGGCAACCATGACGCCGGTTGCGATCTGCCCACCCGGATCGACGACCGGACCGCGCGAGCCCTTCGGCACATAAGACGCCATCAGGTATGGCATGTCGTGACCGTCCAAGGGCGCCTTGCCGACATATTGGACCCGGACCTTCGCCGTCCCCTTTCCCTTGACGTCGAGCATTTCGGCCGCCTTGGAGGAAACGTCGATGATCCGCCCCTCCGAATAAGGCCCGCGATCGTTCACGCGAACAATAACCGACGAGCCGTTCTCGAGATTGGTGACGCGGGCGTAGCTCGGCAGGGGGAACGTCGGATGCGCCGCGGACAGGTGATACTTGTCATAGACCTCGCCGTTGGCCGTATAGCGGCCATGGAACGCGGAGCCGTACCAGGATGCAAGGCCCATCTTGTTGTAGCCTGGCTCTTCCTTCGGCTGGTACCACTTGCCCCGCACCTGATAGGGTTGGCCAACCTGGTAGCGACCTCCCCCCTTCGGCACCGGCTGTCCTTCCCGCACAACGCGCGGGCTCGCCTTCACGCCGTACTCAGACTCAGCGAAGTATTCCTTGCTACGGGTCGGCTTTCCGGCCTCGTTCGTTGTCTTGCAAGCAGCGAGGCCGGCGCAGATCACCGGTATCGCAGCAACGCGCATCGCCTTGCACGCTCCGGCCGAAAAATTGCCAATCTTTATTCGTCCCACGCCGGTGGTTCCCCGCCTCATTTTGCCTAGACCGCATCGCCAGCGATCCATCGCCTCATACCCGTCGGCTCACAACAGTATGTTAATCATGACGGTAAAATGGCTAAAATGCGTAACAACAGGCTCTCAATCCGCGCTTTCGGCGAAGTAATGCTGGACATGGTTTACAGGGCGTTAACGACGACAGCCCGATCCGGCGGACAGCGCCGTTAGCAACGGGCCAGCCATCAAGGCCTGGACTTCCAAAGGCTTTATTCCATCACTTGGGTGCTTCCCAGAATTAATGGTTCCGGATATTGGCTCGCCGTGCCTCGTGACGACACTGGGGGACGACGAAATTACCAGTCCGCATCACCACCCCGGAAGATTAAGGTCATACGAGGTCCGGAAAAGGCTCTGGCAGTACGTCACCGCGTGTGGCCCCGAGCGGACGATGAGCACGTCAACCAAACACGCTAGTGTGCGCCGACGCACTTTCCAGACAAAAACCATGGCTCGGTACACCTTCACGAGAGCGTGCCGAAACGCGAACATCCTCGTGCATAGGCCGATAAAGGTACCAGTCTCATGAACGAGATAATCCCAAATCCGGGAATTCTTGGAATGTGCCGATCTGTATTAAAGCGCCCGGCAGCTTGGCGCTGCACTTACAGTCTCCGGACGAAGCGCGCTACTCTCTCAACAGTCTGACCGTCGGCCGATGGCGCCCCTTTCAATGCCGCTCGGACGGATATGTATCGCCGTGCGGCAGCCGAACCACAGACGAATGCCGCGAAGCGCGCCTTGCCGTGTGTCGGGAGTAGCCGCATTTTTTGCGGAGTTGCCTGGATCGAGTGAAATAGCGCGGCCGGCTACGCCCTGCGATAGCCGCAAGGTACTTCTTCTTCCGACGTAGGGCCGCACCCGCTGAGGTATGGGCGCACTCCTATAGCGGCGTGGCGTAAACCGTAACTGGTTGATAGCATCCACCCCTAGACCCAATAGACCTGGAATCGCCTAGGTGTGCGATGTAATCTCTATCGACTTTTGCCTTGAATGGGCTTTGCCCGTTTGCGTCGCCGTCACGCAGCGCGAGTTCTACCTGGTGCGTGGTCCGAAACACGCATTTGACCTGCTGGTGAAATTTTGGCCCAGCAATATGGATGAAAGCGGTCGAAGGGCGCGTCAGGCCTGTATCGACGCACTCTGCTGTCGCGAGCCTGCCTCTCTCGCCAGAGAGCAGTTTCTGAAAGCGTGCCGCGAGGCGGATCTGCTGGTGCGATACGACCTCGAAGGCATGTGCTAGTCGAGCGCATGGGGGAACAATGCCGCTACGCGTCGAGTTGCCTCCGCCAGAAGGAGTCTCTGCCATGACTATCCCTGTGCCAGCAAGATATGCAGACCCGCCAGTGCCGCCGTTTACCGATCCACCTCCCGTGAAGCTGCCACAACCGAAGCGCCGTTATCCAATCCAGATGAGAACCCAGAAGAACCCCTGCCCCTGAAGCTCCACCGACTGGAACACCTCCGCCTCCAGTCCGTTGCTCCACCACTGGAAGGACTGGAGGTAACGAACAATGGATCCGATGTACTGGACGAGAAGCGTCGAGCTGGATCTGTCTGGACCCGGCCGGGTTCAGAAGGTGCGCAGCACGCTCGAAGCCGTCGAATGCCTGAGACTGTGGCCCAACAAACAGGGCGACGCCTTTGCGGAAGCGAAGCGAGTCTGTCGTGCGGTCCTAATGAACGGAGCGCCGAGAGGAGTTGCCAGGGAGGCGTTCATTCGCGCTGCTGACGAGGCCGGGATCTACATTCGAAAGCGGTGAGGCAGGGGCAATATTCGCCCCCGCGCCTTTGCCGCAAGGTACTCAGCTGGCTCGATACGCTAGACCTCGGAGGCAGCTCCGAAGTCCAGCTTGTTATCCCGATAAGCGCGATTGCCTGCGGTGTCGAACTTGGCCGCGGCGGCGGACCCAGTTGGGCGCCTTTTGCAGCACTGACCTTGATCCGGTGTCCCTGGGCAGCGCATTGGCGTGCTCGTACATCCTCCATCGAACGGGTGAAAATCGCCAGCAAGACGACAGAGAAAGCCGTGCGTCCGACGCTAAGGGGACGGAGAGGGAATCGGGTGATCTGTTCCACGCAATACGGCCGAGAGCCAGAAGCGCCGGTACCAAGTGTGGCGTTCGAGGTTGTACAAGCAGACGGCCGGCCGCTAGAGTCGGTTTCGCGCCCAGGAGTGGACAAGGTTGCTTGCAAAGGCCTTGCTGCCCCAGATTCGCTCTCATGACCTTAAGCACACGCACGCGCCAGCGAGCGCCTGGGGTAATTCGACGATTGGGCCCCCTCGATTTGTATTCGCATATGATGCCCGGAATGCGGGCTGATGTTGCTGAACAAGTTGACGCGGCGTTGCAAGCCGCTATAAGCGCTAGTCGGAATCAAAATAGTTGCAACGTACGCAGCAAACGGCTGTTTTGGTCAAAGATATTGAACGGGAAACGTCTTTAATATCAAATAGATGGAAGAGTGTCCGAGTGGTTTAAGGAACCGGTCTTGAAAACCGGCGTGCGGGAAACCGTACCGTGGGTTCGAATCCCACCTCTTCCGCCACAACCCTTTGAAATAGCTTATCAAAATTGGTTGACTGATTTTTCTCGATTCTGAGGCGATCCGCAACATTGTCAACATATTCTGCAACAATGCTGCAACTGCAGACGTGTTGCATAACGCTCGAGTCGCGGTTGCAGGCTGGAATCGGCGCTTGACCCATGCGGCGATGGCGCTGACCATCGGAAGATCGTCATCACGGGCACGAATCCGGGTTGCCGTTACCGCCGATGCCATTCGTACGGCCCGCGACGGATCGGAACTTCGGATTTCGTATCCCCGCCGCAACGGCTGGTGGCACGAGACGCGGCGTTACCGCGATCCCGATCTCACCTACTACAACGTTGTGCCGGCGATCGATGCCCTGTTGGATGCGGGGCTTCTCGTGGACCACGATCGCCAACCCGCAGGCCGTTCCACAGGCATTCAGTCGAGCTATCGGCCAGCCGCATGGCTCACCGAGGTCGCATTGCCTGAATTGCGTCACGAGGTCGGCGAAGTCATCCGATTGAAAGACCCCGAGGGGCGTTTGATCGATTACCGGGACAATGACAGGACGCGGCGGGACCGTGCCATGTTGGCGAAAATCAACCGCAGCCTTTCGCAGGCCGAAATCGGCCTCGATGTTCCGGCAGCCTTTCGAGACGGCAACGCGATCCGCCTTGACGGCTACTCGGTCTTCCCCGGAATGACTTCGCTCTACCGTGTCTACAACGGCTTGGGATCGCGGTGGGCGCTTCTATGGAGGCTGGTGGCAATCGTGCCGAAAGGCGCATCGGCAGCACCTCACCATCGACGGGCACCCAACGGTGGAACTGGACTATCAGCAAATCCATCCCCGTCTTCTCTACGGCCTGGCCACCCGTCATCTGGAGGGGGATGCCTACACCTTGCCCGGATGGAACCGCGCCGTCGTCAAGCAAGCATTCAACGCCCTCCTGAATGCAGACGGTTTCCGAGCGGCACGAGGCGCGATCGCCGAAAACCTGGACGGTGACCGCGATACCGCCGAAGCCCTGATTGCCGATATCAGGACACGGCACCCGGACATCGATACCTATTTCCACAGCGGCATCGGTCTAAAGCTTCAAGGTATCGATTCCGAAATCTGCCGTCAGGTGCTCGTGGAAATGCATCGGAAGGGCATCGTTACGCTCCCCATCCACGATTCCTTTATCGTCGCCAGCGAGTACGAGGACACGCTTTCGGAGGTGATGCAAACCGCTTTCGTCAAGGTTGTTAAAACGACCTGAAAGCGATTTGAAAACAGACAGATAACTACGGAATAGACTACAAACGGCCCCGAAGGGGGCCGCCCCTTGGGGCTTTCTTTCTCTGCCCGTCTGGATACCCTCTGTCCATGCCTCGGAAATCACTCTGCAGGATAGTCGGATACGGCTCGTTCTTACCCACCATGACACCCGCTAAGCCCAACACGCGGGAAGAGGCAGGATTCTGCCCCGCCAGACGTATCAACGGCTTGGGATGGGGCAGACATCATTTTCGACAGGCAACCCCATCTGGCGGGCTTGGAAACCACGATTTCGGGTATCTCGCTACACGTCGCATGATCGGAATTTGCCAACCGCGTTCGGTTCGGTCATTTTGCCGTTCTCGACGTTGCAAAATTCAATCGCGAAACTGCCGCTTTAATCCGGACTTTTGCGACAGATCATGGCACGGCTGCCATGGCACCTGGATAGGAAGCCAGTGCCGCATCGGCTGTTGGCCAGCGCGAAACTCGACGGAGCCAGAGATAGCTCGTGCCGACCTGTAGAGTTAGGCAGGATAATGTCAGTCCAGCGGCGGAGAGCCAGTCCGACGCCACGAGAATATCACCGGGACCGACAATGACGCCGAGCGAGATACCGAGGACGATCTGCATGAATTGCAGACTGAAGGGAACAACCTGTGCACGCTTGTAGAAGCGGCAGAACAGGAGGCCCGCCAGTGTCGCGCCGATCAGGAGGCCACTCGGCATGCCGAAACTGAAGCGAGCATTTTCGACAAGCGGTGAAGCCTTCACCCGCGAGCTTGCCCGACAAGGCCTGCAGATCGCGAACGGCGACAAGGGGCCGATCCTTGTCACTTCGTCGGGAACGTTCGTGGCAGCAGCCAATCGCGCCGTAGGCATCCGCCGCGGTGACTTCTCAAAATTCATGGAGAACCACAGCCATGACGGAAATAGTTTCCGCATCGATGCGAACCCTGACGTCGGTCGAGCGCAACACCGAGGTGCTACTGCCTCTCCTGTCCCTCCTGGACACGCCGCACGGCTCGGATCGTATCGCGCAGCTCATCGACCTGCTGAGGCTCATTCTGGACGCCCAGAATCAGCAGGCGCAGGCGCTCAAGATCGTCGGCGAACGGCTCGATCGTCTATCGCGCCGATAGCGCGACGTCTTCGACGAGAGCAGTTGTTCCTATGCCGGCTTGGAAAGCTGGACCTCGATGACCTCCTCCGACGCGCCGAAGAAATGGCGGCCTGGATGCGGTCGATTTTCGAGCCGACCGCACAGCGTCTGAACAGGAAAATCCAGGAACTCAAGCAAGAGCGAAAAACGTTCGTGCCGGCCGAGATGCCGACGCCCGTCGAGCAGCCCACGGCGCGTGAGTCAACACCCACCGATTTGTCTAATTGGGCTGTGATCGATCTGGAAGCCGTGCTCCCGGCACATATCTTCCAGATCTCGGTATCTGAGCGGATAGTGCAGATACCAGGCAACTGCCGGCACGATCAGCCATGCTTCGAAAATGGCTGCCTTTGAAATCGTCCTTCGACTGGCGCTTCAGCTTTTCGGCACCGCACCATCTGGAGTGGGAATGTCCCGCCGATGGTCAACAAACCGTTAGCCACAAAAATTTGCGACAAGGCCGCCCCTGATCAAACCTTCAGGAAAAGCAGCGCGCGCAGGATTTCGGAAAAATCCTTGTGCTCAAAAGCGATAGCGCGAGGAGCATGCGACCGGGCGCCCGGGTACCAACTTGCGCGATAGGCTTCGCTTGGCGTGTTGAACTCGATGACCACTTCATAATGATCGGCCTTGGCGGGAAGCGCCTGCGCGAAATCCCCGGATAGCGCCGCAGTAACCCCCTCGCGGATGAGACGCCGGGACCAGGCGGGCGAGATGGACGTCGACGCAAGCCCCTTTCCGTCCAGCGTCTCCACCGCCGAAAGGCCCCGCACCATGGCCCGCGCCTCCGCACAGATTCCTTCGTCGCCAGCGACGAAGACCGAAGGCACGCCGTAGCCGGCCGCACAAAGCGCATTGAAGGTGAACTCGGACGCCACCTCGCCGTTGAGCAACAGCCGCGAGATGCGCAGATTGGAGGTGTGGGCGAGCGGATTGACCTCCGTGCCTGCCTTGGAATGGTAGCCGGTATAGATTGCGGCCACGAAGCTGGCGTCGATGCCGAACATCATTTCGTCCGGATGGCCAGACCAGCCGCGCACGATTCGCGCGTAGTCGGGGAGCCGGTCGAGGATCAAATTGCGGCCACTGCTATGCGCATCCTTGATCACGACCTCCGTCGCCCCGGCGGCGCGCGCGCCCTCACAGGCGGCGACCACTTCGGCAGTCATCAAGGTACGGAACTCGCTCCAATCCGTGTGGTTACGGTCAGCTTCGTCCCAATGGGTGATGCCTGCGGTGCCTTCGATATCAGCGGAAATGAAAACTTTCATGGGCTTGGATGCTCCTTTAGCCATTTAACAAGAGTGGGATACATACAACCGTTCCGGACCTGCGTCGCAGGCGCCATGCGGAGTGCGTTCAACACCGCCTCCTGCGTGGTCTCGGCCGCGGCGCGGAAGGCAAGGTCGTATGGTTGCCGGAAAAGCGCTGCTGGCTGGTGATCGACGACGACGGATCATGCTCGACAGGGTCGGCCGTCGTGAAACAGAGCACCATATCGCCGCTGTCATGCTCTAGAAAGCTTCGAACTGGGCGACACGCTGCGATTGCCGGTCGACGAGTGATAGGTCTGGCAGAGCCTCGCTCGGGATTAACGGGCTTCATTTTCAAGCCTCCGGTGTCGGCCCTCCAGCCGAGAATGTGACCCCTTCAGGCTCAATCCAATGATAGACGCGGAGTATTGGTGATCCGCCCTTCCGTCCACCTGGAGAACCAGAGGATCGGATAGCAATATATGAAGTACACCGCCGCGATCAGGCTGTATATAAAAAGAATATCTCGCGGATAACGCAAGATCGTGACTTCGCCCTGCCGGGTCAACTCAGCAATTCCGACAACCGAAAGAATAGCTGTGCTCTTAATGATGATGACATAAACGCTGCTCATCGGTGCGATGGTCAGTTTCAATGCCTGTGGCAAAATGATGTGCCAGAGACACTGCATCTGATTCATCCCGACCGCTGTAGCCGCTTCCCACTGCCCCTTTGGCACGGCCGCGATAGAGCCGCGAACAATTTCCGCGACATAACTCGACGTATAAAGTGACAAGGCGACAAAGGCCGCCGTCTGGGAATCCCAGCTCAACCACGCCACGCCCGTGTTCGGCAGGACGAAATAGAAAAGATAGAGCTGCACCAAAAACGGCGTGCCACGCAGGCTGTGGACATAGAGACCAAGCAGTTTGGCGAGCAGCACGATATTGTAGCTGCGGATAACGCCGATGATCAGCCCGAGCAGCGAACCAGCGAATATGGCGACCAACGAAACGATGAACGTCTCTTTGAACCCCTGCCAGAGAAACGGCAGGATCGCGACGGTGAGCTTCAGATAGTAATCAATCATTGTCAGCCCTTTGCATTCCAGGCCGGCCCGGCCAGCCGGTTCTTGACGAACGCCGACAGCAGTAATACCAGGCAATAGATCATGAGATAACCAAACGCGATGGTGATAAAACTCTCGTTCGGTCGAACGCGCTCACTGTTCAAAAGAATCCCCGCGCTGGCGAATTCGAACACGGTGATGAGCGAAAGCAACGACGTGTCTTTGATGAGAACCGCTGTTTGGCCGATCACCGGTGGCACAACATTCGCAAAGGCCTGCGGCAACACGATATGGCGCAGGCGCTGCCTGTAATTCATGCCAACGGCTTTCGACGCCTCGAATTGGCCGGAGGGGACGGATTCGATACCCGTGCGGATGATCTCGCACATATACGGGGCGCAGTTGAGCACCAGAGCCGCTATGCCAAGGCTCATTTCTGGCCATCTGGCGGTGAATGGCAGCACCGCCGGGAGGCCGTAATAGACCAGATAGATCTGCACCAACAGCGGCGTGGCACGAATAAACGTAATGTAGGCCCGGATGAGATTTATTAGCCATCTCATTTTCGTGAACATAATCAAAGCCATGACCGTTCCGAGAATGAATGAGAGAATGAAGCTGACTCCCGCCGCCCACAGGGTATTGCCCAGCCCTTGAACAAAGGCATCGAAATATTGAGCCACGATACGGTAGTTGTAGTATTCGAGTATCAGGGATGACATTGGAAAGACCTTGCAGTCAGGCAACGCAGGCAGTATCGCGTCGCCAGGATGCGATCGCCCCCCTTTGGCGCCTCTCACCTTAGAAGCTATCTGAAAGGCCCCGTGCCGCTTGCGCGAGGCCTTTCAACGAATGCTGTTACTTGTGATCCTTTTCCCACTCGGTCGTGTTCCACCAGTAATTCACCATCTTCTCCAGACGCTTGTCCGAGGTTGTCAGTTCGACATAGTTGTCGAGCCACATTTTCAGATGGAAGGCATCAGGGCGAACGGCGAATGAAAGCGGGTTCTTGACGACGATGCCGTCGAGCAGCTTCAGGTTATCGAAATCATTGAGAAAGTTGGAAACGTTGCCCAGATCGGACACAAGCCCGTCGAGCCGTCCAGCGGAAAGCGCCTGCGCGACCGCGGCAGTGCCACCGCTAAATTCTTTCAGAGTGGCTTCAGGCAGATACTTCTTGATCGCTTCGCTGTAGGAGCTTGCCTGTGTAGAGCCAAGGCTAAGCCCGCTCTTGTTCAGGTCTTCCCACTTCGTGTAGGGAGAATCCTTCAAAGCCACGCCGACTGTTTCTTCGTAGAACATCGGCCGCGAGAAAAGAAGCTGTGAAGCGCGTTGGGGCGTCGGGGTCATGTCTGCGGCAATCATGTCGACCTTGCCCGAAAGCAGAGCGGGAATGAGGCCCTTCCAGTCATAATCCTGGAACGTAACCTTCACGCCAAGGTCTTCTGCCATCATGCGCGCAAGCTCAACCGCCAACCCTGTCTGCTTACCGTTCTTATCAATGAAGCTGACCGGCGCTCCCTGGGTTTGGACGGCAACGATCAACTCTCCACGTTTCAAGATGTCGTCCATTTCGTCAGCCTGCGCCACAGACGCGACGCTGGTAATGCCGATGACCATCGCGGCTGCAGCTACAAGTTTGTTCAGTATTCCCATTTCAGTTCTCCTCTCGTTGGTATTTTTAGTTGGTACTTTTATAAAACCTGCTCCAAAAAGGTCCGGGTACGCGGCTGTTTTGGTTCTGAAAAAAGCGTGGCAGGATTTCCCACTTCGACGATCTGCCCCTCGTCCATAAAGATCACCTGGTCCGCAACTTCCCGCGCGAAACCCATTTCGTGGGTAACTACCACCATCGTCATGCCCTCGTGGGCCAGGTTTCGCATCAGTTCGAGAACGCCGCCGACCATCTCCGGGTCGAGGGCAGATGTGGCTTCGTCGAAAAGCATGACCTTGGGATTCATCGCCAACGCGCGGGCGATTGCCACGCGCTGCTGCTGACCTCCGGAAAGCTGGCTCGGATAATGGCCTTCACGCTCCGCCATACCCACTTTACGGAGCATTTCTCGGGCGCGTTCGGTGGCATCCTCCAGGCTCCGTTTCAGCACCACGACTTGCGGCAGAACGACATTTTCCAGAGCAGTCTTGTGTAGAAACAGATTGAAGTGCTGAAACACCATTCCGATTTCTGACCGCGCGTGATTGAGGTCGGTTCGACCGTCGGAAATTCGCATATCGTTGACGACAATCGTGCCTGAATCGATGCTTTCCAAGGCATTCAGGGTCCGCAACAGCGTGCTCTTGCCGGATCCTGACGGGCCGATGATGACAAGGACTTGCCCTTTCTCAACGGAGAAGGAGACCTTGTTCAATGCACGATGTGCCTTTCCATTTTGCGTGGCAGCATAAGTCTTGGAAACATCCTCGACGGAAATGAAGATATTGCTCGACATGATCAAACCAGTTCCTGTGCAGTAAAACCGTAGAAGGATACAGCGACGTCTCCAGTGAGAATGATCGTTTCGTCTTGGAGGACGCGGACGTCGAGGCTTCCCCCGGGCATATCGACGATGGCGTGCGGGTGCTCAATGAGGCCTTTCCTGAGCGCCGCCAGCACCGCCGCGCAGGCGCCGCTGCCGCAAGCCTGGGTGAGGATCCCCGGTCGCTCATAGACGACTAAGCGGATGCGGCCACCGCCTACAAGTTCCGCCACCCCGATGTTGGCCTGTTCCGGAAGGTAGCGATTTTTCTGAATGGGGTCGGCCAGCGCCGCCACATCCAATGAATCGCGGTCCGCGACAAAATAGACGAGATGCGGATTGCCCATGTTGACGGCCACCGGATCTTTGAGCGGACCGTTGTCGAGGCGGCCGCGCGCCTCTTCGAGAGGGCCTGCCAGAGGAATTTTGCGCCAGTCCCATTCGCCGCTGACAATATGCAGACTGACGCGATGGTCCCCTTCGCGCCTTGCGCGGATCGGTCCCCCTATCGTCTCGATGACGACCTCGCCGGCGCCGCTCTCTTCCATCAAAAGCCATGCAGCGCAGCGCGTTGCATTCAAGCAGGTCTGCGCTTCGACGCCATCGATGTTGTAGATGCGCAATCTGACATTCGCATCGGGGCGTTGCGGCTGCTCGAAGACCAGAAGCTGATCGCCGCCGACACCCCGATGCCGGTCGCAAATCCAGCGGATTGCTTGTTCTGATGGCACGAACGTGTGATGTCGTCCGTCCATCACCACGAAATCGTTGCCAAGGCCGTGCGTTTTAATGAAGGAGCGCTCGGGGGAGGAAAAAGCTTCGCGGTAATCAATATCAAGCAGCAATCCATTCACCCGCTTGTTCGAGTTTCAGCATTGCGGCAACGGTCTGCCGATGGCGAGCCAGGCAATACCTGTTGCCTTCCACCAGAATTTCCTGCACCAGCGGTCGGGCGTTGTAACTGGATGACATCACGGCGCAGTAGGCACCGGCCACCCCGAGGGCGAGAAGATCGCCGCTGACAAGCGGCGGCAGCGCCTCATATTTTCCGAACGTATCCGAACTTTCACAAACCGGGCCAACGATATGACACGGCTCCGCCAGGGTTTCAGCCGCGGGTTCGGCAATCGGCCAGATCGGATGGCGCGCATCATAGAGCGCGGGGCGCATTAGGTCGTTCATCCCCGCATCGACGATCGTGAATTTTTCGCTGCCCTGGACCTTGTTGTACAGTACTTCACTGACCAGAATTCCCGCTTCCGCAACGACGAAGCGACCAGGCTCGATCGTAAGTTCGCATCCGCAATCAGCGAGCGTTTCACGAAGAATGGCCCCATAGGTCACAATATCGATGCCCGAACGTCCGTCATACGAAACGCCGAGGCCGCCACCCAGATCGAGCCGCGTGATCGTGTTGCCTTGCGCGCGGATCCGCCCCACCAGTTCCGCCACCCTTTCGAAGGTCTTGCGGAATGGCAGGATATCGGTGATCTGCGAGCCGATATGGACGGCAAGCCCCAGGCAGTCGATCCCGGGAAGGGTCGAGGCCCTGGCATAGACAGTCAGAGCAGCTTCATAGGGTATGCCAAATTTGTTGTGTCGCGTTCCAGTCGTGATTTTGGGGTGCGTGGCCGCATCGACATCCGGATTTACACGAAGGACAACCGGCACTTTCCGCCCGACATTTCGCGCCACCTTCGCAATCAACTCCAGTTCTTCCGTCGACTCGACGTTGAGTTGGCCCACGCCTGCCGCGACGGCCGCCTTGATTTCCTGCTCGCTTTTGCCAACACCGGAAAAGACGATCTTTTGCGCCGGCACCCCGGCCGCAAGCGTCCGTTCGAGCTCTCCGCCCGAAACGATATCCATGCCGCAACCAAGACCGGAGAGTATCCGCAAGAGGGACAGATTATTGTTAGCCTTCATGGCGTAGCAGATCTGTACCTCGGCGGGGTGCAATGCGTCACGCAGCATCTCAATGCGTTGGCAGACGGCAGATGCCGAATAGGCATAGAAAGGCGTTCCGAATTTCTCAGCGATCGTCCTTACGGGAACCTGTTCGATAAAGAGTTCCCCGGAACGATAACCAATCTGCGCCACATGCGGGCGCACGAATTCCGCTGTCATTTTGTTCCCCAGTTGGCGCAGCAGTTTCTCTGCCTTTTCGCACGGAGGGGACGCTACCAAAATCCAACATGCCGTCAAATTCATAATTTACTGTGGTTTATTCATTTTTGATATGTTTTCCGGCAAGACCCAGACAAAGGAAACACCATGCGCCTCGCACACCGACAGCTCGAAATCTTCCAGTCGCTTATGCAGACGCTAAACGTCACCGAAACAGCGAGCCTATTATATTCGTCACAACCGACGATCAGCCGAGAATTGAAGGAGCTTGAGGCCCTGCTCGGTTTCCCCCTCTTTCACCGACAGAACCGACGCCTTGAACCAAGCCAGCAGGCCATCGCGCTCAACGTCATCGTCCAGCGCTCGTTCGTCAGTATTGAAGAGATTGCGCGAACCGCCAGAGCAATACGCGAAGACAGCTTTCAGCGCGTGTCCGTCGCGTGCCTGCCTGCTTTTGCCCATGCCTTGATCCCGCAGGTGGTAGAGCGCTTCCTTGCCGAATTTCCAAACACGTCACTCAAGATCCATTCTCTGGAGGAGACGGCGCTGACCCGAGATTTGGTGAGCAAGTTTTTCGACATCGGAATCGTCGAAGGGAGATTCGATCGTACCCCTTCCACCACCTTGGAGCTTTATGCGGGCGATCTGTTGTGCATCATGCCGGCATCGCATCCGCTCGCCCAATACGAGGTTCTGAAAACCGAACATTTCGAGGGACATAACTTCATATACTATTCGGATGAAGATTCTTATCGTCGGCAGGTGGATTCATTTTTTGAAACGGCGAACGTCAAACGCAAGCTCTTGGTCGAAACCACCACCGCCACCTCAATTGGCTCGCTTGCGCGCGCCGGGATCGGTCTTTCTATCGTCAACCCGCTCACCGCTCTCGCTTTTCGGGGGGACGGGATTGCCGTGCGCCCTTTGGCCCAACCCATCCCCTACCATGTCAACATTTGGCAACCCGAACCCTCAAAGCGCGGCGTTTTTGGCTCTCATTTCGTCGAGGCCATCGAGATCGCCGTCGCAGCAGCGGTGACAACGCTCTCCGCTGGCGGGCTGTGCAGATAGACATGATAGCGCGAACGTCCGCTATGGGGCGCATAGCTATTCCCTCGCTGACCGGCGTGAACACGTCGAGGTCTCGAGCGGCGGGGCTCGTCGTCACGCAGGAAGTCGGACGGGTGAGAACTTGCAAGCTTGGGAAGAGTGGCCTCAACGCGAAGGCGGGTAGACCAGCAAGTATTCATTGTTTTCGCTCATGACGCGACCATAGCCTCGATTCCTCAAAGTTGTATCAGGAGTTGCAGCAGGTGCAATTTTCTAGTTGGCTGGGTTCACGACCCGCCTTCTCCGGTCCCACAATCTGCGCAGCTAGGTTGATCCGTCTGCCGCTGAGATGAGCCGCGTTGTTACTCGTTGTAGCGCATTGAGTCATGACAGTATCGGCGCATTCAAGCCATGACCGCTGGTGGCGGATATCGTTGAAAAACTCGCCAACATAATCGCTCACTGCGATAAGGCCGAGGTGTCTTTGCATTTCGCCGGGCTGGCCATAGCCCGATGCGACGTGCGGGCGGCCGATGAGCCCTTCACAGGGCTGGTCGTGCGGCTGCTGGGCGGCACGGCGGCCTGAGCTTTGCCAGCCTTCTGAGGTTTTGGGCAGTTGCGGCGAGGAGGAATTCGTCGCGTGCCCCGCATGGACCGCGCAGCCGCAGCCGCGCCGTCCGAAGGATGCGTTTGAGGTGAGCAAACAGCATCTCCACCTTCTTGCGCCGATGCCGCGAGCGCTCATAGTCCGGTGTGCCGGCAAGTGGCCCTTATGCGCTCGGTCAATTTCGCCGCCGGATCGGACGGGAAAATGAACTTCGGCGTCACCGGCGAGGCCGCACCGAAAGCCGCATCATCGAGGACCGCCAGATATTCCTGCACGGAGCGGCTGGCATCGTCCTTCGCCGCGTCGATGTTCCATTCCCGCGCTGGGCACCGAGCGCTGCTTGTTGGCGAAGGCGGCAATCAGGCTGGGGTCGACGGCAAAGCCTTCCGCGCCGACCAAGCCCTGCGCCAGGCAGCGCTCCACCACCGTCTCGAACAGGTGCCGCAGGATATCGCTCTGCCGGAAACGGCCATGGCGGTTCTTGGAAAAACTCGAATGGTCGGGCACCTTGCCGTCCAGTCCCAGGCGACAGAACCATCGGTAGGCGAGATTGAGATGCACTTCCTCGCACAGCCGCCGTTCCGACCGGATCGCCATGCTGTAGCCGATGATCAGCATCCGCATCATCAGTTCGGGATCGATCGAGGGGCGGCCCGTGCTGCTGTAGTACGGCTTCAACTGCATACGGATGCCATCAAGGTCCAGATGGCGGTCGATCCTGCGAAGCAGGTAGACTACCGGCACATGCTCAACAAGGCTGAACTCGTAGAAGAGCTGCGCCGGAGCCGCCTGGATTCCCATCATTCGCCTGATCCCCTGCGAATCACTCTGAGGAGTGAATCACGGGTCTCAAGCGTCGGCAACAAAGGGTTTTCAACACTATCGGCGCGCCGCGGACATGGACGGGCATCGAGAGTAACGGCAGCTTTTGGAAATTCGCCGGCGCTTCCCGAATGACGGAAATGGGGGCGCAAAGCGGTCATTCGCGCCATGATCACCAGACGGCAGCTTCGGGCCCCATTCCAGACCTCGGCGGCAAGTGCTCTGGTGTCCGCCTTTCGTGTTGGGTCTCCTGGCAGCGGACGGTCGGCCATCGGCCCCATTCAAGACGCTTGGGTCACAAGGGCCAAGTATCCGCTCCTGAAGCTTCCTGGTGTTCGGATCAGGGGGTATTGCTAACTCTCCACCCGTTTGAGACGACCATAAAGTCGGCAACCCGGATGTCTCCTATCCCTCGCATTGATAGGAATCGAACTATTGGCCCATCTAGCGCTGCATGATCCTTACACGTTGCCTTTCAGTGGCATTATTACAAGGTTCACCATGCATACCGCATTGCCCCGGCGCTCATCCATCCCTCCCTTCATTCGGAGGCAAGGGACAGCGCCACCCTTAATTTCCGCCCCCCTTTCAAACGTGATGCAGAATGGCGTCAGCTGCCTTCTCGGCGATCATGATCACCGGCGAGTTCGTATTGCCGGAGACGATTGTGGGCATCACCGACGCATCGACAACTCTTAGTCCCGCCAAACCATGAACCCGTAGCGATGGGTCGACTACAGCCATATCGTCCCGACCCATCTTGCAGGTGCCGACCGGATGGAAGATCGTCGTCGCGATATCGCCTGCGCGCCGGATCAGGTCCTCGTCGCTCTGGTACTCCGCGCCCGGCAGCATTTCCTGCGGTCGATACCTCGCAATCGCCTTCGCCGCCATGATGCTGCGCGCGTGGCGGATGGACTTTGCCGCCAGCAGGCGGTCGCCGGCGGTCGAAAGATAGTTCGGCCGGATATCGGGCGCCTTGCCGACATCCTTGTCGGCCACGTGCACCGTGCCGCGGCTCTCCGGTCGAAGGTTGCAGACCGAAACAGTAACAGCGGGAAAGCGGTGCAACGGCTCGCCGAGCCGGTCGGTGCTGAGCGGCTGCACATGGTATTCGAGATCGGCGGTAGCGACGGCGGGGTCGCTCTTCGCAAAAATGCCGAGCTGGCTCGGGGCCATGGACAGGGGGCCGGAGCGTCGCAGGATGTATTCGAGCCCCATGCCGGCGCGCGTGAACAGGTTGTGGTAAAGCTGGTTCAGCGTCTTCGCGCCTTCAACGCGGAAGACGCTACGGATCTGCAGGTGGTCCTGCAGGTTTTCCCCTACCCCCGGCAGTGCATGCAGCACGTCGATCCCCGCCGCCGACAGCACCTCCGGGCGACCTACGCCGGAGAGCTCGAGGATCTTCGGCGAGTTGATCGCACCTGCAGACAGGATCACCTCCCGATCGGCGCGCGCGGCATGCGCCCGGCCATTGAGGCGGAACCGCACGCCCCGGACGCGTTTGCCGTCGAATTCCAGTCTTTCAGTCTCCGCGCCGGTCAGCACCCGCAGGTTGGAGCGCTTCATCGCCGGGCGCAGGAACGCCTTGGTCGTGTTCCACCGCAAACCGCCGCGCTGATTGACCTCGAAGTAACCGGATCCCTCGTTGTCTCCGTCGTTGAAGTCGTCACGCTTGGGAATGCCGAGCTCTTCGGCCGCATCGCGGAATGCGTCGAGGATCGGCCAGGAGAGGCGCTGGCGCTCGACCCGCCATTCGCCGCCGGCGCCGTGCATAGAAGACTTGCCGCGATAGTTGTCCTCGGACTTGATAAAGTATGGCAGCACATCGTCCCAGCCCCAGCCGGCATTGCCCGCCTGCCGCCAGCCGTCATAGTCGGCGGCCTGGCCGCGCATGTAGATCATGCCGTTAATGGACGAACAGCCGCCGAGCACTTTTCCGCGCGGATAGTTCAGGGCGCGTCCGTTGAGCCCAGGCTCCGCCGCCGTCTTCATCATCCAGTCCGTGCGCGGATTGCCCATGCAGTAGAGATAACCGATGGGCACATGGACCCAGTGATAGCGGTCACTGCCGCCGGCTTCCAGAAGCAGCACGCGGTTCTTCGGATCTGCCGAAAGCCGGTTCGCCAGAACGCACCCGGCCGAGCCCGCGCCGACAACGATGAAATCGTAGGCGCCGGCATCCGTCACGGCCTCATTCACATGCATGCTCACGCTGCTACTCCCGCGTCGATCGGATGTGTCGCCGCCAATCTCCGCCAAAGCGGCGCCATCGCGTCGGAAATGTCGCGATAGATGGCGTAGCGCCGGCCATAGTGTGCGGCAAGCGCGCCGTTCGGCCTATAGTGGCGGTCGACCCGCACCATCGCTTTCGCACCCTCGGTGAAATCGGCAAAGAGGCCGACGCCCGTGCCCGCCGCAATCGCCGCCCCCAGCGCGCCGGTTTCCCGCGAGACAGCCACGGTGACGGGCAGGCCGAGCACGTCGGCGAAGATCTGCGGCCACAGCCGGCTGCGCGACCCGCCTCCGGAAAGCATGGCCTCCTCGAACGTTGCGCCGGCCTTGCGGATCGTCTCGACATGCTGGCGGTGGCCGAAGGCGACCCCTTCCAGAAGCGCATGGATCAGATGTCCCTTGGTGTGCCAGCCGGCGATACCGTAAAAGCCGGCACGGGCGTGGCCATCCTGCTGGGCGCCATAGAGATAGGGGTGGTACAGCGGATCGTCCGAGGCTGGTTCGACGGCTGCGGCCAGCGCGCAGCAGGCATCAAAGGGCGAAACGCCCTCTTCCTGCCCGCCACCGAAAAATTCCCGCACCAGCCATTCCAGGTTCGCCGCCGAGGTGGCGCTGTTCTCCATCGCCATGTAGCGGGTGCGGTCGAAGGTCGACGACATGAAGACCGGGCCATCGAGATCCGGGCCGTCGATGACGACCTGGTTGATGCTCCAGGTGCCGGCTATGATCGAGGCGCTGCCGGTACGCGACACGCCCGATCCGAGCGCCGAGGCGACGACGTCGAACAGGCCGCCAATCACCGGCGTGCCGGTAGCAAGGCCCGTTTCCGCCGCGACCGCCTCGGTCACCCTACCGGCCATGTCAGCGCTTTCGATGAGGGGCGGCAGGAGGTCCATGCAGTCGGCAAGACCATAGGCTTCCATGAGCGCAGCGTCATAGCGGCGCGCGGCAAGATCGAGCAGGCCGGCGCCCGACATGTCCGAAACCTCGCTGACACGCACACCCGTCAAGCGGTTGACGACGAAGTCCTTGGAGAAGAACACTGTACCGATCCGCTTGAAAAGCTCCGGCCGATGACGCTTCAGCCAGGCCAGCAGCGTCGGCGTCTGCGACGGCCAGGGGCGTTGGCGGGCGATCGGATAGGTCCGCTCGCCGACACCGTCCGCGGCCCACTCCTCGACGAGACCGGCCGCTCGCGTGTCGAGCGACTGGATGCCGAGGAGCGGCTCGCCGTCCAGGTCGAGCGCATAGAGCCCGTTGCCGTGTCCGGCGCAGCCGATCGCGGCAACATCCGTCGCAGCGATGCCGGCCCTGTCGATGCAGGTGCGGATGACGCGTTTGGCGTTGGCCCAGAGTTCACCCAGATCGCGCTCGACATGGCCAGGGCACGGCATGCGGCTATGCCCCTCCTCGCCCGCATACGCCAACTCCCTGCCCGTCCGGTCGAAGATCACCGCCTTGATGACGGTGTTTCCGGCGTCGAGCCCCAAAAGATACTCTCCCATGCAGAACCCCTCCCAAGGCTCGGTCGCAACAATCAGCCTTGCCGGTACAGCGCGAAGGCCTCCTTGCCGCTCGCATTGTCGTGCACGATCGCCATCAGCCCGCGCACGACGGCGCTTGGATTGGCGTGCTGATAGATGTTGCGCCCGTAGACCATGCCCATCGCGCCCTGCTTCATCAAGGCCGCCGACTTGTCGAACACAGCGCGCAGGTCTTCCTTGCCGCCGCCACGCACGAGAACCGGGCAACGTGCCGCTTCCACCACCCTGTGGAAATGTTCCGGATTGGTCGTCGGATCGGCCTTGACGATGTCGGCGCCCATCTCGCGGGCGAGCCTGGTCAGGGTGACGATCTTGTCGGCATCGCCGTCGACCATGTAGCCGCCATGCTCGGTCACTGGCTGCATCACGAGCGGCTCGATCATCAGCGGCATGCCGTATTTTTCGCAGTCGGCACGCACGCGGGAAATGTTCTGCACGCACTGGCGGAACAGGTCGGGCTCGTCCGGCAGCATGAACAGGTTGACCACCACGCAGGCCGCATCCATCTCGATCGCACCGACCAGCGGCTCGGACTCGTTCTGCAGCACCGCCCACATGTCGCGGTGACGGATGCGATTGTAGGGGTTGCCCATGTCGATGCGCATGACAAGCGCCGGCTTGTCCTTACCGGGAAGCGCCTGCAGAAGATCGGCCTGGCCGTAGTTCATCTGGATCGCGTCCGGCCCAGCGGCGGCGAGCGCCTGCACCACCGCCTCCATGTTCTCCAGCCCATCGAGGAAGGACGGCTCGTTGCAGACGCCGTGGTCGATGGCGACGTCCAGGCAGCGCCCGTTGCCGAACAGCCGGTTCATCCGGACCTTGCGATTGTGTCTCATGTCATTCTCCTACATTTCGAGATTTCGCGCCCGATCCGATCCGGACCATCGACGCATGGGATTTCATCCTTCAGACGGCTGCCTTCGCCTCGGTGGGTGATCCTTGCGACCGCGCCGCCAGCACCGCCTCGTCGACGCCGTGGCGGTCGCGCATCAGCGCAAGGAAACGCATGCGTTCGGCAGCGCGCTTCGTCGGCGTCCACCCCTTTTCCTCGGCGAGGATGTCGAGGACGGCATCGGCCATATCGAGCGAGAGTTCGCCGGCCACGGCAAGCGTCGTGCGTCGCAGCAGCAGATCGTCGAGATGTTCGACGGCCTCGTTGCGGATCAGGAACAGGATCTCGCGTGCAGTGTAGCGGGTGTCGGGCAAGGCCGGGTCATGACCAGCCGCGATGAAGTCCGCCACTCGCTCAGCCTCGGTGCCATAGCGTTCGAACAGTGCGGCCACGCGAGCGGGGGCGGTCCGTGTCCGTCCGGCAAGATCGGCGATCCACTTGTCAGGGTTTTCCGGAAAGGCGCGACCGCCGCCGATCGCGCGATCGGCGGTCGAGACCCGGCGGGCGCGCCCGAGCCGGTCCAGCGCCATGTCGGCGGCAAGCTCGCCGAAGGAGCGGAACGTCGTCCACTTGCCGCCGATCATGCACAGCACCGGCGCGCCACCAGCCTCGTCCTCGACCAGGTTGCAAAAGTGGTCGCGCGGGATGCGGCCTGTGAAGCTGTCGCTGCTTGCCGGCAGCGGCCGGACGCCGGAGAACTGGAAGACGATTTCTTCGGGCCGGATACTGATGCAGGGCAGGACGAAGGCCAGCGATTGCAGGATATAGTCGCGCTCGTCCGCCTCGCAGCGCACGGGCTCGGGATCGTCGACGCGGATGTCGGTCGAGCCGACGAGCACCTTGCCGAGATAGGGAAACAGGATGCAGATGCGTCCATCCTCGTTCTCGTAGTAGATCATGTGGCCGCCGAGCGCATCGCGCAGTTCGGCATTGTCGATGATGAGGTGCGAGCCCTTGGTGCCACCCATCAGCGGCTGAAGGGGACGATCGGACGCGAGCAGGCCGCCATTGGTGATGTCGATCCACCCGCCCGTCGCATTGACGATCAGCTTCGGCGCGACCGGCACGCTCGTGCCACCGATATGGTCAACGACGACATGGCCGCCCGCCTCGTCCCGCCGCAGTTCTGCGTAGTTCAGCGCTACTGCGCCTGTGGGCTGAGCGCGTGCGTCCTGCAGGAGCTCGATGCCGATCCGTTCGGGGTGGCTGACCCAGGCGTCGAAGTAGGTGGCCGAGCTGCGGATGTCCGGGTTGAGCGCCGGCCATTTGGCAAGCGTGGCACGCCGGCCGCGAAACTGGTGAGTGGGCATCAGCGCGCGCTTGCGCGTCAGAAAATCATAGATCGAAAGCCCCGCCTTGATGACGACCGCGCCGCGCCGGCTCGGCCGACGGCTCAGGCCGAGGAAACGAACGATTCCATTGGCAAGCCCGGAAAATACGTCGAAGACCGGGACCGTGGTCGGCAGCGGCGCGACATAATGCGGGGCGTTGCGCAACAGCCGGTCGCGCTCGACGAGCGATTCCTTCACGAGGCTGAACTCGCCGTTTTCGAGATAACGCAACCCCCCGTGGACCATGCGGGAGAGTGCCGCACTCGCGCCCGAGCAATAGTCGTGTTTCTCGACCAGCAGCACGCTCAACCCCTGCAGGGCCAGCTCGCGAAAGACGCTCGCCCCGTTGATGCCGCCGCCGACGATGCACACGTCCACTTTCGGGCTCTGGCGGAGCCCGTCCAAGGTCTCTTCCCGTTTCATGATGTGGTCCGTTAGCTTTCCATGTTCGCCAGTTTCGTCGCTATGGCCGCGTCAATCACGGCAAGCTCATTCGCGTCGAGCAGGATTGTCCCGGCCCTGGCATTGTCGAGCGCCTGCGCCGGATTGCGGGCGCCACAAAGGGTAAAGGTGATGCCCGGCTGCGCCAGCGTCCAGGCGATCACCGTCTGGGCGATCGTGGCGCGGTGACTGTCGGCAACCGGCCGGATCGCCTCGGCAAAGGCGGCAACCTTCCGTCGGTTCTCCACCGAGAAGCGTGGATTGTCCTTGCGCTGGTCGTCGCCGGAAAAGATGCGGTCCCGTCCGATCGTGCCGGAGAGCAGGCCAAGCGCCAGCGAGGAGTAGCTGAGCGTCGAGACGCGGTTGACGGTCGTGACCTGCAGCAGGTCGGCCTCGATCTCTCGGTCGATCATGCTGAACCGCTCCTGGATCGCATCCAGTCCACCGGTAGCCACATAGGCTTCGAGTTCGGCCCTGTTGACGTTGCTCGCGCCGATCGCGCGGATCTTGCCGGCCCTTTTCAACTCTTCTAGCGCCGCGACCGTTTCCTCGATCGGCGTCGTCGGGTCCTGCCAATGGGTAATGTAGAGGTCTATGTAGTCGGTTCCGAGCCGCTTCAGGCTCTGCTCGACTTCGTGGAAGATCGCGTCGCGGCCAAGGTAGCGATGCACCGGCTTGCCGTCCTGGTCGAAGAAGTGGTTGCCCTTCTGCGTGTGCCAGACGAGCCCGCACTTCGTCGCGATCACCGCCTTGTCACGGCGTCCGGCGAGCGCCTTGCCGACGATCTCCTCGGAACGCCCGAGCCCATAGGCGGGCGCCGTGTCGATCAGCGTCACGCCGGCATCGAGCGAGGCCTGGATCGCAGCGATCGATTCCCGTTCGTCCGTCCCGCCCCACATCCAGCCGCCGATCGCCCAGGTTCCAAGCCCCACCGCTGAAGCGGCGACGCCGGAGCGGCCGATCTCCCGTGTCAGTTGCTGTCCGCTCATGTCCGCTTTCCCTCTTCCTTGGCCAGCTCCAGGATACGCGCACCCGTCGCCTCGTCCGTCACCAGCGTATCCAGATGATTGCCCCGCATGACGCTCAGGATCGGCGCCGCCTTGTTCGGTCCGCTCGCAACACCGATCTTGGTGGGGATCGAGGCGAACTCGGGCAGCGTCAGCGACACGAGCGTGCGGTTCAGGCTGTAGTCGCAGACCCGGCCGTGGTTATCGAGCAAGTGCGCCAGTAGTTCGCAGGAGGCGCCGGAGCGCTCGATCGCCTGCCGGTCCGTGCTCGAGGACGGGTGCAGATCGTAGTAGCTCGAGTCGTCCGAGAGGATCGAGCCGATGCCGACGACGGCTAACTTCGCCCCTCGCGCCCGTTTGAACACGTCGGCGACTGAGCGCATGTTGATCAACATGGCTCGCTCAGCCTCGCTATCGGCAAACAGCGGTGCGTGGATCTGGAACGAGCGCCCGCCCAGCCGCTCTGCCATCAGCGTCGAGACGTGGTTGACGTCCGTATAGTGCTTGCCCTGCACACAGCCGGTTGCCGGGATCACCTCTACGTCGTAGTGGCGTTGCGGCTTGAGCCCGGCGACGACGGCGCTGACACCCTTGCCGCCGGTGATGCAAATCGTATCGCCGTCGTCGATCTCCTCAAGGAGAAGTCGCGCCGCCGCTTCGCCGACCGACACAAGGGCCGTCTGCGGATTGTCCGACACCGTCGGCACCACGACCACGCGGCCGATGCCGCCGAGCGCCAGAAGCTGTTCTTCCATATCGACCAGCGGCTCAACCGGCGACTTGATCTTGATCTCGACGAGGCCGAGCTGGCGGCCGCGCTTGATCAGCCGGTTGACGGTCGCATGTGACAGCCCGAGCTGATCGGCGATCTGCGCCTGCGTCAACCCCTCGAGGAAGTGCAGGACCAGCGCCTGATGCATCTGCCTGGCGATGACGATCTCTTCGCGCGGAGCTGTCGTGGTCTTCGGTTTGGCAATCGGCATGTCAGGCTGCCTTCCGCTTGTGCAGGAGATGGTCGATCGAAACGGCGGCCAGCAGTATGCAGCCCTTGATCATATCCTGCCAGTACACCGAGACGTCGAGCAGGATGAGCGAGCTCGTGACGACGGAGAGCAGCGCAATGCCGAGGATGGCGCCAAGGATCGTGCCCGATCCGCCGTTCAGAGACGCCCCGCCGATCACTGCTGCGGCAATGATGTTCAGCTCCATGCCGACGCCGAAGGTCGGGGTCGCCGCGCCGAAACGCGACATGTAGATGGCGCCGGCGACACCCGACAGCGTGGCGCAGAGCACCGTCACCCAGAATTTCACCTGCTTCGTCTTGATGCCCGAGTAGAGTGCCGCCTTCTCGTTGCTGCCGGTGTAGAAGACCTTGCGGAAGGCGGTCGCCCGGCGGAGCAGGAAGTCGAACACGATCACCACGGCAACGAAGATCAGGATCACCCAGGGAACGCCATGGAACGTGCCCTGCCCCACCGCCTTGAACGAGGGCGGCAGCGTGAAGAGCGACAGCGGCGTTCCCTTGGTGATGACGAGGCAGATACCGCGCACGATCACCATGGCGGCGAGCGAGGTGATGAAGTGGTTGAGGCCTACGACGGTGACGAAAAAGCCCATGATGCAGCCGATTGCGGCACTGGCAAGGATGCCGACCAGCGAGGCCGTCCAGGGATCGACGCCCATCAGGAACAGCGAACCGGACAGCACCATCGAGAAGCAGACAACCGAGCCGACCGACAGGTCAATACCGCCGACGATGAGCAGGATCGTCATACCGACGACGACGATGCCCTCGATGGAGAATGACATCAGCATGGCCCGGAAGTTGCCGAGCGTCAGGAAGTGCGGGGAGGCGAATGTCATGATGACGCAGAGCGCCAGGATGATCGCGATCAGTCCCGCCTCGCGCATCGTGCCTATCCGCTTCCAGGCCGGCACACGCGTCTCGCGCAGCGCCGCCAGTGTATCGACTGCCATCGTCTTCCCTCCCGCTCGTTCCTTAGGCGGCATGCTCGGATGCCTTCACGTCTTGGTGGTCCACCCCGCCGATGCCGGAGGCAAGCCGCATGATTGCTTCTTCGGTCATGGCTTCGCCCGAAACCTCGCCGGCGATCGTTCCCTCACGAACCACCAGCACCCGGTCGCAGAGGCCGAGCAGTTCCGGCAATTCGGAGGAGATGACGAGGATGCCGATGCCGGCTTGGGCAAGTTCCCGGAGCAGCCGGTGAATTTCGGCCTTGGCGCCGACGTCGATGCCACGCGTCGGCTCGTCCATCAGGATCACCTTCGGCTGCACGGCGAGCTGCTTGGCGATCGCCACCTTCTGCTGGTTGCCGCCGGAAAGCGAGGAGACCGGCATGTCGATGCCGCCCATGCGCACGCCGAGCCGGCGCACGAGGTCCTCGGCGAGCGCCTGCTCCCTGCGGGCATTCAAGAGGCCCAAGCGCCCCGTCAGCGCCTTCAGGTCGAGGACGGCGATGTTCTGCGCGATCGAGAGATCCAGGAACACGCCCGACCCCTTCCGGTCCTCTGAAAGATAGACGAGCCCCGCTTTGACCGCGTCTGCATAGCTGCGCGCCGCGAGCGGCTGGCCGCGAAGCCGCACCTCCCCCGTCGTTGCGGGCCGCAAGGCGCAGATGCCCTCGGCGATCTCGGTTCTACCCGAACCGATCAGTCCGCCGACGCCGAGGATCTCGCCCTTGCACAGTTCGAAGCTGACATCGTGGAAACGCGCGCCGTCGCCGAGATTGCGGACGGAAAGAATCGCCTCGTCCGAACGATCCGCCTCGTGCTGCTTTTCCGGATAGAGCTGGGTGATCTCGCGCCCGACCATGCTGCGCACGATATCATCCGGTGTCAGGCCGGCGATTGCCTCGGTCGAGACATAGCGGCCATCGCGAAACACGGTGACGCGGTCACAGAGGCTGAAGACCTCCGCCATGCGATGGCTGATATAGATGATCGAGATACCCTGCGCCTTCAGGTCGCGGATGATGCCGAACAGCACCTGCGCCTCCGCTTCCGTCAGGGCCGCGGTCGGCTCGTCAAAGATCAGCACACGGCAGTCGAGCGTCAGGGCCTTGGCGATTTCGACGAGTTGCTGGCTCGAGATCGGCAGGTCGCCAACTTTGGTGCGCACGTCGATCGGTGCCAGACGGTTCATCACCGTTTGCGCATCGCGGGCGAGCTTTCCGTAACTCATCAGGAGCGAACGCCGGCGGTTCGTCGCCGCCATGAACATGTTCTCGGCGACCGTCGCATCCGGGCAGAGAGCGATTTCCTGGTGCACCAGGCCGATGCCCAGCGACTGGGCGATAGAGGGCGAGGCGATCTTCACCGGCCGGCCGTCGATCAGGATCTCGCCCTCGTTCGGCTGCAACACGCCGGCGATGATGTTCATCAGCGTCGACTTGCCCGCGCCGTTCTCGCCGCAGAGCGCATGCACTTCGCCGCGCGCAAGGCTGAAACTCACCTCCGTCAGCGCCTTCACGGCCCCGAAATGCTTGGTGACGTTCCTGATTTCCAGCACTGGTCCTGACGTCATCGCGCCCTCTCCTCGTCCGTACCGGCGGCTGCCCGGAGCTCCCATCCGGGCAGCCGCCTTAGGGCCTTACTCCTCGATACCCTTGGTACCGCGACGCTTCAGGTACTTGTCCCAGTAAAAGTCGTCAGCGTTCTCGGCGGTCACAATCGACAACCCGTTGTCGACGACGGGGATGCTCATCGGGTTGAAGCCCGAGCGCTTGGCGTCGTTCATCGGGTCTATCAGTTCCGGATGCTTGGCGAGCCAGAGCAACATGAAGCCCATGTAGCCCTGCATGCCCTGGTTCGGGTTGATCGAGCCGAAGACTTCGCCGGCCTTGATCATGTCGAGGATGTTGGCATTGACGTCGGCGCACATGACGAGCACCTTGCCGCCGCTTTCCTTGCTTGCCTGCGCCGCACCGATCGCCGAGTTCGCCTCCGGCATAAAGACCGCGCCGAGGTTCGGATTGGCCTGGATGATGCTGTTGAGGCCTTGGTAGGCCTTGGTGGGATCCTGGTTGGAGGCAGCGCGGCCGACGAGCTTCATGTCCGGCCACTTCTCCTCCATGCGACCGACAAAGGCGGCAATGCGCTTGTCGTGATTGTCCTGGCCCGGATTTTCCAGAACCGCATACTCGCCCTTGCCGCCCATCTTCTCTGCGATCGCGTCAGCCGCATAGATGCCTTCGCGGGTGTTATCGGAGGTGATGAAGGACACGCGCTTGGAAAGTGGTGAGTCCGCCGCAAAGGTGACGACCGCCGTGCCCTGATCGATCGCGCGGTTGATCGGCTCGATGAACGGATCGGAGTTCATCGGATGTACGAGAATACCTGCCGGGTTCTGCGCCAAGGCCTGGTCGAAGGTGGCGATCTGCTTGTTGACGTCATATTCCGGCGTACCGGTATATTCCGTCTCGCAGCCGAACTGCTGGCCCGCCTGCTTGAACATTTCGTAGACCGGGAACCAGTATTCGACGCCCGAAACCATGACGTTCATGACATATTTCTCGCCCGGCTTGCACTTGAACGGGTTTTCCGTCTCAGCGCTTGCGGCAACGGCAAGGAACGTTGTTGTAAGGACCGCCAGGGCGGTCGTGCTTAGAAAATTGCGCAAGAGTCCTCCTCGAGGCCGAAGCCCCTCCCAAATGTCGGTGGCGCCGCTTCAAGGCGTCCGATGAACCTGTGAGATCCGAACTTCCTCCTCGAAGTCCGGTGTAAGGAGGTAAACTCATGGCGAAGCACGTGTCAATCGATTTCAGTTGATGAAATTTATTTCATCACGAAGATGAGGAGCCATCACCCGGTAGCCGGCCGCGGCCAGCAACGGCGCCACATCGACATAGGTGTAAATGTCAGCAGGCCAACCATGCAGACGGATCACCACAGGCCGGCACACTAAGATACAAATTCATGGCGCTGCGTCGACATTCTCCCTCGTCGATCGAAGCAGCCAAGCGGTCTCCCCCGGCCGCATTCTGCCGCCTATGCGCTCTCGCGCGCATTCGGCTCGAGCTCAAGCAGTGCCGAGAACCGTGACAGGCCCTCGCGCGGGGGTGATAGACTTCGAGCTTGCGGGCGACGGAGCGGGTGACGTCCTGGCCCAGTTCGATCATCGCAAGCGCAAGGTCGATGCCCGTCGTCATCCCGACAATAGTCTTCTCGACGTTGGATCGGCTGGCACACAACCCCTACCACCTGCAATGATCAACCATGATGCGACACAGAGACATAGCCAACCACTGGAAGCCAGCCCAGCTTCAGACCGAAGAACAGCAGAAACAGCAGACCAAGCAAGAAGGTTGGGATCGACAGAAGGAAAGTGGCCGAGCCGACCAGCAGGACATCGAAAACGCTGTTCTGCCGCCAGGCTGCGATCATGCCGGCCGGCACAGCGACGAAGCTGGCAAAGAAGACGGCTGCGAGCACGATCTCGGCGCTCGTCCAGAAGCGTTGCATGATCAGCGACAGCACCGGCTGGCCGGTGCTGATCGAGGTGCCAAGGTCGCCTGTCAGCACGTTCGAGAACCAGATCGCGAACTGTACCGGCATCGGACGGTCGAGCCCGTGTCGGGCGCGCAAATCCGCCAGGCTTGCCGGATCGGCGAGATCGCCAAGCATCAGCGAAGCCGTCGGCGACAACTGCTGAAATGTCGATTGCTTCGGTCGCCTTGGTTGAATTAGTGGCATCCGCGGAATCGACCGCCGCCATGAAGGAGGCGCGGAACGCTATCTCGGCGTCAAGCTTGTCAACGTCTTTCCTTATAACACGCAGATAGCGCTGCCAGGCCTTTTTTCGACCTATATCCTCTACGGTGATAGAATCGGCGTACCACTGGCCCTGATCGACGGTAACGTCACCACCAGTCGTCGCACGGTCGCCGCGTCCGCACTGGCCGCGGACTATCTAGCCCGCAAGGAATTTCGACTGGCCAGCGATCTCCGCGCATAGGTTTCGCCGGTTGGTTCGGAAAGCTGGGCGGGCCGCTTGAAGGGGCAAAGGGGGCAGAGCTCCCCGGCCGCTCCCCTCATCTAGGATCTGGCGGCTCAAGCCGCAAGCGTCAGGATATGCGGCAGATGGTGGAGGCTCGCTCCTAGTAGGATCGACATGACCCCGAAACTCCGAATGATCTTCGGGTCGGCTGCTGCCATCTGCTCCTTACATCCAGCGGAACGTGCCCGTATCATTTCCTAATTCCCGATCAGACCACGCACGGCGAGGTTGCGCATCAGGGCAGCGATTCCGAAGGTCCAGGGCGGGCATTCTGTCGATAGGGCTACCGTGTTGGTCAGGCTTCCCAATTCGGTATTGGAAATCGTCACCCGGTCGCCGATCTTGTGCGTGAAGCCTTGGCCAGGTGTATCCCGATCCTCGACGGGTGCAAAAAGCGTTCCCATGAACAGCATGAGTCCATCGGGATATTGATGGTGGCGGCCGATCGTCTGGGCGACAAGTTCGAGCGGATCGCGACTGATCTCCTTCATCGAACTGCTGCCGTTGAGGATAAAGCCGTCCCTGCCCTCGATCCGCAACTCCAGTTCGGCATTGCGCACATCGGCGATCGAGTAAGTCTCATCGAACAAGCGGATGAACGGCCCAATGGCCGATGAGGCATTGTTGTCCTTTGCCTTGCCGAGCAGCAACGCCGAGCGCCCCTCGACATCGCGCAGGTTGACATCGTTGCCCAGCGTCGCACCCTTCACGCGCCCCTGGCTATCGACGGCAAGCACGATCTCCGGTTCGGGATTGTTCCAGTTCGACATAGGATGAAGCCCGACCGAGGCGCCCCAGCCGACGGACGACAGAACAGGCGCCTTGGTAAAGACCTCGGCATCGGGTCCGATGCCGACCTCCAGATACTGCGACCACACACCGACCTCGATCAATGCCTCCTTAACCTTTGCAGCTTCCTGCGATCCCGCCCGCAGGTTACTCAGGCTTTCCCCGATGATGCCCGTCATTCGCTCGCGTATCACCCGCGCCATCTCAGGGTTTCCCGCAGCTTTCTCCTCGATGACCCGCTCGACCATCGAGCGCGCGAAGGTAACGCCGCAGGCCTTCACGGCCTGCAGGTCGCAGGGCGCAAGCATGGAATACGGTGCATCCGCGGCAAGCTCGAGATTCATGACCGCCTCCAGCGGCGCGACGATTTCCCCGCGCTGTTCGCGCACGAACGAGACCGGATCGTCTTTCTCCAGAAGATCGCGCATCGTCGGCGCCGCAGTGCCGGTGATGTCGACGATCATGCCGTCGCGCAGCACGACGACAGACGGACCGCGATGCCCGGTGCGGAAGATCCGGCCGACGAAGGTGCCGCGGTCAAATGAATTCAGTGCCATGAAGAACTCCAGTCCAAAGTCATCGTGCCCGCGAGGGTTTCGTGGGGAGCGAGGATCGCAAGTCCCGGAAGACCGGGGAGATTGTGCGCATCGACGGGGTGGGACACAGGCTCGAAGCAGAAGAAATCTGCATCCGGGCCGGGAGAAAAGACAAGAGCGACGTCGAGATTGTCCGATGCGCTCAAGCGGAAGGACAGTGCATCAGCGCCCTGCTCGACATCGCAGACACCGGGCCAGCCGGTGAAGGCATTGTTGATCCAACCGTCGGGCAATGCCGTCAGGGCGGAAAAATCCCAGCGGCTTTTCGCATCAATATCGATCGCCGCCATCGGAAGATGTCTTTCATCTTCCAGCCAGACCTTGTTCGCTGGAAACCGAATCTTCGTTTGCCGGCTTCTCGGAAACCAGGGATGGAAACCGATTCCGAACGGCAAAGCCGTTGCTGACGTCGATGTTACCTCCAGACACACCTCAAGCCGGGTTTGCGACAGAACCAGCGTCTGCCTGGCGTCGTAGCGGAACGGGCCAATGCCGCCGTCAGGGCAATGCAGAATGACCGTCGTTTCATCGCGTTCGGAAACGCCCCATTCCCGCGTGAAGCCGTCTCCGTGAATTGGAAACTCCTCCCCAGCCAGATTGGGGTCCACCCCGTGGAATTGGCCGCCGAACGCGAAGCCTCCCCCCGATATGCGGTTGGAGAAGGGAACCAGCACATTGGAGGCCAGCGCAAAGGGACCATCGCCGGTCCGGCCGCTCCATGGACGCAGGAGCGGCCGAAACCTTCCATCGGCGCCACGCACGTCGAGCTGCGCAATGCCGCCGCCCATGCAGGGCACGACGGCGACGCGCGCGCGCGCATTCTCGATAACGATCTCCTGCGCCTGCAACTACCAGCCTCCGTCAATGGCGAAGTTCTGGCCCGAGATCATGTCGGACGCGGCCGATACCAGGAAGAGGACGAGGCTTGCGACGTGGTCCGGCTCGATCCTCTTCTTCAGGCATTGGCGATCCAGAATCCAGTCGTTGTATTGCTGCAGCCGGTCGGCGAACACCCGCTCCTCGGCTTCGGAAACCACCGCGCCCGGCGAGACGGCATTGACGTTGATGCCGTAGGGGCCAAGCTCGCGGGCAAGGCCCTTGGTGAGGCCGAGCATCGCGCCCTTCGAGGCCACGTAGGGCACATAGCCGTCCCATTGCCCGTTCAGGGTGATCGAGGTGAAATTGACGATCTTTCCGCTTCGGCGTTCTTTCATGGATGGCGCGATGGCCCGCACCGCCGCGAAGGCGGCGGAAGAATTGACCCGGATCTGGTCCTCGTACTCCGCCAGGCTGAAGGCTTCGAAAGGCTTGTTGATGATCAGGGCTGCATTGTTGACGAGAATGTCGATACCGCCGGACCTTTCCGCTTCCTCGCCAATCACCTTCTCCGTGCGCTGCAGGTCGTTGAGATCGCAGCCGAGGAACCGGACGCCGGCACCAAGCTCGCCCGCCTTGCGCGCGCCGTCTTCCATGTCCGGCCGGTCAAGAACGATCACTGCGGCGCCCTCGGCATGTAGCCGCAGCGCCTGAGCCCTTCCCAAGGTACCGAGGCCGCCGGTGATCAGGGCCGTTTTTCCTTCTAGCGTTGCCATTGACGTTTCCTCAGAGCACCGACTGGACTTCTTCGATCGACGTATCGCCGATCCGCTTGTCGAGCACGACCTGGCCGCGGGCCATGGCGACGACCCGGTCGCAGCATTCGAAGACATGGTGCATGTTGTGACTGATGAAGATGCCGGTGACGTTCTGGTCCTTCAAGGAACGAACGAAACCGATGACCTTGTTGGTTTCTTTGACGGAGAGGTGATTGGTCGGTTCGTCGAGGATCATCACCTTGGATTTGAAATGCATGGCGCGCGCGATGGCGACACCCTGCCGCTGTCCTCCCGATAATTCGCCGACCAGCGCGTCCGGCGACCTGAGATGTAGATCGACATCACTGATCGCCTTGACGCTTTCCTCACGCATCCTGCGCATATCCATGATACCGACGCCGCCGATCGAAATGCGCATCGGTTCGCGGCCGATGAAAAGATTGCGGGCGATCGACATGGTCGGCACCATGGAATTGTATTGGTAGATGGTCTCGATACCGAGCCGCATGGAATCGCGCGGGCCCGAAATGGCGACCTTGCGCCCCTCGACGAAGATCTCGCCTTCATCCTGTTTCTGGACGCCGGACAGGATGTTGATGAGGGTCGACTTTCCCGCACCGTTGTCACCGATGAGCCCAACGGCCTCGTTTCTGGCGAAATCGATCGAAACACCTTTGACCGCATGAACACCGGAATACCATTTGTGCAGGTTTCTAACCGAAACGATGGGTTCGTTCATGGCTCAGGTCTCCACCTTGATCGCCTTGGCGCGTTTGCGCAGCCAGGAGTTTGCAATAACCGCGAAGATCGTCAGCGATCCGATAGCGAACTTGAACCAGTTGGCGTCGACCTGGCTCAGGATGAGACCGTTATCGATGACGCGAATGAGCGCGACGCCGATGATGCCTCCGAAGACTGCCCCGATGCCGCCGGTGAGCGCAGTACCGCCGATGACGGCAGCCGCGACGGCCTGAAGCTCCATGCCTTCGCCGATCGACGGCAGCGGCGAGCCGAGCCGCAGAACCTGGATCAATCCGGCAAAGCCGCTCAGTACCGAGCACAGGATGAAGCAGGCTATTTTGACGCGGGCCGTGGGAATGCCCATTGCATTTGCCGCGGGAAGAAAGCCGCCCGTCGCGCGCACCCAGTTGCCGAAATTCGTGCGGCTCAAAAGGAGCGAAACAAGGACCGCGACAACGATGAACCAGATGAAGGACATGCGGAAAAGCTCGCCCGGCCCGACGAAACTGGTGAAGAGCCAGGTCGGCAGATCCGTCGACAGTAGCGGCGGGAAGCCGCCCGAGACAACCACCGTCAACGAGCGCGCTACGAACATCATGCCGAGCGTGGTTATAAAGCTCGGGATGGCGAACTGGATCGTGAGAAAGCCGTTCAGGAAGCCTATGGCGACGCAGACCAGCAACCCCGCCGCCAGGGCGACGGGAAAGGAAACCTCATGCGTCATCAGCACCGCGATCGTCATCGGCATCAGGGCGAATACCGCGCCGACGGAAAGGTCGAACTCGCCGCATATCATCAGAACGGTCACGCCGATGGCGACCAGCGCCATCTCAGGCAGGATCCCGAACACACCGCGCAGGTTGCCCCCGGTCAGGAAAACCCCTCCGGATTGGCTCTGGAACAGGAAGACCAGAGCCACCAGCAGAAGAAGTGCGGCAAGTTCCGGCTTCTCCATGTAAATCTTTAGAAGTCTTTTCATTCAGCAATCTCCAGAGTGGAAGGGGGACCGTGAGCGATCCCCTTCCAGCCGTGCGTCAGCGCAGGCCCTTCGCAGACAGATCCATGATCATGTCGGCATCCGCCGGGCGAACGATGCCCTGCCCCGTATCGATATTCGACGGCGCAAGACCCAGCGTCTTGGCGAGATAAACTTCCATCACCGGCATGAAGCCCTGCATGTAAGGCTGCTGGTCGACTTCGACCTGCACATAGCCGGCCTGCATCTGCTGAACCACCTCGGGAACGAGGTCGAAGCCGCCGAGCAGAACCTTGCCGGGCTCGACACCGCGATCCTTCAGGACGCGGGCGACCGCTGCATGCCAGAAGCCGGTGTCGAAATAGGCGGTGGTATCGGGATGCGCATTCAGGTAGGCGCCGACGCGGTCCGCCGTCACAGCCAGGTCGGTTCCGCTGTCGATGCGCTCCCATGAAATATCCCGTGTGGGATTGGCGGCCTTGTATTCCTCAAGAAAATCCATGACGCCCTGTCCACGGGCCTCTGACCAGTTCTGTCCCGGCGCCGAGATGCCGACGAGAACCCTGATCGGCCCATCCTTTGGAAAACTCTCCGCCATCGCCTTGCCAAGGGCACGGCCGGCGGGCCGGAAGCCCTGCCCGACGAACGCCGTCCGGCTGTTACCGTCTGCTCCCTCGCTGTCGTCGACATTGACGCCGATAACCACGACGCCGGCCTTGACAGCCAGGTCGATCGCGTCGTCAAGCGCCTTGTCGTCAACGATGGAGGTCAGCAGCGCGTCGGGCTTCCGGGCCAGAGCCGCCTCGATGTTAGACAGCTGCTGCTCGACCGCGCCTTCCGTCTGGGTGAACACCATCTGGCAATTCGCTCCGATCTTCTCGCAAGCATCGTCGAAGCCCTTCTTGACCGCCTGCCAGAAGGTATTCGACGCCGACGAATGATGGGTGAAAACGATGTTCAACGGTTCCGCCTGCGCGATGCCTGCGGTGGTGGCCATAAGGGCCAGCCCCAATGCGCCACGGATAATGATCTTTCTCATGCTTTCTCCTCCCGGGTTTACGTGTTGTTTCAGTCCAGAAATCAGATGCTTGCGACGTCCGACACGCGGCGGGACACGGTGAAGGCCCGATCGAGGTCCGGATGCAGCTCCATGCCCAGTCCCGCACCCGGCGGGACGGTGATCATGCCGTTCTTCACCTCCGGCAATGCGGTGACCAGATCGCGGTACCAGGTCTTGTAGAAGGCCCGTACGCTCTCCTGAACCAGCGCATTGGGCGCGTTGAGCGACAGGTGCGTCGAGGCGCAGAGCACGACGGGACCGGTGCAATCATGCGGCGCGACCGGCAAGTGCCAGGCTTCCGCCATTGCAGCGATCTTTCTTGCTTCCGAAAGCCCGCCGCACCAGCTGATGTCGAGCATCACGACACCGGCGGCTCCCGTCTCCAACAGGTCGCGGAAGGCCCAGCGCGAGCCGAGCGTTTCCGAGGCGGAAATCGGCGCGGGCGACACGGCGGCGTAGCGCCCGAGGCTGGAAAGACTGTCCATCTTGATCGGATCTTCGTGCCAGAACGTCTGGTAGGGCGTCAGCGCCTTGGCGATCTGCATGGCCGGCAACAGCTGCCACATCGAATGGAACTCGACCATAATGTCCATCTTGTCGCCGACGGCCGAGCGGATCTTTTCGAACGGCTCCAGCGCGCGCTTCAGGTCCGGCATGGAGATGTATTGCCCGCGCGTCTTTTCCGCCGCGATATCGAACGGCCATATCTTCATCGCCGTTATGCCTTCCTCGAGCAGAGAATGGGCAAGGTCGTCCGCATGAAGCAGGAAGCCGTTCAAATCGTCGTAGGCCCTGACAGCCGATGTCGACAGATCGTAGTTCGCCGTCGTCTGGCCAGTCGCCTTCTTGATGTATTCCGTTCCGGCGCAGGTGTTGTAGGTGCGGATTTCGCGGCGGCTGAATCCGCCCAGCAACTGTGCGATCGGTTGCCCTGTCGCCTTGCCGAAAATATCCCACAGGGCGATGTCGAACGCCGAATTGCCCCGCACCTCGGCCCCGGACGAGCGGAAGCCGAGATAACCGACGAGATCGGCCGCAAGAAGATCGATCTGTAGCGGGTCACGTCCGATAACGCGCGGTGCCACGTATTCATGGATGTAGGTCTCGACGGTCTCCGCACCGAAGAAGGTCTCGCCGAGGCCGGTGATCCCCTCATCCGTGTGTACCAGTACCCAGAGCAGGTTCTGGCGTTCCGCGACACGCACGGTTTCAAGTTTCGTGATTTTCATCAAATGCTTCCCTATGCGACGCCGGCTGCAAGCAAGGCTTTCACGCTCTCGTCGAAGTGTTGAGCCATCAACTGGCTTGAGGCTTGGGGGTCACCTGCAACGATCGCTTCTGCAATCGCGACATGCAGGTCGTTCATGGCGTGCCGCTCGTCGTCGGAGGCCCGGCTGCGCCATCCAATTGGCCATGTCTGTCGCGACACGCCCTGAAACGCTCCGACAATCATGACGAAGATCGGATTTTTCGAGGCCCGCGCAATTTCCAGATGAAATGCGAGGTCGCTCTCCATGACCCGTTCCGATACGGCAAAATTCGCGCGCATAGCCTCGGCATGCGCAAGGATCGTGCGGGCCTCGTCGTTCGAGCGGCGCAGCGCCGCAAGCGTGGCCGTGCGCACCTCGATAGTCCGGCGGACGTCGTAGATCTGCTGGACATTGATCTGTTCCGTGTCGACGCCATGCTCAATCATCAGCGACATCGCACCAGAATCCAGCTGCGCAACGGTCGCGCGCTTGCCGGCGCTCAGATCAATAAGACGCATTGCCGCAAGCGACCGGAAAGCCTCGCGCACTACCGTCCGCGAAACGCTAAGCTCCTTGGACAAAGCCGCCTCGCTCGGCAGGCGATCGCCCGGCCCCAGTTCGTTCATGCGGATATGAGCCGTTATTGCCCCAATCGCATTGCTGACCAGTCCTGAGTTTCCAGCCTCCGGAAGAGCCATGTACTTAACTCCGTTCGAAATTGCCAAACCTGTATGACAGCCTTCATTGATTTATGCGTATTTTATAGGTAGCCTGTCTGTCAACGGGTGATTTTCAAATCGGAGAGTTCTGTGGGAATAAATATTGAAGTGGCTTTTGCGGCAGCCAATATCGTGGGGGAAAGTGCCGTATGGGACGACCGAAAAGGGCGTGTCCTGTGGGTCGATATCGTTGCCAAGGCCATACACGCCTTGGTGCCGGCTACGGGCGAACATCAGAGTTGGTCGACACCCGACATGGCAACCTCGATCGGGCTGCGGCAAGACGGCGGGGCGATTGTCGGCCTCGTCAACACGATTGCTCTCTGGGACTACGACGGCGCATTCCGAACGGTTGCCACCGTGGAGCCCGGGACGATGGGCAACCGATTGAACGAAGGCGTCGTCGGCCCGGACGGCGCGTTCTGGATCGGCACGATGCAGAACAACATCGCCTCCGACGGAACGCCCCTGGCGATGAGCGGCGAGAAGGGCCGGCTTTACCGCTACACGCCCGATGACAAGGTGCTGCCGCTGACGGAGGATGTCTTCGGCATCACCAACACGCTGATCTGGCCCGGCGACGGCACGGTGCTGACAGCGGACACGCTTCGCAATACGATCTATTCCTATGAAATAGATGCCGCCGGCTCCTCGCTCCGCAACCGCGTTCCGGTATTTGCTGGCTTCGACCGAGGATTGCCGGATGGCTCCTGCCTCGATGAAGAGGGTTTCATCTGGAATTGCCGCGTCGACCGCGGCGGCTGCATCGTCCGCTTCGATCCAAAGGGACGGATCGACCGGGTGGTCGAATTGCCGTGCGCGCAGCCAACAAGCTGCACATTTGGTGGAGATGACCTTTCCACGCTTTTCATCACCTCCGCCCGCTTTTCGATGAGCGAGGAAGAATTGAAACGAAATCCGCTCGAGGGTGCCCTGTTGGCCATCGACACAGGAAAACGCGGACGAAAATCATATCGTTTCGGGTAGACTCGCCCCCCGCGCTCGATGGCAGATCCTCCGAAGGTCCTCGGGAACTGGAGGAAGTTTGGACCTCTTTCAAGGGTGATGTCGGGCTCCCGCGTGAGCCGGGCGCTACATCGAAGCCGCCCGTCGGAAAAGGTAACCTGACATCACCTGCACGCCTCTTCGGACTTCAAAAGGTTAACAAAGCATTAAAATCAGGGCGTGCGTTGGCTTATCGCGCCTTGCTGGTAGCTTTGCGGCGCGCGTCATGTTGGACCTCGGCGAGCTTTCTCGGCGTTTCTCGGCCTATTTCGAACCGGAAACCACACGCCCTACGGAATAGGTGAAAAGGCATTGTAAACTTCGCTGCTCGCCGGCACCGGCAGCTCCCTTCGATCCATTATGCGACTTTCGAAGACCAAAACCAGAACATCCATGCGAGAGAACACGGATTTGCGCCATCAACGGACGCTAACCTTGGCTTGAGTGGTGACCGGTTTGGGCCGATGGCCGACTGTCCGCTGCCAGGACACCCAACACGAAAACGGACATCTGAGCTGTTGCCCCGTCAAAATTGCGACGGGCCCTTGCTGCTCATCTCATGTAACGCGCTCCCTGAATCTTGTGATCGAAAATTTGCCAAGGTCATGTCTCGGGCCTCGGTCCTGCACCAGATCGGCGATGACCAGCCCCATGCCGGGGCCGATACCGAAGCCGTGACCGCTCATGCCAGTCGCGATCGTCACGCCGCCGATCGACGCTTTATCGACGACAGGCAAGACGTCGGGCATCGTGTCGATCATGCCGGCCCACGAAGCCGTGATGCGCGGTCTGCCGATTTGCGGAAAGGCCTTGGCGAAAATACTTTTGACGCGGTCCAGCTCCTTCGGATTTGGAGCGGGGTCCAGTATGCGGCAGCGCTCGAAGGGCGTTTCCTCCTCGGAGCGCCATTGGCGCCTGGTTCCCCACGCATCGGGATAATTCTTCGGCGCGGCAAGGCGGAAGCGGGTGCTGGTGAAGTCCTCGCGCATTTGCGGAAGATAGGCGACGAAATTCCGGAAGGCGTCCGGACCGATGAAAAAGTCATGGGTCGACCATGGAGTCAGGGTGTAACCGCCATCGGCGCGGCGGCGGATCGCGAACCGGTCATCGCACGCCGCCGCGGGGAAAAACTCCTTCATCGGCTCGGTGCGCATCACCGGAGAAACGACCGAAAGCTGCGGAATCCGTATTCCGTGAGCGGCGAGGAACAGGGCGCTCCAGGCCCCAGCCGCGACGACCACCCGCTCACATGCGACGGTTCCACTTTCGGTAACCACGCCCCGGACATGGCCGCTGGCGATGTCGAGCGCGCGGACGGCGCAATCCTCGCGGATCGTGACGCCGGCTTCCGCCGCCGCGCGCGCCAATACCGGAACGGCGACAAATGGCTCGGCCATCGCGTCGGACGCGGTTGTCATCCCCCCAACCCAGCCGGCGGCATTCGGCAATATCTTTTCCGCCTCGCCGCGGGTCATGAGGCGGGTGTCAACGCCATAGGCGCGCGCGCCGTCCAGCCAATCCTCGAATTCCGCCAGCTTTTTTTCATTGCGGGCGAGATAGGTGATCCCGGCCTGTCGAAAGCCGATGTCCGCGCGCAGCTTTTCATCGAGCTCCTTCCAGATCCTGATTGTATCCACCATGATCGGCAGTTCGGCGTAGTCGCGGCCTTGTTGGCGGATCCAGCCCCAGTTACGGCTGGATTGTTCGCCCGCGACGCGTCCCTTTTCGCACAACAGGACCGAAAGACCGCGCTTTTGAAGCTCCCATGCGGTCATGACGCCAATGATGCCACCGCCAATGACGGTGACATCGACCGCTTGTGGGAGTGGCCCTGCGAACTGTGGTCGATTTTTCAGAGAAATAGGAAAATTGGACATGGAAAATCAAAATCTCGTGGCGCGATAAGGAGCAAGATCAATCTCCGTCGGCCGTCTGGCGATGAGATCGGCGACGAGCCGCGCGGTGACCGCGGAAAGGGTGACGCCCAAATGGCCGTGGCCGAAGGCATAGATGACGTCGGGGCTTTTGCGCGCCGGGCCAATCACGGGCAGGGTATCCGGCGTCGACGGACGATGGCCCATCCACCGGGAAGCCGGGCGCCAATCCGCCAGCGCGGGCAGGATGCGGACGGCATCGGGCAACAGCGCCTCAATGCGCTTGTAGTTAGGCGGCGCGCTCAACCCCGCCAGTTCGTCTCCGCTGACAAGGCGCAGTCCGTCATGCATCGGCGACAAGACGAAACCCCGCCCCGGCACAACCACAGGGCCGCGCAAAAGACGTTCGGATCCGGCGCCGAAGCTGATGTGATAGCCGCGCTCGGCGTCCAGACTGACGCGGTCGCCGAGTTGCTTGGCGAACTTGGCTGACCACGCTCCGGCCGCTACAACGAGGCGATCAAAACCATGTTGGGCGCCTTCACTGCGCACAGTCACGCCGCCGCCGTGCCGCGCTTCGATCGCGTTGACGTTCTCGCGGATCACGCTGGCGCCCTGGTTGACGGCGGCCTGCAGATAGGCCTCGGCCAAGCCTCTGGGAAAGCGAACGTTCCCGGCATTGGGCTGATAGACGCCGCGATAGCAAGAAGCGGGATCGAGACCAGGCTGAAGATCCAGAATAGACCCCTGCTCCAATATCTGATGCGCGACGCCATGCCGGGCCATCAGGCGCCGCTCAAGCGCTGATCCCTCAAAATCCTTGGCCGACGCGTAGATCTTCAGCCAGCCTTCCTGTGTCAACAGATCGAGGACTGCGGCAGTGGCCGCGAAATCCTGATGCGCAAGCAAGGCGCGCGAGACCAACGGGTGCATAGCCGCGGCGATGCTATCGACCGCGGCAGGGGTTCCCGCCGCAATGAACCGCAGCATCCACGGCAAAGCCTTCAGGGCATGATGGAGCCGAAGCACCGCCGGTGATTGGCGGTCGAGCAAATAGGCCGGCAGCGACTTGATGACGGCGGGTGTCGCGGTCGGGGTGATCGAGCCGGTGACGATCGCCCCGGCATTGCCGTAGGACGTGCCGGATCCGGGCTCTTCGCGGTCGAACAAGGTGACCTTGTGCCCCTCCATGGTGAGGGCGAGCGCGGTGCTGCAGCCGACAATTCCAGCTCCGATGACGGCTACGGAGAGCCGTTCACCGCTTTGGGGACGATGTTGCATGGGTGCCAATCAATTTTGAATATGGGTTAAAGAGGGCCCGTCAGTGGTGCAGGACTTTGCTCAAGAAATCGCGCGTCCGGTCGCTTTTCGGGTTATTGAAGAAACTCTCGGGGTCGCCGCTTTCGATGATCGACCCACGATCCATGAAGATCACACGGTCCGCGACGCTGCGGGCAAATCCCATTTCGTGCGTCACGACCATCATGGTCATGCCTTCCTTGGCGAGGCTGACCATGACGTCTAGCACTTCGTTGATCATCTCCGGATCAAGGGCAGAGGTCGGTTCATCGAAAAGCATGATCCGCGGCTGCATGCAAAGCGAGCGGGCGATCGCGACACGCTGTTGCTGGCCGCCGGACAGTTGGCTCGGATAGTTGTTCATGCGGTCGGCAAGGCCGACCTTCTCCAGCAGTTCTTTCCCGCGTTTTTCCGCCTCGGCTTTCGTCAGTCCGCGCACATGGATCGGCGCCAGCGTCATGTTCTCGAGCGCCGTCTTGTGCGGATAGAGATTGAATTGCTGGAACACGAAGCCGACTTCCATGCGCAGCTCGCGCCATGCCGGCGCTTTCGCGCTGAGATCCATGCCATCGACGATAAGCTTGCCTTCCTGAAAGGCCTCCAACCCGTTGACGCAGCGGATCAGCGTACTTTTGCCCGAACCTGACGGACCGCAAACGACAACCACTTCACCTTTGTCGACGCGCAGGTCGATGTCTTTCAGCACATGAAGCGCTTTGCCGAACCATTTGTTCAGACCTTGAAATTCGATCATGGTTATGTCCGATCACAGAATGGGTGATTGTGTGCCGCGCTCGATGCGGCGCGAGAGATAGATCATCGGATAGCAAACGATGAAGTAGCCAAGACCAACCACACCGAAAACCAACAGGCCGTTGGGAATGTTTTGCACGATCATCCAGCCTGACCGCGTCAGGTCCATGATGCCGATGGCCGATACGACCGATGAGTCTTTCACCAGCAGGATGAACTGACCCACCAGCGACGGACGGACGATGCGCAGCGCCTGGGGCAGAATGATCAGGCGCAATTGCTGAGAATAGGTGAAACCCGAGGAAATGGCCGCTTCGCGCTGGCCGCGCGGCACCGCCTTGATCCCCGAGGCGACGATTTCGCCGATGAAGCAGGCCGAGAGGTTGGAAAGCGCGATGACACCGGCCGCAAATGCCGACAATTCAATCCCGACGGTCGGCAGGATGAAGAAGCAAATGAATACCTGCACCAGGAAAGGTGTTCCACGAAACAGATCGATATACAGCCCCGTTGCTGCAGAAAGCCAGCGGTTGCCGCTTGTCCGCAGGATTCCGAACAGCAGGCCGACAGCCACGCCAACGATTAGAGACAGCAATGACAGGGCGACTGTCATGCCGAGACCCTTGAGCAAAACGGGCCAATAATTCAACAAGCGCTCGACTTGAAACCAGAACATATGCCCTCCCTATGATCTTTCGGGCACGCGGTAGATGTGAGACCAGAAGCCGGCAAGCGCCTTCAGCAGGTAATAGATGATCAGGAAGCCCGCGGCCGTCGCCGCCAGCCCTTCAACCGGCATGAAACGATCAAGCGCAATCTGCTGACCAACCCGCGTCAACTCGACAACCGAAATCAATGAGAGCAGCGAGGAGTCCTTCACCAGCACGATCGCCTGCCCGATCATTGGGGAGACGGTCGGCCGAATTGCCTGTGGCAAGACGATCAGACGCATACGCTGGAAGTAGGAAAAACCGGAGCTCAGCGCGGCTTCGAACTGCCCACGTGGAATGGCCAGAATACCGGAGCGGATGATTTCGGCGACGTATGCGCCCGAGTTCAATGACAAGGCTATGATGCCGATCAAGATCTCAGGCAGCACTACTCCGAGGCGCGGCAGGCCGAAATAGAGAAAATAGAGCTGCGCAAGCAAGGGCGTAGCGCGAATGAGATCGATATAACCGACGCCCAAAGCGCGCAGCCATCTGATCGGCTGGATGCTGAGCGCACAAGCCACGACACCAATGATCAGCGCTCCGGCAAAACCTGCCGCTGACAGCATCAATGTGTTCAGAAAGCCTTGCCATAGGTCAGGAAGGTATTCTGAGATGACCCGGATGTTCAGATTACCAAGCATGTATCACCAACAGCATCTCTTTTTCCGTTCGAGGCGCGGGCTTGACCCACCCGCGCCTCGAATTTGCTCTCAGTGATCAGCCTGCCACTTGTTGGAATTGACCCAGTAATCCAGGTTTTCCTTCAGGCGGCCATCAAGCGTGATGTTGTCGATGAACAGGTTCGTCCAGATCAGCAGGTCCTGCGAATCGTAGCGAACGGCATAAGCCAACGGCTCGGAGCTCAGCATTTCCGGGAACACGGTGAACGTACCTTCCGGATAGTTTAGCACTTGGGCGGCAACAGCGGTGTTGTCGTTCACGCCGCACTGCGCCTGGCCCGATGCAACCGCGTCAAGCACGACCGTTCCGCCGCCCTTGAACGCCTTCACTTCCGCTTCCGGAAAGAATTTCGGCATGTTTTTCTCGGCCGTGGAACCCAGAATGACGCCAATCGTGGTGCCCGGCTTCTTGCAATCCTCAAGGGTCTTGAAGTCGCCGCCAGCCGCGGTGAAGGCCACCGAGCCGACATGGATCCAAGGCTGGGTGAAGGCCACCTTGGTCGCGCGGGCCATGGTGGCAGTCATATCGGCCGCCAGAACATCAGCCTTGCCGGAAAGAAGCGCAGGGATCAGGCCATCCCAATCGAAATCGAGGTACGTTACCTTGACGCCCATCTCCTTGGCCATCAGCTCGGTCATCTGAATCGCGCTGCCCGTCCGCTCGCCGTTCTTGTCCATGAACGAATAGGGAGGACCTTGTGTTTGCACAGCAACGCGAAGTTCACCGCGTGCCAGGATGTCGTCCAAGGTTCCAGCCTCGGCGCCACGTGCTCCAATGGTGGCGCCCGCCGCCGTTGCAAACAATGCTGATGCAATAAACGCACTAAACTTGCTGATCATTTCCGGTCTCAATCCTCCCTCAGGAAAAGGTCAATTCGCGTTCGCGCGACGCAGGTGATCCGACCGGTCAGGTCTTTTCCGGATCAATTCTGTCGTTTTTCTCGCCGAACTCTTCCTCCCACACGCCGCGCGGCAGACTTAGCCACTTGTTGTGGGACTTCATGACAACGAACGTCTCGCTGCCCTGAATCACACCAGGATCGGCCAGCCCGGGGAGCAGTTCGCTCGTCACCCGGTAAAGCTCCTCCATGTCACCTTCAAACATGACCTCGCACAGAAGGTCATAGCGTCCGGTGACGATGCTGACCGACGTCACGAACGGCAATTCGGACATCTTTTTCGCGATCTCGTTCAATCGACCGTGGCCATTGGCGTGAATGCCAAGGATGGCGACAATCAATTCGGGGCGCTCCGAAACGTTCACGACCCCGGCTATCCGGAGAAGCTTGCGCTCGACAAGCGCTTTTAGTCTTGCTCGAACAGTTGGGGGGCTAAGTTCAAGGCGATCCGCGATCTGATTTGCGCCGTCGCGCGCGTCTTCCGACAAGAGCTTGACGAGCTTTCGGTCAATCTTATCGAGCAGCGCGCGCATGTGAATCCCCCGTTCACCTGTCTCTGGCGAAGGTCTTATTTCGTTTTGGAATATTTAGTCAATGCAATTTTTCAAATTGAAAAAGTTTGCAGTCGGAATTTTTATTTTCGGACCGAGGCCGGAGAACTCCGCGCCCGAAGGCTCTATTGAACCGGGACCCGATTGGCGCACATCATGTGGGAACTTCTGCCCGGAGCGATCTCGGCTGAGATCAGGTTCTCTGGTGCGTCTGCACCAACTAAAGCGTGTTCACCGACGATGTCTGCTTTCGGGCAACGACAAAGCTTGCTCCAACGGCTGACATGAAGGCGCGTTGCTGACAGGCTGCTCAAGCTGGAACCGGCCCGTCGGTCTCGGGGCCGTCAGCGGACTGACTGCTTTCGGTTGCGCGTTAGAGAAAGTGGACGTCCCGCCGTCAATCAAGCGACTGACTTTCGATCGGTAGGTCCAGGCTTCGAATCCCTGCGCGCTCACCAAAAACACCATAAAAATCCCACCCTTTTACTGACGATTTTCGCTGTTTGCGGTTTGGGTAGGTTTCCCCGGCTCCCATGCCCGACCCCACACAGGGTCGCCCGACGCTCAATACCCTCCGGCGTCGGGCGCCGGCACCCCCTCATAATGTCGTGGCCTGAGGGAGGGCTTCCCCTTTACCGGATGTATACGCTTCAGAAGCACCGTGGATGAAAGCGCGACGAGTAATGCGTTCGCGCTTCCTCCCAAGGTAACTAGCCCACTCCGGCGGGCTTCCTTTTGCCGGAATTTCGTGCGGCAGAACCCCTATGGATGGCCCGTGGCCGACTTCTTCAAATGCCGTCGAAACTACCTATCTTTCACCGGACTAGCTATGGCAGCATCGGAAGCGGCCAATGTCTCGCAGTGGAATCATCTGCAGCGCTTTGACGGCACTCGCGTTGGTCGGGTTGTTTTGCGGTGTTGGCAACGTACGCGCCGAAGACCTTCTAGGTGACGTGATCGACGGCATCGTTCAGGCGACTGCTCCAACGCTCCAGAAAGCGATCGTCAGCTCAAGAGATGACGCCCTATCGGCGGGCGTTCAACCAATACCGCCAGCAATTCGGCAAAAGCTGCAGGGGTTTGTAGACAGTGGAATCCTGGACGTTACTCGCTACCGTGTTGGCGGCGGTGGCGAGCTAAGTCTGCAAGTGAATGCCTTTCGCTACGGGGCGGCAGATGCCATCACCCTCGATTACGTTATCGTCTTCGCCCATGAAGCAGATGCGCTCCATAACGTAGTCGGCTGGGTTCATGAACTTACGCATGTCCGGCAGTATCAAGACTGGGGAGTGCAGGGCTTTTCCATCAGATACATTCGCAGCCATGGCTCAGTCGAACAGGAGGCCTACAACGAAGAAACACGGTATCGCGCGTGGGCCGGTCGCCAATAGTCAACAACGTCCTTGTCGGCGGCGTTCATCCTCGCCGCCGTATGAATCGCTGCGATTGGTGGCGGGTGAGTCTATTTGCTTCCAACGCCCCATGTGTACGGCGCAGGATCCAAGCTGGCTCACGAAGCCGAAGGATTACGCTGGGGGCAGTCCATGGATTTCACACCAGCAACAGCACTTATGGTGCCTTTTGCGGTTTTACTGATGGGTCTGTTCGCACGGAGCGATGCCCACATGGCGGCTGGCGGTTGGGTCGATGTCGATGGTGACTGCCAAGCGATTCCGAGTTCGGACGTCACGAAAGGGCCGTTCGGATTCTCAATTCACCTTCATCCGGGAGACCATCATCTTGTGACCAGAAATCAGCTATTGTTAATCCCTTACGGAAAGGAGATTCCATCTCACGACTATGACTATCACATCTGCCTTCAGCCAACAGATGACCCTTCTGAAGCTGCGGGAATGGGACAGGCTGGGAGGTACCGCATTAACTGCTTCTTTGCGCCTCCGGACGGTAGTTGATGGCGCAAGGGCGGCGGAACCCCATAGATGGCCTGTGGCCGGTAAGCTTGCGAAACATCACAAGAGCGTCGACGTAGCCGAGCGAGGGGTGAAGAAACACTTCCGGAAGCCGACCGACGATCTCAAATCCGAGCGACTGCCACAGCCGCACCGCGCGTTCGTTGCTGCTGATGACGAAGTTGAACTGCATGGCCCGAAAGCCCTTCGCGCGAGCATGAGCGAGTGAGTGCTCGTGCATCGCCGGGCAATACCGCGGCCACTTGCGGCTGCGTCTGTCATGTAGCCGCAGTTGCAAACATGTGTTCCGCCGCCCGCCTGGTTCGCTCGTATGTAGTACGTTCCGACGATCAAGCCGTTCTCTTCCGCGACTTGTAGGGCGCCTATTTCCCGGGTGGCCGATATTCGCCAACTAGCTTAGAAGCCTTGTCGGCCACGGCTTTGAACTCGGGGCCTGTCCAAGCTCGCACCGTGGTCACGTCGGACACCATCCCCGATGCAGCCGTCGCCAACAACGCCGCAAGGGTAGATTCTGACTCCCCCTCGGTGATGAGCATGAAGTCGGAATCGCCCGTCGTAAAATAAAAGCTGATCAGTTTACCGCCGGAAGCTTCCACCAGCTTCCGCACCGCAGGTTCGCGATCCTCCGGCGTTGCTACCAGCCTTTTTGCGTAGTCTTGTGTCAGCCGTCCGCGTGTAATCAGCCTTGGCATACTGACCTCCCTCCAGACAGACCTCATCAGTCGAGGCATCTAACCATAGCATACCGGACCATCGTAGCCCTAGCGCGAGGCCAGACGCGTTTCGTCCATTTCGTGCTCGTAGAGCTCGTCCATACTCAACGAGGCGACTTCGGCAAACGGAGCCTGGTTCGTCACGCGGCCGTCGCCGAGAATGATGACTTCATCGCAGAACGAAATCGTGCTGCGGTGGTGGCTGATGACAATGGTCGTGCGGCGACCCGCCCTCGACCTCAAGGTCTCGACGATTGCTGCTTCCGACAGTCCGTCCATGGCGTTTGTGGCTTCGTCGAGAATAAGGACCTCGGGATCCCGCAACAAAGCTCTTGCCAGTGCTATCCGCTGGCGCTGCCCGGCCGACAGACTTGCGCCGCGATAGCCGACGATCGTTGCGTAGCCTTGGGGTAGTTTCTCGATAAATTCGTGCGCCTCGGCAAGCCGGGCGGCATGCTCTGCGTCGGCGATCGAAGCGATCCGACCATAGGTGATGTTCTCTAGAATAGTTCCATCCACCAGTTCAAGATCCTGACTGGCAAGGGCAATCTTGCTTCGCCATTGGGCGGGGTCGATTCTGTCCAGAGGCATCCCGTCGATCAGAATATGGCCCTGATCGGGCTCAACAAACCGGCACAGGAGATTGACGATCGTCGTCTTTCCTGCGCCCGATCGACCAATGATGGCAGTTGAACAGCCGCTCCGGACTTCAAATGTTGCGGCGCGCAGCACGCCAGGGCGTGCGTCCGAGCCGGGATACTTGAACGTCACGCGGTCAAATTTGATCTGCTGGCGCAAGGCCCGGGCCGGTTCGTCGCCGGTCGGCGGCGGCGGCTTGTCCGACGAGTCCAACAGCCATCGCACCTCTTCCAGAGAGCCACTCCAGCCCTGTATTTGACTCCACGCCAACTGCAGTGAGCGGATATGCGGCTGCAACCGGTAGAGCAGGACGACGAACGCCACAATGACGGGAAAGGTCACTCCCAAAGCCCATGCGCTCACGACCGCGGCCAGAAAGAGAGCCGAGTGCAGCACTTCGGTCAGTGGCGGCAGAGCGCCCTGCCGGGTTTGGAGGACGAAGCCGGCCTTTCGAACGGCGTCCGATGCAGTGTCGAAGACGGACTTTTCCCGCGGTTCCTGTCCAAACACGCGGATGAGCCGCCCGGCGTGAATGAGGTGGAGCATCCTTGCGGCAAGTTCGCTGTTGAGTGATGTGACATTGCGGCTCGGATTTTTGAGGCTGGCCGACAGAACCGCGTGTGCGAGCTGGACGAGCACGAGTCCAAGCGCGACACACAACGTCATCTGCCAGGACAGGAGCAGCAGGAAGATGAGCAGAATGACGGCGGCCGAGCTGTTCACGATTGCGCCAAGGACAGTCTGCATCGCATCCGACGCGCGCCAGGACTCGTTGGAAATAATGTTCAGCAAGCGCCCCGGGCTTTGTTGCAGGAAAAATGGGTACCCAACCCTCAAGAGCTGATCGGCGAGCGCGCTTCGTATGGCATGGCTGGCTTTGCCGTAGATGAAGTTGGTAAGGACAGTATTCGCAAATGCCAGTATGTTCTTCAGGGTGATCAATGCGAGGACGGCAACGGAGATCACCATCAAGCGTTCGCCATCATCGAAGCCCGACCCCACCTGTTCGAAGACGGCAGATAGTCCGCCTGCGCCCGCGTCGTCCTTTTGACCGGCAATGATACTGAGCATTGGAATGATGAGGCCAATGCCTGTGCCTTCAAGCACGGCGCTGCCCAGCCCCAGAACAACGACTGCCGCAAGCGGGCGCCACTGTCGACCCAGCGTGCTGCGCAGTATCTGAAAGCCCGGGAGGAGGAACTTCAACATGATCGATACTACCTCAGCGAACGCGCCGCCTGTTTGATCTGGGTTATTTCCGGGGGCTGCGCCCGTCTGGTTATGGCAAGTCGCGCAAACTTGGCCGCTCCGAGCAAATTCATGAACACGATTGGCCAGTGGGACAGAGAAACTTCAGGATCGAATCGGGGGCCGCCGAAAAGTTCCCGCCCCGCAGACCTGATGGACCAGCAAAAATGGCGAATCAGCCAGGGAGCCTTGAGGACGTGTTTCAGGCACAGCGCTCCATTCCCAAGACTGTAATCCCGGTGAAGTGCTTCGATTGCCTCGCGCGTATTTCGACCGTGATAGTGGAGGACAGTCATGTCGGGCACATATTCGATCGGGATGCCGAGTTGAAAAGCGCGCACAAGATAGTCGGTATCCTCGGCCGACTTCAAAGGGCTGCCCGCGCCAAGCCGCTCGTCGAAATGGCCGATTTGGAGTGCAATCTCACGATGCATCGTCATGTTGCAGCCCAATATGAAGCCACCAGGATGGACATCGGGGGTAAAGCGCTCGCGCCTCTTTGACCGCTTAATTGTAAAGGGGAAATCGAGCGGGCTGCCGAGTTCGACGCGACCGCCGCGGATGATATACCGCTCGCCGGTCGTGTAATGCCGCTCCAAATCCTGCAGGTAGCGACAGTCGACTGCGCAATCGTCATCGACGAAAACCAGTATCCGGCCGCGCGACCGCTCCAATCCTGCATTGCGGGCGGCGGCCAGGCCCGGGCGCGGCTCCGTGATAAGCGTAATCGCAAGACTTGACGTCGCGGCGATACGGATCAACCGTTCGGCCGTGTCGTCCGTTGAACCGTTGTCGACCACTACGAGCTCGCTCGTGACCGTGGCGTGAGACAGGCAGGCAATCTCAATCGATCTGATGCAGGTCTCCAGAGCCTCGGCGCGGTTCCGCGTACAGACGATGAAGCTCGCCAGAGGTTCGCGCCGCTCGGCAGACGACGGAGCGGCGGCAATGGCCCAGGCGCTCTCTTGCACGATTTCGGGACGTTCCGGAGCCATGCTAACAAATCCCATGTTGCGGCAACACGGTGGCGGCAGGCACGGACTCAAGATACCGCGAGAGCGCATCGAGCCGCTTAGTTGCCGCAATTGAAAGACGACTGCACCACGGCGCGTAGGCACCCGCGCGCAGGCCGTATCGCTCCCGGCGTCGAATGAGCCCCCATTTTCCTGTCCTAGTCAGAAACTCATGCGTCAACTGAGGCTGCTCAGCGTCGTTGATGAGCTGATAGAGGAAATAGAAGAAACACAGGGCGCCGTCCTCATAGCTTGACTGCGCCGCCGCGCGGCGATCCGCGATTTTCGCTTCGAGCGAGAGAATGAAACTGGCCGCCCGTCGTACGGTATCGGACGTTACTGCGACACCGATGCCGCGCAGGGCATCGGGATCGTCGACAAGAGATTCACGCTCGAGGTTCTCGGTAACAATCTTCAGATGCGTTTGACGCATCAACCGCTTATGCTTGTTTGTGACGCTGCCGTCGTGGATGCGATAGGCAACCAGGCTCTCGTCGATCATCGTCGCAGGAAAGCGGCCGGTAATCCGCCTGAACAGATCGAAGTCTTCCGCATGCACATAGCTCGCGTCGTAGACTAGCATGTCCTCCGGTATGACCCGCCGGTTGTACATCACGGTCGAGTGCATGAAGATGGTGAAGAACATCGACAATATGCGCCAATTTCCCGACTGATACATCGGATTGGGCGTGCCGCGCACCATTCGATTGCCAAGAAGGCGATCGATGCCCGTGCCGCTGATCGCAAGCTGAGGCTGCTGCATAAACAATGAAACCTGGCGGGGAAAACGCGAGGGATAAGCAATGTCGTCGGCGTCCATCCGGGCGATAAGGTCGCCCTTCGCGATGGCCAAGCCCTCGTTCAAGGTCGCAATGAGGCCGCGGTTCTCCCGAGAGACAATGGAGATACGATCGTCGGCCTTTCGATACCGCTGCAGGATCTCCAGTGAGCGGTCCGTCGAGCCGTCGTCGATTGCAACGACCTCCAGGCGATCATGATCCTGGCGTAGGATGCTCTCGAGCGCCGCGGCGAGATAGGGTTCGCCATTGTAGACAGGCAGCAGGACGGAGACCAGTGGAACGGGCATGGTTCAGCTCGCGTGTTTATTGAAGATCGGAGGTTTGGAAAGCGTCGCAGCGATTGGCGCGTGTATGAACCACGGACGGATGTTCCCTTCTGCCGTGAACCCACTCGACTGGGTTTCCAGCATGCGCGAACGATGCAGCAGGGCTCCGGTCTCTCGGAGTGACGTAAGGGAAGTGGCGCTTGAGCCGGTTGAGCCGCTTTTCGAAGACCGACCAGGAAATCGAGGCAAGCATCAATGTGGCTGCGCCCGCGACCACAAACCGTCCGGGACCCTGCTGCGAAACATTGACGGGAATCCAAGGTTGCGCCTTGACCACCAGGGAGAGCACGATTGGGTGGAGAAGGTAGACGCCGTAACTGATGCGCCCCAGTGCAGTCAGCGGGGGGAGTTCTGCCAGCCGGCCGAGATATCCGCTCACACCCGCCGAACAACATCCCACAAGCATTATAAGTGGTACGAGGGGCAGAACCTCCATGCCAATCCAGGTTGCCCACTCAAGCGTTGGCGTCATCGGTGTCGATTTCAACCACAGCAGGATAACAAAGGCAGCGGCAAACGGCGTCCAGCTCAGCTTCATCCATTGCGGCCAGGACGGGCTTCTGGCTCGATAAGCGGCCAGCAGCGCCCCTGCTGCGAGCGCGTCCATCGACGCTGAAGGGAGCAGATCACGCATGAGAGAAGGCGTCCCGGTCACCGGCCAGCAGAAACGGTATGCCAACGAACATGCGATGACGGCGATGCAGATCCGCTCAATCAAATGGCGCGGCGCCAGCAGGATTACCAGCGGCCAGACGATATAGAACTGTTCCTCGATGCTCAGGCTCCATGTGTGACACAGAACCCAAGGGGTCCAGTCATCCTGCAGAGCATACCAGAAGTTCGAAAGATAAAGTGCGTGCCACGTCAGGTTGCCTCGGGCGCCTTCGAGATTGACAATCCAAATGAAGCCCAACATGGCGAAATAGGGAGGAAATATGCGCAGTGCGCGACGTATATAGAATGATTTCAATGCAGTGGATGGTTGGTACCGGTCGGCACAACGCGCATCCAGAAGGAGCCGCGTTATCAGAAATCCGCTGAGCACGAAGAACAAACGCACGCCAAGGTGACCCCAATGGGATCCGTCAGTGGCGAAAAAATGTGCGTACAGCACCATCGTGACGGCAATGGCTCGCAGCCCATCCAACTGCCGATCGCGTGCATTTGACATAGACACCGCTCGGCGATCAGCCCTTTGTCTGCCACTCTCCTTGATGGTGTCAGCTCCCCAATGCCGTTCTCGCCGCCTGCCGCATCAACATGCGGAACGGTGAAGCGTTGAGGCGGAGCCTGGACTGTAAGTGTGAATTCGGCCAAACTTTGACAGCTACAGCTTGATCCGATGATTGCGCCACGGAAGATGGCCGACTGTCCGCTGCCAGGACACCCAACACGAAAACGAACATCTGAGCTCTTGCCCGAGCAGTTCGCTCGTCACCCGGTAAAGCTCCTCCATGTCACCTTCAAACATGACCTCGCACAGAAGGTCATAGCGTCCGGTGACGATACTGACCGACGTCACGAACGGCAGTTCGGACATCTTTTTCGCAATCTCGTTCAGTCGACCGTGGCCATTGGCGTGAATGCCAAGGATAGCGACGATCAACTCGGGGCGCTCCGAGACATTCACAACCCCGGCTATCCGGAGAAGCTTGCGCTCGATGAGCGACTTCACTCTCGCCCTAACCGTGGGGGGGCTGAGTTCAAGGCGCGGCGGTAGCTCTCAGTGATGTTATTCGCCTAAGTAATGCGCTCTTAACATGAAGAGAGATGCGTGTTCTGCGGCTGTTTAAGCCCGCAGCAGCGGGGATCCGCGTGCCGCCTTCTCAGCCGTCTCTACCTGCGGTCTCGAATGGCAGCTCCCGGGCACTGCGCCGAAGAGCCTGAACGACCGATTTGGAAGCGCAAACCGGACAGAACAAATGCCCTAGCTAGCAAAGCTAGCAACAATTCGCGTCGCAATATTTCCGGAATTAGGTAGCAAAAACCACTAGACCTAAAATAGCGTCCGCGCTGGCGTCATCGGTATAGCTCCGTTGAAAACTCTAGGGGTCCCAGGTATTGTATGGATGGGTCGGACGCCGCACTGCGACGTCGAGGAAGATTTGGAATAAGAGAACCGCGCTCCCGCCCGACTTCTGCTAGCCAAAGCAGTATTTTTTCAATGGAACCCTTGGTGACTGGTTCGTCGGTGATTGTTAGTTCGATAGACTTGAGCTGATAGCCTTCACCAAAGCTTGCAACCAAGTCGTTTGGATTAACGCGCTTCAGGCTCGCTGGATCACCGATGTCATCGAACGTGACAAGCAGAGGATAATCGGCGTCCTTCAGAATCCGCGTGCGCCGCGTGTTCTGAAGCGTTGAATAGTATTCGCCTGCTTCTTCGCGGCTCTTCGGCCGATGGGCGGGCATAAATATCTTCCAGGCTGTCTCCCAGCCATAGCCTTCCAGCGTTGCAAAAAGATATCTTCCTGGCGCGACCTCAACTACGATAGCTTCACCCCTGAAGGAGTATGATGGACCTCCCTCGCCGCCCAGTTTAAGCCATTCGGGGTTGCGTGATATTTTCACGGCCCCCACCGAACTGCCTGTGACCTCCCCAGTTGGCGTCTGGACCACGACAGTAAGTTTCTGATGCCAAGACCAGTAGCCGAAACCAAGAAACTCGCATCCGGCGAGGACGGAGAGGATGAACAACAGTCCAAGAGCAGCGCGAACTTTCACGTAAACCGATCCGTCTTCACATAACATGCCTCAATGTAGCTCGATAGGAACGGCTCGTCATGCGGGAACAGAAGGCGCAGTTAATATCTTTGCGAGCAACGCCCCCTCGTCGCAGCTGCGTAGCGGACTGGCGCTTTCGGCACGTTCAAGATGAAGCAGACGACCCATAGGCCAAAGTGTTCAATGTCCCTGTTCAGGATTGCTATTTTAATTCAAACACGTAGGCCGCTATTGGTGGTTTTTGCTACCTAATGCCGAATATTTCCCGCGCCTCGCTACGAATGAATGTTTTGATTCATCCGAAACAGGTTTTCGGGATCGTACTGCCGCTTGATACTCAGCAGCCTCTCAAACGCCTCAGCGCCGACTGCATCACGGACCAGGTTTTCGCCCTCTCCAAGCCCCGGGAAATTCAAATAGCTTCGCCCCGTCGAATGGCGTTGCATAGCCGCCCACAGCAACCTGACCCATTCTATGTTTGCAGCATCGTCGGGCGGTCGGGACCAGATCGCATCGAGGCTCAGCATGAAGGGCATCGATCTGTCACCGAAGGCCGTGGCACTGGCTTCGATCCGTTGCATCTGCCCGCCGAACTTCCAGATGGAGGCGAATGTCATCTCGGACGGTCGCTTCGCGAGCCCGTTCACGATCGTTTTGATTGCCTCGCCCTCCAAGGAGGAAAGGTAAGTCGACTTCCAGTAGCACCGGTCTTGCCCCTTGGGAAACAGACCATCGTAAAGCGTCTGGAGCATTCGATATGGCAAGCGGTCGCTGAAGTCCAAGAGAGGCTCGCCGAACTGACGGAGTGGCATCGTCACCCCCTCACCAGTTTCGGCCGGACCGTTATAAACCGTCGCGAGTGCCAACACTCGCCTGCCCCAAACATCGTGGGGATAGGCTGGATCGTCTGGAATGGTGGAGAACTCTGCCAATCCCGATACTTCGTCAGGAGCCCCCGCCATGAAATCACGCCATAGCGGAAGAATCTCGGCAGCCCGTTCCTCCGGATAGACTGGTGCGCAGAACATGATCTCCGGCGGGATCGGATGAAGCCTGAATTCGAAATTCACTACGATACCGAAATTCCCGCCTCCGCCACGAAGCGCCCAGAACAGATCAGGGTTTTCAGAGGCGCTCGCCCGGGCCAGCGTTCCATCGGCGGTCACCAGTTCGGCTGAGACAAGGTTGTCGCAACTGAGACCATGCTTTCCGCGCAGCCAGCCGATACCGCCGGAGAGCGTGAGACCTGCAACGCCAGTGTTGGAGATCAGGCCGCCGGGGGTGGCCCGACCGAAAGGTGTGGTGGCGGCGTCGACATCGCCCCAGGTCGCACCACCTTCGACGAACGCTCGATCCAGTTCCGGGACAATGCGCACACCGGTCATCAGGGACATGTCGACCATCATGCCGCCCTCACAGACAGCATAGCCGGCAACGTTGTGACCGCCACTCCGGACCGCGATAACGAGCTCTTTTTCCCGGGCATGGTTGACGGCCAGCACGACATCGGCGGCATTCCGGCAACGCGCGATCAATATCGGGCGTCTGTCTATCATACCGTTCCAGACAATCCTTGCCTCGTCATAACCGGGGCTGCCTGGCTCCAGAACATCTCCCCGAAATTCTTTGCGCAACTGTTCAGCCGACATGTCGAACCTCCATCATCCGACAGAAAGCTATTTCGACATCGTAGGCAGTGCTAAAGTCACGAATGCCGAAATCTGGCGTTTTCTGAGGCATTGCATGAAGAGATTAACTGCGTGGGGACCGAATTGAAAGGATCAGCCCGCGTCCGCCTGGATGAGGTTGGCTATTAAATGGCACTCGGAGCTAGGTAGAGCCGACTCTCCAAGGCGCTGCCGTTGCTCTTGTACCCTGCAGACGAACGTCGATGACCGCTAATGGCGCATTGCAGTCCTTCTGCCTGAGCTTATCGAGGCGTGACCTTCAAGCCGGGAGAAATCATTGACGGTGTGGCGTCGTCTCCGATGATGCCTTCACCAGGCGAATGGCCGAGTTGGCTGCATTCGGTTGATATCGCCAATCATACTCCATGTACGTTGCTGTCTCAGCTGCCTGTTCCAGTCCATGCAACTCAGCGACGAAGTACAGTGCGGCGTCGATCCCGGCGGAAATGCCAGCCGAGAGAACAACCTTTACGTTGTCGACAACCCTCACATCCTGAAGAACACTCGCAGTCGGAGCATCCGCCTGGAGTTCTGCAAGGGTTCCGCCATGCGTGGTTGCCTGCAGCCCGCCAGCAGCCCAGCCTTGGCAAGCAGCAGAGCGCCAGAGCATACGGACAGAACCCGCTCAGCCTGGTCAGCATGCTGGCGAATGAAATCCAGAACTGTGGGATTATGCTTCTCCCGGCGCGTTCCGAAGCCTCCTGGAACGACAAGAATGTCCATGGTGGGGCAGTCGCGGAAGCTATAGTCCGGATTGATGCCGAGGTTGTTCCTGGCCAAGACAGGCTTGCTTTCTCGGGCGACGGTGTAGACGTCGAAGAGGCGCTTACCTTCCCGCTGCCCTGTTACTCCAAACACCTCGAAAGGCCCCGCGAAGTCCATGACTTCTACGTTGTCGAACAACAGGACGGCGACACGTCGTGTCATTTCGCTCTCCCTGCCTCGGCTGTGCAATACGGAGGGGAAATATAACACGGGAGATGGTTCCTCAGACAGATCGTAAGCACCGGCTCTGGCTCAAAGCTCCCATCGAAGGCAATGAGAAGGCGGTGTCGGTCGCTTGGCTTTAGTGTACATTTTTGAGGTTGATGGTCGTGCTGAATTCGCCGTTCATCAGTCGCTTCAGGTGAAAGGCAGCAAGCGGGTCCTCGGGGTTGCGAGCAACCAGGGCAGCGAATGAAGCTACGGCACGAGGATTGCCGGTCTCCAGCTCTTCGAAGGCAGCCATGTACGCCTGCGTTGCGCCGTGGGCATAACTTTCGGCCTCAAGCGGCTCGAAAGCGCGGATCGGCTCTACCCTGCCTCTGAGCAGGAGGTCGCCAACAGGGCGGCCGCAGAACCCCTGCATGTTCGCTGCGAGGATGGCACTCACGCAGATACGTGTGCCAAGCGACTTGTTGGCCGCCTCCAGGCGTGCGGCAACGTTGATGGTGTCACCGTAGGCGCTGTAGTCGAAGAACCGCCCTCCACCGAAATTGCCGACCACGGCCGTGCCGGCATGCGCGCCAATCCGAGTGTGGCCAAGGGTTATTCCCTTCCGGCACCAGTGTTCACGGAAAGACCGTGCGAAGGCGTCAAGGGCGAATGAACAGGAGATCGCGCGACTGGCATGGTCCGGTTGTTCGACCGGTGCGCCGAACAGCACATGAATTGCGTCGCCAATGATCTTGGCGACAGTACCGTCATGGGCGAACACTATGTCGGTCATGCCAACGATGTAATCATTGAGGAGTTGCCCGAGCACGTGCGGCTCGATCGTTTCCACCAGCGTGGTGAACCCGGTTAGATCGGTAAAGAGCGACGCAACATCCCGGCGCTTTCCACCAAGATCAAGAGCATCGGCGCTGCAGGCCAGGCGTTCGGCGAGATTCGGCGAAAAGTAACGGGAAAGCGATGCACGCGCCTGCTCGGCCGCCGACTGCCTGCGCTGCGCCTCGCGCAGTGCCTCCATGTGGTGGATCGTCTTGACGATCGTCGCCTCCAAGTCAGGAAAATCGATCGGCTTCGTTACGAAGTCATATGCGCCGCGGTTCATCGCGATCCGGATATTGGCCATATCGCTGTAGGCAGAGACGATTATCGTGGACAAATCCTCGTCCCTCTGCTGAAGCTTCGCCAGCAGCGACAGACCATCCATACGCGGCATGTTGATGTCGCTTAGCACGATATCCACGTCATTGTTGGCCGCAAGCACGGCCAACGCGTCAATGCCGTCGCGGGCAAACAAAAAACGCAGCGTGCCGCCGCGAATTTCCTTCCGGAACTTCTGGACGAGAAGCATCTCCAGGTCCGGCTCGTCATCCACAACGAGTATGCTTGTGCTCATGCGGCGCGCCCAATTCGCATGTCGATTTCTTCTCGCAATGCGACAAAGTCGATCGGTTTGGTCAGCAGCGCTTCTGCACCGTTTTCGATGGCCCTTCGCTTTGTCTCCGGATCGCCATAGGCGGTAATCATGATGACCGGCACGTCAGGCCGCAAGCTCCGCGCCTTGGGCAGTAATTCGAGCCCGCTCATCCCTGGCATGTTGACATCGGACAATATGAGAATGAGCGTCACGTCGGCCGCGTTGGCGATCCGCTCGAGTGCTAATGCCGCCGATTGGGCAAACTCCATCAAAAAGCGACCTGCGCGCAGGTCATGGCGGAATTGCTGCTTGAAGAGCAACTCGATGTCAGGTTCGTCATCCACCACCAGGATAAGAAGGCTCATGATTTGCCCTCCGGCATTGCAATCACTGCCGCAATCGCGGCAACCGGATGCGAAACTCTGTGTATTGACCAGGCTGCGTCTCCATCTCGATCGAACCGGCATGCTGCTTGACGATGATATCGTGGCTGAGCGAAAGGCCGAGGCCCGTCCCCTCGCCAGCAGGCTTGGTCGTGAAGAAGGGATTGAATATCCGCTCGCGCAGCTCCGGCGGAATGCCCAGGCCATTGTCGCGAATAATGATCTCAACGCTGTCGCCGAGGTTTCTGGTCATCGCGGCAAGCGTCGGCTCGTAGCTGTCGCCACATTCTGAAGCGGCGCGTTTGCTCGTCGCATAGAAGCCGTTGGAGATCAGGTTGAGAAGCGCGCGCGTAATCTCCTGCGGATAAAGGTCGACCTCCCCGGCTGTGGGATCGAGCGATTTCTCCAGTGTGATGTTGAAACCCTGCTTTTCGGCCCGGGCCCCGTGATAGGCGAGACCGAGGCTCTCCTCGACAATGGCGTTGATATCGGCTGGCCGGTGTTCGCTTGGGCCCTGACGTGAGTGCAGGAGCATGTTCTTGACGATCGAATCCGCCCGCTTGCCGTGCTGGATGATCTTTTCAAGGTTGCCTTTGAGCATCGCTGTGCGCTCGTCGATCTCAGCGCGCGTCGCGTCGCCGGCTATCGTGCTGTCGAACACCTGCTGAAGCTCGTCGATCAATTCGACCGACAGCGCCGAAAAATTGTTGACGAAGTTCAGCGGGTTCTTGATCTCGTGTGCGATGCCGGCCGTGAGCTGTCCGAGCGAGGCGAGCTTTTCCGTCTGGATCAACCTGTCCTGCGCGGTTTTGAGTTCCTCGAGCGAGCGCGACAGTTCCTCGGTTCTCGCCTGCACTTCCTTGAAGAGACGCACGTTTTCGATGGCGATAACCGCCTGATCGGCGAAGGTCGACGCCAACTCGATCTGCTTGTCGGTGAAAGGGCGCACGGTCGAGCGGGTCAATGCGAGCACGCCAATCGGGTTTCGTTCCCGCAACAGCGGTACCCCAAGCACGGTGCGAAACCCGCCAAGCCTTTGTGCCTCGGGCATCGCGTATTCCGGATCATCGAGGACATCGGCAACCTGGACCGGGCGCATCTCCTGAAGGGTTCGCCCGACGATGCTTCCGCGCCCCGGCTCCAGCGGGAGAGCGCGAAAATAGTGGTCGAATTCCTGGGAGAATCCAAAACCTGCGACAGGGTAGTGGGCGTCTCCCATCGGTCGGGTCATCGTTGCCATGTCCGCCTCGCAAAGCCGTGCAGCGGAGGCCACCAATGTGTCGAGCACGGCCTGCAGATCGAATGCGGAGCGGCTGATGATCTTCAGGACGTCAGCGGTCGCAGTCTGCTGCTGCAGCGCCTCGGACAGCTCTGCCGTTCTTGCCTTCACTTCGTCGAACAGCCGTACGTTCTCGATCGCAATGACGGCCTGGTCTGCAAAGGTCTGGAGGAGCTCAATCTGCTTTTCGGTAAACGCCCTGACCTCGGTCCGACGAATGACGAGGCCGCCAATTGCTTCGCCCTGCCGCAGCAAAGGAGTTGCCAGAGTTGTCCGGTGGCCCATGCGGACCGCCATCTTGTATCCGTCCGGAAAGTCGTCGGGCACGGCGATCATATCAGGCACATGGACGGGCCTTCGTTCAACCACGGCGCGCCCGGTCACCCAGTTCCGTGACACAGGCCAGCCAGGGAAATCGATTGGAATTGGGCCATGGTGTGCTCGCAGGTGGAGCATGTCTCCATGTTTCAGGAATATCGCCGCGTCGTAAGCCTCGCACAATCGCCCGGCGGACTCGACAAGCGTGTCGAGGACGGTCTGGAGGTCGAAGGCCGACCGGCTGATGACCTTGAGAACATCGGCCGTTGCCGTTTGCTGTTGCAGCGATTCCTTCAGCTCGAGGTTCCGTTCCTCCAGATCGGTAAACAGCCGGGCATTCTCGATGGCGATCCCTGCCTGGTCGGCGAAGGTCCTGAGAAGTGCGACCTGGCGATCGGGGAACAATCCCGGATCGGATCGTGCGACGACAATGGTTCCGATCGGAACACCCTCGCGGATAATCGGTACAGCTACCAAGCTTCTGTAGTTCGAGGATCGAGCACCCATGACGGTATGGGCCGTGTATTCGGCATCGACGCGCCAGTCCTCTATCTGCTCCACCGATCGGCTGAGGATCGAACGCCCGGCGGCACTGCCTCGATGCGGCGGGGCTGGAGGCACTGCGCCTTCGGGTTCCAGCCCGTTATGCGCCACGAAATGCAACAATTCGCCGTCATAGCGAAACACGTGGCAATATTGACCGCCGCAAAGTCGGGCGGCACGCTGCGCGATCGTGTCGAACACCGGTTGTACATCGGTGGGCGAAGCCGAGATGACGCGAAGTATCTCGCTTGTTGCCGTCTGCTGTTCGAGCGCCTCGGCAATCTCCAGGTTGCGCGCATGCGCTTCCTCGAAAAGACGGACGTTCTCGATGGCGATAACGGCCTGATCGGCGAATGTTCGCAGGAGATTGATCTGCCGTTCTGGAAAGTATCCGACATCGCGACGACTGACGCCGATCGCTCCGATCGGACGCCCTGCCAGTATCAGCGGTACGCCGATGGCACTGCGATAGGACACGATTTTCGCAAGCGGGAGCGCCTGGTATTCGGGATCGGCAAACACGTCAGGAATCTGCTCTATCGTACCGCTGAGGACGGCTCGCCCCGTAACGTTGCCCCGATAGGGTTTCCTCGGGAAATTGGCCTGTACCGCTTCAATACCTTCGCGCGATATGCCGTGATAGGCGACGGGGTGTAGGAGCTCACCGTCGAGCCGAAATACAAAACAGAATTCCGCCGCGCATAGCCTTGCTGCGCTCTCCGCTATCGCGTCGAACACCGGCTGCACATCGTCCGGTGAGGTCGAGATTGCGCGCAGAATTTCACTCGTCGCCGCCTGCCGTTCGAGCGCCTCGGCAAGCTCGTGCTTCAGCAGATTTACTTGACGTCTGATGCTGAGGTCAGAGACCTCCATTTCCGCCCCCTCGGCTCTCCAGCGACGAGCTCAGCGAGGACCCCAACGATCCACCATCGGAAGTGATCACCAATCAACTTCGGCAGAACGAAAGAATAGCCTATCTGACCAGCGGTGACGAGACAGCGATTTTCGCTAAAACATGAGATGCCTTCCTGCCCGCACCCAGATGTGGGCAATGAAGCACGAACGCGATAGCGACAAGGATACATAGTGACTGCTACTGGCAACCCTAAACCGCTCATGCCGACCGGAACTTGGATCGGTAGACCTGCACTAGGCCATCTTTCCGTTTCTGGCGCAAAAGCGGACGAAGGAAAAATGCTGGCGCGACAGCGCCACGGCGTTTTTGCCTCGAAATTGGCCAGCGTCTCTCCGTGAGCCCCGCCAGTAGATCAAGCGAATCTGACTGCGCTTCTCGCGCGCCTTTGCGGCTTCTTCCTCACGGTTGCGTGGCCGTTGCGATGTCTCCATGCGAGCAGTTCGCGGGCGCATTCCGCGATTGAACTCACCGCCCGATCGAATGCCGCTTCGTTCCGCTTTGATGGTCTGGTCGTTCCGCTCAGTTTGCGCACGAACTGCAATGCAGCATCGTGAACTTCCTCGTCCGTCGCCGGAGGATCGAAATTGAACAAGGTTCTTATGTTTCAGACAGCGACCTTACGATGCGCTCACTGCTGCCGGTAGCGCTTCCTTGCCAGGACCGGCATCCTCAAGTGATAGATAGAATGAGCTATCGTTCGATGTCAGGGCGAGGCGTACACTATCGGCTCGCGCTACACGTGCGGCAAGTGTCTTGCTTGGTGTTACACTTTCGTGCTTTTCGTGCCAACCTTCGGATGTCGATGCTTCGATCGGGCGGCTTTGGCGATGAAGAACGTACTCAGCCCCGAAGAGATGAGTATATTTCCTCCCGAGATTTTGGAGGAAATTCAGCGAATTTTTAAAAAACTCTGCGAAGAGCGCGGTTTGGCGCGAGGCAGTGACGGAGCCAGCAATCTCGCTCGTTCGATTCTGGTTCACTATAGTCAAGGTGTGCACGACACGGATACCCTTGAGACGTTATTGCGCGCGGATCCCCCTGAGAGCGAACCGCCGGTCGCCCTGCACTAAGCCTGCAACCTGGGCAGATGACCGTTCTTGGCCCATTGCGGCCATTAATTAGTATGTAATTTGTCCTGTCCGCTCCACTTTGAATCTGCCAAACGCGCCCTACAACTAGGCTTTGAGGACAGCGAAAAGTTGCTAGTCCACTTCATCTTGCAATTGGAGCTAATAGCATGTGCATCAGCAAGAAGCTTGCAGCATCAATTTCCTTCACTCTCCTCGTCACTTCAGCGCCTGCCCTATCGCAGGAAGCCAACCCGTTCGAGGGGAACAGGACCGTCAAGACGCGTATCGGCGACCTGACCTTCCAGAGCGGATACCCATCCGCTGAGACGGTGACGAAGCTCTATGACGAGATGGACTTCCAGCGGGCGTCGCAAGCTTACTTGTGGGGCATCCCTGCGGTCGGCCTGAATGAATGGCGACGAGCGCACTATAGTGTGTTCGGCGGTAAGAGCGGCGAAATGCTGACCTATCTCGACTTCGCCGAGAAGCTGGGCATCCTGACGCCCAATTACACCACGCCATACATCGCCACCTTCGTCGACCTGAAGGAGACAGGCCCCTTCGTCGTCGAAGTGCCGCCAGGGCTGATCGCTGGCATGATCCTCGACAATTGGCAGCGGGTACTTGCCGATCTCGGTGTAGTCGGTCCAGACAAGGGGAAAGGAGGCAAGTACCTCATCATGCCGCCCGGCTACGGCCCGGTCGAGGCTCCCGGTTACTTCGTCGTGCAGGCAACGAGCCGTGACGTACTTGCCGGGTTCCGGCTGCTTGGGGACGACAAGGAGGCGGCCATTGCCGAGATCGTTCCCAAGATCAGGACCTATTCATGGACGGTTGAAGGTGCCGGCGTGCCGATGCCCGCGCGGGCTGCAGGCGACAAGAAGTGGAGCCAGATGCCGCCGCGCGGCCTGGCTTATTGGGACAGCCTCAATGAAGTCCTACAGCGCAATCCCATCGATGAGCGCGATCGGCTAATTCTCGCACAGCTAAAGTTCCTCGGTATCGAAAGAGGCCAGCCCTTCAAGCCTGACGAACGCCAGACGAAACTGCTCGAGGAAGGCGTTCTTGTCGGAGAGGCGATCGCCAAGGCCAACACCACCGACAAACGCGTCGAGCCGCCATTCTGGGAAGGGACGAACTGGAAGCATGCGCTGGTCGTCTCTGTCGATCAGAAGGCCAACACCTACGATCAGCTCGATGAGCGTGCCGCTTGGTTCTATGAAGCCGTGGTCATTTCAAAGGCCATGCTGACCGAGACACCCGGCGTGGGCCAGCGCTACATTGCGTCCTACAAGGACAAGGACAGCAATTGGCTTTCGGGAGAGAACACCTACAAGCTGCACGTTCCGGCAGACCCTCCGGCTAAGGGCTTCTGGTCCGTCACCGCTTATGACGAAGCGACACGCCAGATGCCCGTAACCGAGCAGGGACGGCCGGACATCTCCTCGCGCAAGGAGGACATCGTCAAGAACGAGGACGGGTCCATCGACGTCTACTTTGGCCCCATTGCTCCCAAGGGCCACGAGGCAAACTGGGTACAGACCAATCCCGACAAGGGATGGTTCGCCTACTTCCGCTTCTATGGACCTACTGAACCGTTCTTCGACAAGTCCTGGTCTCTTCCAGACATCGAAAAGATGAAATAGCTCAGCCGGAGACTCTGGCGGTTCGGGGGTTGGCGCAACGGTGACCCGCGTTGTCACTGCGTCATGTCCGCTTTGGAGCAACAGCGACCGGTGGCTCGATGGCCATTATGAAGGCGCAAAGTGGCCGTGAAGTTTCGGCCGCTGCAGGCCCATTTCAGTCCTGCGAACCGCCGAAAGAAAAACGGGCTCTCGCGATCTATGCTATGACTCCTCCCAGTCCCCTCGTTAGCCCGAAGCCGGAGGCGTGCGATGCCCTTTAATGATAGGTCAAAGCATATTACCGAGGGGGTGGCGCGCTCACCTAATCGCGCCATGTACTACGCGCTCGGATATGAGAAAGCCGATTTCGACAAGCCAATGATCGGCATTGCAAATGGGCACTCCACGATCACCCCCTGCAATGCAGGACTGCAGCCGCTGGCAGATGCGGCGATCGCATCGATCAAGGCGGCAGGTGCGAACCCTCAAGTCTTCGGCACGCCGACGATATCCGATGGCATGTCCATGGGCACTGAGGGCATGAAATACTCACTCGTTTCCCGCGAGGTGATCGCAGATTGCATCGAGACCGCGATCCAGGGGCAATGGATGGACGGGGTGCTCGTCATCGGCGGCTGCGACAAGAACATGCCAGGTGGGATGATCGGCATCCTTCGGGCAAACGTTCCTGCGATCTATGTCTACGGCGGGACGATCAAACCAGGCAGATGGAAGGGGCGAGAGCTATCCATTGTTTCCGCCTTCGAGGCCGTTGGTGCGTTCATGGCGGGAAACATGAGCGAGGAGGATTTTGTCGGGATCGAACGCAACGCCTGCCCATCGACGGGGTCTTGCGGTGGAATGTACACCGCGAACACCATGAGCTCGTCGTTCGAGGCGTTGGGCATGTCGCTACTTTATTCTTCTGACATGGCCAACACGGACCAGGAGAAGATTGATAGCGCTTCTTTATCCGCGAGCGTGCTGGTCGACGCCGTCAAAAAAGGCATCAAACCTCGCGATATCGTGACGCGCAATGCTATCGAAAATGCCGTCGCCCTGATCATGGCTACCGGCGGCTCCACCAATGCCGTCCTCCACTATCTCGCCATCGCGCACGCAGCAGAAGTCGAATGGTCGCTCGACGATTTCGAGCGGATCCGCAGGAAAGTGCCGGTCATTTGCGATCTCAAACCGTCCGGAAAATACATGGCGGTTGATCTCCATCAGGCCGGAGGCATTCCTCAGGTGCTGAAGCTGCTGCTCAATGCAGGTCTGTTGCACGGGGATTGTCTCACCGTCACCGGGCGTACAATTGCTGAAGAACTCACGGGACTGGCAGATCAACCACGTGCGGACCAGCGTGTCATTCGAACCCTGAATTCACCGCTCTACAGTGAGGGCCATCTTGCAATCCTCAAAGGCAATCTGGCGGAGGATGGGGCGGTCGCAAAGATCAGCGGCTTGAAGAAGCTTGCAATTACCGGTCCGGCTCGTGTTTTCGAAGACGAGCAATCGGCCATGGATGCCATTTTGACTGACAAGATTAAGCCGGGCGACATACTGGTCTTGCGCTATCTTGGCCCGAAGGGCGGCCCTGGCATGCCTGAGATGCTGGCTCCGACATCTGCGATCATCGGCCGTGGACTTGGCGACAGCGTGGGACTTATCACTGACGGCCGGTTCTCCGGTGGGACGTGGGGAATGGTCGTTGGCCACGTTACCCCCGAGGCATTTGTCGGAGGGACAATCGCGCTGGTTCAAGAGGGCGATATGATCACCATCGACGCGCATCGCAAGTTGCTTCAGCTTGAGGTGGGAGAGGACGAAATCGCGCGGCGGCGTGCTCTTTGGAAACAACCCAACCCCAGGTACACTACAGGAGTGCTCGCAAAATTTGCAGCACTCGCCAGACCAGCCAACGAAGGAGCGATTACAGGGTAGTTTCAGTTGATTGCGCCTCTGTTTTGGCAGAATCGTTTGCTCGTCGGGGCTTAGTCCAGCCAGCATTTTACTCACAAACTGTCAGGTTCATTTCAAGGAATGACGACTTTCCAGGAGGGGTGGCCCGATCATGGAATTGGCTGAAGATTTGCTGCTGCGATCGTGCTTTTGATTGCCGGTGCTGCCCTTGCAGACGAAACGCCGCCATCGCAAACTCAACGCGTGCAGAACGCGCTGGACGCTTGGCTCGCGGAGCGCTCGCCGGTCGAAGGCGTCACCGGCATCGCTGCTTATGTCAGCCTCGGCGTCTCAGGACCGAACATCGAAGCCTTTGCAGGCAAACGGGACGCGCCCCTAACGATCCGCCCGTCGACCAGAATACCCTGTTCGCCATGGGCAGCACTTCGAAGTCCTTCGCTGCCGCAGTCCTCTTGAAACTGGAAGCCCAAGGGCTCCTCTCCATCGATGACACGGTCGGTAAGTGGCTGCCGCAATATCCCGCCTGGGGCAATGTCAGCATCCGTCGCCTTCTCGATATGACCAGTGGAATCCCGAACTATTCGGAGACCGAGTTCATCTCGCGCACTTGGGTGGTGCAGCCGAAACGCGATCTTGCCGCGGAAGAGCTGATCGATGCGGTCTAGCCCAGTAGCAGCAACAACCTGCCGGTAACGCAGGGGTATCATTACTCCAATACCAACTACATTCTCGCCGGCCTGGAGAAGCTTGGAAAGAATGTGAACTTTATATCATAAAAACAGCATGATGATCTGCGGAACAAAATTCCCTTGCACAAGCCTGTGTTGAATAATGGCGGGCACCTCTTCCGGCAATAATCTCTCGTATGCCGCTGTTTTTGCATCGCTAATCCAGTCAATGTCTGCGCCAGCGCCCATGCCCCTGGCGCCGTGGCTAGGGACCAAGGAAAGCTGCCGCGCATCCGTTTATCCGAGGGGTATCGCTGCCTCAGCCCCTCTCGGCCGTCCGCTTAATGAGCGCGATGTCGAGGTTCTGACGGAACTGTATGACCTTCGCTTTGGGCGGTTTTAGCGGATCCGGTTTTTTCGCTGTTACTTTCGACCTTCCCGTAATGGTTTCCATTGTAGCGAAGAGGGTCTCTAGATCGTCGTTGAAATCACCATGATGCCGAGCATTGGATTTGTTTGAGCCAGGAGCCTTGTACCACTTGTTGTTCCCCTTCCAGAAGGAACTGGGAATGTGATCCCTCACATCGCGCTCAAGCCCCAGCAGTGGCGTCCCCTTTGGGTTTCGGATGGGAATTCGGGGTAATTTCTCAAAGGCATGGCTCACGAGGTACAGCAGGGATTTGTGGTAGATACCTGCGCAGTCGTCATCCCGTTCGGTGGCATCATCCAGTGTATAGAGTTCAAAGGCCTCAATCTTCCCATCATTGATCAATGGTTCGTATTCATCCTTGAAGAGTTGCATCGTGCATGCGGGAGCCCACAAGGACAGCGTGGAGATCTTGACGCCTTCTTTTGCAAAATACTGAGCAAGGGGTGCCAGCAGGATCGATCCGGCACTATGACCAATCATGTGAATCTCGTCGATCTTTCCTTCCTTCTGCAGTTCGATGAGATGCTTTGCCACCATCCTTGCAGCGCCTTTGGCCTCTTTGGAGGCGAGCGAGGCATTCTCCTTCATCTCATCCCAAAGGGTTTTTCCACCAAGGAGCCTCGTGATTGGCTCGATCGTGTCATCCAGTCGATCGAGCATGAAATCCTTTGCTTCATCCAGGAAGCCTTCCGACTTCCTTCGCAGTACCGCTTCAGCAAGTATGTTCTTCAGCGTCGTCCAGGCATCCGACCGCCAGATAATCGCAAGCGGGTAGATTTCTTCCTCTAGGGTGTCTTCACGGTAGTTCGCGACGTACTGATAGGCAGAATCAGCCGAGACCAGGCCGCCATGTGCGTAGATCATCACACGTTTTTTGTTCCAATCTTTGATCTTGTCGGGAAGCTGCTTTGTGAGGATGTCCCGCAAGCCTGTTGGTGTAAGCCCGTAGACCCCAGTAGAGCAAAGCGCCCCGTCGTTCTCCGCCGTAATAATATGCGGCCGTAGCGACGCATATACAAAGCTCTCATAACTCCTGGGTGCGCTTGCGCTCATTCGAGCGGTGCCTACAGGACTGGTGAATGTTATTGGAGCGCCTAAACGTGCGACCCACACGTCGCATCCGTTCTCGAGCCAGTCGGAGTAATGAACGCGCGCAAGCCCTTTACTGCCCCACTTCTCACCCCATGAATTCTGAATCCAGAAGCCAGTTCGGTCATACCCCACGATCGCAAAAGCATGCCCCCCTAACTTCACTTCGGAATAGGGGATCTCGGTGTCACCTTCGTTGACCTGTGACCACCCTTCATGAACACGGCAGGTAGCAAAAAGAATGCCTGCTTCTGTGATGGCAGAATGCATACCAACAAGATCTTTGGGATTGACGCGGAAATAGGCCCCGAGTGGACGCTCCAGAGCATCCGAAGCTATAATTTCGTCGATGTCGACTTCTTTTCGGTTATCCTTCCAAATGGCCTTCGAGCAGACGCCGTGTTTGTGCCACCCTTTCACAGCACCCCGCGCACTTGAACCGTCATATTCCTCACCTGGCCACTCATCGTATCTTTTTGCCATGACATAAAGCATGCGTGCGCTGGCTTGAGCCGCATCTGGATCCTGGACCGCTTGCTCACCGTTGTTAATTCGAAGCAGGTAGTTCACGACGGTTGCCAGGCCATAGCCTGTGCAAGCTCCCTCCTTGCCTTGATCAAGCACCGGGATATGCAACGCTCTGTAAGCATCAAGATTGGACGCGGATCTTACCTCCACGAGATTCGCGACGTACATGCGATCTCGGAAATCGAGTGTATCAGGAAGAGCGTCGAATGTGCGATTGAGGCCATCAGAGGTAGAACCCCGGTCAGCCTTGATTTTTGTTCTTTTCACCATTTTTGCGCCTGCCTTTTCCTACCGATTTGAATGTTCAAAGACTTCAAAAAGGGGCTACGGTGTCGACCGCGGCACGGTAGCCCCTTGGTCGCTATTTCAGAACCTTTGCGAAGCGCATCCATTTAATCAGCGAGTCGATTTCACTTCCGTCCGGCATCCGCAGCGGACTGTGTGTTGGAGTAAAGCCGCGAGACAAAGCGGAGTCCGGATCGGAGAGAAGGACGCCAACGAAGGTAGAGGCGACGAGGTAGCTACCAACCTCACCGAGACGATTTCCTCCAGCGGCCTCTGCTTCAGCCAGAAGGTAGAACCAGAGTGGTGTGCGTTGATGAAGCTTTGAAAGCGTGCCTTTCAAGAAATCTCGAAGGTCTGCTTTGTGATTAAAAAGCGTGGAGATATCAGCAATCGGAGCGGACGAGACAGCGCCGATTTGCTTCAGATAGGCGTGTAGCGCCTGCCCTGTCGGGAGCCTCAGATTGTAGCCTCGCCGCAGATTTCGGCGAGCGAGGTTTTTGAAGAGCTTCTTAAGTTCCGCAGTCGGCTGGTCCTCGCCCTCCTTGACCATGTCGCCAAGGGATGGAGCAAGTTCGGTGTCAATCTTCCGTGCCAAGCGAGCGGGTTTCCCATCGGCTCCGTCATTCGGGCTGGGCCCAGTGAACCTTGCCCAGTCGATAATCCAGTTCTCTGGCAATGTCTTTTGATTGGAAATTGCGCCACCACCACCCGTGAACTTGAACAAGAGTTCAAGGGAGGCTTCAGCCAATATGCCAGTTACGTTGGGATCAGGTCGTCCGAAAGCTCTGTTGTAGTCATACTTCGCACGGACCATCGAATGCCCAAAGCGATAGGCCGCAACGGAGAATTCGAGAGGCAGAGCGTTACCAAGCCTGGAATTTTGCCTTCTGGAATCGAATTCGGCTCTGAATTTGAAGAAGTGTGACGCGCGGTCTTCAATGACCTTTGCCACCACATCGCTGCGACAGACCCCTTTCAAGTACCCCTCAACGATGAGCCATTGATAATGAAGCCGTGTCAGGATTTGCGCTGAATTAAAATCAGCCAACCAACCGGTCGGGTGGCTGTCCAAGAAATCGATGACCCTGTTGTGGAAGCGCAGGAAGCTCAAATGGAATTGCGCAACGACCAGGTTCTCATCGTTGCGCGTGTCGCCAATGAGCGCCCGCTCAGGCAGCGTTTCCTTGAATTTCTGGAAAGCGGTTGCATCCATTGACGCCTGAGCAAGCCGAAGAGCCGCACCCCTTACAGAAGGCTGAACTTGCCCATATCGCGGAAGATCCCGATGAAGATCGAGGTTATCTGGACGAGGATCAGCATCGTGAGCCGTACCAACTCTCATCTTGTTGATGAACGTCGGGTGCCTCATCCCTGATATAACGGTCATTACATCAGCTGTAATTCCAGGACCCAATGGAGATCCACCGTACACGCTGTCGAGATCGAACCGAGGCGATCTCGCATTTCGCATCTTCGCTTCAACGACAGAGGATGCCTGAGGCGGATGCGCTTGGGATATGTTCGTAACATCGCTCTCGCGATCAGTGCGAGCTGTCAGCTCATGGTCCAGGAACTGGCCCCAACAGGTCAGAACTGGCGGCATGTCGGAATTACCCGCCGTGCCTTCTGCAACGGCGGCGTCAATCATCTTCTCACCCAGAGCATCGAGATCATCGACAGTCTGCTGTGCGACAGGCAAGTACTTTTCAGGGGCATCAAGCGGGGGCATCAAATACCCGAAGTCCGCTTCCTCATCGACCGCTATATCAGTTCCCACAGGTTTGCCCGCGCCGAATTTCGGTGATTCGTCTGCTTGTGACCCTTCAGGCTGCTTTTCCTTCCCGCCGTGTGATTGAAACACAATAGTCATGGCTCTCTCCTTGAGATGGTTTCAGTTGGGATCCCCGGCCCCACCATGTCGAGATCAAACTGAACGCAGTGCGAGCATCGTCCGCGAGCTATCTGCGTCCGTTAAGAATGAAGTACATCGCCTCTCAGCAATGACGACCAGAGATTGTCTCTATGTTGAGTGCGGATTCACTACACGAAATAGCGGTAGGTGTATCATCAGTTTGATGCAACTATAGGCTTTACAACATTTCGCGCGACGAACGCCTGGAATGAGACAGTGTTTACTCCTCGTCCAGACCTGGTTGAAGTGCGTCGCCTCGCTTGGCCCGACAAGTCTTGAGCAAGAATTGCCGCGTGGTCAGAGCGGTAATCACTCCATCCATTCCTACTTGCGAACCGTGTCAAAGCCTGCGTAAGTTTCCTGTTGGCGGGAACGGGGGCTTCTCATGGTTGGCGCTGGACGAGGTCAGGTGACCGGATTGGTGACGGCTGCTGTGCTCGTTCTCGCCTTGCTGAATGTCGCCCAATCAGTCTTCGTTCCGCTCGCGTTTGCCGTCCTGGTCATTGCGTTAGTATGGCCACTCCAGGCGGCACTGCAGCGCGTAATGCCGCGCCTGGTTGCGCTGCTCATAACGCTGCTGGTGACGATCATCGCCGTGGTTGCCGTGGGTTCCTCAATCGCCTGGGGGCTGAGCGTACTCGGGCATTGGCTCTTCCTGAACGCCGGGCGGTTTCAAACAGTCTATATCGACTGGACGCAGTGGCTGGAAGAACACGGGGTGGCCATCGCCGGCCCGCTCTCGGAACAGTTCAACGTCGGTTGGCTCGTCGGCTTGCTGCAGGGTGCCGCCGGTCGCATGAATAGCGTCGCCGGGCTGATGTTGGTGGTCTTCATATCTGTCATGTTGGGCCTTCTTGAAGTCGAGGACTTCAAGCGGAGGCTGCTGTTGCGGAGCGTCCAGCCGCAGGGCGCGATGATTCTGGAAGCAAACTTTAGGATCGGCGCGAAGCTCCGACGGTTCATGGCCGTGCGCACCTTTGCCAGCGTCTTGACCGGATTGGTCGTTTGGATTTTCGCTCGATTCGTTGGCCTTGAGCTGGCCGCGGCCTGGGGGGCGATCGCGTTCGCGCTCAACTACATTCCCTTCCTCGGGCCATTTATCGCGACAGCCTTTCCGACCCTGTTCGCAATCGCCCAGTTCGAAAGCTGGCAATCCGCGGTTTTTGTCTTCGTCGGTCTCAACCTGATCCAGTTTGTCATCGGCAGTTACTTCGAGCCAAGGCTGACGGGCGCCTCCCTGGCGATCTCTCCCTTCGCCGTGATCTTCGCCGTATTCTTCTGGAGCTTCATGTGGGGGCTGCCCGGAGCTTTCATCGGCGTCCCTATCCTGATCTGCCTCATCGAGTATGGAGCACAGGTGCCGGCGACGAGGTGGATAGCAACGCTCTTGTCAGGCAACGAGGGGAGTGGGGACGGAGGCAATTGAGGTCACGACGCGACCAGAAATGATCAGTCACCGCCCTATCCTCTTCCGTTGAAGTACTCTGAAGAAATACCGAAGGCAACATCTTAAGTTTACAACTGATCACGATTGATCTGAGTCAAAGCACCTCCAATAGGGCGTGACAAATTGTAACGTACCGGGAGGGCACGCGGTATGGATATTGAACTTAGCAGAGATCACGCGAAGCGGTTGTCTCGAACGTCACAGCGCTTTCTCAGATATCAAATACTTTATCGCGAGTTCTTGCTCTGAGCGGCCCATCCCAGCCTTCATAGACCGATCATTTCAATGGAATTGTTCAGTGGGCCACCTTTGATGCGCTTTAAGTCGGTGAAAAGACTGAACACGAAGCGCAGCCTGGCAGCGGCCGAAGCGTTTCAACCAGCGCGTCGGTGTAGAAACCTGGGCGCACAACGCGACCACTCCCAGTTCGACATGGATGAACGCAGTACATTCGCCAGAACACTTCACCGCTAGAGCCAAGGAATTCTCCATGCCCAATGGTGCACGAGCCCTGATGAGCACCCTGGTCAATGCCGGGGTCGAAGTCTGTTTCACCAATCCGGGCACCTCCGAGATGCACTTCGTGGCGGCACTGGATTCAGCCCCGGGAATGCGGGCGGTGCTGTGTCTGTTCGAGGGCGTTGCCACCGGCGCCGCCGACGGCTACGCGCGCATGACAGGCAAACCAGCGGCGACGCTCCTCCATCTCGGCTGCGGCCTTGGTAACGGCCTCGCCAATCTGCACAATGCCCGCAAGGGAAAAGTGCCGATCGTCAACATCGTTGGCGACCACGCGACCCATCACGTACCCTTCGACGCACAATTGCAGTCCGACATCGAGACGGTTGCCCGAAACGTTTCTCCTACTTTCGTGCGCACCTCCCGCTCCACTGCCGAGCTGTGCCGTGACGCCGTCGATGCGGTGAAGGCCGCCCGCGGCCTACCCGGCAAGGTGGCGACTTTGATCCTGCCCGCCGACGTGTCGTGGGGAGAAGGTGGAGTTCCCGAACCCCCACCGCAGATTCCTCCGCCCGAGCCGGCCGATGATGCGACTGTGAACGCTATCGCCTCGGTGATCGGGTCGGGTCGCAGCGCTGCGCTGCTCCTCGGAGGCGGCGCGCTTGGCGAAGACGCTCTCCTCGCCGCAGCCCGCGTCGCTGCAGCCAACGGGATCAAGGTCTTTGCCGAAACCTTCCCCACGCGCATGGAGCGCGGCGCAGGTCTGCCCCCTGTGGAACGGATCGCCTATCTCGCTGAACTGGCTTCGGTACAGGTCGCCGACATCGAGGAATTGATCCTGGTGGACGCAAAGGCGCCCGTCTCCTTCTTCGCCTACCCCGGTAAGAAGAGCCTTCTGGTCCCCGACGGATGCAAGCTGCACACGCTGTCCACTCCCGAACAGGACGCGGCTGGCAGTCTGGAGAAGCTCGCCCGCGCTCTCGGCGCCGATCAGGCCACGCCAAAGCTAGCCCCCCAGGCCCGGCCGGGTCGCCCGCGCGGGAAGAAGCTTACCGCGGAGAAGGTTTGCAAGGCCGTCGGTCATCTGCTGCCGGACAATGCCATCCTGATCGATGAAGCCATAAGCTCGGGATTGATGCTGCCGAGGTTCACTGCAGGTGCCCCGCGCCACGACCTGATCACACTGACCGGCGGGGCCATCGGTCAGGGCCTGCCGAACGCGATCGGTGCGGCCATCGCCTGCCCCGACCGCCCTGTGCTGGCCCTGATCGGCGACGGCACCGCGATGTACACGATCCAATCATTGTGGACGCTGGCGCGTGAGTCACTCGACGTCACCTGCATCATCTTCAATAACGCTTCCTACTCGGTTCTCAACATAGAGCTGGAACGGGTGGGAGCGGAGGAAGCCGGTCCCAAAGCCCGCTCGCAGTTGGACCTGAACGGGCCGATCCTCAACTTCGCCAGGATTGCCGAGGGCATGGGTGTTCCGGCGACCCGTGTCTCGACCACGGAAGACTTTCTGCAGGCGCTGGAATCGGCTCTGGCAAAGCGTGGACCGAGCTTGATCGAGGCGATGGTGCCTCCCACGCTGTCGGGACTCAAACTCAAGCTGCTGCCACACGTTTTGGGCTCGCTGGACGGCCTGCCCCGACCGATAGCCCGCATACTCAAGCGCAAGATCGCACCCTGAAACGCTGTGGCTGAGCGGGGTTTGAGGGATCGAAGATGACTAAGGTGAACCGATCGGATGTGCTGGTTGTGGGGGGCGGTCTCGCCGGAATCGTCACAGCACTGGAGTCCTTGCGAGCGGGTCGCTCCGTGACCCTTGTGGACCGCGACACACCGGAACGGTTCGGTGGTCTCGCCCTATGGGCCTTCGGCGGCATGGCCCTGGTGGGCACCCCCTTGCAGGCACGCATGAAGATTCCCGACACACCGGAGATCGCGCTGCGCGACTGGCAACGCTTCGGAGAACTCACTGAAGCCGACCACTGGCCACTGCAATGGGCACGCTATTACGTCGAACGGTCGCGGGCCGAAGTTTACGACTGGTTGATCTCTCACGGCCTGAAGTTCATGCCCGCGGTGAACTGGGTCGAGCGGGGGCTACTGGGGAACGGCAACTCTCTTCCTCGCTATCACGTGGTGTGGGGCACGGCCCGCCACCTCACGCTCACCCTCGTCGCCGCGATGCATGCCGCAGACTCCGGTGGCCGGCTCACAGTGCTCCACCGGCATCGCATCACGCGTCTCGAAAGGGAGGCAGGTATGATATCAGGCGTGGTGGGCGTGAACGAGGATACGGGCGCTGAAGTCCGTTTAGCCGCACCGGTGATCGTCCTGGCCATGGGTGGTATCAACGGGACGCATGAGCAGACCCGCACCAATTGGGTCGAGGGGCGTCCCCTGCCCCGGACGATGCTGAACGGTGCCCACCCATTCGCAGACGGTCGTTTGCACCACTGGGCGGCCTACAGCGTAGGCGCACAAATAGTCAACGCCGGGGAAATGTGGAACTATGCTGCGGGGATTCCCCATCCGTTTCCACACTTCGAGGGCCACGGGCTTTCCACGATTCCCTGTAAATCAGCCCTGTGGCTCGATCACCGGGGGTTACGCATCGGGCCCAAGCCGCTGGTCACCGGGTTCGACACCCACGACCTCTGCCAGCGGGTCGCCGCGTTGGAAAGGCCCTACACCTGGCATCTGCTCAATCGCCGCATCGCCGAGAAGGAATTTGCCATCTCGGGCGCTGAACACAACCCAAGCATCCGGGACAGACGCATCTTCGCATTCCTTCGTGAAGTCCTCTTCGGCAATCGTCGGCTGGTCGACCAGATGGTGCACGAGAGCCGTGACGTCCTGGTGGACGACACGCTGGCGGGGTTGGCCGCCAAGATGAACGCGCTCACCGGCACCGACGATGTAAAGGCGGACGTCCTTGAGGCAACGGTGGACGCTTTCGATGCCAACTTCGCCTATGGCCGCCGGCTCAGCAACGACGATCAGATCAGACACATCCTCCACGCCCGCCAGTGGAATCCGGACCGGCTTCGCACCTGCCGGCCGGCACCACTACGGAAGCCGGGGACAGGTCCCTACATCGCCATCCGGATGCAGCTCATCACCCGAAAAAGCCTGGGCGGCCTGCAGACTGACCTGGAAAGCCGCGTACTTGACGCCGCGGGTAAGCCAGTTCCAGGCTTCTACTGCGTCGGTGAGGCTGCAGGGTTCGGCGGCGGCGGCGCCAGCGGCAAGCGGTCGCTGGAGGGCACGTTCCTGCCCGGTTGCATCATGACCGCGCGCGCCGCGGCACGGTCAATGTGAAAATAGGGCGATATTGATGCGGCAAGTCGCCCGTTCTGGAAGGGCGCCGTGTGATCTCGCGAGGCGGATGTTGCCATATCTCCGACCCGTTGTGCGGAACGCCCTTTCTGTTCGCAAAGCATCCTGATCGGATCATCCCCTAAGTCGGGACCCGGTGGCTTGTCGGAAGCAATGTACGACAAAAGCCATTCACCTCTCCATCAATACTACAGCTAGTGATTGAAATCAAACATCCTGTCCGTTAGTCTCCAATCGAGATGTCAGAGGGATGTTGTTCACCCCCAAGCCATCGGCTGCACGCATGCATGAGATCGCCCTCCAGGCGATTTGATCGCCATGAGGGATGCCGATGTTGTCCACACGCAGCATAGCAGCTATCCTGTCTCTTCCGATCGCAGAACACGCGACACGTCAGGTGCTGATAAGTGCTGGTGATTTGGCAATCGAAGGTCACCGATCTTTTAAAATGAAAAGCGGCAGGCGACCCGTGGCCAAGGAATTGGCAGCACGGGTGGTATGCCGCAGCGGCGATCGTTTCAGAGGCATGACCCTTTCGGTGGGGCGTTCGGCGATGAGCATGGTTCATTCTGCAACGATGCTGCACACTGGCCCAGCGAAAGGTCTGGCGAGCGCATGTTTCGATGGCGGCGTCGCCTGTCCGGAGGTGCTGCCATGAAGACGGAGGGTGGTATGTTCGGCCGGGCCACGGCAAACTCCATGACGCTTCACGTCGCAACAGGTGGCACCGCCGACATGCTGATCGAGGTGCCCGCAGCGCCATCCACCTCACGGCACATGTCCCACTCGCTCGTCCGCAGTTATGCCTTTTCGACCGACGACCTTCCAATCGCAGACAGGTTCAACAATTGGCGCTGCAGTTTCGCACCGATGGTGGACCTGAGCGGGACCAAAGAAGCGATGGCTGATTTTCATGGCAGTCAGATACTCTGGGACCTCGGCGGGATAGGATTCTCAAGGATAATGACCGGCGCAGTAAGTTTTTCCAGCCGGCCCGCACATCTTCAAAGCCGCCCGCTCGACCATTGGGTCATGACGCTCTTGCTGAGCGGACACACAACGACAACGACGCCAACGCATTCGTTCGATTGCAGGCCTGGTATTGTTCAGGTTCACCCGCTGGGGCGTACTTTCCACGGCAAGGCTTCGGACAGCGAGATGCTCATGCTGTGGATACCCCGCGATTTCTGCCGTGATATTGCGCGCGTACTGGACTCGGCGGAGTTTTCGATACTGGACACCGCGATGGGACGCATGTTCGCCGCATTCATGATCGGCTTGGGCAACCAGGCCGCGTGCCTCCGTCAGGACGAACTGCCCCAGTTGTTGGCCGCCACCCGCGAAATGATCCTGGCCTGCGTTGCTCCGAACCGGGCCTATACTGAGGATGCGCAGCGAGCAATCTTCGCACTTCTGCTGGAACGTGCGCGGCAGTTCATTCAAAACAATCTATACAGTCAAAAGCTTGGTGCAGAGATGCTGATGCGCGAGTTGGCCATCTCCCGAACGCGGCTCTATCGGCTTTTTGAACCCGCAGGTGGCGTCAATCGATACATCCAGCATCGCCGTCTACTCGACGCACATTCCGTGCTGGCCGATCCCAATGAGAATCGGAAAATTCTTGAGATCGCCGAGCAACGCGGCTTTGATGGCGCGGAGTTCAGCCGCGCCTTCAGGCGCGAGTTCGGCTACAGCCCAAGCGATGTTCGCAAAGGGGAAAGGGCAAGTATGCCAAGTTACACCGGTGCTGATCTTGCCAGCCTCGCCCCCAAGGAACGGCTTGGTTCCCTGCTCTGGCGCCTTCAGACTGGGGAAAAGTTGGAAGCGCGTGACCGGGCTGTTTCATAGGGGATCGGAGCCAGCGTCGAAAATCGACATTGCGCCATCGCGGGAACGCCGCTGGCGTCGCAACACTATTCGTCCGCTTGCGGCGGCAAATCCGCAGGGGCTTTATGGTAACGAATACCGACCGTCGCCTGCGATAAGCGCCTGTACAGTTGGCGCTCCCGGGCGAGTGGCCACCAGTCATAGAGGAAGATCTCCAGTGGACGCCACAGCGCAACCCAGCCGACGATGACAAGCCCCTCCTCCACGAAGCGGACAATCCCCGTCGACGGCAGCAACACAGTGAAGGCTTGAACAGCCACAAGGCAGAGTCCGAGAATTGACAGTCCGACAAGAATGGCGCGCCGCCCCACACGAAAGAGCTCGCGCATTTGCCGGCCAACCGCCTGGGTCCGATGGGCGAAATATGTCGATACCGATGCACCAAGACTATGGGCCGCGTCTTCGTCCACGCTGCCTTTCGGCAAGTAGATCACCATCTCCAGCGCCACGTCGCGCGGCAATTCGCGCGCGCTGTCGACGATGTACTCTTCGGCATCCTTTGACAGATCCCGCTCGCGGAACGGATATGGGTCGAGCGTCTCGAACAATTGGGAGACATTGTCGAGATTGATCTCGATTCTGTTATTGCACCCGCCGCCCATCAAAACCTCCCGAAGCAGTCGGGCGGGGCTTAGCACCCCTACATTCTTGCGGCAATTTTTGGTTTTTGGCAGCGTGTGTACCTTCATGCCAGGCCTCACCCGGTAGTAACGGCCGCCTCATCCTCAAGGCTCGCCTCTTTTTCGCCGACCTGCTCTCGTCTCCCCTTCGCTTCCGGCGGGACGCAGAAGCAAAGGACATAGAGCGCCGGCAGGAAGATCAGCGTGAGGACTGCGGCAACGATCAGGCCACCGATCACGGTGAAGGCAAGCGGCTACCAGAAAGGATCGCGAACGATCGGCAGCATGCCGAGGATCGTCGAGCCGGCGGTCAGGAAGATCGGGCGGACCCGATTGGTCGTCGCATCGATCACGCTCTGCCTCGACTTGCCCTTTCCGCGATTGACTTGTCGATCTGGTCGATTGGCCGAGCGGTACGAGCATCGTCTTGACGGTGAAATCGGGGGCCTCGCTCCTGCCGAGGTTCCAGAAGGAGAAAACGCCGGCAATCGCCCCAAGCAGCATAGACGCGAAGGGCAGCTTCGGCCGCGTTGACGCTGGCCTCTGCCGTGTTGGCTTGGGCGATCGCGGCGTCCAATGCTTGCCGCGTGGCAGTGCGCGGGTAGAGGCTTTGCGTCCGGTCGCGGTTGGCGATTGCATTGTCGAGGTTCGCCCTTGCCGCGAAAAGGTTTGCCTCGGCCTTGCGAACCGCATCCTGCTGGTCCTCGGAATCCAGCATGGCCAGCACCGTTCCCGGCTCCACAAGATTACCAACCTCGACGTTGCGCTCGCGCACCTCGCCGCCCTGGCGAAAGCTGAATTCGTTTCGAAGCGCGGCTGGACCTCCCCGACGAGCGAGCCGAACGTGTCGTCGGGATTGAAAGAAACGGCGACGGTTTTGACTGGACGCGGCGGTAGCTCCGTGGATTCCTCTTCCTTTTGGCATCCGCTCAACAGGATAAGTGCGAAAACTGCGGGATTACTGTTGCGGAAGAACGGGCTCGCGAAAGACGAACGTGGCGCCATGGTGACGGCTAGCCATCGCGCAGCGGCAGCCGCGCGATGGGAGTCGGGCTGTGCCAGCTCAGTAGTCGACCGGATCGCGGACGATCGGGCATGTCATGCAGTGACCGCCGCCGCGGCCACGACCCAGTTCGGCCCCGGTGATCGTGATGACCTCGATGCCTTCCTTGCGCAGCAGAGTATTGGTGTAGGTGTTACGGTCGTAGGCGTAGACGACGCCCGGCGAGGCGCAGACGAGGTTGGCGCCGCTGTCCCATTGGGTGCGCTCGCGCATGTAATCGTTGCCGCCGGTCTCGACGACACGCATCTTCTTCAGGCCCAGCGCGTCGCGCACCGTCTCGACAAAGGTGCCCTTGTCCTTGTGCAGCTCTACGCCGCCCTTGCCGTCCGGACGATAGGAGAAGGCACCGATCCCGTTGACGATATCTGGATAAAGCAGCACGCAATCACGATCGGCAAAGGTGAAGACCGTGTCGAGATGCATGGCGGCGCGCAGCTTCGGCATGGCCGCAACGATCACGCGCTCGGCAGCACCCTTCTCGAACAGCGCTGCTGCGACCTGGCTGATGGCCTGGCGCGAGGTGCGCTCGCTCATGCCGATCAGCACATTGCCCTTGCCAATCGGCATGACGTCGCCACCTTCGAACGTCGCAAGGCCCCAGTCCTTGGTTGGGTCTCCCCACCAGATGTTGACCTTGCCGGCGAAATCCGGGTGGAATTTGTAGATCGAGCTGGTGAGGATGGTTTCCTCGTGCCGCGCCGGCCAGTAAAGTGCATTGAGGGTAACACCGCCGTAGATCCAGCAGGTCGTGTCGCGCGTGTAGAGGGTGTTCGGCAGCGGCGGCAGCAGGTATTCGTTGACGCCCGCCGCATCGCGGATAAGCGCCAGTTGCTCGCCACCGATATTTTCAGGGAATTCGAACGTCGAAAGGCCGCCGATCAGCGTTTCGGCGAGTTCGCGGTTGGACAGGCCTTCCAAATAGGAGCGAACTTCATCGAGCAGACCGAGTCCGATCTGGTTGGGCACGACCTGATTGTCGAGGATCCATTTCTTGGCTTCGGGAATGGCCACCGTTTCAGAGAGCAGGTTGTGCATTTCTAAAACTTCGATGCCGCGGTCGCGCATCTTGGTCATGAAGTCGAAATGGTCGCGCTTGGCGTTTTCGACCCAGAGCACATCGTCGAAGAGGAGGTCGTCACAATTGCTTGGAGTAAGGCGCTGGTGGGCGCGGCCGGGTGCACACACCATGACCTTGCGCAGTTGACCGACTTCAGAATGAACGCCCAGCGCCTGGGTGGAACTTGCAGAAGACATGCGTTTCCTCCTTTTCAGATTGTCAGGTAGCCGGTGGCCAGTCCGATGATCGCAGCAATGCAGCCTATAACGGCGGCAACGAAGACCACCCAGTCCACGGTGGTGTTGAAGATCTGCTTGCCCTGTTCGCGCCGGGCCCAGAAGTAAAGGAGGGTGCCGGGGGCGTAGAGAAGCGCGGACAAGAGGACGAACTTCATACCGCCGGCGACGATCATAAACATCGTGTAGATCGCGGCGATGCTGGCAATGGTCAGGTCACGCCTGCGTTCCTGCGGCCTGAGCTGTTCGTAGGTCTCGCCGCGCCGCGCCACAAGATAGCCGTAAGCGGCCACGAACAGGTAAGGTATCAGGGCCATCGCACTTGTCAGGTTCAACATCAGGGCGAAAGCGTCCTGTGACCAGTACGTGCTGATGACGAAGAGCTGGACGATGATGTTGGTCAGCCACAGCGCAGCAGCGGGCACCCTGTTTTGGTTCTCGGTGCCGAACAGGCGCGGCATGTCTTCCGTGCGAGCGGCGACGTAGAGCACTTCGGCGCAGACCAGCGACCATGCCAGATAGGCGCCCAGCACCGACACGATCACGCCGATGCTGATGAAGACTGCTCCCCATGGACCGACAACGGCTGCCAGGACACCCGCCATCGACGGTTGGGCCATAGCGGCGATTTCAGGCCGCTGGAGGGCTGCGTAGGGCAGAAGCGTGACAAGGACCATCAGAGCACTGACTCCGACAAAGCCCATAATCGTCGCCTTGCCGACATCGGCGCGTGTCTGCGCATAGCGAGAATAGTTGCTCGCACCCTCGATACCGATGAAGACGAAGACGGTCGCCAGCATCGTCGCCCGTATTTGCTGCAGGAGGCTTGCCTCCGGCATGCCCTCCCCGCCCCAAAAATTGGCGCGAAACAGGTCGAGCTTGAAGGCGAAGAAGAGGATGATGATGAAGGCGATGATCGGAACGATCTTCGCAACCGTGACCACAGTGTTGATGAAGGCCGCCTGCTGGACCCCCTTCAGGATCATGAAGTGGAACAGCCAGATGCCGACCGAGGCCACGACGATGGCGATGAGCGTGTTGCCGTCGCCAAAGACTGGGAAAAATTTCCCCAACGTGGATTTGATCAGCACCCAGTATGACACGTTGCCGATGCAACTGCCGATCCAGTAGCCGAAGGCGGAAAGGAAACCGGGATAGTCGCCGAAGCCTTCCTTGGCGTATGCATAGACACCGGCATCAAGATCGGGCTTGCGTTCTGCCAGCGACTGGAAGACGCGTGCGAGCATATACATACCGCCACCAGCGATACACCAGGCGATGATTGCGCCAAACGGTCCGGTTGCATTACCAAACGTTCGCGGCAGGGAGAAAATACCCGCACCGACCATGGAGCCCACGACCATGGCTGTCAATGCGAAGAGTGAGAACTTCTGCGTCGTTTCCGAAGACATCTTTCCCCCGATAAGTTGTTAAGCTGGCAATTCTTTCCTCAATTGAAATGGCTGGCTACGATTGGAACTATAATGCCGAACAACAATTGCTGTGATCGGCACAGAATCCCAAAAATATGCGCTGCGTTCAGATTTTGTGACAGCGGTGCATCAAAAGTATCATCGCTGACGCCGCTTGTTTACGCGCGACGACATGATCATCTGAACGTTTCGACACCTTGCAGTGGTACATTGACCCGGCAGATTAGAACGAGATGGCGCCCGTCGCGATTAGATAGATGCCGACGCACGCGCCGATTGCCGCAAGCACGAAAAGCGCGAGTTCCGTGCGCATGAATGCAGCTTTTCCCTGCTCGCGCCGCGCCATGAGATAGAGGATCGTTCCCGGCCCATATATGACGGTCGTCAGGAGCAGGTGTGTGAAGTCCGCCGCATAGATCAACCCTGCAGTGTAGACGGTTGCGATGCCCGCCCAGAGGAAGTCGGTCCTATGGTTGGCGGAGTCCTGATCGTAGGTATCTCCGCTCCAGCATAGTTTCAGGCCATACGCGGCGACGAGGAAATACGGAATGAGGATCATCGAACTCGTCAGTTCCAGCGCGAGGCGGAACGCATATTGCGTAAACAAGGTCAGGATCAGGAAGACCTGGACGACGATATTGGTCAGCCACAGCGCGTTTGCCGGTACACCCCTTGCATTTTCATGGGCGAGGAACCGCGGCATCGTTTCATACTTAGCAGCAGAATAGAGAATTTCAGCCGCAAGCAACACCCAGGAAATATACGCACCGGCCACAGAGATGAGCAGTCCCACACTTACGAACACCGCCCCCCAATGGCCGACAACGGCCTGAAGGACGCCCGCCATGGACGGGTTGCGCAGGGCCGCAAGTTCCGGCCGCGTTAAAACGCCGTACGAGAGAAGCGTCACCATCACCATGAGCGCGAGGACGCCGAGAAAACCGACTACCGTTGCAATGCCGACATCGGCGCGGTTGCGGGCGTAACGCGAATAGACGCTTGCCCCCTCGATGCCGACAAAGACGAAAACCGTGACCAGCATTGTCGCACGCACCTGTCCGGCGACGCTGGCAAACGTTACTTCCTCGCCACCCCAGAAGCTCTCGGCGAAGGTGTAGAGATCGAATCCCAATCCGACGAAGACAATGAACAGCACGATGGGAATGATCTTGGCAAAGGTGACCACATTGTTGAGGGCAGCCGCCTCCCGAATGCCGCGCAGGATCAACGCGTGCATGATCCACAAGAGAACTGAGGAGATAACAACGGCCAGGACAGTATTGCCATCACCGAAGGCAGGGAAAAACAGGCCAAGCGTCGAGTTGATAAGGATGAAGTAAGAGACGTTACCGAGGACCGCAGCCGACCAGTAACCGAGCGCGGACAGGAAGCCGAGATAGTCGCCGAACCCGGCCTTGGCATAGGCATAGATACCCGCGTCAAGATTCGGCTTTCGTTGCGACAGTGTCTGGAACACGAAGGCGAGCATCAACATCCCAACACCGGCAATCGTCCAGGCTATCAAAGCGCCGAAGGGACCGGTCGCGCGGCCGAAAGCCTGAGGCAGCGAGAAAATGCCGGCACCGACCATCGAGCCGACCACCATCGCCATCAGTGTCCAGAGGGAGAATTTCTGTTCGGAGGATGAAGCCATATCGGTCGATCCGGGCGGACGGGAATGGAATAGAATACCTTGAGATCGTAGAACGCCGGGCAATCTTGCAATATTGCTGGTGCTCTGTGATTGGCTTCAAATCCCAGGACTTGGCGGTGGGTCCCGCATTTTGCAAAATCCACCGATCGTCCCTCCGGAAGGGACGCGCGGTGCTGGCGGCTGCGAACGACGCGGAAGAAGCATGCATGCGATCCGACATCGCTCGTGATATCTCTTCCACACGTTGCAACGTAGGCACAGCCGCACCCTCTCGATCGCTGTCACGCAGGCTAAGGTTGTGGAACGGCCGATCAGATGCTCTAACTTCGTCGACTCTCGATACCAACCGAGCCAGATGATGCCGACAAAGCGACTGCTCGCACTCCTGATTGTCTTGGCCGCTCTGCCGGGGTGCGGTGGTCCGCGTGCGGTCACCGGCCTTGCCGGCGCGCAGCCCGGCGCAAAGGCGAACACCGTCGTTCCGATTCTCCTTGCAACCAACAGACGCCGGGCTGACGATCTCTCTAGGCCAGACTCCGCCCAACGTTCACAGACGCTGAATTTTGCGGAATTCTATATCGGGATCCCGGGAAACCACAGTCCCGGCGCAGTCGAGACGAACGGCCACACGCCTGATCCGGTTCGACACTTTGCGGGCTCTCCTTCAGGCAAATCGACGGCCGCAAGCAGCTCGGCGGGCTCGCCATGGCCGCAGCGAAAAACGGCACAACCGGCCTGACTGCCTTCTATTCCTCGGGTCCGGAACTGATCCCCGCCGTCCTGCTGCTTGCAGCCGGCTTCCTGATCAAGATCGGCACGATCGGCGTCCACGTGTGGCTACCGGGCGCCTACGCGCAAGCCGATGACGATCTGTCGGCCATGCTGTCGGCCGTCGTCGGCAAGGTGGCGATATTCGCCCTGTTCATAACGGCCTACCTCGCTGTCCGTTCCGAACTTGGCCTTGACCTCGCGCGCGCCATAGGCTGGATCGGCATGCTGACGACGGTCGTCGGCGCGCTCCTGGCGCTGCAGCAGGCTGCACATGAAGCGTATGCTTGCCTATTCCAGCCTCATCCAGACCGGTTACATCGTCACCGCCGTTGCGCTGATGAGCCATCTCGGTTGGGTGACGGCCCTCTATCTGGTGGCGAACCATCTGATGGTCAAAGGAGTCCTCTTTCTGACGGTCGCGGGCATCATTCGACGCACGGGTTTGAGGCGCCTGGAGGCCTGCGGGGGCCTCGCACGAAACATGCCGCTGACCTTTGCCACTTTGGCTATCGCCTCGTCTCGATGTCGGGACTGCCACCCTACCGCTTCTACCGGGCAGCGCTGGCGCCGATGCTGAGGCCCTATGCCGAGCGTTTTTGGGATAGCGTCTCTCGTGCCGTCGGCGTACTCGGTGAAGCCTCTACTATGTCGTCGTACTCTACACGCTGACCGCGTTTGTTTCCTTGTAGGGCGAGAGGCGGAAGGGGCTGCAGCACGCCACGCGCCGTTGTAAGCGTTGCAAGAACGAGATTACACTTGAAGGCTTCGTCTGGATGGACAAGATTTAAGTAGCCAGAAATTATCAACGAGACAGGAAGGATTGGACATGATCAAGAACTCCCTTTTCCTCGTTATGGTCGGCCTTGCACTGGCAGGCTGCACCCCAACCGAGAGGGGCGCCGGAATCGGGGCCGCCACGGGCGCGGTAATCGGCGGCGCCATTACGAACGATGTTCGGGGTGCTGCCGTCGGGGCTGCCATCGGTGGTGTTTCCGGTGCCGTCATCGGCAATGTCGCAGGTCAGCCCGGCCGATGCTACTACCGCGATCGCTACGGTCGCCGCTATGTCGCTGCCTGCCCGTAACTCGTCCGCAGCAAGCGGCATAACAGCGAAAGAGCTCCCTTGTCAGAATGTGGAGCTTTTTCGCCGGCCACCCAGTGCGTGACCGCTCCCCCGTCTGCCTATAATTACCCCCTTGCGGAACACATGTGGAACAGATAGTGTCTGTTCTGGATTTGTTTCACGATTCTGGATGGCGAGCCATGCTGACCCGCAAACAACAGGAATTGCTGCTGTTCATCCATGAGCGGATGAAGGAAACGGGTATTCCGCCTTCTTTCGACGAGATGAAGGACGCGCTCGATCTCGCGTCTAAATCGGGGATCCACCGCCTGATTACGGCGCTTGAGGAGCGCGGGTTCATCCGGCGGCTGCCCAACCGGGCTCGTGCGCTGGAGGTCATCAAGCTCCCCGAGGCCTACTCGCCTAGCCTCAAGGCGCGTCGCGGCTTTTCGCCATCCGTCATCGAAGGCAGCCTCGGCAAATCGCCCACGCCCCCTGCCCCACCCCGTTCAGCCACCGGTAGTGCAGAAGGTTCGGTTTCGGTTCCGGTGATGGGGCGGATCGCTGCCGGTGTCCCGATCTCGGCGATCCAGAACAACACCCACGACATCGCCGTACCACCCGAGATGCTCGGTTCCGGCGAGCACTACGCGCTTGAGGTCAAGGGTGACTCCATGATCGAGGCCGGTATCCTTGACGGCGACACCGTCATCATCCGCAATGCCAGTTCGGCCAACCCGGGCGAGATCGTCGTGGCGCTCGTCGACGATGAGGAGGCAACACTGAAACGCTTCCGGCGCAAGGGGGCCTCCATTGCGCTGGAAGCCGCCAATCCCGCCTACGAGACCCGCATCTTTGGCCCTGATCGAGTAAAGATCCAGGGCAAACTCGTCGGTCTCATTCGCCGCTATCAGTAGCGGCTGCGATTTGTGGTTCCAGGAATTTCTCGGTGCGCCAATCATAGAGGCGATGCCGGCTCCACGGACGGTGGAGCGAGGTGATGGCTTGGCGGATGGTGTAGTCGTCTCGGGCAGTTGGTTCGGCAAGTCGCGACATGATCTCAAGCGCTCCGCTCTGGCGCAGGGTGCGCATGGTGATGAGTTGCGCTCCCGAACGGCAAGGCTCGGCCTTGAGGTGCAGCGGAGCGACGACGAAATCAGCATTGTCGCAGGCCGCTCCTAGAAAGGCAGGGTCTTCGAGAGTCACCACGCGCCAACCCGCGGGTGCAACGCCGACGCACCACTCCTTGCGGCGACAAACGAAGCGTTTTTCGTGGACTGCCGTTGCGAGTGCAGTGCGCATGTCATCGTTCACACGCGCCATTGCAGCCCGGCTCAAGACGGCTCTCGATTTTGCTGTCCGCGTGTTGCGCGTCGCCGTCAATTGCTGCGTATCTGGCTGACCACCGAATATGGCTTCCCGGCGATCAGCAGAGGAGCCTCTCCCGCTCGAAGGCTGCCGTTGTTTACTTTCACTGCTGCTTTGAAACTTTGGTGCTCGATGTCCTTCTAGACGGATGGCCCGGCGCCATTGATCGTAGAGGAAGTCAGGTGGGTTCGAACGGTTCGTCGCTGCTTCCCCTTCCCAAATGAGCGCAACGAGGCGACCATCTTCCGATATGAGCAATTGAGGCTGTGCGTCTGGCCGATGGGCGAACGCGAGAGCTACTCCGATCACGAGTGGCACAAGGACGACAATTGCCAGACGCGTCCGAAACATACAGACAAGGCCACCTGCTATCGCAATCAATGCAAATGCGAGCGGCGGCAGTCTACCGGTCACGACTTCTCCACCCCAGCCGGATACCCACTTGGCCAACACGATGATCCAATCGATGCCTCGGCCCATGATCCAAAGCGGGAAACCGTCCAGGCCGAATGGCATGAGCATCATTGAAACGAGCGCCATCGGCATGACGATTGTCGAAATGATCGGCATTGCCAGCAGATTTCCAGCCAGGCCATATGCGGGAAACCGATGGAAGTGACCAACGGAATAGACAAACGTGGCGACGCCGCCGATCAACGACCGATAACAGGATTCCACCTACAAACGCGGAAGTGAGTGAAAGTAGCCGCCAGCGTTTGCCTGTCCATACTGCGCTCGGTAGGGGGCGTTCGCGCCAAGCTGCGTAGCCTGCGACAAGGCCGAGGGTAGCCGCATACGACATTTGGAACCCGGGTCCTGTGACAGCCGACGGTGTGATCATGAGTATGATGACTGCCGATAGAGCGATGTTGCGCATGCTGATCGCAGTGCGGTCGAAGATGACCGCGAAAAGCAAAACGACGATCATTAGCCAGGAACGGATCGCTGAGACCGCGCCGCCAGAGACCAGTATGTAGAGGGTCACCGTCACCAGTCCGCCAACCGCCGCGATCTTCTTCACCGGACAGTGTTCGGCAACACCGGGGGCAAGTGCCAAGAGCAGGCGGGCCCCGAAGAGGAAGGTGCCTGCAGCAAGCACCATATTCAATCCGGAAATCGCGAGGACATGCGCGAGGCCTGCCTTCCGGAGCGCCTCGACCGTATCCGGACTGATGCCGCGCTGTTCGGCTGTGATCAGCGCCGCAGCGATCGCGCCAGCATCGCCACTGATGCGGCCACGGATATGCTCCGTGATGGCATTCCGCCATTCGGCTATCCATCGGCTTGCCGCATCGAATGTGTGCTCTGAGCCGACGGGCTGGCTCAGTGCCGAACCCGCCGGCTTGCCGTAGAAATAGCCGATCGCGCCCGTTCCTGCGACGTAGGCGTCGAAGGCGAAGTCGTTGAGGCCCGGCAATGCGGGTCCTGAAGGTGGGTTCAGCCGCGTGCGCCCGGTGATACCACCTCCGATCGGCAGCGCTTCATGTGGGCTGCGCGCAAGCAGGCTCACTATGCTGGGTGGTCGGCGCAAAGTAGGATCAGTAGTGGAAGACAGCGCTACTCGATAACGCATACGGCCCCGGTCGTCGGACTCGCGGGAAAGTACCTTGCCACTGATCGTGGTGGTCACCGACTGATCAAGCAGAACGGTCGAAAGTCTCCAGCTTTCGACTGCGGATAGCATCATCCCGAGAAACAGCAGGAATGCCGCCCATGCTGCCAAGGATAGGTGGTCGTGGCGGTGCCGCAGACGCACGGTGGCCGCGCCGCTGACGAGTAGTACCGAAAGAATTGCCATCAAGGGCGGATCGTCTGCAAGTGCGAACCACGACCACGCTCCTGCACCGATCAAAACGGGAACGAACAGAAAAGCGGTGCCGTAGTCCCGCTCCTGTTCCCACGCAGCGGCTAAGGCAGCCGGAATGGCAGCAACTTTGTATCCCAGGGATCGAACGGCAATTCGGGGGAAACGAGAGAACCGGTCTGCCTGAAAGGGTGGGCGCAAGACAAGCCGATCTTCCGCTTGCGAGTTCGGCAGCCTCCGGTTCGCAATGGCGGCCGGGTCTTCGACTTTCGTAGCGGTGCCCTCCCACATGGCTTTTGCCCCAGCCGTTGACCACGACATAATGCAACTTAGGATTTTGAAATGCAATCGCCGATCCGGAGCAAACATCCTTGTTCTCCGAGAAAGAATGCCCCCTCCATAATTCTCCATTCTCGCCCATAAGTTGCTTGCAACTGACGGAGAAGAGTAGATATTGCAATGCCGGAATGTCAGTTTTGCGTTGCACAAATATGGCTTTCGTCTTGCTTGGCATGACGACGCAGATGGGCTAGCAAAGCGGCACGGCCAAGATACGGCACGACCCGGTGCCACCAGGCAGAAAATGGAGGTCCTCATGACGGGAAAGAGCGCGGAAGTCACTGTCGGTGACAAAAAGGTCGAGTTGCCATTGCGATCGGGATCGATTGGTCCGTCTGTGATCGACATCGGCACGCTCTACAAGCAAACCAGCACTTTCACTTATGACCCGGGCTTCACGTCGACCGCTTCGTGCGAGTCCAAGATCACCTATATTGACGGCGACGAAGGGGTTCTGCTGCACCGCGGGTATCCGATCGAGCAGCTGGCTGAGCACGGCGATTTTCTTGAAGTGTGCTACCTTCTGCTTTACGGCGAACTGCCGACGAAGGCTCAGAAGGACGACTTCGACTATCGCGTCACGCACCACACGATGGTCCATGAGCAGATGTCGCGGTTCTTCACCGGCTTCCGCCGCGATGCGCATCCGATGGCTGTGATGTGTGGTTGCGTTGGCGCGCTGTCGGCCTTCTACCACGACTCCACCGACATCACCGATCCGCACCAGCGCATGGTTGCATCGCTGCGCATGATCGCCAAGATGCCGACGATCGCGGCCATGGCCTACAAGTACCATATCGGGCAGCCCTTCGTGTATCCGAAGAACGACCTCGACTACGCATCGAACTTCCTGCGCATGTGCTTCGCAGTGCCCTGCGAGGAATATGTCGTCAATCCGGTCCTGTCGCGCGCCATGGATCGCATCTTTATCCTCCATGCCGACCACGAGCAGAACGCGTCGACCTCGACCGTCCGCCTTGCTGGCTCGTCGGGCGCAAACCCGTTTGCCTGCATCGCAGCCGGCATTGCCTGCCTCTGGGGCCCGGCCCACGGCGGCGCAAACGAGGCAGCTCTCAACATGCTCGCCGAGATCGGCACAGCGGACCGCATCCCTGAATTCGTCGCCCGTGCGAAGGACAAGAACGACCCATTCCGCCTGATGGGCTTTGGCCACCGCGTCTACAAGAACTATGACCCGCGCGCGCGCATCATGCAGAAGACCACGCATGAGGTTCTGGGCGAGCTCGGCGTCAAGGACGACCCGATGCTGGAAGTCGCAATGGAGCTCGAGCGCATCGCGCTCACCGATGAATACTTTATCGAGAAGAAGCTCTATCCGAACATCGACTTCTACTCCGGCATCACGCTAAAGGCACTCGGCTTCCCCACCACGATGTTCACCGTACTGTTTGCACTGGCCCGTACCGTCGGCTGGATCGCCCAGTGGAACGAGATGATCGAGGATCCGGAACAGCGCATCGGCCGCCCGCGCCAGCTCTATATCGGCGCACCGAAGCGCGACTACGTTCCCGTTTCCAAGCGCTGATATCGCCAAACACAACAAAAAAGCCCGGTCAGAGTAGACCGGGCTTTTTTTGTCTGATCAGTTCGACAATCACGTCGGCCGCCTTGTCGCCGGGCGATCGCGCGTCCTGCATGCGTTCATGGACGAGATCGAACCCCTCCAGCATAGCTCGACGCTGGATCGTATCGTGCGTCAGCCGTATGGCCCAGCGCGCGAGGCTGCCCGGGCGCACCACCTCGTTGAGATATTCCGGTATGACAGCGTAGTCGGCGATGAGGTTCGGAAGTGCCGCGGTCCACGTCTTGATCTTGCGCGTCATCAGTCGCGCGATCCAATCCAGCTTGTAGCAAGAGACGACCGGCACGCGCGCCAGCGCGAGTTCCAGCAGTACCGTACCCGAGGCAGCGATCGCCACATCCGCGGCCTGGAATGCCTGCCATTTGTCCTGGGCAGCAACCGTTACCTCGGGCTTCACAGGCCACTGCGCAACTAGCTGGCGAACCAGCACCTCTTGTCGGGGCACGGTCGGCAATCGAAATGTGAACGGGGTGTTGCTCGCGGCCAGTTCGTTTACCACAGCCCCGAAGACAGGCAGGAGCCGGGTAATTTCACCGGCGCGCGACCCCGGCAACAGGAGGCACGTTCTCGGCGCTTCCGCACCGAGCGGCGGTACAGCTTTTTCAAGCTGCGCACGACGTACTTCCCGTACGTGCGGATCACTTGCCAGCCGATGCCCAACGAATGTCGTAGAAGGCCCCTGCAAGCGCGTCATCACCTCTGGCTCGAAGGGAAGCACAGCGAGTACGTGATCCACATAGCTCCGCATCCGAGGCGCGCGCTCTTCCTTCCAGGCCCAGACGCTCGGGCAGACATAATTCACGATCGGGAGGTGAGGCATCTGCTGGCGAACGATGCGCGCGACGCGGTGGGTGAAATCGGGGCTGTCTATGATAACGAGGAGATCGGGTTCCGCCTTGACGATCGCGTCGGCAGTCTGGCGGATGCGCCGCAGGAGTTTCGGCAGTTTCGCCAGCACCTGGGAAAACCCCATGATCGACAGCTCTGAATAGTCGAACAGCGAGACCAGTCCCTGTGCCTGCAGCGCTTCGCCCCCTACCCCGACAAGTGCGATTCCATCAGGTATCTGGCGCCGCAGGGCCACAATGAGATCTCCCCCCAGCAGGTCACCCGAAACTTCTCCGGCAATCACTGCAAGCTTGAGAGGTCGGGCCATCGGTCACTCCTTGCGCGGCAAAATGCCTGACACGAAAAGGCCGGCGCGGTCCGCCTCTTCAATGAGCCGGGCGCGGTCCAGTACCAGAGAACGCCCGGCTTCGGTTGCGATGCCTGCGAGGCCTGCAGCAGCAGCCCAATGCACCGTGTCGACCCCGATCGAGGGAAGATCGGCACGCGTATCCTGCCGCGGCTTACACAGCTTGACCAGAACACCCTTGCGGCGCTGAGAGACCCGCCCCTCCTTGCGCAGGGCAACCACGCGCTCCAGCATCTGGTCTGTTCCCTCGGCCCCTTCCAAAGCAACGACCCGTCCCCCTACAGCGACGGCGCCCTGCCCCACATCAAGGGAACCAAGCGCGATTGCCGCAGCAGAGGCGGCCGCGATGTCGCGCAGATCGTCTGCGTCTGGAGAAAGCTTGCCGATTGCCCCCTCCGTCGCAAGAAGTTCCGGTGCGATCTCATGTGCCCCCACGACACGCACGCCATTGGCCTCAATCAGCCGGATGACCATCTTCAGAACCGCATCGTCGCCGCCTTTGAGAAGGGTACGCACGATCGCCGGCACCTGCACAAGCGTTCGAAAGGTCGGATGGATATCGCGCCATTCCGGGCGGCGCTGCACGGCACCAGAAAGCACGGCGCGGTCAATTCCCTCAAGGGCAAAGGCGCGGCTGAGGGCCGCGTAATCCCCGACCCCCACACTCATATGATCGAACAGCGACCAGTCCTGATCAGTCTCGTTTGTCAAAGCGAGAATATAGGGGTTTTCGCCATGCAGGCGGGCAGCCTCGGCAAGGTGGACAGGAAGACGCCCGCCGCCGGCGATGATGGCCAGCCGCTTTTTGCTGTCCGGCCGGCCGCTCGCCATTCGGATCACGCCTTGTTGCGGTTCGGCGAAGAAAGCGCGCGGTCGCTATCCGCCGCGATGAAATCAAGGATCTCCATCGCCGGAACGCAGTCCAGGTACTCCTCGCGGATGGCGGCGGCATTCGTACGGACCGAACCCTCGCCGTCAAAGATCTGCTTGAAGGCCCGACGAACCCGGTGGATCGTCGCCTTTTCGATCCCTGCGCGCGACATGCCGACGACATTCAGGCCGCCGAGAATGCCCGGATTGCCGTTCAGCATGCCATACGGGATGACATCGTAAGCAACGGCCGAAAGACCACCGATGAATGCCTGACGGCCAATTCGGGTGAACTGATGGACGGCCGAACCGCCGCCGAGAATGGCGCGATCCTCGACGGTTACATGCCCGGCCAACATGACGTTATTTGACAGGATGATTTGATTGCCAAGGATGCAGTCGTGGGCGACGTGCGAATAGGCGAGGAACAGGTTGCCATCGCCGACAACCGTCTTTCCACCGCCGTCGGTCGTGCCCGTGTTCATCGTCACGCCTTCGCGGATGGTATTGCGCTCGCCGATCGTCAGCGTCGTCTCTTCACCGCCGTGGTGAATGCTCTGCGGATCGCCGCCAATGACCGCTGACGGAAAAATGCGTGTGCCGCGACCGATCGAGGTGCGCCCGGCGACGACGACATGGGTGAGAAGTTCAACATCGTCCCCCAGAACGACTTTCGGCCCCACATGGCAGAAGGGGCCGACAACGACGTTCTCCCCGATCACCGCCCCGTCTTCAACGACGGACAGCGGATGGATCCTGGCACTGGCTGCAATCATATTCAGGCGTCTTCCTTGTTCACGATCATCGCGCCGATATCAGCTTCGGCGACAAGTTGCCCATCAACTTTTGCATCACAGTGAAACTTCCAGATATTGCCGCGCTGCTTCTGCTTCACGACGTGGTACTCCACGCGATCGCCCGGCACCACTGGCTTGCGGAAGCGGGCGTTGTCGATGGTCATGAAATAAACGAGGTTGGTACCAGAACGCGTCTTACGGGCGCAGATGGCACCTGCTGTCTGTGCCATGCCCTCGATCAGAAGGACGCCGGGCATGATCGGGTGATCCGGGAAATGCCCGGTGAACTGCGGCTCATTTACGGTGACGTTTTTGATGCCGATCGCCGAATTGTCGCCGTCGATATCAACGATCTTGTCTACCAGCAGGAATGGATAACGGTGCGGCAGAAGCGTCAGGATTTCCTTCAATTCCGCGACGCCCAAGGCTTCCTTCGTCTCCACGCTCATTCCTTTTCACCCGTCTTCTTGCTTCTGTTGGCCGCGCGCATCGTCATTTCCGCGACGTCACGTAGAAAATCACGCATCGGCCGTGCCGGGATGCCCCCATACCGCTCGCCTGCAGGAACGTCGGCAACAACGCCACTCATCGCTGCAATCTGCACGCGGTCGCCGATCGTGATATGGCCGTTGATCCCCGACGCGCCGCCAATCATGACGCCGTCGCCAATGCGCGTGCTGCCGGCGATCCCGACCTTGCTCACGATACCGCAATGGCGGCCTACGCGAACGTTGTGACCAATCTGCACCTGATTATCGATCTTGGTGCCCTCGCCGATGACGGTGTCGTCCATCGTGCCGCGGTCTATCGTCGTGTTTGCACCGATCTCGACGTCGTCCTGAATGATGACACGGCCAACCTGAACGATCTTGATCATTCCGCCCTTCGGCCCCGGCCCGTAGCCGAAACCGTCCTGGCCGATGCAGGCACCTGGATGCACGATCACCCGATTACCGACAAGCGCACACTGGATCTTGGCGCCGGCAGAGATCGTACAGTCTCGGCCGATCTTCACCCCGGGCCCCAGAACAACGCCCGGACCGATGCGCGTGCCTTCGCCGATTTCCACATTGGCGCCGATTACCGCCATAGGCTCGACAACTACGCCGGGTTCAAGCCGGGCCGTTGGATCGACATAAGCCATGGGAGAGATGCCAGCGGACTCGGACGTCGTCGCGGCGGGTCGCATCGCCGCCGGCTGCAGCACCTCGCCGGCAAGGGCGAAGGCCATATGGGCCCGCGAGGTCAACAGCACAGCAATGTGCGCCGGCACGATAGAAGCCAAAGCGCGGTCGCACAGGATAGCCGTCGCCTGACAGGTCTCAAGTTCCGCCTTGCTCTTCCGAGACAGCATATAACAGATGTCGCCCTCTTTCGCTCTGTAGACGGGCGAAACGTTGCGAACGATCTTCGATGCGGTCGACTGATCCAAGAGCTCCGCCCCAAGACGGGTCGCCAAGTCTCCCAGGCGAATACCGTCATGCGGCGGAAAGAACCAATTTTGTTCCATCAGCATGGACTCCAGAACGGTTTGTTCTTCGCAGTTCTGGACTGCCGCGATCAGAAGCTCGACGAGATGCCGAACTTGAACCGCTGCTCCTTGTCGAAGTCTTCCTTCACAACCGGGATCGCATAGTCAACGCGCAACGGACCGAACGGCGAAGACCAGAGCAGGCTGGCGCCGACAGACGCGCGCCAGGACATGCTCGTCCCTTCGACGTCGTCGTTTCCGATATCGACCTTGTTGCCATACAGCGTGCCGGCATCGGCAAACAGCGCGCCGCGGAACCCGGCGTCACGTGCGATGAACGGTAGCGGGAACGTGGTTTCGGCCGAAACAGTGAAATAGGTTGTGCCACCGATCTCGTCGCCGTTGGTCATACGAGGGCCGATACCACCGCTCTCGAAACCACGCAGATCGTTGGCGTTCAGCTGGAACTGGTCGAAGACCATCAGATCGCCACTGGTCGGGACCATATAGCCGGCACCTGCAGAGAGGCTGCCGATGATATCGGCGTCCTCCATCAGCGTCTGGAAATAGCGCGCCTTGCCGTAGATCTTGTAGAAGTCGGAGTCGCCGCCAAGACCGGCAAATTCCTGTGTAAAGGTTGCGTAGATACCCTCGCGCGGCAGCTTGCGATCATCAAGCGAGTCAAAGGTCAACGACTGCGAAACCGAAGAGCGAACCCAGGGGCTGCCGTCGATAGCATCCCAGTACGGGTCCGAGATATCCTGATCTTCCGCAGGCTTCGCCTGGTCTTCAGTCTGGTTGACGTTCGTGCTGTAGTCGTACTTCGCGTAGTTGTAACGCAGCGTCGTCGACAGGTCTTCGGTGATCGGAGCCGTCACGCGCAGGGTCACACCCTGGCTATCAATGTCGTAGAAGTCTTCGGAATCATCCTCATTGCGGAAGATGTCGAAGCCGGCCGCCAGACGATAGCCGAGGAAGTAAGGCTCGGTGAAATTCAGGCTGTAGTTCCGCGAATCCGAGCCACCACCAGCAGCGATACGGATATACTGGCCGCGACCGAGGAAGTTCCTCTCTTCGATGGATGCTTCCAGCTTGAAGCCGCCATCGCTGCCGGTCGTGTAGCCGACGCCGAGGCCGAACGTACCCGTGGACTGGTCCTGAACGTCCACGACCAGCACGACGCGGTCAGGCGCGCTGCCCGGTGCTGTCGAAATGTTGACGGTGGAGAAGAAGCCGAGCGCTTCAAGGCGACGCTTGGCGCTTGTCACCACTTCCTGGTTGAACGCATCACCTTCACTGATGTCAAATTCGCGACGGATCACGAAGTCGCGCGTGCGCGTGTTGCCGCGAATCTCAATCCGCTCGACATAGGCTCGCTCACCCTGATCGACCAGGTAGTCCACGGCGATCGTATGATTGGCGAAGTCACGATTTCCGCGCGGCGTCACGCGGGCAAAGGGATAACCCTTCGCCGCTACGCGCTTCGAAATTTCCGACATCGAATCCTGCACGTCGTTCGCACGATAGACATCGCCGGCACGCGACTGGAGCAAACCTTTGAGCTCCTCTGCATCTACGCCTTCAACCGTCGACTCCACAGTTACGTCGCCAAACTTGTAGCGCTCGCCCTCCTCGACCGTAAACGTCAAAACGTACTCGTTGGTGCTCTCATCGAGAACAGCCTCAGACGATACAATCTGGAAGTCCGCATAACCACGATTGAAATAGAACTGCCGAAGCGTCTCTTCGTCGGCACGCATCTTCATCTCGTCGTAGACGTCCTTGCGGGTCAGGAACGAGAGGGGGCCGGACTTCTTGGTGTTGATGACCGAGCGCAGGCGACCGTCGCTGTAGGCATTATTTCCGACGAAATTGATCTGCGAGATCTTCGTCCGATCACCCTCATTGATGACGAACGCAAGGTTCACGCGACCATTTCCGACGTCGAACGTCTGCGTCGTCACCGTTGCATCGCTTCGACCGATTGCAGCGTAGGCATCCTTGATCGCCTGAATATCGCCTTCGATGGTCGTTTCACTGAACGGCCCCAACGACTGGGAACGCACGATACCTGCGAGCTTGTCGTCCTTGATCTTACGGTTGCCGTTAAAGACCACCTGGTTGATCAGCCGGTTTTCATCCACGACGACAACCAGCGTGCTGCCGGAAACACTAATGCGCACATCGGAAAAATATCCGGTCGCAAACAGCCGACGCACGGAAGCATCGATATCGGCATTGCTGAAGCTCTTGCCCGGCTGGATCGTAAGGTTCGCCCGCACGGTTTCGGGGCTGACACGATCTGCACCACGAACATCCACGCGCTGGATAACGGCAGCCTCTGCTGCACTCACAGCAACGAGCGAGACGGCTGCTCCACCAGCCACCACCATGCTCGTAGAAAGGGCAACGGCAGACACCGCGTTCAAAAATCTTGAACCAGCTTTCATTTCACAACTTACCTTTGTTTCAATGTCTCGCGGCGAACTCGAACCCGACTCCGGTCACGCTGCCGTTTTAACCGCTTTTGCCATACAAGCAAGGTCGGCCGTTAATTTCTGTTTACTTCAATTCAAACCGTGACCCGTTGGCCACTAAATGCTTTCACTTACGGTAAACAGTATCTTAGCGGGCAATCCCTTCCTGCACTTCCCAACCTGCAACACACCGCCTGCTCTATCCAAGTCTGCCGAAGGTGTCGTTCCAGGTGGCGAACACAGTCAGCATCAGAATCAATGCCATACCGATGCGGAAGGCGATCTCCTGAGCCTTAGGACCGACCGGCCTTCCCCGTATGGCTTCAACCGCATAAAACATCAAATGCCCACCATCAAGTACCGGAACTGGCATAAGGTTCAATAGTCCAATGGAAACAGACAGAACGGCGGCCAACTGCAGCAGCGCGGCAACACCGAGCGTCGCCATCTGGCCGGAGGCCTCCGCGACGCGGATCGGCCCGCCGATTTGGTCGGCCTTCATGCGGCCCGTCACGACGTTCGACAGATAGTCGAAGGTTCCGGTGACGATCTGCCAGCTCTGCAAGATTCCCTGCCCGACCGCCTCCAGCGGGCCGTAGCTGACGACGCGAAAATTGCCCGCAGCCTCAGTTGTAACGATTCCGATTACCCCCACTTCCATCTTATTGCCGAACTGATCGGTCAGTTCCGTCCGGTCCGGCACCATGCGCAGGTCCTGCTCGGCGCCATTGCGCCGGATCGTGACGACGATCGGCACTTCCGGCCGCACGCTGACGTAGCGCCGGACGTCATCGAACGTTTGAACCGCTACGCCATCGATGGCGACGAGCAGATCGCCGGGCAGCACGCCCGCCGTGGCGGCAGCGCTTGGCTCGCGCACCTCCGCCACGATGGGATCGGCAACCTGCCGGCCATAAATTGCAAATGTCACGCTGAAGATGGCTATGGCCAGGATGAAGTTTGCGATTGGGCCAGCAGCAACTGTAACTGCCCGCTTCCACAATGCCGCGCCGAGAAAGGTGCGCGCCTTCTCGTCTTCGGGAAGCGCCTGGAGCTTGGCATAATCCGGCGTCGACGCCGCATCCTCATCGCCGTAAAACTTGACATACCCACCAAGCGGTATTGCCGAGAGTTTCCAGCGCGTACCGTGACGATCGGTGAAGCCGGCGATTTCCGGGCCGAAGCCGATCGAAAACGCAGTGATGCCGATACCGGACCATCGGCCCGCAAGATAGTGCCCCATTTCATGGACGAAGACGATCAGCGTTAACACGACCAGGAATGGTACAATGGTGCCCGTCAAAAAGCCGACAACGTGCAGCAACAGTTCCATGTTGGCCTCCTTAGTGTACAGGCATCAAAGGCCGAGAAGAAATGCGCCCGTCGAAGCGACCGGCTGTCCGCCCGCAACGGCGGCCAATCCGAGCAGGAACGCTGCGAAACAGGCAAAAACAAGACCGTCAACCCGATCCATCACACCCCCGTGCCCCGGTATGAGGTTACTGGAGTCCTTGACGCCGAAACGACGCTTGATGAAGGATTCGAACAGGTCGCCGACCTGGCTGCATACCGACAAGACGAGAGCGATCAATGGCACCCAGAGATCGGTCGCCGGGAAGAAGAAAAGATAGAGCGCGCTGCCAGCGATAACCGCGGAGACCGTACCGCCGAGCGCCCCGGACCAGGTCTTGCCAGGCGAAATCGACGGCGCCAGCTTGGGCCCCCCAATCGCCCTGCCGACGAAATATGCCAGAATGTCCGTCGACCAGACAACGGCGAAGACGAACAGCATGGCAATCAAACCCGTAGCGTCGTCAGCGCGGATCGCGGCAAGGGAAAGGACTGTTAGTCCCGCATAGGCAACGCCGCCGAGCAGCCAGAGACTACGCTTGAATGTCAGGGCATGGACAAGCGCAACGATGACGGCGAGGCTGACTGTGACAAACGCCATCTCGGCTTCGCCGAAGACCGTCATCACGCAAGCCGCTGCCGTTGCTGCCCAACCGAAGGCATTGCCGCGAAAATCGACTTCAGGCAGCCGGGTGATGGTCGACCACTCGTAATAGACGAGCAAGGTGATCGCGGCAGACAACAGACGGAAGGGCATACCGCCCGCCCAGGTCGCTGCAAGCACGACCGCGGCCAGCACAACGCCTGACATGATGCGAAGACGAAGTTCCGCGCTCATCAGGAGCCTACCGCCAGCGTCGGCGCCGGCACCCCACCGAACCGACGTTCGCGCCCTGCATAGTTCTCCAGGGCATCGAGGAAGGTGGTACGGGAGAAATCGGGCCAAAAATCAGGAATGAACATGAGCTCCGCATAGGCTGCCTGCCAGAGCAGGAAATTCGACAGTCGCTCTTCGCCGCTTGTTCGGATGATGAGATCGGGGTCAGGGATGTCAGCCGTGTCCAGGCGCGCGCTGATCCGTTCCGGCGTTACATCCGCCGGATGCAGCAGCCCCGCTGCCACGTCGCCGGCAATCGAGCGTACGGCACGCGCAATCTCGTCGCGTGAGCCGTAGTTGAACGCGATCACGAGCGTAATCGCCGTATTGCAACGCGTGCGCTCTTCCGCCTCCAGAAGCAGCGGAAGAATATCGCTGCGCAAGTTCGCGCGATCACCGATGACGCGAATGCGCACATTCTCTTTGTGAAGCGTCTCGAGATCGCGACGTATGAAGGCCTTCAACAGCCCCATGAGATCGCTGACTTCACTCTCCGGCCGGCTCCAGTTTTCAGAGGAGAAAGCGAAAAGCGTCAAGTAGCTGATGCCGGCGTCGGCCGCCGTGCGGACGGCCTCGCGGACGGCTTCGACACCCTTGCGATGGCCCATACTGCGCGGCAGGCCGCGAACATTGGCCCAGCGCCCGTTGCCATCCATGATAATGGCAACGTGGTTGGGAATGTTCTTCAAAGCATGCTTGGTCATCGACAATCCGTGGAAGATGGCGGGAAATCTGCCTAGCCTGCAACCGCTGCTAGACCTGCATGATTTCCTTTTCCTTCTCAGCAAGCAAGCGGTCGACCTCGGAAATCATCTCATCCGTCATTTTTTGGACCTTTTCGGATTGGCTGCGGCTGATGTCCTGACCGATATCGCCATCCTTCTCGGCTTTTTTCAGGTCGTCCATACCGTCGCGGCGCACGTGACGAATCGCAACCTTGCCCTTTTCCGAATAGTCGTGTGCGAGCTTGACGAGCGAACGACGACGCTCCTCGTTCAGTTCCGGCAGCGGGATGCGCAGATTCTGGCCGTCGATGATCGGATTGAGGCCCAGGTTAGCCTCCCGGATGGCGCGGTCGACAGCATTCACCATCGACTTGTCCCAAACCGATACAGCGAGCATGCGCGGCTCGGGAACCGTGACGTTTGCAACCTGGTTGAGCGGCATGCGCGAACCGTAGGCTTCTACTGTCACCGGATCAAGAACATTGGCCGAGGCGCGGCCCGTGCGCAGCGAAGCGATATCGTGCTTGAATGCGGAAATGGCGCCATCCATGCGGCGCTTCAATTCCTTCAGGTCAACACCTTCACTCATAGTTGAAACTCCCGTTTTCTATGAAACGATACCCTTGCGGGCACCGTTTTGGAATCAGTTGTCGGATACGATGGTCCCACGGCCGCCGCCGGTCAATATTTGCGCAAATCCCCCCTTCTCGTGGATCGAGAAGACGACGATCGGGATCGAATTCTCGCGAGCGAGCGCGACTGCCGCAATGTCCATTACCGCAAGCCCCTTCACGAGCACTTCGTTGTGCGTCAGGCTGTCGTAGCGCGTGGCATCGGGGAACTTCTTTGGATCGGCCGAATAGATCCCGTCCACCTGAGTGCCCTTGAAGATCGCTTCGGCGCCAATTTCGGCAGCGCGCAGCGCTGCGGCCGAGTCCGTCGTAAAGAATGGATTGCCGGTACCGCCTGCGAAAATCACAACCCGGCCCTGCGCCAGATGAGACAGCGTGGCACGCTGGGAAAAGCTCTCGCAGATTTCCGGCATCGCGATGGCTGAGAGAACGACCGTATCGATGTCGAGTTTGCGCAGCGAGGTCGCAAGCGCAAGCGCGTTGATGACGGTGGCGAGCATGCCCATGTGATCGCCCGTGACGCGATCGCCCCCCTTGGAAGCAACAGCGACACCACGAAAGATATTGCCACCACCGACCACAACGCCCACCTCGACGCCAAGCGCACGCGCTTCGGCGATATCTGAGGCGATACGATCGGCGACCGCGACGTCGATGCCGAACCCTTGCGAGCCCATCAACGCCTCACCGGATGCTTTCAGCAAAACGCGCTTGTAGATGGGATTGGCGGACATTGGCGCTCCTGGCGGTTGGTCTGGACGTAGGGCGAAGCGGATGAGGCAAACCAGCGCGTATTCGTGACGCGGGCATTTTTTCAGGCCTGCAGTTTTCGCCGTCAGCCCGATACACGAAGGGCACCGCGTTGTCACGCGATGCCCTCGGCTTTTCCAAAGTTGGATGGAAATATCAGCCCTTGGCGGCAGCTGCCACTTCCGCTGCGAAGTCCGATTCTTCCTTCTCGACGCCTTCGCCGAGCAGGAGCCGGGCCATGCCGGTTACCTCGATCGGCGCGCCGGCGAGCTTTTCCGCATCCTTGATCGCCTGACCAACGGTGATTTCCGGGTTGATGACGAAGGCCTGCGAGAGCAAGGCAACTTCTTCGAAAAACTTGCGCATGCGGCCATCGACCATCTTCTCGATGATGTTGTCCGGCTTGCCGGAAGCGCGGGACTGCTCGATGAAGACGTTGCGTTCGCGTTCGGCGACGGCAGGATCGACTTCCTCGGCGCGGATCGCGAGCGGATTCGTCGCGGCGATATGCATGGCAACCTGGCGGCCGATCGACGTAAGCACTTCCTTGTCACCAACCGACTTCAGCGCGACAAGAACGCCCAGCTTGCCGATGCCGTCGCCGGCAGCATTGTGGATGTAGGTGGCAACTACGCCATCTTCGACCTTGAGCAACGCCGAACGACGCAGCGTCATGTTCTCGCCGATCGTGGCGATCGCGTCCTTGATCGACTCATCGACAGACTTGCCGGTGGCCGGGTAGGTCGCCTTGGCAATGGCTTCGACGCTGCCGTCGGTGGTGAGCGCAACGTTGGCAATGCCGCGTACCAGTTCCTGGAAGGCTTCGTTACGAGCAACAAAGTCGGTCTCGGAGTTGACCTCGACGGCAACGGCCTTGACGCCGCCACTGACGATGCCGATCAGGCCCTCAGCTGCGGTGCGGCCCGATTTCTTGTCAGCCTTGGCAATGCCCTTGGCGCGCAGCCAGTCGATCGCTGCTTCCATGTCGCCGTTCGTTTCTGCAAGTGCCTTCTTGCAATCCATCATGCCTGCGCCGGACTTCTCGCGCAGTTCCTTCACCATTGCTGCAGTGATTTCCATCGTCTCGCCTCTTTTGCGGGTTCTGCGCGACGCCCCCGGGACCTTGCGGATCCGTACAGGCGCCATGCGCTATTACAATATGTTCGGCGCCTTCCGCGTCTCAAGGACGCAGTCCGTGGCGGCAGCCAATCCACCTTGCGCGTTACAGGATGATGACGGGTCAGCATCCTCGTCCCGGCTACAACCGCCCCGTCGCAAAACGGGGCCGGCAAATGCGACAAGGCCGTTCAACCTTCCGGCGGAAAACGGCCTTGTCCTGATTCAATGCATAGGACGATGCGGAAAGCTTCCGCGCCCTGCCCTATCAGGCTTCGGCGTCGTCCAGAGCCGGCTCGACCGGAACCTCGGCCGAGGCGCCCAGGTCACGACCCGAAGAGCTCTGCTGACGCGCGATGCCGTCGATAGCAGCACGGGCGATCAGGTCGCAGTAGAGAGCGATGGCGCGCGAAGCGTCGTCGTTGCCCGGGATCGGATAGTCGATCGGGTCCGGATCGCAGTTCGAGTCGATGATGGCGACAACCGGGATACCAAGACGCTTGGCTTCCTGGATCGCGATCGATTCCTTGTTCGTGTCGATGATGAACATCAGGTCTGGCGTGCCGCCCATGTCCTTGATGCCACCGAGTGCCTTGTCCAGCTTCTCACGCTCGCGCTCGAGGTTCAGGCGCTCCTTCTTCGTGAAGCCCGAGGCTTCCGAAGCGAGGATTTCGTCGAGCTTACGCAGGCGCTGAATCGAGTTGGAGATCGTCTTCCAGTTCGTCAGCATGCCGCCGAGCCAGCGGGCATTGACGTAGTACTGAGCCGAACGCTTGGCGGCGTCAGCGATGATTTCCGATGCCTGGCGCTTCGTGCCGACGAAGAGAACCCGGCCGCCGCCAGCAACCGTGTCGCTGACAACCTGCAGCGCGCGATGCAGAAGCGGAACGGTCTGCGCGAGGTCGATGATGTGAACGTTGCTGCGATCGCCGAAGATGTACGGCTTCATCTTCGGGTTCCAGCGGTGGGTCTGGTGGCCGAAGTGAACACCAGCTTCCAGAAGCTGGCGCATGCTGAAATCGGGCAATGCCATGCCTTTTTCTCCTTTTCCGGTTGAACCTCCGCAAGGCGAACAGCAAAGCCCATCGGCTCTGCCACCGGGCGGAACGGTTCGGATTTCTCCCGAACTATCCCATGCCTCACGTGTGGAATGCGCTGCCCTTAGCCGCAGTTCGCCGCGAAATCAAGTGCGGCGGGACGAAAAAGCTGCTTGCAGTGCAGCGGACCTACTTGCACTCCGGCGCCTTGAAAACTTCCAGATTTGCCAGCTTCCCGGTGAGGACGAAGTCGCCATAGTCCATGGTCAGGTCCCGGGTGATGCCGTTCTCGTAGAGCTTGAACGACATCCGGTAGACCGGCAGCGCGTCGCCAGTATTGTCATCGTTGTAGTAGGCGATCGTGACCGGCCAGTATTCCTGCTTAGCAAAGGATCCAGCCTTGGCGGCATCGGGATCGCCGGCTTCGGGCATCTCCTTCTTGCCGAGAATTGTGGTCGTCATCAACGTTTTGTCGCCAGAATCCGAACCATCGAAGATCCGAGCCTCGAAGAACTTCTCGCCCTTCCTTGCCCGATCGATCACCGCGAGCATGTGCTCTGTGGGGAACACGCTGTCTGCAAGATCAACCGCACGCGTATCCGGCGACGTCAGTTCGACATTGACGCCACTCTTGTCGTCGTGGGCGTTACCCCGCACTTCCTTGTCCAGCTTTTCGTCCGTGAAGGAGCGCGTCAGGAAGCGGAAACTGCGATTCTTCAGGTCTTCGTAGGTCGTCGTCTGCTGGTCTGTAAGCCTGGTTTCCTCGCCGGTATTGACCTGGGTGACGAAGCGGAAGCTGACGGTATAGCCCTCACAGGCATTGCCATTGAATTCATACACCATGCGACCATACATCCCGGCGATGCCAGATCGCTCAGACGCATCCTTGAGCTGCAAGTCGTAGACGGCGCGATGCGGCGCAAGTCCGATTGGCGCGGCCGCCGAGATAGAACCAAGCGGCAGTACCACGAGACAGGTCGCCACGGACGCTACCGATACAAAGCTTGAGCGAAACATCCGTTTCCTCCTGTTGAACTCTGCCGCGATGTTATAAGAACAGTTTCGGCAAGAGCGAGGCATATGAGCATCTGCATGCCGCATTGTAACAGAAAACGCAATCGAGGCGGCGACCCCGTACACTGCTCCGGCACACGCCACTTCAGGAACATCTTTCAGCTGTCGACACTTTTCGATGTGGTCACAGTAATTGCAGAATGGGGAGAGAAGCATGTCCGCTGAAATCGAAAATCGGGTCAAGGAACTGGGCTACACAATTCCGACCGCGGCCGCGCCGGCCGCCAACTATGTTCCCTATGTCATCAGCGGATCAATTCTGCATATCTCCGGCCAACTGCCGATTGCCGACGGTAAGATTGCCGTCACCGGCCACCTTGGCAAGGAGGTCGACGTCGCGACCGGCCAGAAGGCAGCCGAACTTTGCGCCGTCAATCTCCTTGCCCAGGCCAAAGCCGCACTCGGCGACCTTTCACGCATCAAGCGTATTATAAAGATCAATGGCTTCGTGGCATCCGTTCCCACTTTCGTTGAGCAGCATCTGGTCATCAACGGCGCCTCCAACCTGCTGGTCGGCGCGCTCGGGGAGCCGGGCAAGCATGCACGCGCCGCTGTCGGCATGGCCGCCCTGCCGTTGAATGCCGCCGTCGAGATCGACGCGATCATGGAAATAGCCTGATGCCGTCCAAGGATCTTTCCTGGCTGACTGCGCAACCGATTGCGCATCGCGGCTTCCACGACATGAACCACGCCATTTGGGAAAATACGCTTTCGGCCTTTGCCCGGGCCATTGATGCGGGTTTTGCGATCGAGTGCGATCTGCAATATGCCGCGGACGGCGTTCCTGTTGTCTTTCATGACGACGACTTGCAGCGTGTTTGCTCGATCCCCGGCGATGTCCGCGCGAAGACATCGGTGGAGCTCGGCATGCTTTCGGTGGGAGGCACCACCGACAAGGTGCCAACGCTCACGCAGCTTCTCAAGCTCGCCAACGGACGCGTTCCCCTCGTCATCGAATTGAAGGGCCGCAAAGATGACGATGAGGGCTTTGTCGATAGCGTGCTTGAGGCGATCGAGGACTACAATGGCCCGATCGCGCTGATGAGTTTCGATCACTGGCTTCTGAAGGACCTGAAGGCGCTCGACGTTCCCCGTCCCATAGGACTGACTGCGGAGGGGGCCGACCCGGAAACCTTCTTCGTACACGAGGAGGCCATGCAACTCGGACTGGACTTCATCTCGTACCATTACGGCCACCTCCCCAATCCCTTCATCACAAACGAGCGCAAGGCAGGCGTTACGGTGATTACCTGGACCGTTAGTAACCAGGAAGGGATCGACAAGACCCGCGCCGAGGCTGACCAAATGACTTTCGAGGGCTTTGATCCGCGGGAAACTTTGGTCGCCTGACGATGGCTGAGAGTTACCGGATACGCGTCGTCCAGCGTTTTGCCGACATTCCGGCGGAACACTGGTCGCGCCTTGCCGGCGCATCTCGTAGCCAACCGAGCACGGTCTACAATCCCTTCGTCAGCCATGCGTTCCTTTCCGCGCTGGAAGAGTCCGGATCGGCTACGGCGGACACGGGATGGCTCGGTCAACACCTGCTGCTAGAACAGGGGAATGGCACGCTTCTCGGAGCAATGCCGGCCTACCTCAAGAACCACAGCCAAGGCGAATATGTATTCGACCATGGCTGGGCAGAAGCGTTTGCGAGGGCCGGCGGGCGCTACTATCCGAAGCTACAGGCTTCCATTCCTTTCACGCCCGCAACGGGTCCGCGGCTGCTGCATCGCCACGGAGACGACCCTGCGCCTGTCCGGCAGGCGCTCGCCGCCGGCATCAAGGAACTGACGCGCCGCCACGACATATCGTCCGCACACATTACTTTCTTGCCGGAAGACGAACTTCCCGCGCTCGAGGATGCGGGATTTCTCCACCGCACCGATCAACAGTTCCATTTTCTCAACACCGGCTATGCTTCGCACGACGCTTTCCTGCAAACGCTCGCGTCCCGCAAGCGCAAGGCGCTAAAGAGGGAACGGCGCACCGCGCTGGAGAACGGTATCGCAATTGACTGGCTGACGGGAAGCGATCTGACGGAAAGCATCTGGGACCAGTTCTTTGCCTTCTACATGGATACGGGCGGGCGCAAATGGGGTCGCCCCTATCTGACACGCCGCTTCTATTCGCTGATCGGCCAGCGCATGGCCGATGACATCCTGTTGGTCATGGCGAAACGAAATGGCCGCTACATCGCCGGCGCCATCAACTTCATCGGCGGAGAAACACTCTTCGGTCGTCACTGGGGTTGCATCGAGGATCATCCCTTCCTGCATTTCGAAGTCTGCTACCACCAAGCCATCGACTTCGCGATCGCCAATAGGCTGAAACGCGTCGAGGCAGGCGCCCAGGGCGAACACAAGCTCGCACGCGGCTACATGCCGATCACAACACACTCGGCGCACTACATAGCCCATCCGGGGCTGCGTCGCGCCGTGGCAGACTATCTCGATCGCGAGCGCCGGGACGTCGCCGAAACCGGCGAATGGCTCTCCGAACATGGCCCCTTTCGCAAGGTTGACAATAATTCCAGCAACAACCAATGACGCGGCCAGCGTGCCGAACATAAGGAGACCACCATGACCGCCTACGATCCCGGGAACATCTTCGCCAAGATCCTCCGCGGCGAAATACCCTCACACAAGATCTATGAAGACGAAGACACGTTCGCTTTCATGGATGTCATGCCGCAGGGGACCGGCCATACCCTGGTGATCCCGAAGACGCCTTCCCGCAACATTCTCGATGCCGATCCGGCGACGCTCGCTAAGCTCATACCGGTCGTGCAGAAGATCGCGGTTGCGGCAAAAGACGCCTTCGAGGCCGATGGTGTCACGGTGATTCAGTTCAACGAGCCGGCTTCCGGCCAGACGATCTACCACCTGCATTTCCACGTGATTCCGCGCTTCGAGGGCGTGCCGCTCAGGCCGCATTCGGGCTCGATGGAGGATCAGGGCGTCCTTTCGGCCAATGCGCAAAAAATGCGCGACGCTTTGGCGACGTAGGCTCAGGGATAGGCGTTACGTTCTCGGCGCTCACCTGCCGAGAACGTACAATCCTCCAGCGAGGAAAACCATCGCTGCGACGATGCCGAGGATCTGTTTCCGGCCGCTCGCAAAGAACGCCAACGCGCCAACGCCGATGGCCGCCAGCCTCAACCACAATGGCGACGCTTCCAACTCGCCAGTCGGATAGACGATCAACTTGGCAATAACTGCCGCGACAAGGGCTGTGGCAACAGCCTTGACCCAAGTCAGGATCTCCGATTTTTCATCGAGCCTGTTGCCCGCCAGAACGCCAAGCCAACGCCAGATGTCGGTCGCAAGCCAGCCGGCGACGGCGATGAAGATATAGGGCCAAACGCCGTCGAAACTCATGCGGCGCTCCTTGTCCGCTTCAGGCGCCATTGCCGCTCGCCCGCCCAGGCGATCGTTCCGCCGACCAGCCCGGCCAGCAGAATGTCGAATTCCGGCGCGATCTCGCGAAAGACGACGCCGAGCACCAGGCCGGTTCCCAGCGCCCAATAGATGACGCGGTGGCGGGCGGAAACACAGATTGAGGTAAGGAAGTAGACCGGAGTAAGAAAAAACAGGCAGCCGGAAACAATCGGTGGAAACTTTGTCACCAGCCCGTAGGCGACGCCAACGAGCAGGATGTTCACCGTCGTCAGTGTCGTGCCGAAGCCGGCAAAGAAGGCGACCCGCCTGTCACGTGGCACTGCGGAGATGCGCTCCATGGCAAAGACCCAGGCGGTGATCGCGACGAAATGCGACAGCACGAGCAGAACCCAGGTCGGCGTCTTGCGCGAGCGTAACTCGGGGATGAGAGAGGCCACCATCGGCATCATCCGCACCGAGGAAAGCGTCACTGCGATGAAGGCGGCCGCGAGATTGGCGCCCGAAAGCATACTGCCGACAAGGATCACCTTGGCCGGCAACGCCCAGACGATACCGGTCATGAACATGACCTGCCCGACGGGGACGCCTGCTTCCGCCGTAAAGGCGGCGAAACCAACGAAAGAAAGCATCAGGATGATCGCGGGAACGCTGAAGAGGCCGCGCATTCCCTGAATGAACCAGTAACGGTTCGGCTTTTCACTCAGTTCAGCCTCGGCACTCATTTCTGCATTCCAGTCTTGCGGCATGAAAATGCCGGGCAGTCGCCTGCCCGGCACCGGTTGTCTTGGATCTCGGTCACTTCTTCCGCGGCACCTTCGGCACGGCGCTACCCTTGCGGGTCGGAGCTGCCGGCTTTTCCGATGCCTTTGGGGCCTTGCTGCGCGGTGCAGCTTCCGCCGCCACCGTTTCCGTGGCCTTCTTCGGCTTGGTGACCTTGCGCGCCGGCGCAGCGATCTCCGCCTTCGGCTTGATCGGGGCGGTTTCCGGCACGGCATCGAGAACGATACCCTTGCCGCCGTCCTCCTTCACGCCGACCGAAACGCGGACAACGCCGCCCTTCTTGAGCCTACCGAAGAGGATCTCGTCGGCGAGCTTCTTCTTGATGTGCTCCTGGATCACGCGGGCGAGTGGCCGTGCGCCCATTCTCTCGTCGTAACCCTTCTCAGCCAGCCAGGCGATCGCCTCAGGCTGCAGTTCGAAGGTGACGTTGCGCTCGGCAAGCTGTGTCTCCAGCTGCATGACGAACTTCTGCACGACCTGATGGATGACCGGCGTCGGCAGCGACGAGAACGGAATGATCGCATCGAGACGGTTGCGGAACTCCGGTGTGAAGAGACGGTTGATCGCTTCCATGTCGTCGCCTTCGCGCTTCGATGAGCCGAAGCCGATTGCGGCCTTGGCCATGTCGGAGGCACCCGCATTCGTCGTCATGATCAGGATGACGTTGCGGAAATCGATCTTCTTGCCGTTGTGGTCCGTCAGCGACCCATGGTCCATGACCTGCAACAGGATGTTGAAGAGGTCCGGATGCGCCTTCTCGATCTCGTCCAGCAGGAGCACGCAATGTGGATGCTGGTCCACGCCATCGGTGAGAAGTCCGCCCTGGTCGAAGCCGACATACCCCGGAGGCGCACCGATCAGGCGCGATACCGTGTGCCGCTCCATGTATTCGGACATGTCGAAGCGCAGCAGTTCTACTCCGAGCGAGGAGGCAAGCTGCTTTGCGACCTCGGTCTTGCCGACGCCGGTCGGACCGGAGAACAGGTAGCAGCCGATCGGCTTGTTCGGTTCGCGCAGGCCCGCACGGGCGAGCTTGATGGCCGAGGCCAACGCATCGATCGCCAGATCCTGGCCATAGACGACAGAGCGCAATTCCTTGTCCAGGTTGGCGAGAACGGTCTCATCGTCCTTGGACACGGTTTTCGCCGGAATGCGCGCCATTGTCGCAATCGTCGCCTCGATCTCCTTCTCGGTGATCAGCTTGCGGCGTTTGCCGACGGGTAGCAGCATCTGAGCCGCACCCGTCTCGTCGATCACGTCGATCGCCTTGTCCGGCAACTTGCGGTCACTGATGTAGCGGGCCGAGAGCTCGACGGCCGACTTGATTGCCTCATTCGAGTACTTCAGCTTGTGATACTCCTCGAAATAGGGCTTCAGCCCCTTCATGATCTCGATCGTGTCATCGATGGTCGGTTCGTTGACGTCGATCTTCTGGAACCGGCGAACGAGCGCCCGGTCTTTCTCGAAGAACTGACGGTATTCCTTATAGGTGGTCGAGCCGATGCAGCGGATCGCCCCGTTGGAAAGCGCAGGCTTCAGCAGGTTGGACGCGTCCATAGCGCCGCCCGAGGTGGCACCTGCACCGATGACCGTATGGATCTCGTCGATGAAGAGCACGGCGCCGGGATAGTCCTCCAGCTCCTTGACCACCTGCTTGAGCCGCTCCTCGAAGTCGCCGCGGTAACGCGTGCCGGCCAGAAGCGTTCCCATGTCGAGCGAGAAGATCGTCGCGTCCTGCAGAGCTTCAGGTACTTTCTTTTCGACAATCCTCTTCGCAAGCCCTTCGGCGATCGCGGTCTTGCCGACGCCGGGGTCGCCGACATAAAGCGGATTGTTCTTCGAGCGGCGGCAAAGCACCTGGATCGTGCGATTAACTTCGGCGTGGCGACCGATCAGCGGATCGATCTTTCCGTTCTTTGCCTTTTCATTGAGGTTGATGCAGTAGGCGCTGAGTGCGTCCTGCTTCTTGGCACCATCCTCCTGCTCGCCCTGCGATCGCGTCTGCTTTTGTTCGTTTTCCTGATCGTCGGATCCGCGAACTGCGCGTGCCTCGGAGGAGCCGGGTCGCTTGCCGATCCCGTGTGAAATGAAGTTGACGGCATCGTAGCGCGTCATCTCCTGCTCCTGCAGGAAGTATGCAGCATGACTCTCGCGTTCGGCGAAGATGGCAACGAGCACGTTCGCACCGGTCACTTCCTCGCGGCCCGAGGATTGCACATGGATAACCGCGCGCTGGATCACGCGCTGGAAGCCGGATGTCGGCTTGGAATCCTCCTCGTATCCCGTCACGAGATTGGCGAGGTCGTTGTCCACGTAATTGGTAACGGTCTTGCGCAGCGTCTCGAGATTGACGTTGCAGGCCCCCATGACAGCGGCAGCGTCGGCGTCATCGATCAAGGCCAGAAGCAGGTGCTCCAGCGTGGCGTATTCATGGTGGCGCTCATTGGCGTAAGTCAGTGCCTGATGAAGCGCTTTCTCAAGACTGGTCGAAAAAGTTGGCACGTTCTTTCCTCATTTCTTTTCCATGACACACTGCAGCGGATGTTGGTGCTGGCGGGAGAAATCCATCACCTGTGTCACTTTAGTTTCGGCAACCTCGTAGGTAAAAACACCACACTCGCCCACCCCGTGGTTGTGCACATGCAACATGATCCGCGTCGCGGCTTCACGGTCCTTCTGGAAGAACCGCTCCAGGATGTGGATTACGAATTCCATCGGTGTGTAGTCGTCATTCAGCAGCAGGACCCGGTAAAGGCTCGGCTTCTTGATCTTCGTCTTCGTGCGGGTAATGACGGATGTGCCGCGGCCCGGATTGTCGCCGCTTCCCTCATTGCCCTGCAACCGGACCGGTGTCGCATTCATGCCTGTTCATTCCTTGTGAGCGCGGTTTGACCTGGGGAGGTGGCCGCGGCGGCGATTGGTGCCGTCATAGACTACGTAATCTAGTGGTTTCTCCCGCAATTTTAAGGCCCCCACCAAGTCCTGCAAGGATAATCGCGCCAAGCCCGAATGAAATAGGGAAATTTGTCTCCGCCCTGGTCGCCGCGCACGAAAAAGCCGGCGGCACTCGCGCGACGCCGGCTCGTAAATCAGGTCAATTGTAGAACGATCAGGCCGCCACAGCAGCCTTCGCCGCCGCCGTCGCCTTGGCCACCGGGGCTTCATAGGGCTTGTAGGCATCCTTGGCGAGATCGGAATACATCTCACCGATTTTCGTCGCTTCTGCGACGTAAGATTCGTAAGTCTTTTTCAGGTAGGCAGTCTGGAGCTCGGCGGCTGCCTCGAAGCTCTTGGCTCCCGACAACTTCTCGAAATGCGCGATGCCCTCTTCAAACGACTTCTTGGAGTAGTCGGCTGCCTCGGTTGCAATAGCCTGCATGCTCTTGGCCAGCGAGGAATAACTTTTCAGGACTGCGTCCATCGTTTCCTTACCCTTGCTGTTGGCCTCTTCGAAATTGAACATGGAATGCTCCTCTTGCTCCATCCGGATATGGGCAAATTATATGCAGCGCACAATAAAGTCAATGAAATGCCGCAACGCAATATTTCAATGCATTTGCAATAGCTTGAAAAGCAGGATCACGGACGCAACAAAAAACCCGGGCTTGGTGAGCGCCGGGTTTCAAAAAACAAGCTCAGCAGAGAGCTGTTCAGAGGTCGATGTCCAGGATCGCCATGGAGAAATTGTAGGACAGCTCGCCATCCTCGTCGTCACGGAACACGACGCCGAGAAATTCGTCGACGAGGTAAACCTCAGCCGACTCGTCCTTCTTCGGGCGGGCCTTGACGACCATGTCCTTGTTGAAATTGCGCTTGAAGTAGGCCTCAAGCTTCCTGATCTCTTCGGGATTCACGATTACGTCTCCGTATCAGTTCGGTTTGGCCGCTTCTCGCACCTGAGCCGGAAGCTGTAAACCCTCGAAAAAGTGTCTTTCAGCGGTTTTCCGCTCAGATGTCGAACCCTGCACCGTGCAGGATCTGATCCATTGCGCGCGACGGTTCCGAGCACCCCGCCTCACCAACAACCTTGGCGGGAACGCCTGCAACGGTCGATTTCGGCGGCATGTCCTTCAGAACTACGGAACCGGCAGCAATGCGCGAGCAATGGCCGATATGGATATTACCGAGGATCTTGGCACCAGCGCCGATGAGGACGCCGTTGTCGATCTTGGGGTGGCGGTCGCCGCTCTCCTTGCCGGTGCCGCCGAGGGTCACGTTGTGGAGAATCGAGACGTTGTCGCCGATGACTGCCGTCTCGCCAACCACAAGGCCGGTCGCGTGATCAAGGAAGATACCCTTGCCGATGCGAGCGGCCGGATTGATGTCGGTCTGGAACACGCTGGAGGAGCGACTCTGGAGGTAGAGAGCAAAATCCCGGCGTCCGTTCATATAGAGCCAGTGGGCCAGGCGGTGGGTTTGAATCGCGTGGAAGCCTTTGAAATAAAGCACCGGCTCGATGAACCGGATGCAGGCCGGATCGCGATCGTAGACAGCCTGGATATCGACCCGGAGAATCGCGCCCCATTCCGGCCAGGATGTCTGCATTTCCTCGAACGTCTGCCTGAGGAGATTTGCCTGCAGGTCGGGATGGTCCAGGCGCTCGCAAACGCGATGGATGACGGTCGCTTCAAGAGAGGTTTGATTGATGACAGTGGAGTAGAGAAAGGCCGCAAGCAGCGGATCCGCAAGGGCTGCGGCGCGCGCTTCCTGTTGCAGGCTGTCCCAGATCGGGTCCATCGCCTTCAGCCGCTCGTCCGCGCGCTTCTCGTTCATGGCGACCATCGCCGTACTCCTTCTTGCATCCTGACCCATTATATAGTGCAAACGGTGCCTCGGCGAAATGCCCCGGAGCGTGCGACGATCTAGCGGCCGTCGATTTCGGAGTAGAACTCCAGCACCGCCTTCTTGAACACGCGATCGCCCACTGACAGCATGTGATCGCGGCCGGGAATGTCGATAGCACGCGCATCCGGCATCAGCGCGGCAAGCGCCTCCGCAGAGCCGGCGATGTCGTCCATCGTTCCGACCGCAACGAGCGCCGGCACATCGATCCGCGCCATGTCGGCCGGCGAAAGCAGGTCGCGTGAGGTCATGATGCAGGCGGCAAGTGCCCGGCGATCCGATTTTGTCTGGTCGGCGAACGCCCGGAACATCCGCCCACGCTCATGCGCCACGTCATCAAGCGAGGGCGCGAGCAGGGCGTCGGCAATCGGGTCCCAGTCCCCTACCCCGTCCACCATCCCGATGCCAAGTCCGCCGAAGACGACCGAGCGGACTCGATGTGGATGCGATAGGGCCATGAAGGCGGTGATGCGCGCCCCCATCGAGTAACCCATGACATGGGCTTGTGCGATACCGAGATGATCGAGCAAGGCAGCAGCATCGCCTGCCATTGAGGGCGGATGATAGAGGGCGGGATCGTGCGGCTTGTCGCTTCTGCCATGGCCACGATTGTCTATGGCAATCACGCGATAGCCCGCCTCTCCGAGTGTCTTCAGCCAACCGGGGTTGACCCAGTTCACGCTGGCGCTCGAAGCAAATCCATGGATCAGCAGCACGGGCTCGCCTGCAGGGTTTCCCTCGTCAAAAAAGGCCAGTTCGAGCCCTTCATGATGAAACCGGGAGAAGGAAGGGAGATTGAGATTCATCGCGTGCCTCTGCCACTGCATTCTTGCCGACCGCTCATAAGCCGGTTTTTCGGGCGTGGAAACGCCAGACTTTGAATTTTTCTCAAAGGATGCGTCGGTTTTGCCGCTACACTTTTTGACGCGACAGCTATATGGTCCGGCGCAAATTTGGACCTTTCGACAGCGGAGCATCCCATGGCCGGCCACACCATTCCCCACTTCCAGAACGATGGCGGACACTCCGTAATCGAGATCGGCGTCAAGGAATTCATGTGCGTCGGCGCTTCGGTGCCCTTCGACCATCCGCACATCTTCATCGACATGGGCGACGAGAACGAAAAGGTCTGCGGCTACTGCTCGACGCTCTACCGCTACAATCCCTCCCTCAAGGCGACCCAGACGAACCCGGTCGGCTGCACCTTCGCCAACCAGGCCGCCTGAACCATGCTGTTCGAGGGCCCGCGCCGATGACCGTGCGAACGGTTGCAATCGTCGGCGCTGGCATCGCCGGACTGACCGCGGCGCTGTGCCTCGCCCGCAAAGGAATTGCGAGCCACATTCTCGAACAGGCCGATCGCCTTGAAGAAGTCGGCGCCGGCTTGCAGATTTCGCCGAACGCCTCGGGCGTCCTGGCAAAGCTCGGGCTCCTGCCAACCCTCGAGTCGCAGTGGCTAGAACCGGAACGGATCGTTTTGGCGTCCGGCCGGACTCTCCGGCCGCTCACGGCCGTCCCTGTCGGCACCCAAGCCCGTCGACGCTGGAGCTATCCATATGGCGTTCTCCATCGCACCACGCTCCAACGCGTCCTGATCGCCGCTGTGCAGGCCGAGCCGCTCGCCCATCTTCACCTCGGCGCAAAAGTCGACCGGTACAATCCAACGGCAATCGCCACACAGACCGGGGAGGCTGTCGATCTCATTGTCGGCGCTGACGGGGTCTGGTCGAAACTGCGAACCGCCGTGCCTGCCGCTCCGCCAGCCTGCTTCAGCGGAAGCGTCGCCTGGCGCTTCATGGTGCCTTTCGACCGTGCACCCCCGCTCTTCGATCCACGCTCAGTCGTCGCCTGGATCGGGCCATCGGCACATCTCGTCGCCTACCCGCTCGCCGAAGCGCAATCGTTCAACATCGTCGCGATCCATCAGGGAACAGCCGGCCGGCAGATTTGGTCGGGGCAATCTGGCGATGACGGTATTCGCATGGATGCCTTCTCCGGTTGGGACGCAGGCATCAGGGCTCTTCTACAAGCGGCGAATGATCCCCTCACCTGGCCTCTCTACGAGTGTGCAGACGGGCGCTGGTACAACAACAGCGACCTGATCCTGATCGGCGACGCTGCACATGCGTCTACGCCGTTTGCGGCCCAAGGTGCTGCGATGGCCATCGAGGACGCCGCCGAACTGGCCGCTGCGGTCTCCGGCAATGTTGATCTTCCTGACGCTCTATCGTCCTTCGAGAAGCGACGGCGCGAGCGCTTGAAGCGTGTTCGCGCACGCGCCGACTTTAACCGCTTCGCCTATCACGCCCGGGGACCGATCGCTTTTGCGCGGGATGTCATTCTGGCAATCCGCAGCCCCGAGAGCGTGGCGGCGGATTTCGACTGGCTATACGGTTACCAGCCCAAGTTTTGAAGGGCTGCGGCTGCCGCCCTATGGCCAACGGGCCGCAAAGCGGCCCGCCACGAAACGCTCCTGCTCAGACGGCACGCGCCGCTGAGAGCCCCCGATCGATGTCGGCACGGATATCCGCGACGTCCTCAAGCCCGATCTGGAGGCGTAGAACCGGCCCCTCCTTGGGCGCTGTGCAAATACGGCGGTCACTAAGGTTGACGTGCACGGCGAGGCTCTCGTAACCGCCCCACGAATACCCGAGACCGAAGATGCGCAGCGCGTCGAGAAAGGCGTGGGCCTTCGTCTTGAACCGATCCGGACTCCCCCCATCAAGTACGATGGAGAAGATGCCGCTCGCACCCTTGAAGTCGCGCTTCCACAGTCCATGCCCCGGAAAACTCGGCAGTGCCGGATGTAGAACGCGCGAGACCTCATCGCGCCCCTCCAGCCACTCGGCGAGGCGCAGCGCGCTTTCCTGGTGACGCTCCAACCGAACGCCCATGGTGCGCAAGCCGCGCAGGAGCTGGTAGGTGTCATCCGGCGAACCACAGATGCCAAGCGCGAAATTCCCTTCCCACAATTGCGGCCAATGCTCGGCATTGGCGGATACCGTTCCCATCAGGATGTCGGAATGCCCGGCCGGATACTTCGTCGCCGCATGAATCGAGATATCGACACCGTTGTCGAGCGGCTTGAAATAGAGCGGCGTCGCCCAGGTGTTGTCCATGGTGACGACGGCGCCCCCCCCCTTGTGGGCGGCGTCCGCGGTCGCACGGATATCCTGCATCTCGAAGGTGTTCGACCCCGGAGCCTCGGTATGAACGAGCTTCGTGTTGGGCTTCAGCAGTTTGGCAATACCCGCCCCGACCGACGGGTCGTAGTATTCGACTGTTACACCGAGCCGCTTCAGCATCGTGTCGCAGAAATGGCGAGTCGGGCTGTAGACCGAATCGACGATCAGGGCATGGTCGCCCGCCGACAGGAAGGCCAGGAATGGCACCGTCACCGCCGCCAGCCCCGAGGGGACGAGAATGGTTCCTGCAGATCCTTCCAGTTCGTTGATGGCGTCGCAAAGGGCATCGGTGGTCGGCGTGCCGCGCGTACCGTAACTGTACTTCTGCGCCCGATTCTCCATCGTCGCTGCATTGGGAAACAGGACGGTCGAGGCGTGGACCACCGGAGGGTTGACGAAGCCGTGGAAGTCCATGGGATCATTGCCGATATGGGCAAGGCGAGTATTGTCGCCCGCACCAGCGAGCACGTCAGCTTTGTCTTTCATCGTATGTCCGGAGAGTTGATTGCGTTGGAAGAATCCGGACTCTTCCGCCGTGCGTCCCTTTGGTCAAGACAATTATCCTGAAGAATCCATCACGCACGGACATGTCGCCGCGATGTGGCGCGCAGGTTGCTGCCAATTTGCGCGTAAACCACGTTTTTCCGACCAGTTTTGCTTATTTTTCCACCAGAACACCGCGGAACCAACACCCTGATTGGAAAATGGGCTGCCTCTCTTGACCCTGCGTCATTTTGAGCATGAGATAGGTCAACTCGCGCCGGGAGGGTGGCGAGTGCCGCGGCGCTCCCGCATCACGCAGGCGCCACGCGGTCATCGAAAGACCAGAAAACAAAGGTTGTTAAAGATGGCAAAAAAGATCGTGGCAGCCGTAATCGGTGCTGCCGTCATGGGGATTGGCGCCCAGGCCGCTCAGGCCGATACGCTTTCGGATGTAAAAGCTAAAGGCTTCGTGCAGTGCGGTGTCAACGGTTCGAACCTCGCCGGTTTCGGCGCACAGGATTCGGCCGGCAACTGGGCGGGATTGGACGTTGATCTCTGCAAGGCCGTTGCGGCCGCGATCTTCGGCGATGCCACCAAGGTGAAGTACACGCCGCTCTCCGCAAAGGATCGTTTCCCCGCCCTGCAATCGGGCGAGATCGACATGCTGGCCCGCAACACGACCTGGAGTACCAGCCGTGATTCGCAACTCGGCTTCGACTTCCGCGCCGTTACCTACTATGACGGCCAGGGCTTCATGGTGAAGAAGGAACTCGGCGTCAAATCCGCGCTCGAACTGAGCGGCGCCTCCGTCTGCGTGCAGTCTGGCACGACGACTGAATTGAACCTCGCTGACTACTTCCGCTCGAACAACATGGACTTCAAGCCGGTCGTGTTCGAGGCACAGGACGAGGCCGACGCCGCCTACAATGCGGGCCGTTGCGATGCATACACGACCGATGCCTCCGGTCTCTATTCCATCCGCCTGAAAATGACCAATCCGGACGACCATATCGTGCTGCCGGAAATCATCTCGAAGGAACCACTCGGCGCAGCGGTCCGCCAGAACGACTCCAAGTGGCTCGATGTCGTCAGCTGGTCGCAGTACGCGCTGGTTGCAGCCGAAGAGTTCGGCATCACGCAGGCCAATGTGGAGGAGATGAAGAAATCGGCAAATCCCGACATCAAGCGCTTCCTCGGCGAAGAGGCCGATTCTACCCTCGGCACGGACCTCGGCCTGCCGAAGGATTGGGCCGTCCAGATCATCAAGGCCGTAGGTAACTACGGCGAGTCGTTCGAGCGCAACATCGGCCAGGGCTCACCTCTGAAGATCGAGCGCGGCCTGAACGCTCTGTGGAACAAGGGCGGCCTGCAATACGCTCCGCCGATCCGCTGATCGGTCGCTGGAAATGCAGCCGGGAGGGCGGAACGTGCCGCCCTCCCCTTTAAAATAAACGCCCGGAAAAAAGGGCGAAAGAAACTATAGGGGTACTCAATGGCACTTGCGGACGCCCGAACAGGGTCCGGCGACCCTCCGAAGGTATCGCTTCTCTACAATCCGGCTCTCCGAAGCTATGTCTACCAGGCGGCAACGCTCGCCTTGATCATCTGGGTCATTTGGTACGCCTGGGACAACGCGACGCAGAATCTGGCCCGGGCGAACATGACGTCAGGATTCGGCTTTCTCAATAGCCGCGCCGGCTTTGACCTTGCACAGAGCCTGATTTCCTATACGAGCGATTCGACTTATTTCCGGGCGCTCCAGGTCGGGCTTTTGAACACGCTCGTTGTGGCCGCCTGCGGCATCGTGACAGCCACTATCGTCGGACTCCTGATCGGCATCGGCCGTCTGTCGCACAACTGGCTCATTGCACGGCTGTGTACGGTCTATGTCGAAGTCTTCCGCAACATTCCGCCCCTTCTCGTCATCTTCTTCTGGTATCTGGGCGTTTTGGCGCTGTTGCCCTCGATCCGCAGCATCTTTCAGCACGTGAAAGACAATCCGGGCGCGAGCTTTTTCATTTCGAACCGCGGCGTCTATATGCCCGCACCGATCTTTGGCGAAGGTTTCGCCTTCGTCGTTGCCGCCTTCGTCATTGGCGTCATCGCGGCAATCTTGTTCACGTTATGGGCAAATTCGCGCCAGCGTGCGACCGGCAATCGCCCCCCCGTGCTGACAGTGAATCTCGCACTAATTATCCTGCTGCCCTTCGCTGTCTACCTTCTGTTGGGGATGCCGCTTTCGTTCGACTACCCGGTTCCAGGCTCCTTCAACATGAAGGGTGGCATGGTGATCGGCCCCGAGTTCCTAGCACTCTACCTGGCGCTTTCGCTCTACACGGCCTCCTTCATTGCAGAGATCGTACGCGCCGGCATCAGGGGCGTTCCACACGGACAGACGGAAGCCTCCTACGCGTTGGGGCTCCGACCGGGGCCGACAACGCGTCTCGTGGTTCTGCCTCAGGCCCTCAGGATCATCATCCCGCCACTCACCTCGCAATATCTCAACCTCATCAAGAACTCGTCGCTGGCCGTTGCCGTCGGCTACGCGGATCTGGTTGCCGTCGGCGGCACGATCCTCAACCAGACCGGCCGTTCTGTCGAGATCATCGCGATCTGGATGGCGATCTATCTCTCGATCAGCCTGCTGACGTCGCTGTTCATGAACTGGTTCAATGCCAAGATGGCACTGGTGGAGCGCTGAGATGGACCAGAACATTTCCTACGTCCGCGATCACTTCATTGCCGCTGAACAACCTCCGGTATCAGACACCACTGCGATCGGCTGGATCCGCAAGAACCTGTTTTCGTCCTGGTCGGACACTGCCATGACGATCATCGCCGTCCTGGCGCTGGTCTACTTTCTGCCGGGGGCGATCGATTGGCTGTTCATCTCCGCCGTTTGGACGGGCGTTGACCGGACCGCCTGCCTGACTGCCGATCAGGGCGGGGCGCTTCCGAGCGGCTGGAGCGGTGCCTGCTGGGCCTATGTCGGCGACCGCTTCGTGCAGTTCATGTTCGGCTCGTACCCGCGCGACCAACTCTGGCGCCCGCTGCTGGTTGCCGGTCTGTTCGTCGCCTTGCTCATCCCCCTGCTGATGCCAAGGGCACCGCGCAAGGGGCTGAACGCGCTTCTGCTGCTCGTCGCGCTTCCGATCCTCGCCTATGTGCTTCTCCTTGGTGGCCGGTTCGGCCTCAGCCACGTCGAGACCTCGCTCTGGGGAGGGCTGATGGTCACGCTGATTCTGTCCTTCGTCGGTATCATCATTTCGCTGCCGGCCGGTGTTCTGCTGGCGCTCGGTCGCCGCTCCCGGATGCCGATCGTAAGGACGGCGTGCATTAGTTTCATCGAGCTGATCCGAGGCGTGCCGCTGATCACGGTGCTGTTCATGGCGAGCGTGCTGCTGCCGCTGTTCCTGGAACCTGGTAACAATATCGACAAGTTCCTGCGTGCGCTGATCGGTGTATCGATCTTCGCCTCGGCCTACATGGCGGAAGTGATCCGCGGTGGCCTTCAAGCGATCCCCAAGGGACAGTATGAGGCCGCCGATGCGCTCGGCCTCAACTACTTCCACAAGATGACTTTTATCGTCCTGCCCCAGGCCATCAAGCTTGTCATCCCGGGCATCGTCAACACCTTCATCGGCATGTTCAAGGATACCTCGCTCGTCACGATCATCTCGATGTACGATCTGCTTGGAATCGTAAAGGCGAGTTTCGGCGACTCCGGCTGGATCACCCCCGTCACGCCGTTGACCGGATTGATTTTCGCCGGTTTCGTCTTCTGGCTTTTCTGTTTCGGCATGTCGCGCTATTCAGCATTCGTGGAGCGCCGGCTCGATACGAGCCACAAGAGATAATAGAGGGAAACAACAATGGCATCTCAAGCCCAACTCAAAAAAATGACGGTTTCCGCCACCGACGTGGCGGTTGAAATCGTCAACATGAACAAGTGGTACGGCGACTTCCACGTGCTCCGCGACATCAATCTGAAGGTGATGCGCGGCGAGCGGATCGTCATTGCAGGCCCGTCCGGTTCCGGCAAGTCCACAATGATCCGCTGCATCAACCGCCTGGAGGAACACCAGAAGGGGCAGATCATCGTCGACGGCATCGAGCTGACGAACGACCTGAAGAAGATCGACGAAGTCCGCCGTGAAGTCGGCATGGTTTTCCAGCACTTCAACCTCTTCCCGCATCTGACGATCTTGGAAAACTGCACGCTGGCGCCGATCTGGGTCCGCAAGATGCCAAAAAAGGAAGCCGAGAAGGTGGCCATGCACTACCTCGAGCGGGTAAAAATCCCCGAGCAGGCCCACAAGTATCCGGGCCAGCTTTCCGGCGGCCAACAGCAACGCGTGGCGATTGCACGTTCGCTCTGCATGAAGCCGAAGATCATGCTGTTCGACGAACCGACCTCGGCCCTCGACCCGGAAATGGTCAAGGAAGTGCTCGACACCATGGTTTCGCTCGCAGAGGAAGGTATGACGATGCTCTGCGTCACCCATGAAATGGGCTTCGCGCGCCAAGTCGCAAACCGCGTCATCTTCATGGACCAGGGCCAGATCGTCGAGCAGAACGACCCACACAACTTCTTCGACAATCCGCAGCATGAACGGACGAAGCTGTTCCTCAGCCAGATCCTGCACTGAGCGCTATCGAACGACAGCAAATTGAATCGACGGGCGGCCATGGCCGCCCGTTCGCGTTTACCAAATTCACGAAATTCCCGCGAAATTTGTCACCACCTGGCACCGATAAATTGCTCGAGCGGAGGCAGGTTATGGGCCAGTCCAAATCTGTAGGAAGTATAGCGGATCAATTGCGTCGGTAGGCAGTGTCTTCAGAGTGCCCACAACAGTGTGAGAGACATGATCCCCTGTCTCGCTAATACGCCAGCTGGCTAGCAACAGCCATTGGCAAATCGATATATCCATTGTTTTCAAAAGCATACGGTGGTCGGAGTGGAGAGATTCGAACTCCCGACCCTCTGGTCCCAAACCAGATGCGCTACCAGGCTGCGCTACACTCCGACGGTCCGTAAGGGGCGAGATACACGCATCCGCCATACGCCGCAACAGCAAATATCAATGGCGATGAAATCAACCACAATGATTCGCTGGCCGCAGGCGACCAGCTACCTTCAGTCGCGGAAACGAATAGGCTCGACTATACGACTGGTCAAAAGCAGCGAACGGTCCGGCTGGATGACATAAGTTTCGATTACGTCTCGGCCGAACTGATCAATAAACCGGTGGCGAAACCAACTGCCGACCGGTGCCTTGGTCAGCTTCGAACGCGGCTGGCCGCCATACGTGATACTGCCGGGGATAGGCTCGGGATAGTTGCCGCTCCCAGTCCCCGAGCAGTCGGCAAGGACCAATGCCGCAAAGCAAAGCGGAAGCATCGTTCTCATTGTCGCCCACTGTCCGTGATCTTACTGCTTTTTCTGGGGAATGCGACGGACGTCCCCGTATGACGAAGGTGCTTATTCAAGAATAGCGCAAGAATGAACGCCTCGATAGAGCAAGCCCATCCGTCGATCAAACCGCAAAGCAAGGGCAGAGCCGTTGAAATGTACCGGCCTCAGTGCTAAGGACCGACGCGCGATCGGTCAAGCGTGCTGCAGGCGACAAGGCACCGGAAAGACTGGACGAATATGTGATCCAGCGCATTTTCCATCGAGAGAGTTTGCGTTATGGGAATGCGATGCCACAGAACTGCATGAACGTGAAAATATCGGAGCCACAGCATCCATGAGCGCGAAGATCTATCGTCCCGCGAAGACCGCCATGCAGTCAGGCAAGGCGAAAACGAATCTTTGGGTCCTTGAGTTCGATCAGGAACGCCCCCGCACGATCGATCCGATCATGGGATACACTAGCTCCGGCGACATGCGCCAGCAGGTTCGGCTGACATTCGAATCGCGTGAACTCGCAGTGGCCTATGCCGAACGCAACGGCCTTGCCTATCGGGTCATCGAACCCCACGATGCGACCCGCAAGAAGGTCGCCTACCCCGACAATTTCCGTTTCAATCGCATGCAGCCTTGGACGCACTAACAGCATCCTAATCGGCCCCTTAGCTCAGCTGGATAGAGCAACTGCCTTCTAAGCAGTAGGTCGCAGGTTCGAATCCTGCAGGGGTCGCCACAAACTGTTGATTTTCCTGCCTTAGTTTTCCGTCCGCCGACTTTTTTCCGACTTTTCCGACCGCAGAAAAATCGGATGGAATTGCCACCCTAACGCGTCAGCTTTCCGAGCACGAATTGGTTATCCCGGCGATTGCCACAATCGCAGGCGTCGCGACAGCGTGTTGATGTAGCAACTGGCGGAAAGCGCCATTGCAGGTCTCGACGATCGACCATCCTTGATGATTGCATTTCAGTGGCCGCCCGCGAGCACGTACCACTCCGACAGCCTCAGTTGAAGTGCAGCCCGTCGCGCCTGGATGGCCTGTTGATTCGGCAGGCTCAACGGATGGCACAGGGACCAAGAAGGCAACCTACGTAGCGGCCAAGCACCCAGACGCAGCGAGCAGCAAAACCAGCTGATACAGAAGTCACCCTCAAGCACGAGCGTTTCACCGAGGCGAGTTGGGAAGCGGGAAATCAGCGACCTACTAGGAGCGCTGGTACCTGCCCACCACCGATTTGGCGGCATGCTGACAAGCTGCATAGCGGCAGGTGCCGATATGTGCACGCCTTACGCTGACGACCGAAACACGTGCCGCCCTTCGGTTGCCACCGATCAGAGTCGAACAATGGCTATCCGCCTCAGTCGACGAAAGCGCGCTCGATGACGAACTCGCCCGGTTTGCTGTTGGCGCCTTCCGTGAGGCCGGCCTTCTCAAGCAAGGCCTTGGTGTCCTTCAGCATCGCCGCAGAACCGCAGATCATCGCGCGATCGACGGCCGGGTCGAAGGCGGGAACGCCCAGATCGGCGAACATCTTGCCGTTGCTGATGAGGTCGGTGATGCGGCCTTGATAGGCGAAGGGTTCGCGGGTGACGGTCGCGTAATGGCGCAGCCTGCCACCGACAAGTTCTGAGAGGAGCTCGTCCTTAGCAATTTCTTCGACCAGATCGAATCCGTACTTCAGCTCAGACACCTCGCGGCAGGTGTGGGTGAGGATCACCTCTTCGAACTTTTCATAGGTCTCGGGGTCGCGGATCAAGCTTGCAAACGGGGCAATACCGGTGCCGGTCGAAAACATGTAGAGGCGCTTGCCCGGCGTGAGCGCATCGAGAACCAGCGTGCCGGTCGGCTTCTTGCGCATCAACACCTGGTCGCCCTGCTTGATCTTCTGCAGGTGCGAGGTCAGCGGACCATCCGGCACCTTGATCGAGAAGAACTCCAGTTCCTCGTCCCAAGAAGGGCTTGCGATTGAATAGGCACGGTAGATCGGCTTGCCGTCCACCATCAGGCCGATCATGGCGAACTCGCCCGAGCGGAAGCGAAAACCGTCGGGACGCGTCATACGGAAGCGGAAGAGCCGATCCGTATAATGCTGCACGTCCGTTACCGTCTCAGCATAGACGCCCGCGGGAACGGTGGCGGCGAATTCTTCAGTCTTGGCTGGCGCGTTCATGCGTGATTAGTTCCTGCATCCCGTACGAGTTCGATATAGGCAGATATTATACTGCACCTGGCGAAGGAAGGCACTGCGTTCCAAAGGTATCAGGCCTGCGCAAATTGCATTCCATCCCGTCACATCACGCTGAGAACCTTAGTTTGCATTGCAGCAAGAAAAAAGGCCCGTTGCCGGTACTGACCGGAAACAGGCCCTTTTTGCGACAAAATGTCGTCAGCTCACACGGCGCCAGCTATAAGATTTCGTATCAGCCGATGGCCTGGCCGTCGGCTGATAGTGGTTGGCAATGCCGGGCAACCGGCTTTCCCCAAGCCGCTTCAGCGCGGTAGCGTTGGAAACGGCGAAGCTGTCGATGCCGCAGCGAAGCATCAGCGGGATCTGGTCGATAAGCACGTCCCCGACCGCCCTCACCTCGCCTTTGAAACCCAGCCGCGATCGCAAAAGCGATGCATGGCTAAATGCCCGGCCATCGTTGAACGCCGGAAACGCCACTGCGACGAGTGCAATGCGGCCCAGATACTGGATGAGCCGGCGCACGTCGTCGGCCGGCTTGATCAGCACACCGAGGCTGTCTTCACTGCATCCAGCGACGCGGGCGAGAAAATCTTCGATCGCGATGATCGCCTTCTCGTTCGACCCTGCCTTGGTCTCATCGGTCTCGATGACCCACGGGTCATCCGTCACGAAGCCGGTTTCCTTCCAGATTTTCGTCATGCTTGCTCCCCTCAGGCCGCTTCCGCCGTCTTGCCGTAGAGCGCATCCTTGAAAGGCTGCGGCCCGACGCGCCGATAGGCTGCGAGAAATGTTTCGGTCGGATCGAGGCGCAAGCCCAGATAGGTATCGACTACAACCTCAACGGCATCCGTCACTTTCTCGGGCTCGAAGCCGCGGCCGATGATTTCGCCAATCGAGGTGTTCTCGTCGCCGGAGCCGCCGAGCGTGATCTGATAGAGTTCCTCCCCCTTCTTCTCCACGCCGAGCAGGCCGATATGGCCCACGTGGTGGTGACCGCAGGCGTTGATGCAGCCGGATATCTTGATCTTCAGTTCGCCGATCTCAGTCTGACGCTCCGGCGAAGCGAAGCGGTTGGAGATCTCCTGCGCGACCGGAATCGAACGGGCGTTCGCAAGCGCGCAATAGTCGAGCCCTGGGCAGGCGATGATATCGGTGATCAATCCGGCATTGGCCGTGGCGAGCCCGGCGGCGACAAGGGCGCGATACACCGGCTCGAGATCGGCGAGCGCAACGTGCGGCAGGATCAGGTTCTGCTCATGGCTGACGCGTATCTCGTCCAAAGCGTATTCCTGTGCGATGTCGGCGACAGCCTCCATCTGCACATCCGACGCGTCGCCCGGAATGCCGCCGATCGGCTTCAACGAGATCGTCACCATGCCATAGTCAGGGTGCTTGTGCGGCTGCACGTTCTGCTGCACCCAGCGGGCGAAATCAGGATCCGCCTTCTTCCACTGTGCAAGGCTCGCCCATCCCTCGGCGCGTGGCTCCAGTACCGGTGGAGCGAAGTAGGCGGTGATTGCCTGGATGTCGGCAGCGGGTAGTTTCAACTCACTGTTCCTCAGTTCGGCGAACTCGACCTCGACCTGGCGCGCCAGTTCTTCGGCGCCGGTCTCGTGGACGAGGATCTTGATGCGCGCCTTGTACTTGTTGTCGCGCCGGCCGTAGAGGTTATACACACGCATGATCGCGGTGATGTAGGAGAGCAGATCCGCTTCCGGCAGGAAGTCGCGGATCTTCTTGGCGATCAGCGGCGTACGCCCCTGCCCGCCGCCGACGTAGACGGCGAAACCGATCTTGCCCTCGTCATCCTTCTTCAGGTGCAGCCCGATGTCGTGAACCTGGATTGCTGCGCGGTCGCGCTCAGCGCCCGTCACGGCGATCTTGAATTTGCGCGGCAGGAACGAGAATTCCGGGTGGACCGAAGACCACTGGCGCAGGATCTCGGCATAGGGCCGCGGATCGGCCACCTCGTCGGCGGCAGCACCGGCAAAGTGATCGGCAGTGACGTTTCGGATGCAGTTGCCGGAGGTCTGGATCGCATGCATCTCTACGCTGGCAAGGTCAGCCAGCGCATCCGGCATGTCGGCGAGCTTCGGCCAGTTGTACTGAATGTTCTGGCGCGTGGTGAAGTGGCCATAGCCACGGTCATACTTGCGGGCGATATGCGCAAGCATCCGCATCTGGCGGCTGTCCAGCGTCCCATAGGGGATCGCAACGCGCAGCATGTAGGCGTGGAGCTGCAGGTAGACGCCGTTCATCAGGCGCAACGGCTTGAAGGCATCCTCGGCCAGTTCACCGGAAAGGCGGCGTGCGACCTGGTCGCGGAACTGGGCGACGCGCCCGGCAACAAAGGCGTGGTCGAATTCATCGTAGCGATACATGTCTATTCCTTCAGGCCGCAGCAGTGCGAGTCGTCTTTAGCCCGGCATAGCCGATCGCATAGATGATGGACGGACCCTCGGCCCGGATACGTTCGCGCATGCGCAGGGGCCGTAGGAGGCCATCGACTTCCACAACGTCGACGACGTTCGCGTCCACCACCTTGTTGTCGGCAAACGCCTGCCTGCCGGTCGCCTCCAGCGCCTCGACGGCCTCCTTGTGCCGGGCAACGAAAGCGTCCTGCAGCGATTCATTCCAGTTTCCCGAGGCGTCGAGCCAGACGGATATGCCATCCGCCAACCGGTTTGCGGTCAGAACCTTTTCTGCCATGTCATGCTCCCTGAAATACGGCGTCCGCCATCTCGCGGCTGCGGACGAGCGGGACGGAATGTTCGAAATTGGCGCCGGCGACAGCATCGCCGATGATGACCATGACCGGACCGGTCAGTTCGTCGCGATGCTGCAGATCCGGCAGGTCCTTCAGCGTGCCGTGCAAAAGGCGTTTGTTGGCGCGGCTGGCGTTCTCGATCACCGCGACCGTTGTCTCCGAAGGCAGGCCTGCCTGCATCAGCCGCTCGGCAACAGAGGCTGCGACCGTCCGCCCCATATAGACGGCAATCGTCGCGCCGGAGACGGCAAGCCGCGCCCAGTCCGGGAGAACGGCGCCCGTGAGATCATGGCCAGTCGTGAACACGAGCGACGAGGCGACACCGCGCAGCGTCAGCGGCAGCTCAAAGTCGGCGGCAGCGGCAAAGGCAGAGGTGATGCCAGGCACGATCTCATAGGTAATACCGGCCCCGCGCAGCGCTGCCATTTCCTCGGCGGCGCGGCCGAAAATAAGCGGATCACCGGATTTCAGCCGCACGACGCGCTTGCCCTCCCGCCCGAGTTCGACCAGAAGATCGTTGATCTCTCCCTGCGACTTTGAATGGCAACCCTTGCGTTTGCCGACGGAAATCCGCTCTGCATCGCGGCGCGCCATGTCGACGATCGCCTGCGGCACCAACGCGTCGAAGACGATCACGTCGGCTTCCATCATCACGCGCTGAGCACGCAAGGTCAGTAGGTCCTCTGCGCCTGGGCCGGCGCCGACGAGCCACACGTGTCCCTGGCCCCTGTCGGCGTTCGCGAGAAGTTGAGTAACCTTTCTCCGTGCGAGCCCCTCATCACCCGCACCGATTGCGTCCGCCACCTGCCCCTGAAAAAAACGGCGCCAGAAGAGGCGGCGGGTGACACCGCGCGGCACGATGGCTTCAACAGCCTGACGATAGGAGGCTGCGAGCAAAGCAAGGCGCCCGAGCGACGGCGATAGCAGTTGGTCGATCTGGCCGCGTATCATCTGCGCGAGGACAGGCCCTGCCCCTTCCGTACCGATGGCGACCGCGACCGGGGCGCGATTGACCAGCGCCGGCGTGAAGAAATCGCACAGATCGGGCTGATCGACCGCATTGACCGGGATTTTCCTTGCGCGCGCAATCTCCGTGATCACCCGATCTTCCGCGGCATCGCCTGTTGCGGCGAAAACGAGTACGGATTCTGAAAGCCCAGTCGCCGAATTGTTCGTCGCAATAATGGCGATCGCTTCCTGAGCGAGATAGTTCGCAAACTCGGGCGCTACTTCGTCAGCCACCACCACAATCGTCGCATTGGTGTTGCGCAGCAAACGCACCTTGGCGAAGGCCTCATCACCGCCGCCAAACACCACGACCCTTTTTCCGGTCACACGGAAAAAGGCGGGAAAGACAGAAAGGCGAGGTTGCTCTCTCACGAATGAACCCTTTGTTCGACACACCGCCGTTATCGCAAATCGGTCCAGTGGATTGAAGAAACGGAATATCGAGTGTGATCGCCCGCGTGCATTTCTGTTCCATCTATTCGTTCCGCAAAAGAAAACCGGCCCAGAACACGCCCAACGCGGAGCGCAGGACGCAATCGCCCGCGAAACGCTTAACTTTAATCAAATTGAAACCCCCGGTTCCTAGAGATTGCCCTAGTGCCATCCGGATTCCTCCCCATGAATGCCCCTCCGCAATGCCTGAATATGTGGTACTCCTGCGAACCGGTCCGGCTGGATCGCGCCAGGGAGACGCTTTCCGCCGTTATCGCGGAGCATGCCGACCGACTCATTGAACGTTTCTACGAAGTATTCCTCCGCCACGAGGCAGCCTCGCCATTCCTCGATCACTCGCTGGTAGTCGAACGCCTGAGCCCCGCGCTGCATCGCTGGCTCCTGTCGCTCGCCAACTTTGATCCGACACAGGATCTGGAGACGTTCAAGGAGCGCCAGGTGAAGATGGGCGAGGCCCACGCGCGCATGAAGATACCCGTCTATCTCGTTCTCGAGGGGGCCAGTCTTATCAAGAGCGATATCGCCGTGATCCTGTTGAGCAACCACGGCAACAGCGAAGGCGCAATGGCGTTCGTTCTTCTGAACGAAATCGTTGATTATGCTATGCTCCTGATGAGCCAGGCCTACGTCACGGGCGTCACGCAACGCGCCAAGATCGAGGAGGCGTACCGCCTCTTTACCCTTGGACAGGACGTGAATGTCGAACGCGAGAGCCAGCGCGCAGCGCTCATGGAATGGAGCCAATCCACCATATTCGGCCTGCTCGGAAGCGCAGGCAGCGCGGCGCCAAAACCGATCGCGACGTCGGAATTCGGCCTCTGGTTCCGTCATAGGGCCAGCATCATGTTCCAGGGCTCCCTGATGCTCAACAGCATCGATACGGCCATGAAGAACATCGACGAAGAACTGCTTCCGACCATTGGCGGCCTCGACGCACTGCATGGCCCGGAAGGACCGCCGCTCATCGCGAGCCTGCAGGCACGCGTGGAGGAAATCAAATTCCTGTTGTCGGACCTGTTCCAGAGCCTTTCGGCATCTGCAGGCGGCCGCGATCCGCTGACGAGTACGCTCAGCCGCAAGTTCCTGCCATCGATCCTTGGTCGCGAGATCGCGATGTGCCAGCAACACGGGACGCCGCTTGCCGTGATGATGGTTGACGCCGACCACTTCAAGAAGGTCAATGACACGTGGGGCCATGCGGCAGGAGACACTGTCCTGCGCCAGATTGCCGAAATCATTGCCGACAACACCCGTTCCGCGGATATCGTGTTCAGGTATGGTGGCGAAGAATTTCTCGTTGCCCTAGTGGAAACCGAACTGGACGGCGCACTGGAAGTCGCCGAAAAGGTCCGGGCCGCAGTTGATAACACCGAAATCACCGTCGTCGACGGCGCCCCGATCCGCGCCACAGTATCGATCGGCGTCGCCACCCACCTCGGGCATCCCGACTACCAGCACTTGATCAAGGCGGCAGACCAGGCGCTCTATCGCGCGAAAAATGAAGGGCGCAATCGGGTCGCAGCGGCGTAAGCATCTGCGAAAGGCGTTGACGACTGAAAGGGAAAGCGTTTCGCGCTTTCCCTTACCTGCTGGCGAGCTTACATTCCTCGGTCTTCACAGAGGATTTCCTGCTTTGACCACAGCGACACTGCCCCAACGACTTCTCGACGTTATCGAACATGACATCCTGCCGCTCACCGAGCGCGGCGTCACCGCCGGTAACAAGGTGTTCGGCGCCGCGATCTTGAGGAAGTCCGACCTCTCGCTGGTCATCGCGGAGACGAACAACGAACTCGAAAATCCGCTTTGGCATGGCGAAGTCCACACCCTGAAGCGTTTTTACGAAACTGCTAAAGATATTCCCACCAAGGATTTGATTTTTCTCTCGACTCACGAACCGTGCACGATGTGCATGTCCGCGATCACGTGGGCGGGATTCGACAATTTCTACTCATTCTTCAGCCACGAAGATTCCCGCGACGCCTTTGCGATCCCGCATGACCTGAAGATCCTCAAGGAGGTGTTCGGCCTGGAGCCGGGCGGTTATCGCCGCAACAATGCCTTCTGGCACTCGTATTTCATTGCGGACCTTGTCGAGGCGCAGGACGAGCCGCTGAAGGGTTCACTGAAGGCCCAGACAGCACGGATCAAGTCTGCCTACGACCGACTTTCCAACGTCTATCAGTCGGGCAAGGACGAAAACAGCATCCCGCTCAACTGAGCGCCAGTCGGAGAGAACAGCATGCAGCCGTCCCGCGACATCCAGGGTTTGCTCGCTATCATGAAGGCCCTGAGACAGCCCGAAACCGGCTGCCCCTGGGATATCGTACAGACCTTCGAGACGATCAAGCCCTACACGATCGAGGAGGCCTACGAGGTGGCCGACGCGATCGAGCGGGGCGACATGCACGACCTTTGCGACGAGTTGGGCGATCTTTTGCTGCAGGTGGTCTTCCATGCGCGCATCGCCGAGGAAGCCGGTGAGTTTGCCTTCGGCGACGTGGTCGAGGCCGTGACGCGCAAGATGATCCGCCGCCACCCGCACGTTTTCGACCGCTCGGATGCTGATACGCCGGAAGCCGTCAAGCGGCAGTGGGATGCCATCAAGCAGCAGGAAAAGCACGAGCGAAGCGTACGACGCAGCAAACGCGGCCTGCCACCGGAGACCGAAAAGGGACACCTCGGTTCCGTGCAACGCTCATTTCCCGCGCTCGTCGAAGCGCTCAAGCTGCAGGAACGCGCTGCCAAGGTCGGTTTCGATTGGTCCGAACCGGAACCCATTCTCGACAAGATCGAGGAAGAGGTGAGCGAGTTGCGCGAGGCACTCCGTCACGGCGATCGCAAGAAAGTGGCCGATGAACTCGGCGACCTGATCTTCGCCGTGGTCAACATCGGCCGCCACACGGAAGCGGACCCGGAAATGGCGTTGCGCGGCACAAATGCCAAGTTCCGCCGCCGCTTCGCCCATATCGAGATGGAACTTCAGGCTGCAGGCGAATCACTCGAAGCGGCGACGTTGGAACGGATGGAAGAACTCTGGCAGGCGGCCAAGGCGATAGAGCGGCAGTTGGCATAACGCCGTCTCTGCCTGCCAAATCATTTTTCCCAGTCTTCGAGCGGGCGCTTTGCCCCATGACCGAGCCTGCGGTCGAGCTCGGCGGCCTCGGTTTCGGTCAACCGGGCGGAGATGCGAACACCGCCGTCTTCAAGATCTTCGCGCTCATCGACAACCGAATGATCGTAGAGCCAGGGCAAGAGCTGCAGCTTGTCGACCGGAAGTACGACATCCCGATCAACGAGCACGCCGGAGAGCCTTCGGTTAACCTCGTCCATCAGCCGGTCCACGCCCTCACCGGTCAGTGCCGAGGCGGCGATCGTGTTCGGCGTCGCTGCCGCCTTCTGCACCAAAGCCTCGCGGGCTTCCGCCGGCAGGTCGTCGATCTTGTTCCAGACTTCCAGGATGCGCTCGGCGCCGTCCTTCTCGTCAATACCGAGATCCGCCAGGATGCGCAGCACGTCGCCGGCCTGCGCTCCATTGTCCGGGTCCGACATGTCGCGCACGTGCAGGATGAGGTCTGCTTCCAGCACCTCTTCCAGCGTCGCACGGAAAGCAGCGACCAGATGCGTCGGAAGATCGGAAATAAACCCAACGGTATCGGACAGGATGACGGTGCGACCTTGCGGCAGCTTCATTCTCCGGAGCGTCGGATCGAGCGTTGCAAACAGCATGTCCTCGGCCAACACCCCTGCCCCGGTTATCCGGTTGAATAGGGTCGACTTGCCAGCGTTCGTGTAGCCGACTAGGGCCACAATCGGATGCGGAACCTTCTTGCGCTTGGCGCGGTGCAATTGTCGCGTGCGGCGAACCTGCTCAAGTTCCCGCTCCAGCCGCACGATCCGCTCCTGCAGGAGCCGGCGGTCCGCTTCGATCTGGGTTTCACCCGGACCACCCATGAAGCCCGCGCCACCGCGCTGCCGTTCGAGGTGGGTCCAGCTTCGCACCAACCGGCCCTTCTGATAGTTGAGATGCGCAAGCTCGACCTGCAGCGTTCCTTCCTTGGTCGAAGCACGCCGGCCGAAAATCTCGAGGATCAAGCCCGTCCGGTCGATGACCTTGGCGTTCCACTCCTTCTCGAGGTTGCGCTGCTGGACCGGCGTCAGCGGGTGATCAACGATCACCAGTCCCGCATCGCCTTCGTACAGCGCGGCCTTGATCTCCTCGATCTTGCCGGTGCCGAGCAGTGTGCCCGGCTTCGGCTGCGTGACAGTAACGATCGTCGAATGCACGACGTCAAGGTCGATTGCCCGAGCGAGCCCGATCGCCTCGGCGAGCCGTGCCTCGTCAGAGCGAGCAATCGGGCCGTTTGCTTCGGCCGCCCGGCCCTTCTTTACAACCGGCGCAATCACCACCGCGCGCGAATCGTCGCGGCGCTTATCGAGCTCCGGAATGATGGAATCCTGGCTAGTATCGCGCTTGCTAATGAGCCTTGACCTTGTCAGGAGGCGTTTTCTTCGGTCTCGAACATCTGCAGCGGCTGACCGGGCATGATGGTGGAGATTGCGTGCTTGTATACCAGCTGCGAATGGCCATCGCGGCGCAGCAGTACACAGAAATTATCGAACGACGTTACCACGCCGGTCAGCTTAACGCCGTTGATAAGGAAGATCGTCAGGGAAATCTTTTGCTTTCGAACGGTATTAAGGAAAAGATCCTGCAAATTCTGAGAACGTTCCGCCATTGCGCCGCTTCTTTCTTGATTGCCGATCCTGTTGATCGGTTGACTGATAAACGAATATCCCCGGGAGCCATCGAAGCATTGTTCGTCGCTCCGTCGGATTTGGTATCAAATCGCAGTCTTCTCCGCAACGTCGAAAAAAGCTTCGCGTAGTTTCTGGGCGGTGCTGCCCGGATGGCCGTTTGCGATCGGTTTGCCGTCGATCTCGATAACAGGAAAGCAGATGCTGGTGGCCGCTGAGACGAACACCTCTCGCGCGGTCAGCATTTCTGCGACAGTGAAGGGACGCTCCTCGATTTCGATGCCGAGACTTCCGGCAACATCCATGAGCGTCGTTCGCGTGATTCCCCGCAGGATGCCATACTCGGCCGGTCGAGTGGCAAGCCTGCCGTTGCCATCGACGATCCACACGTTCGTGGCAGCCCCTTCCTTCACATAGCCATCGGCGTCGACGAAGATCGCCTCGTTCGCCCCCAATTCCTTCGCTTGTTGGCGAGCAAGCACATTCGGCAACAGTCCGATGGTCTTAACATCAACTCGATCCCACCGATTTTCCGGAACGGTAATTGCCTTTATTCCCTTGGCGTTCTTCGCAGCGATGAGGCTCGGGTCGGTCGATTTCGCAGTAACGACGATCGAGGACGGCGTACCCTCGGCCGGAAACACATGGTCCCGACGCGCCACGCCGCGCGTCACCTGTAGGTAGAACAGCCCGTTGCGGACCTTGTTGCGCCTCAGCACCTCCCGTATCACGGATGTCAGCGCTGCCCGCTTCATCGGCCAGGCGATCCGGATTTCCCGCAAAGACCGGTCGAGGCGGTCCAGATGCCGGGTCAGGTCGACAATCATGCCGTGCCGGACCTCGCAGACTTCATAGACGCCGTCAGCGAACTGATACCCCCGATCCTCCACATGGACGGCGGCATCAGCGTGACGGACATAGCTTCCATTAACATAGGCAAAACGGGGCATGGTTACCGCCTGAAAATTAGAAATATTGGATACTTACGCGGAAAAGCTGCTGGACGTGCCGCACGGCGTCTCCGGTGGCGAACAAAACGACCCGGTCCTTGGCCCTGATCTTCATGTCGCCGTCGGGACGCAGAACGGCTCCGTCGCGATAGATCGCTCCGATGCGAATGCCATCAGGCAGTTCAAGCTCGCGGAATGGTGCGCCGACGAGTGGCGAAGTTTCGAGCGCTTCAGCCTCGATCACCTCCGCGGACCCGCGCTGTACGGCATAGACTGCGCGAATGCGCCCTTTACGGACGTGCTGAAGGATGCCGGATATCGTCACGGCGCGCGGATTGATGTGGGCATCGATCCCAAGGCTCTTCGCAAAGTCTTGAAATGACGGCTCGTTCAACAGAACTAGGTTCTGCTTGCAGCCGAGCTTCTTTGCCATCACGCTGCCCAGGATGTTGACCTGGTCGTTGTTGGTCAGGGCGACGACGAGGTCTGCATCCTGGATGTCGGCTTGCTGGAGCAGCTTCTGGTCCAATGCCGAGCCATGGAGGACAACCGCGTTTCTTAATTGGTCAGCGATGTACACCGCACGCTCACGGTCGCTTTCGATGATCTTGATGCGCGTCCTCGGCTGATACTCCTCGATCGTCTTTGCCACGAAGAAGCCGATGTTGCCGCCGCCGGCAATGACGATGCGCGCCGCTTCCTGTTCTTCGTGGCCGAACAGCGAGAGCGTCCTGCGGACGTGAGCCTTGTCGCACACGACATATGCGAGATCGCCCGTCTGCAGCTCGTCCGCCGAACGGGGCACAAACAGTCTTTCGTTGCGGTAGACGCCGGTGACAGTGGCGTTCAGATCGGGAAAGAGCTCGGTCAACTGATGCAGTTGCGTGTTGACGACCGGGCAGTCCTCCATGCACTCGATCGCCACCATGACAATCTGATCATCGGCGAAGCGGACGACATCGGTCGCGCCCGGATAGGAAATGCGCCGCAGCACCATCTTGCCGACTTCGATTTCCGGCGAGATCGCCACGTCGATCGGCACGTCGTCACGGGAAAACAGGTCTGAAAATTCCGGCGCCAGGTAGCTCTGTGCGCGGATACGAGCAATCTTGGTCGGCACCTTGAAGAGCGAATGCGCCACCTGGCAGGCGACCATGTTGATTTCGTCATGAAGTGTGACGGCGATGATCATTTCCGCCTCGTCGGCACCCGCCTTTGCGAGCACGTCCGGATGGGCACCATGACCAACCACGCCGCTGACATCCAGTGTCTCGGTGATGGCGGCGATGAGCGACGCCGATGTGTCGATCACCGAAACGTCGTTGTCCTCTTGGGACAGCCGCTCGGCGATCCCGTAACCGACCCGTCCCGCACCACAGATAATAACCTTCATTGCATGCCCCTTGCCGCGCTCGCGATACTAGACGCCAAGTGACTTCAGCTTGCGATGCAGCGCGGAGCGTTCCATGCCGACGAATTCCGCCGTACGCGAAATATTGCCGCCGAAACGGTTGATCTGGGCAATCAGATAGTCGCGCTCGAACATTTCACGCGCTTCCCGTAGCGGAAGCGTCATGATGTGATGTTCGCCCTGCGTCGACATCTTCGGCAGCATGTCACCGACATCCGTTGGCAGCATGTCGGCCGTAATCGGACTGTCAGGGCCATCGCTCCGGGCAAGAATCATCAGCCGCTCGATGTTGTTGCGCAATTGCCGGATGTTGCCGGGCCAGTCGTGCGCCTGCAGCACCGCCAGTGCGTCATCACCGATTTTCCGCCCCCGAATGCCGGCCTGCTCGCTGATCTGCCGCATGAACATATCGACGAGAAAGGGAATATCCTCGCGGCGTTCCGCGAGCGCCGGCACACGCACGGGGACCACGGCCAGGCGATGGTAGAGGTCCTCCCGGAAAGCGCCATCTGCAATCAGGCTCTCCAGGTTGTAGGCGGTGGACGAGATGATCCGCACGTCGACCTTGACCCGCTTTGAGCCACCGACGCGTTCGAACTGCTGATCAACGAGCACCCGCAGAATCTTGTTCTGGGTCTCGCGTGGCATTTCCCCGATCTCATCGAGATAGAGGATACCGCCGTGGGCTTCCTCGAGCACACCCGTCTTGCGTTGCTGACCACCGCCGCCCTCGGTGCCGAACAGTGCGATCTCCATCCGCTCCGGCGTAATCGCAGCCGCATTGAGAGCAACAAACGGCCCGTTGGCACGCGTCGACTTCCGGTGGATCATCCGCGCGACCAGTTCCTTGCCGGCGCCGGAGGGACCGAGGATCATGATACGGCTATTGGTCGGCGACACCTTGTCGATCGTCTGGCGCAGCTGGGATACCGCGACGGACGTGCCGATCAGCTCTACCGCGTCTCCGGAACGGCGTTTCAGGTCCGTCACCTCGCGTTTCAGCTTGGAGTTCTCCAGCGCGCGCTCGGCAATCAGGATCAGGCGATCCGCCTTGAATGGCTTCTCGATGAAATCATAAGCGCCACGACGGATCGCAGAAACGGCAGTCTCGATGTTGCCATGGCCGGAAATCATCACCACGGGAAGATCCGGATGCCGGCTCTTGATCTCGTCGAGAAGCGCCAGGCCATCCAGCTTGCTTCCCTGCATCCAGATATCGAGGAAGACGAGCCGCGGCAGGCGATCGCTGATCGCCTGGAGCGCGCTGTCGCTGTCGAAAGCCGTACGCGTCTCGTGCCCTTCGTCGGAGAGGATGCCGGACACGATTTCACGGATATCCTCTTCGTCGTCCACCACCAGAATGTCAGAGGCCATGAGTCAGTTCCTTGTCGTTTTCGTCCGCATCGACGACCATGTTTTCCTCGACAGGCAGGATCACGCGGATCATTGCCCCATGCCCGTTGTCGAAGTCCGGGGGGGCATCGTGCAACTCGAGTTGCCCGCCGTGGTCTTCGATAATCTTCTTCACGATGGCCAGGCCGAGACCCGTGCCCTTCTCTCGCATCGTCATGTAGGGCTCCAGAATCCGGTGCCGGTTCTCGGTCGGCAGACCCTTGCCGTTATCGATGACATCGACGACGAAGTGCCTGTGCGGCTCTTCGCGACGCGCCCGAACGAGAACCTTGCGCTCCCCACGCTGCACATCGGCCGGCAGCGCTTCGATCGCCTCCACGGCATTCTTGATGATGTTGCCGAAGGCTTGCCCGAGCATGCGGGAATCGAAATGGCCGACGAGCGGCTGATCCTCGAAGTCCTTCAGGAAAGTGACGTGGTTGTTGCCCATTTCGCGCAAAAACACGGCGTCCTTGAGAATTGCCCTCAGATCGGACTTGTCCTTGGTGGGCTTCGGCATCCGGGCAAAGGACGAGAACTCGTCCACCATCCGACCGATGTCCTCGACCTGGCGTACGATTGTATCGGTGCACTGGTCGAAAACCGCGCGATCCTCTTGGTCGATCTGCTTGCCATAGCGCCGCTTGATCCGCTCCGCCGAGAGTTGGATGGGCGTCAGCGGATTCTTGATTTCGTGGGCAATCCTACGGGCGACATCGGCCCATGCAGTCGATCGCTGCGCAATGACGAGATCGGTAATGTCGTCGATGGTAATGACGTAGGACTCGATTGCGTCCTTTGCCTCTTCACGGGTCACCTGAACGTTCAGCGTCCGTTCCGTGCCGCCACGCATGATATTGATCTGCCGACGGTGGTCGTTGCGGTATCTATGGGAGGCCTCCTGCAGTACCGCATCCACCTCAGGTGCAAAGTCTGCCAATCGCGCACCAAGAAGCGAACTAGCACTCCTACCGAACAGATGTTCCGCAGAGGAATTGGCGATGGTCAGCCGCCCGCCCTCCTCGACGCCGATCACGGCAGCCGTGACGCCGGACAGAACGGCCTCGATGAAGCGGCGCCGATGGTCCATTTCATCCTTCGCATCCAGGATCTGGCCCTGCTGCGCGCGGATCTCGGCAATCATCTTGTTGAAGGTACGCGACAGGTTGCCGACATCGCCGTCGGCCGCCTTGACCGGAACCTCGACACTCAGGTTGCCGGAGGCAACAGCGTCTGCAGCCCCGATCAGCAGGCGGATCGGGCGCACGATACGATCGGCCACCGCGATTGCAGTCCAGATAGCTGCCAGCAAAACGATAAGAGCAAAGCCGAGATAGAGTACGCCGAAGGCAATCTGCAGCGAGGTTCTGCCGGCCTCTAGCGCGCGATACTCCGCCGTATTGTCTTCCATCATTCGCATCGAGCGCATGACCTCGGGATCGACCGTGCGAATCGTGTAGAGATAGGTGTCCGGTATGTTGTCGATCTTGATCACCGCGCCCACAAGGTTGGTGGTGCCCGGCGGGATCAACGTCGGTTGACCGGCCGCTGCCGCCTTTAGCGCCTCCGCAGGCACTGTTGGCAGCGGCTTTTCAGTCGGGATGTTGGCTCGAAGGACCTGTGAGCCGTCGCTGCGCACCAGGAAAGCGCCGAGCATGCCGCGCCCCCGCGCCTGGCGCGTCATCAGATCCGTAAAACCGGTGCGATCGAGGCTGTAGAGCTGACGGTTGCGTTCCAGATCGTTCGACATCGAGACGGTCTGACCCTGCAGATAGCTGGCGTTTTCCAGCACATAGGCCTGCGCCACGTTCAATGAGGAGCTGACGATCGACTGCGTTCTGATGGAAAACCACCGATCGAGGCCGACGTCGAGTGTGATCGAAGCGAACATCGCCACCAGGATCGCCGGCGTGATCGCTACGATCGAGAACAGCGCGACGATGCGCACGTGCAGCCGGGCAGCCGCACGCCCCCGAGACCGGGCTTTCAACAGCCGGGCGATTTCACGGCCAATCAGGATAATCAGGCCCAGGACGAAAAGCGCATTCACCGCAACCGAAGCGATGATGACATTCGCCACCGGCTTGATTGGCGTAAGGCCGAGCAGGATAAAGAGCGATAATGTTGCCGCTACGAGAGCGCCGCCTGCGAGCAGTAGGCCAGGGAGTGCGAACGATGCCCTGCGGTCGTGCGCATTGCCCGCGCTCTCTTGCCCGCCCCCGACCGGGGTCGCATTCTCATCCATTCGCTGCACTCTCTCCAACCAGTCGGGACCGACCGGCGCGTCCATTCTGATGTGCTGGGAGCAGAGATCGCTCCCGCCGCACATGGGTAACGGCGGAGAGACTCAAGCTATTCGCCGCCGCCGCATCTGTTACCACCATGCAACACATTGTGGCGAAAATGCAACGCAGGTTGGAGCGAAGTCAAGCGAGGCGGGAGCTGCGATAAACCGAAACCCCCAACTCTCGAATCTTCTTGCGAAGCGTGTTCCGGTTGAGACCTAGAAGATCAGCAGCCTTGATCTGGTTCCCGCGTGTTGCTGTCAGCGCAGCAAGGATCAGCGGGTACTCCATTTCGGCCAAAACCCGCTCGTAGAGCCCGGGTGGCGGCAGGTTGTCGCCAAAACTCGCAAAGTACCGGCGCATGTTCTCTTCGACCGCCTGCGATATCGAAAGCGCGCCATTGCGCTGCGCGGACTTCTCGATCGGGCTGTCAGGAACGTCCGCACGAAGCTCAGCCTCGATGATCTCCCTGGTGATCACATCCTGTGGATAAAGCGCTGTCAGGCGCCGGACAACGTTCTCCAACTCCCGAACATTACCCGGCCAGGGATGTGCCTTCATCAATTCCAACGCCTCCTGATCGAATCGCTTGGCGTCGAGTCCCTCCTTTTCTGCCTGCTGGACGAAATGGCGGACAAGGTCGGGAATGTCCTCCGCCCGATCGCGCAGCGGCGGGAGGCGTAGCGGAACCACGTTCAGGCGGTAGTACAAATCCTCACGAAACAGCCCCTGATTGATCGACTGCTTGAGGTCCTTGTTTGTCGCAGCGACGATCCGCACGTCGGTGCGAATGGGCGTGCGCCCGCCGACGGTGGTGTATTCGCCCTGCTGGAGCACGCGCAGCAGCCGTGTCTGCGCGTCCATCGGCATGTCGCCAATCTCGTCGAGGAACAGCGTGCCGCCCTCGGCCTGCTCAAAGCGGCCGGTCGAACGCTGCTGCGCGCCGGTGAAGGCGCCCTTCTCGTGGCCAAAGAGTTCCGACTCGATCAGATCGCGCGGGATCGCCGCCATGTTGATTGCAACGAAGGGGCCGTTGCGGCGCTTGCCATAGTCGTGCAGGGCGCGCGCCACGAGTTCCTTGCCGGTACCGGACTCGCCGGTGATCATCAGCGTCAGGTCTGTCTGCATCAGTCGCGCCAGGACACGGTAGATTTCCTGCATCGCCGCCGAGCGGCCGACCAGCGGCATGCCGTCCTGCATGTCGTCGTCCAGCCTCGCCGGCTTCTTCTTCGGCTCGGCCAGCGCCCGGCCGACAATCGCAATCAGTTCGGTTAGATCGAAGGGCTTCGGCAGGTAGTCGTAAGCGCCGCGCTCGGAGGCCTTGATCGCGGTCATGAACGTGTTCTGGGCGCTCATCACGAGAACCGGAAGATCGGGGCGGGCCTTCTTGATGCGCGGCAACAGATCGAAGGCATTCTCGTCCGGCATGACGACATCGGTCACGACGATGTCACCCTCGCCGGCGGCGATCCAGCGCCAGAGCGTCGCTGCATTCGAGGTGATCCGGACATCGTAGCCTGCGCGGCTCAGCGCCTGGTTAAGGACGGTTCTGATCGCCGCATCGTCGTCGGCAACAAGGACTGTGGCGCCTGTCATTGCTATTTCCTCTGTTATCGGGAGGTATCGTCATCCTCGCTCAAACCCTTTGACGCAGGCATGAGCACGCGGAAGGTGGTGCGATGGCCCTGACTGTCGCATTCGATGATGCCGCCATGGCCGCCGATGATCTTGGCAACAAGCGCCAGGCCGAGGCCCGACCCGTTGGTCTTGGTTGTGATGAAGGGATCGAAAAGGTGCGGCAGCAGGTCGGACGGAACGCCCGGCCCGTTGTCGTGCACGCAGAACTCAAGCGGCAGCGACACCTTTTCCCGCGTTCCCACCACCGACAACCGGATGCCCGGCCGATACGCCGTGGTCAGGATGATCTCGCCGTCCGGCCTGTTGCCGACCGCTTCCGCGGCATTCTTGATCAGGTTGAGAAACACCTGAACAAGTTGATCGCGGTTGGCAAAAACCGGGGGCAGCGACGGATCGTAGTTCTCGGTAATCTTGATGTTGCGCGCAAAGCCGGCGCGCGACACGGCCTTCACGTGATCGAGGACGGAGTGAATGTTGAGTGCGACACGATCGACAGGTCGCTCATCAGAGAAAACCTCCATGCGATCAACAAGCGAAACGATGCGATCAGTCTCATCGCAGATCAGCCGCGTCAGCGCCCGATCCTCATCCTCCACGGAGGTCTCCAGCAGTTGCGCCGCACCCCGAATACCCGAAAGCGGGTTCTTGATCTCGTGGGCGAGCATCGAGGCGAGGCCGGTGACCGAGCGGGCTGCAGCGCGATGCGTCAGTTGGCGATCAATCTTGTCGGCCATCGATCGCTCCTGCAGAACGACGACGACCGAGCCCGGCTCATTGGTGACCGGAGCGACGTAGAGGTCGACGAGCTTGTCCGCGCCCAGACGTGGCGAACTCAGATCCACCCTATACTCATTGACCGGCGCGCGACGTTCCCGAACTTGTTCAATCAATGTGAGAAGAGGACTGCCGAAAGGAATGAAATTACTGACATTATGCCTGGCCAAATGATTGGCACTCGCCCCAAAGAAGGATTCTGCCTCCCAGTTCGCGAAGGCGATATGGCCGGCATCGTTGACCAGGATGACCGAATGCTGAATTGCATTCAGGACCGCCAGGGCAAGCCCATTGCCATCGAACTGTTCTTCCTGGCCCGCCCCGCTCATGCCGCCTTCTCTTCTCGCTCTACCGGCGCATCGGCCACGTTCAGGATTTCCGCCAAACGGCCCGCGACGAAATCACTGTCGGTCGACGTCATTAGCGCCGCCTTCTCTGCGCGCTCCAGCGACGGGGCATAGCGTTCAACGTACCAACCGACATGCTTGCGCGCATGGCGAAGCCCGGCCACGGGGCCGTGGAAATCCAGCATCATGCGGTAATGTTCAACGGCGATGTGCGCACGCTCCGCGCCACGCGGTTCTTCGCACGCTCCGCCAAGCACGGCAGGGTGCCATGGCCGTCCCTGCGCAGACCGGCCAACCATGACCGCATCAGCGCCAGAACGCCTGAGTATTTCTACCGCGTCTTCCACAGTGTCGACGTCGCCATTGGCGATCAGCGGCACGGCAATTCGCTCTCGAACCGCACGGATGGCATCCCAGTCCGCTTTGCCCTCATAGAACTGCATGCGCGTGCGGCCATGCACGGTGATCAACTGCACCCCGGCGTTCTCCGCCCGCACGGCGATATCGGGCGCATTCAGGCTGTCGTGGTCCCAGCCGAGCCGCATCTTGACCGTGACCGGCACCTTGACGGCATTGACGGTTGCCTCGATCAGACGGAGCGCATGATCCGGCTCACGCATCAACGCCGAGCCGGAATAGCCGCCGATCACCTTCTTGGCGGGGCAGCCCATGTTGATGTCGATGATGTCGGCGCCGTTCGCCTCGGCCAGGCGCGCAGCTTCCGCCATCCAGTGCGCGTCGCGCCCGGCGAGCTGGACCATATGCGGATCGATGCCGCGATTGCGGATTCGCGCCCAGGACTCCGCCGCGTTACTGGCAAGCTCACGACTTGCCACCATCTCCGTCACCACGAGGCCAGCGCCAAAGCGCCAGGCGAGTTCACGGAACGGCAGATCGGTAACGCCGGACATCGGCGCCAGGACGACGCGATTGCGCAGGGTCTGATTTCCGATTGCCAAGGGTGTTGATAGGTCCGCCCGAACCAAATGCCCATCTTTCATGCAGTGGATTGTCGTGCATTATTTTTAGACAGCCCGCAACCGCTTGCCAAGTCGTTTTGACGGCCGCCTGCAATTTTCCGCATATCGCTGGCCTTGTGGCGGCGAACGGTCTAAACCGGTCAAAACACCTGAAGCTGGAGGAAATGGCTGGGCATGGGCGAGAACAGCAAGCTCTCGTGCGGCGTGATCGTTGTCGCCGCGGGACGCGGAGAACGGGCGGGCTCTCACCCGGACGGCCCGAAACAGTATCGCAGCATCGGCGGCAAGCCGGTGATCACGCACACGCTCGACGCCTTCCTCAAGTGGAGCCCGGCGCAGGACATCGTCGTCGTCATCCATCCCGACGACAATGAACTGTTTGCCAATGCGCTCGTCCAGGCATCAGACGGAAAAGCACGGATTCGCACCGTCATGGGCGGCTCGACGCGGCAACAGTCTGTCCTTGCCGGGCTCGAGGCGCTTGCAGCATCAGGGATTACTCACGTTCTCATTCAGGATGCCGTCCGCCCCTTCGTCGACGCGACGCTCCTCGCGCGGATCGAAGCTGCACTTGCTGCAGGCAATCACGCTGTGCTTCCCGCCATTGCCGTGACAGACACGCTGAAGCGGGCGGATTCGGATGGCAACATCGCAGGCACTGTTCCACGGGCTGGCTTGTTCGGCGCGCAGACACCGCAGGCCTTTTATTTCACATCGATCCTTGACGCTCATCGTCGCGCTGCCGCCGATGGACGCAATGACTTCAGCGACGATTCGGCCATTGCAGAATGGGCCGGGATACCGGTTCGCCTGATCGAGGGTGCCGTCGACAACGTCAAGCTGACACTACGGAAGGATATCGCCATGGCGGACGAGCGCCTTTCAGGAACAGCCCTGCCCGACGTGCGGACGGGCAATGGATACGACGTCCACCAACTGGTGCCGGGCGATGGCGTGACACTCTGCGGCATCTTCCTGCCGCACGACCAGATGCTTTCAGGTCATTCAGACGCGGACGTCGCGTTACATGCCCTGACCGACGCGCTTCTTGCCACCTGTGGCGCCGGCGACATCGGCGATCATTTCCCGCCGTCGGATCCGCAGTGGAAAGGTGCCGCCTCGCGCATCTTCCTCGAACATGCAGCACAAATCGTGCGCGACAAGGGCGGCGTGATCATGAATGCCGACGTTTCGCTGATCGCGGAAGCGCCAAAGATCGGACCCTGCCGCGAGGAGATGCGGAAAAATCTCGCCGACATGCTCGGGATCTCGCTGGATCGCTGTTCGGTAAAGGCGACGACCAATGAAAAGGTCGGCTTCATCGGACGCCGCGAGGGGATTGCCGCCATCGCCACGGCAACCGTCGTCTACCGGAGTCCTGAATAGTGACCATGTGGCCTGCCGACATCGAGGACGCTGCACGGCACCTCATCGTCGATTTTTCCACGCGCGGACTAATGGTCGCCACGGCCGAATCCTGCACCGGCGGGCTGATTGCCGGCGCACTCACAGAAATCTCGGGTTCTTCCGCCGTCGTCGACCGAGGCTTCGTCACCTATTCCAACGAAGCGAAAATGGAACTGATCGACGTGCAGGCGGAAACGCTTGCAGCCCATGGCGCCGTGTCGCGGGAGACTGCGCTGGAGATGGCCCGCGGCGCGCTTGCTCGCTCGCGTGCGGAGCTCGCCATCGCGGTGACGGGCGTTGCCGGGCCTGGTGGTGGAACCGTGGCCAAGCCTGTCGGCCTTGTTCATCTGGCCGTCGCCTCGCGGACCGGGAGCGTGATGTACCGGGAAATGCGCTACGGCGATATCGGCCGCGACGGCGTTCGACTTTCGACCATCCGCACCGCACTGGAGATGCTGGCGGATATCGCTCGCGGCGCCTGACCCGACCACCTTCGGGGATACGCGAAGAGATCGCCCTGCGCCAAAGCTCCGCCCCAATACGCCGCCCAATCCTGTGACCGCTGACGCGTTGTTCAGACGTTGTAGATCGTCTCGGCGCGCTTCTCGAAGGCCTCGGAAAACATGTGGAATGCCCGATCGAACATCGATCCCATCAGCGCCCCAAGGATCCGGCTCTTGAATTCGTAGTCGATGAAGAAGTGCACGCTGCACCCGCCCTCACCGCGCGGCTCGAAACGCCAGCGGTTGTCGAGATAACGGAACGGGCCGTCGATGTACTTCACGTCGATCGCGAGATCCCCATGGTTCAGCAATACCTGCGTCGTGAAGGTTTCGCGAATCGCCTTGTAACCAACGGTCATGTCGGCGAGCAGAAGTTCCTTGCCGTCTCGCTCCTTGCGCGACCGTACGACGAGGCCCTCGCAAAGCGGGAGGAACTCGGGATAGCGTTCCACGTCGGCGACAAGGGCATACATCTGCTCGGGTGTATGCGGAACGGGGCGGTGCGTTTCGAATTTGGGCATGCTGACCAGATATTCAAACACACGCCAAGAAACAAGATGGTCCGGCAGCCGAGCGCAATTCCCAAAACGCTCACGCCATCCCGGACGACACCCTTGCATAGGCCGCTAGGATCGCTTCCGCAGCCATTTCGGCCTGATCCGCATCGGTCTGGTAGTTCGACACGGATATCCGCATCACTTGGCGGCCCCGCCACTGTGCCCCGCCGACGAATATCTGCCCCTTCTTCTGTAGGAGCGTGACCACATCCTTCGTCATGCGATCAGCCACCTCCGGAGCAAGCCCCTCCCCGAACCGCACGATGACCTGATTGAGTTGCACCGCGTTCAACACACCGATGCCGTTGCGCGCTGCGAGCATGCGGGCAATCTCGGCTGCGGCATTGCAGTTTTGCTCCACAAGCTCGGCAATCCGGCTGCGACCGAGATGCTTGATCATCGCCCAGGTCGCAAAGCCGCGGGCGCGACGCGACAGTTCCGGCACGAAGTGGTTCGCCCGCCTCCGCCGAGGGCAGATAGCTTGCAGAAATCGTCATTGCACGCCGGTGCGCAAGTTCGTCCCGCACAATGGCATAGCCGCAATCGTAGGGCGTCTGCAGCCACTTATGCCCGTCAGTCGCCCAGCTGTCGGCCAGTTCGACTCCCACCGCAAGCGGCCGTTTGGCAGGACAGGCACGTGCCCAGAGACCGAAGGCGCCGTCGACATGCACCCAGGCGCCCTTTGCCTTTGCGGCAGGGATCAGTTCAGCGAAACTGTCGAAGGCGCCGGTGTTGATCTGGCCGGCCTGAAGAATGGCGATCGCCGGCCCGTCGATGGCGGCCAGCGCCGCATCGAACGCATCCGGTCGAATGCGCCCCTGCTCGTCGGTTGCCACCCTGACCACCCGGTCATGTCCGAGGCCGAGAAACTGCAAGGCCGAGAAAACGGTGGTGTGGGCGTCGTCGCCGATCAGCACGGTAATCGGCGGCGCACCGAAAAGGCCTTGCGCATCGACGTCCCAGCCCTCCCTGCGGAGCACCTCGCCGCGGGCCGCCGCAAGACAGGTGAAATTTGCAACTGTTGCTCCCGTGACGAAGCCGACCGAACTCTCCCGCGGCAGGTCGAGCAGTTCGACCAGCCAGCGCGCAGCTATCGCCTCAGCCGCAGAGGCGGCCGGCGTTGCGGCATGGTTGCCGGCATTCTGCCCCCAGGCGGACGTGAGCATGTCGGCTGCGACGCCGACCGGATGGGAGCCACCGATCACCCAGCCGAAGAAACGGGGACCGGTCATCAGGTGCAGGCCGGGCTCCGCCCGCGCCACCAGTTCGTCGATGACGGCACGCGGCTCGGTCGTGACCTCGGGCAAGGCCTCCTCGAATGCCGCCGACGCCGCTGCATAGTCCTGGTTGGGGTCGATGCGGCCGATCGGAAATGGAATTGCGATACCGGGCGGCCTCGTCTGCCGCCTGCCGGAATAGGGACTCGATATCCATCCGCAACCTCCCCCGCGGATAAACTGTCGATGGCCGCCAGCGAGAGGCGACACCGGCAGCCTACGCCCGCAGACGCTGACCGACAATCCGGGTCCACCAAAAGGATGCGGGCCGCAGTTCACAACCACGGCCCGCCCGAATTTGCAGATCGAAAACTACTCCGCCGCGGCGAGCAGCTTCTTCTCCCGTGCCGCCCTGAGCCGGGCGAAGTCGTCACCGGCGTGATGCGAGGAACGCGTCAGCGGGCTGGCGGAGACCATGAGAAAGCCCTTGGTGTAGGCGACCGTCTCGTAGGACTTGAACTCCTCCGGCGTAACGAACTTCTCCACCTTGTGGTGCTTGCGGGTCGGTTGCAGGTATTGGCCCATCGTCAGAAAGTCGACGTCGGCGGTGCGCAGGTCGTCCATCAGTTGCAGCACTTCGTTGCGCTCCTCGCCGAGGCCGACCATGATGCCCGACTTGGTGAACATCGTCGGATCGAGTTCCTTCACGCGCTGCAACAGGCGGACGGAGTGGAAGTAGCGCGCACCCGGACGGACGGTCAGGTAGTTGCCCGGCACGGTTTCCAGATTGTGGTTGAAAACGTCCGGCTTGGCTGCGACGACACGCTCCAACGCTCCGGGCTTCTTCAGGAAGTCGGGCGTCAGGATCTCGATCGTGGTCGAAGGCGATGCCGCGCGGATCGCCCAGATCACCTTCTCGAAATGCTCTGCGCCGCCGTCATCGAGGTCGTCACGGTCGACCGAGGTGATCACCACGTGCGACAGGCCCATCTTCACGACAGCCTTGGCAACGTTCTCCGGCTCGTCCTGATCGAGCGCATTCGGCTTGCCGGTGGCAACGTTGCAGAAGGCGCAGGCGCGGGTACAAATCTCGCCCATGATCATGAAGGTGGCGTGCTTTTTGTCCCAGCATTCGCCGATATTGGGACAGCCAGCTTCCTCGCAGACGGTCACCAACTTGTTGTCCTTCACGATCGAGCGCGTCTCCTGGTAGGTCTTGGAGACCGGCGCCTTGACGCGGATCCACTCCGGCTTGCGCAGCACTTCCGTGTCAGGGCGATGCGCTTTCTCGGGGTGCCGTACGCGCTTTTCCTCGGGATTGGTCGTATCGAGAATGGTGACCATAAAAAACCTGCCTTCAACCGCCTCTACTGCGGAAAAGTCGTCAACGCCTGACGATTTTTGCGACGAATAACAGAATGCAGGAGCCGACGAAACCCTGCACGAGGTAACCCAGCCAACCGCTGGCCACATGGATGCCGGCGCGATCAAAGACAGCGTTCGCCAATACGGCGCCGACCATGCCGATGACGACGTTCATCACGACGCCGAAACGGATGTCCATCAGCTTGCCGGCGAGCCAACCCGCCACACCGCCGATAATGATCCCCGCAAACCAGCCCACATCCATCCAACAACCCTTCCCATTTGCCCGCCATGTGGGCGGCGGGACGGCCGCCCGCAAATGAGCAGACGCTTGCCACCGCCTGCCCTTCTGTTCCGTTCCCGGAGACTTCACCCCGAGCGCCGTACCCCTCAGTCTCGTCATGCCGGGCTTGATCCGGCATCCAGCCCGCGCAAGTCCTTGCGCGGAGAAGTGCATCTTTCGCGCCGCAGACGCGGCCCGGCTAGATCCCGGCTCAAGGCCGGGATGACAGGAGTGGATTCGGTACCCGTCATTTCATTGTGGCGACCGCTCCCCTCAGCGCGAACGAGAGCGGCCGAGCCCGAGATGCCTCGCGCGTCAGGCGTTCAACGCACGCCCATAGGCGTCGAGTACGCTTTCCTTCAGCGTTTCCGAGATCGTCGGATGCGGGAAGATCGTGTGCATCAGCTCTTCCTCGGTCGTCTCCAGGTTCATCGCAACGACGAAGCCCTGGATCAATTCGGTTACTTCCGCGCCGACGAGATGGGCGCCGAGCAGTTCGCCGGTCTTCCTGTCGAAGATCGTCTTGACCATGCCCTGGTCCTCGCCGAGCGCGATCGCCTTGCCGTTGGCGACGAAGGGGAAGCGGCCGACGCGGATGTCGCGGCCGAGTTCCTTGGCCTTGGCTTCGGTCAGCCCAACCGAAGCGACCTGCGGGTGGCAATAGGTGCAGCCGGGGATCTTCAACTTGTCCATCGGATGCACGTTCGGCAGGCCGGCGATCTTCTCGACGCAGATAACGGCCTCGTGTTCGGCCTTGTGCGCCAGCATCGGCGGGCCGGCGACGTCGCCGATGGCGTAGATGCCCGGCACGTTGGTTTTGCCGTAGCCGTCGATGGCGATGAAGCCGCGATCGGTCTTCACACCGAGCGCTTCAAGGCCGATGTTTTCGATGTTCGCCTGCACGCCGACGGCCGAGATCATCCGGTCGGCGGTGATCTTCTCGACCTTACCGTCCTTCATCTCGACATGCGCGGTGATCGAATTGGCGCCCTTCTCCACCTTGGTGACCTTGGCGTCCAGATGGATCTTCATGCCCTGTTTTTCGAACTGCTTCTTCGCGAGTGCCGAAATCTCGGCATCCTCGACCGGCATCACCGTCGGCATCACTTCGACGACGGTCACGTCGACGCCGAGCGTGCGGTAGAAGGAGGCGAACTCGATGCCGATTGCCCCAGAGCCCATGACCAGCAGCGACTTCGGCATTTCCTCCGGCTTCATCGCCTCGAAATAGGTCCAGATCAGCTTGCCGTCCGGCTCGATGCCGGGCAGCGCGCGCGGACGGGCGCCGGTGGCGATGATGATGTGCTTGGCCGTGTAGGTGCCTTCCGGCAGCACGTTCTTCGGCAGCGGCGCCTGCGGCTCGACCGGCTTCTTGGTGGTCTTGGAGACGACGATCTCGCCGGGCTTCGTCAGCTTCGCCTCGCCCCAGATGATGTCGACCTTGTTCTTCTTCATCAGGAAGCCGACGCCACCGTTCATGCGGCTCGCAATGCCGCGCGAGCGGGCGACGATCGCCTTCAGGTCCGGCGTGACCTTGCCGTCGATCTTGATGCCGTAATCGCCCGGATGCTGGGCGTAATGGAAGATTTCGGCCGAACGCAACAGCGCCTTGGTCGGGATGCAGCCCCAGTTGGAGCAGATGCCGGCCAGATGTTCCCGCTCGACGATGGCGGTCTTCAGCCCGAGCTGGGCAGCCCGGATCGCGGCGATGTAGCCGCCAGGACCCGAACCGATAACGATGACGTCGTAGGCATTCGACATGAGCGCTTCCACTCCTCTTTTATCTCTCGTGCGGTCGACCATGCGGTGCGCCGCGCTGTTGTTATCGAGGAGCGGAAGCCTGCCTCCGGTTCCTCAGGGAAGCTCTTCGACAACCTCAGGCCGCGTCAGAATCCCGTAGATTTCATCCTTGAGCCGCATCCGCTCCTTGCGCATGTCCGTCATGCGCAGGTCGTCTGTGGGCTCGATATCCGTCTCGGCGCGATGGATGGCCCAGTTCATCACATCGTACTCGTCGGCGATGCGGCGAAAGTGTCCGTCGGCCTCCCGCAAGTGCCGGATCTTGCCGACATATTCCGGGAATTCCTCTGCCAGCTGGTGCGGTGTGTTCGACATGGTCGCATCTCCTTTTGAAGTCGATGGACCCAGCCTAGCCCCCCAGAAACGTCACTCCTTGATCCCCGTCAAACGTCGCCTCAAAGTCCGAGCATCATGCGCACGACGGGCTCTAGACCACGGCCGATGGCACGCGTATTGTCCGCATCCAGATGCACCCCATCGAGCGGCGTCGTCTGTGCCACCGAACCGGCATCGAAGAAGCCGCAGCCCTTATCGTCCGCAAGGTCGGCATAGAGGGTCGCAAGCATCGCCGATTGCTCGACACCGCCGGCAAACATCGCCGCAAAGGCCGCGTCCGCCGTCTCACAAAGCGGTGGCGGCGAGACGATCAGAATTTCCGGCTGCTCTTCGCTGCCGAACGACCACGCGTGGTGTCGCACCAGGTCGATCAGCCGCTCCAAGCCTCGCATGGCGCCAAAGGCAGTCCCGCAGACCGCGGGCTTCATATCGTTGGCCCCGAGCAGGATGATGACGAGATCGATCGGGTCATGGCTGTGCAGGATTGTCGGCAGGATGCGCGCGCCGTTGCGGTCGCAATCGGCGACATGGTCGTCATAGGCCGTCGTACGGCCGTTCAACCCCTCGGCGATCACCTGTACCCCGGGACCGAGCGCCTTTTGCAGCACGCTCGGCCAACGGTTCTCCAGCGCATGGCGCCCGAGCGTCTCCGCATCGTACCCCCAGGTGAGGCTGTCGCCATAGCAGAGAACGGTTTTCATGGGACACACCTATCTAAGCGGCTCTGACGGTCGCCCGTCCTGGCAATTAGGGCACTTCCGAATATGGCAATCACAACCGTTCGCTCCATACTCGGTCCCACAATGTGAGCACTGCATCCGCCAAATACGTTGATTTCCATGAGTGGTCGATGGGCGAGCAGTGTCGCCCATCACAATTTGCCCGCGAGGATTTTTATCCCCGACCTTCGGCATTACACCAGCATCCCCATAGGGTTCTCGACGTAGCGTTTGAAGGCCTGCAGGAGCTCGGCCCCGAGCGCGCCGTCGACGCAGCGGTGGTCGGTCGAAAGCGTGACGGTCATCGCCTGGACGATCACCATCTGGCCGTTCTTCACAACCACACGCTCCTCACCCGCGCCGACCGCGAGGATAGTCGCGTGCGGCGGGTTGATGACGGCGGCGAAGTTCTTGACGCCCATCATGCCCATGTTGGAGACCGAGGTCGTGCCGCCCTGGTACTCTTCCGGCTTCAGCTTGCGTTCCTTGGCGCGCTTGCCAAGGTCCTTCATCTCGTTGGAGATGGCCGACAGGCTCTTCGTTTCCGCGTGGCGGATGATGGGGGTGATCAGCCCGCCCGGGATCGACACGGCGACGCCGACGTCCGAGTGCTTGTGCTTGACCATGGCCGAATCCGTCCAGGAGACGTTCGCATCAGGCACGTCGCGCAGCGCCAGCGCCATGGCCTTGATCACCATGTCGTTGACCGAGAGCTTGTAGGCAGGCTTGCCGTCCCGCTCGGGCGCAGCCGCGTTCAACTGGGCGCGCAGCGCCATCAGCGCGTCGAGCTCGCAATCGACCGAGACGTAGAAGTGCGGCACGGTCTGCTTGGATTCGACGAGGCGGCGGGCGATCGTCTTGCGCATGCCGTCATGCGGCACGAGCTCGTAGGAGCCTTCCTCGAACAGCTTGAGCACGGCCTCATCCGACGGCCCCTTGGCGAGCGCGGCAGGTGCAGCGGCAGCAGCGGCCGGAGCCGCAGCAACCTTCTGCGCACCACCAGCAGCGGCAGCTTCGACGTCAGCCTTGACGACACGGCCGCGCGGGCCGGAGCCAGCGACCACCGAAATGTCGATGCCTGCTTCCCTGGCGAGGCGACGGGCGAGCGGCGAGGAGAAGGTGCGGTTGCCGTCGGCCTTGGCCGGGGCAGCAGCAGGCGCTGGAGACGCGGGCGCTGCGGCAGGTGCGCTCGCTGCGGCAGGTGCCGGAGCCGCGGCCGGAGCAGCAGCTTCTGCCTTTGCTGCGGGAGCCGCACCGCCAGCGGCAGCACTCGCAGCCGCCTTCACGTCCTCACCATCGGCGGCGAGCACCGCAATCAACGAGTTGACCTTGACCCCTTCCGTTCCGGCTGGAACAACGATCTTGGCGATCGTGCCCTCATCGACGGCCTCGACTTCCATCGTCGCCTTGTCGGTCTCAATCTCGGCGATCACATCGCCGGACTTGATCTTGTCGCCTTCCTTGACGAGCCATTTTGAGAGATTGCCCTCCTCCATGGTCGGCGAAAGGGCGGGCATGGTGATGTTGATCGGCATGTCTCCACCCTCCCCTTACTTGTAGCAGACGGCTTTGACCGCCTCGATCACTTCGCCGACGTTCGGAAGCGCGAGCTTCTCGAGGTTGGCCGCATACGGCATCGGCACGTCCTTGCCGGCGATCGTCAGGATCGGCGCATCGAGATAGTCGAACGCCTGCTGCATGACCCGGGTGGCGATCTCGGTGCCGACCGAGTTCTGCGGGAAACCTTCCTCGACGGTGACGAGACGGCCGGTCTTCTTGACGGATTCGACGACGGTCGGCAGGTCCATCGGGCGGATCGTGCGCAGGTCGATCAGCTCGACGTCAATGCCTTCTTTCTCGAGCTCCGCAACTGCCTTCGTGGCATAGGTCATGCCGATGCCGAAGGAGACGACGGTTACGTCCTTGCCCGGACGATGGATGCGCGCCTTACCGATCGGCAGAACGAAATCATCGAGCTTTGGCACGTCGAAGTGCTGGCCGTAGAGGATTTCGTTTTCAAGGAAGATGACCGGGTTCGGATCGCGGATCGCAGCCTTCAAGAGGCCCTTCGCATCGGCTGCCGTATAGGGCATGACAACCTTGAGGCCCGGAATATGGCTGTACCAGGCGGCATAGCACTGCGAGTGCTGCGCGGCGACGCGAGCGGCAGCGCCGTTCGGGCCACGGAATACGATCGGCGCGCCCATCTGGCCGCCGGACATGTAGAGCGTCTTGGCGGCGGAGTTGATGAGATGGTCGATCGCCTGCATGGCGAAGTTGAAGGTCATGAACTCGACGATCGGCTTCAGGCCGGTCATCGCTGCACCGACGCCGACGCCGGCAAAGCCGTGCTCGGTGATCGGGGTATCGATGACGCGGTTGGCACCGAATTCCTGCAACAGACCTTGCGTGATCTTGTAGGCGCCCTGGTACTCGGCCACTTCCTCGCCCATGACGAAGACGTCGCCGTCGCGGCGCATTTCCTCAGCCATGGCATCGCGCAGCGCTTCACGCACGGTGGTCGAGACCATTTCGGTGCCAGCCGGGATATCCGGATCGGCGGCAACCTGTGCGATCGGCTGAGCCGGAACGGCAGCTGCAGCCGGGGCCGGCTCTCCCTTGGCGGCCGGCGCTTCGCCAGCCTTCGCCGGCGTCACCTCATCCTCGCCGATGCCCTTGTCGAGCTGGTCGACGTCCTCGCCTTCCGCCGCAAGCACGGCGATCAGCGCATTGACCTTCACATTTTCAGTGCCGGCCGGAATGACGATCTTGGCGATCGTGCCCTCATCGACGGCTTCCACTTCCATGGTCGCCTTGTCGGTTTCGATTTCGGCGATCACGTCGCCGGCCTTGACCGCATCGCCTTCGTTCTTGAGCCACTTGGAAAGCGTGCCCTCTTCCATCGTCGGCGACAGAGCGGGCATCAGAATATCGATTGGCATGGTTCTTCCTCCGCCCGGGTCAGATCAGAATGTCGGTGTAGAGCTCGGATACATCCGGCTCCGGATCGGCCTGGGCGAAGTCGGCGCTATCGGCGACGATGTCGCGCACTTCCTTGTCGATCTGCTTCAATTCGTCCTCGGTGGCCCAACCCTTCTCCAGCAGGCGCGCGCGCACCTGTTCGATCGGGTCGTGCTCGGAGCGCATCTTCTGCACTTCGTCCTTCGAACGGTATTTGGCCGGGTCGGACATGGAGTGACCGCGATAGCGATAGGTGAGCATCTCGAGGATGATCGGCCCCTTGCCCGAGCGGCAGTGCGCGACGGCCTCGTCAGCGGCAGCCTTCACCGCGCGAACGTCCATGCCGTCCACCTGGTAACCGGGAATGTTGAAGGAGGCGCCGCGCTGCGAGAAGTCGGTCTGCGCGGAAGCGCGCGAGACGGCGGTGCCCATGGCGTAGCGGTTGTTCTCGATGATGTAGATCACCGGCAGCTTCCAGAGGGCTGCCATGTTGAAGCTCTCGTAGACCTGGCCCTGGTTGGCCGCGCCGTCGCCGAAATAGGCGAGCGAGACATTGTCGTTGCCACGATACTTGTTGGCAAAGGCAAGGCCGGTGCCGAGCGACACCTGGCCGCCGACGATGCCGTGGCCGCCGTAGAAATTCTTCTCCTTGGAGAACATGTGCATGGAGCCGCCCTTGCCCTTGGAAAGGCCGCCGCGGCGCCCGGTCAGCTCCGCCATCACGCCGCGCGCGCTCATGCCGCAAGCCAGCATGTGGCCGTGGTCGCGATAACCCGTGATCACCTGGTCGCCTTCCTTCAGCGCCGCCTGCATGCCGACGACAACGGCCTCCTGGCCGATGTAGAGGTGACAGAACCCGCCAATGAAGCCCATACCGTAGAGCTGGCCGGCCTTCTCCTCGAAACGCCGGATCAGCAGCATTTCGCGGTAGGCCTTGAGGTCGTCTTCCTTGGAAAAGTCGGCGATGATGCCGCCGTTGAAGTCTTTCTTGACAGGCTTTGCCGCACTCTTGCGGCTGGATGTGGTCGCGGTTTTACGCGGAGCCATACAGTCCTCCCCGGGTTTTGCCTTTGCCGCAAAACATAGGGGAAGAACGAGCCGTCAGCAATGCCATAAATGCATGGCTCACATTCCAAACAACCGACTGAAATTGCTTCGATATTTTCAGTTAACCTGTTTCAGGTTAATCGCCGATTTCAATGGAAAATAACGATCTCGTCACTTCGCGACATATTGAGGGCGAAGCGCGCTTTCTCATCCAGAATGTCCCTTTCGAGCGAGCCGTCGCTCATTAGCGCGACCTCTCGCTCCAATCGCTTCCGCTCCTCGACGAGAACATCGAGCCTTGCCTGGCGGGTAATCCGATTGCGCTCGAATTGCTCCATCGCGCGAAGCCCGAAGCCGCCATGGATCGAATGATAGCTGAAATAGGAAAGAAAGGCGATTGTGATCGCCGGGACGACGAACCGGCCGAGCCGGCGTTGCTTGTGATGTTTGGTCCACATGGAGGAGCCTCGATACGCAGTACTCGTGTACTTTAGCGTCGATCAGTTAACCGAGCGTTGACCATGATGGAGATGTCGAGAGTGTACCTGGGACCGCTGCGAACGCTCGACTGCCCCTTGGGGCCGTTCGGCCAAAAAAATACCCTCCCCTCGTATGCGAGGAGAGGGCCTGATATCCGCTTGAATTCAAGCGATGGACTTATCCGCGCAGGATCGAGCGACCGGCGTACTTTGCCTGCGGGCCAAGCTGTTCCTCAATCCGGATCAGTTGGTTGTACTTGGCGGTACGGTCGGAACGGGCAAGCGAGCCGGTCTTGATCTGGCCGCAGTTGGTGGCAACTGCGAGGTCGGCGATCGTCGAATCCTCGGTCTCGCCCGAGCGGTGCGACATGACAGCGGTGTAGCGCGCCTTGTGCGCCGTCTCGACGGCGTCGAGCGTCTCCGACAGCGAACCGATCTGGTTGACCTTGACGAGGATCGAGTTGCCGACGCCCATCTTGATGCCGTCGCGCAGACGGGCGGAGTTGGTGACAAACAGGTCGTCGCCAACGAGTTGAACCTTACCGCCGATCTTGTCGGTCAAGAGCTTCCAGCCGTCCCAATCGTCCTCGGCCATGCCGTCCTCGATCGAGAAGATCGGATACTTGGCGCAGAGTTCGGCGAGATAATCGGCCATGGCACCCGGCTCCAGCGTGCGGCCCTCGCCTTCGAGCACGTACTTGCCGTCCTTAAAGAACTCGGTCGAGGCGCAGTCGAGCGCGATGTGAATGTCCTCACCCGGCTTGTAGCCGGCCTTCTCGATCGACTTCATGATGAAGTCGAGGGCGGCGGGTGCGGATGCGAGGTTCGGCGCAAAGCCGCCCTCATCGCCAACATTCGTGTTGAATCCGCCGGCAGCGAGCTGCTTCTTCAGCGTGTGGAACACTTCCGAGCCCATGCGGACGGCGTCGCGGATTGTTTCGGCACCGACCGGCACGATCATGAACTCCTGGAAGTCGATCGGGTTGTCGGCATGCGCACCGCCGTTGATTATGTTCATCATCGGAACGGGAAGGACGCGGGCGTTCGGGCCGCCGACATAGCGGTAGAGCGGCAGGTTGGCAGCTTCGGCGGCAGCCTTGGCGACGGCCAACGAGACGCCGAGAATGGCGTTGGCGCCGAGGCGCGCCTTGTTCGGCGTTCCGTCGAGCTCGATCATCGTCTGGTCGATCAGGATCTGGTTTTCGGCGTCAAGGCCGCCGACAGCTTCGAAGATCTCGCCGTTCACTGCCTCGACGGCGCGCTCGACGCCCTTGCCGAGGTAGCGTGTGCCGCCGTCACGCAGTTCGACGGCCTCGTGCGCGCCGGTGGATGCGCCGGACGGAACGGCGGCGCGCCCGAAGCTGCCGTCTTCGAGGTGAACGTCCACTTCGACGGTCGGGTTGCCGCGGCTGTCGAGGATCTCGCGGCCGATAATGTCGATGATTGCGGTCATGGGAGGGGTTCCTGCTTTCTAGGTGTGAAAGGAAGCTTGGGCCTGTTTACTGCAAAGGTCGGAAATTACAATGGCGCCGCCCGACGGCGACCGCCAACTGCGCGATCGACATGAAAATTCATGCAAGTCAGGTTCCTGGCTGCATGGCCGGCGGCATCGATGACGCCGCCGATCGGCCCGGCCCGGGTAGCTGCGCAACGCTATCAGGCCGCCTTGGCGATAGCGTCCATGGCAAGCAGCTTTTCCAAAAGCCGCGGCATGTCTTTCAGATAAACCATATTCGGGCCATCGCAAGGCGCATTGTCCGGGTCCTCGTGGGTCTCAACGAAGAGGCCTGCAATGCCAACGGCTACGGCCGCACGTGCCAGTGTTTCCACAAACTCGCGCTGACCGCCGGAGGAGCCACCCTGCCCGCCGGGCTGCTGCACCGAATGGGTCGCGTCGAAGACAACAGGCGCGCCAAGCGAGGCCATGATCGGCAACGAGCGCATGTCGGAGACGAGTGTGTTGTAGCCGAAGGAGGCGCCGCGCTCGCACAGGAGCACGTTCGGATTGCCGCTCTCGGTGAGCTTCGCCAGCACGTTCTTCATGTCCCAGGGCGCCAGGAACTGCCCCTTTTTGACGTTGATGACACGGCCGGTCTTGGCGGCGGCAACGAGCAGGTCGGTCTGGCGCGACAGGAAGGCGGGAATCTGCAGGACGTCGACGGTTGGCGCGACGAGGCCACACTGCTCTTCCGAATGCACATCCGTCACCACGGGAAAGCCATATTCCTTCTTGAGGTCTGCAAAGACCTCCATCGCCTTCTCAAGGCCGATGCCGCGTTCGGCCGAAAGCGAGGTCCGGTTCGCCTTGTCGAAGGAAGACTTGTAGACCAGACCGAGCCCGAGCACGCGGCACATCTCCACGAGCTGTCCGGCCACAGTAAAGGCGTGGTCGCGGCTTTCCATCTGGCAGGGGCCAGCGATCAGGGTGAACCGGTCCTTCTGCGAGAAGACGACCTTGCCCGAGCCTTCTCCGGCGGTGACGATTGCGTTCGTTTCCATGTCATTCTCCAAAGACGAAAAGGGCACCCTGCCCTGGAGCGGGCGCGACAAACAGGCGATCGCCGCGTTCGGTGAATTCAATGCCGTTACTCTTAAAATGGCGCCGGCAATGCGCCAGGTCATTGACGCGTAGGACGACCGCCTCGCCTTTCAGGCCGCGATCCATCACAGCGGTCTCGACGCCGTAGAAACCGAGCATACCGGCGCCGTTCAGTACCGTGATCCGCCCACGGGGCGTTTGCACGCTCATGCCGAACGAATGCGCCTCGACTTCGCGCCCGTCAGTTGCAAGCTGGATGAGATACTGGAAGTCCGTCGGATTTTGCTCCGAAAGCACGATCTCGGAAAGTGCTACGACGCCATTTGGGTGTTCCTCCAGCGCCTTACGGTCGGAAGGCAAAGAGATAACCCGCTGCGAGGCAAAGAAAAAGAAATCCGGAGCACGCATGTCTACTGCAAACGCCAGGCGGAAACTGCCGGTGCCGCTCTGACCGTCCGGAAGGAGCATGTCACGCGAAAATTCCAGTACTTCGCCCGCCGAGAAGCCTGCCGCCGCGTAGCGTTCGTCATCGCCCCACGCATCGTCGGTCGCCATGGCGACGGCGGAAAAGCCATCCACGCTACGCCGAAAGCGAAACGCCTGATCCCGCGCAACGAAAACGTTTCCGGCACGCGCCGCAGCCTCACATTCCTCCCGGTTTGCGATTCCGAGCGGCTCGAGGTAGGTCCCGTCCTTCAGAAACACGCAACAATTTTCCGTTCCGAAAGGATGGCGCGCATCGGCGGCGACGGTAAACCCAAGCTGCGTCAGCCGCTTGCGTGCGACGGACAGATCGCCAACGGGCAGAACCAGGTGATCGATCGGTCGTGGCGTCGTTGGCTTCGCGTTCATGGCTGGATCCGGGCTTTCTATCCGGCGGTGCTTTGCCCTTTTTGGCGCGGCATTGCAAGAGCGACCGCCGGCGCGGCCGCGGGAGGACGGCCCGTGGGCGCAATCCTGCCGTAACGTGAGGGCGCAATGGAACAGCCTTAGTGTGAAAAAAGTTGTTAATTACTCTTAACAGGCACCGCTGACGGCCGCCACCATTTTGACAAGATTGCCCGGAGCGTCTTACCTGCCGGTTGAAGTCAATGACATCGCCGCCCGTTCTGAAGATGCTGAAATACCGAAATATTTAAGCAATTTGAAGCCGCTGGGAAGTGTAGTCGAAGGCTGCAGGAATTTTGACTTTTGGACCCGGGGCTCAAGGGATGGTCATGAGTTTTTTTCGTCGCAGTGAAGACAACGGCAAATTTGCGGCCACCAAATATGGCGCCGAGCAATCGAGGGCAAGCGGACGTCCCGTTTCTTCGTCGCCGGCCCAGGACAGCGCTCCCGCGGCACTTCCGGAACCAATTGACTACGAAGCATTCGGTCTGGCGCTGGAAGAGAACAAGCAATCATCCGAAGAGCTCGTCGCCAGCCTCGCCTTCGTGCAGGATCGGGTCTCGACATTGCTTGGCGCACATTCCCGTTCGCTGAACGAGGTCGGGACACTTCGCTCCGAATGCACACGTCTCGGTTCGCTGCTTGAATATGAGAGCACCACGCGGCGCAAACTCGATCAGGAAAACGGACGCCTGACGAACGAGAACAGGGATGTTCGGACCGACAACGCCCAGCTTCGGGTCGAGATCGAGGCGGTCCGGCAGGAATTCGTCAAGCTCCAGGCCCTCCATGGCGTGACCTGCGAGGAGCTCTCTATCATCGAGGCGCGTCTGGCCGACGCGGAGCGCGAACTGTCCGACAGAAGCGGCCAGTTCGATGAGGCAACCGCCCTGATGAAGCGGACTCAGCATGAAATCGAAGCACGAAGCCGCGAACTCGCGGCCATGCGCGAGAAACTCGATGTCGAGTCGACCGCGCACCAACTGCTGATCGAAACGTCACGCCGCGAAAGCAGCGCCCAGGCGCGCGAACTCACCCGCCTTAACGAAGAGAAAAACCAGATCAAGCACACGCTGTCTCAGCAAGAGACCCTCGTTCGCAGCCTGCATGCGGGTACGGCCGGACTCCGTCAGGAGATTTCGGTTCTGGAGGAAAAGAACCGGCATCTGGAAGAAGAGCTTGAGGGGATCCAGAACTCTACCGCACTCCAGATCTCTCACATGAACACACGCCAGGAAGCGCTTGGTTCAAAAGCAGAATTGGCCGAGAAGTTGCTTGCGACCGCGAACGGTCGCAACCGCATGACGGACGAGGAGCTGCGGACAACACGCGCGGAGCTGAAGCGGTTGAAGTCGGACCTGCAATCCACCACTGCTCGTTCCGAGCGGCTGGCCGAGGAGTTGTCGCGCACGCGCGCGTCCGGCGGAGAAAGCGAGAATGCGCGCCGAGATCTAGCCGCACAGAATAATGAAATGGCGCTGAAATTGCGCGAACTGGAAGGGCTGCGCAACCAACGTGAACGGGACTGGGACGAGTCGCGTCGCGACATGGAGACGCGCTCCGAGTCGGATCGGCACGAAATCGGACAGTTGCGGACGAGCCTCGAGATCGCCAAGTCGGAAATTCGCCAGCTTCGCACCGAACGGGCGATCCTGACGGGCCAGCTCGAAGCCGCCCGCGGTGAACGCTTGAGCACGCCCCCCTCCTACCGCCAGGATGACGAAATGGAGCAGTCGCTTCAGGCTGCCCGGAATGCAGCCACCCAACCGGTCATCGACATATCGGAAAAAGCTCTGCGCTCCCGTATCAATTCGGGCAGCGCGACAGCAATCGGTGACAGACTGCAGACGATGGATGTCAGCGAGTTGCCGCCGGCCGAATAAGCCGGATCGCCGGCGGGGGACATGATGTTTTCCGCCGGCGACTATGGAATTGATCGCGGTGCGGTATCGTCCCTTCGACGAATGGTCGCTTGCGAAACGAATCGCTATGGTTGCGCTCTACCTCGTGTTTGCCGATGGTCGAACCATGCTGATCGCCGTTCTTTCAGACATCCATGCCAACCGCGAGGCCTTCGAGGCGGTGCTGGCTGCGTCCAAGTCCGCGGGCACTGCTCGGCTTGTGATCCTCGGCGATCTTGTCGGCTACGGCGCCGATCCTGCATGGTGCACGGACCAGGCTATGGAACTGGCGGAAAGAGGCGCAATCATCTTGTGCGGCAATCATGATCAGGCGGTCTCGGATACGTCGACAAGAATGAACGCAACGGCTGCGGTGGCATTGGACTGGACGCGACGCCAACTCGGCGAGAAGGCGCGCACCTTTCTGGCAAACCTGCCTATGGAAGTGTGTGACGCGGACCGCCGCTATGTTCATGCAGAGGCGAGTGCGCCGGACCGCTGGAACTATGTTCTGGGCACTGCGGACGCCGATGCTCACTTCGCAGCCTGTGCCGAACGTGTCAGCTTCTGCGGCCATGTGCATGTCCCAGCACTTTACTGCACCGGCCCCACGAACAGGGTAACTCTGTTCGAACCGCAGGATGCCACGCCGATACCGCTCCTGCCGCAACGCAAGTGGCTGGCCGTTGTCGGATCGGTGGGACAACCGCGCGACGGCAACCCGGCAGCAGCTTTCTGTCTGCTAGATACAGGAAGCAACGAGCTTCGTTTCATGCGCGTGCCGTACGATGTTGAGCTGGCCTCCGAGAAGATCCGTGCGGCCGGCTTGCCCCGCTCGCTTGCGGATCGGCTTCTGGAAGGGCGCTGAAACCATGTCAAACGGCCGCGTCCGTACCGGAGACATCGTGGACGGCTTCACAATCGGCGAACTTGCCCACACCGGAGGCATGGCCCGTCTCTGGAGCGTGACCCGTCCCGACATTGATTTTCCGCTCCTCATGAAGATCCCGATGCTCGGTGAAGGCGATGACCCGGCAGCCATCGTCAGCTTCGAGATGGAACAGATGATCCTTCCGCGGCTTGCGGGACCGCACGTGCCGCGTTTTGTTGCCAACGGCGATTTCTCCACATTGCCCTATATCGTCATGGAGCGTGTCTCGGGTGCTTCCCTCGCCCCGCTGGCAGAGCGCCTGCCTCTGCCGTCCGGCGAAGTGGCAGACATCGGCGCGAGTATCGCGATGGCCTTGGATGCGCTTCATCGCCAGCACGTTGTCCATCTCGATGTGAAGCCCGGCAACGTGTTGATGCGCGAAACCGGCGAAGCAGTGCTGATCGACTATGGCCTTGCTCGGCACAACCTTTTACCGGATCTGATGCAGGAAGAGTTTCGCCTACCTTACGGTACAGCGCCCTACATGGCGCCGGAACAGGTCCTCGGCAAGCGCCATGATTACCGTAGCGATATCTTCGCCCTAGGCGCATTGATGTATTTCTTCGCCACCGGCGAGCATCCGTTCGGTGATCCTCAGCGCCTCAAGGGGCTGAAGCGGCGGCTGTGGCGCGACCCCTGGCCACCACGCACCCGCAACAATGCCATGCCGGAGGCATTGCAGGAGGTCATCTTGCGCTGTCTTGAGGTCAATCCAGCCTGGCGATATCTGACCGCGGCTGAACTCGCGACCGATCTCCAGGACCTGTCGCGCGTCAAATTGACGACCCGGTCGATGAAAATGAAGCGGGACCCTTGTCTTGAAGTGATCCGGCGCCGCTTCAATCCCATTCCGATCGAAACCTTGACCCCACAAGCGGATGCCAAACGGCAGGCCGAACCGCGGATGGTTGTCGTTGCACTTGATCTTGGCGGATCGACCGAAGCCACGGCGGGGCTACTTCGACGCACCGTCGGCGACATCGTGGAGGCAATGCCTGGCGCTCGCATCGCCTGCCTGAGCGTGCTGCGGATCAATCGCGTCGCAATCGACACGTCGCTCGACGAATCCGGCCGCAACAAGCGTGTCATGCGGCTTACCGAATTGAACGCCTGGGCGGCACCGCTGAAGGCGCGCGGCGGCCCGATTACATTTCACGTGCTAGAGGCCGTTTCGCCGGCCGATGCGATCCTCGAATTTGCCCGGCAGAACCGTGTCGACCACATCGTCATGGGAGCTCGCAGTGAATCACGAATGCGCTCCATGCTTGGCAGCGTCTCGGGGGCCGTCGCTGCCCACGCCCCCTGCACGGTCACGGTGGTTCGGGAGCGTTTCGAGGGCGAGGAGATGGAGCCGGCTGACGGTGAGTTGCCTGAAGGGCCAGTCGCATCGCGTGAGGCGGAATAAACCACATTCTCGAAACGTAAATGACAGTATCCGCCGGCCTCGGTGGATCGGGCAAGAAACCAGAACTGGCAGACTTTCAAATCGTGGCAACCACCCGGACATCCTTCGACATACCTGACAGGGCGCAAAACGCCGGCCGCTCGATTGCCGCCGGCCCGGTTGCAACCCTCATCCTCCTCTTTGCCCGGGCAATCACGGCCGTGCGTGCCATCTGGTCTGAGGACGGTCCGCCATCGCGGCAATGCGTCTACTTCGCCAATCACAGCAGTCATGGCGATTTCATCCTGATCTGGACCGTCCTGCCACCGCGCCTGCGTCGGCAGACGCGGCCGGTGGCCGCTGCCGAGTATTGGCTGAAGTCGAAGCTGAACCGTTTCATCGGCCGCGATGTGTTCAACGCCGTTCTGATAGAGCGAAACAGGGAGGCGCGCAGCGAGGATCCGGTCGGCAGGATGGCACAGACCCTTGATGAGGGCGCTTCGCTGATCCTCTTTCCCGAAGGCACCCGCAACGAGACTGCCGACACGCTGCTTCCCTTCAAGAGCGGCCTTTTCCACCTGGCATCCGCTCGCCCCGAAGTCGATCTCGTTCCCGTGTGGATCAGCAATCTCAACCGGGTCATGCCGAAAGGCGAGATCATACCCATTCCCCTCATCTGCACCGTGACCTTTGGCAGCCCACTTCACATTCATCAAGGGGAAACAAAGGATGCGTTTCTCGACCGCGCCCGCACCGCACTGCTTGCACTGTCACCGCACTCGGACACTGCGGCATGACTGAGACGCGCTCCGATCTCCTTGCCCTTGTCCTCGGCATTGGCCTCTTCCTCACGGTCGCCTCCCTGATCGGGCAGATCCTGCAGCGACGCCTGTCGCCGGATCGGTCGAACACGGCCATTGAGAACCTCAACGCGCGCATCCACGCCTGGTGGGTGATGGTGGCGCTGCTGGGCATCGCCTTTCTCGCAGGCCGCGCCGGCGTTATCATCCTCTTCGCCTTCTGTTCCTTTGCCGCCTTGCGTGAATTCGTGACGCTCACCAGCACCCGGCGCGCCGACCACTGGGCTCTCGCCGCCGCCTTCTTCGTTGTTCTGCCGGTACAGTACTATCTGGTCGCAACCGACTGGTATGGTCTCTACGCGATCTTCATCCCGGTCTATGCATTCCTGCTCACACCGATCATTGCCGTGCTGCGGGGCGACACGGAACGGTTTCTCGACCGGGTCGCCGAAGTCCAGTGGGCCCTGATGATCTGCGTCTTCTGCGTCTCGCATGTCCCGGCCCTTCTGACACTGCAGATCCCCGGTTACGAAGGTCGCAACGTCCTCCTGATCGCATTTCTGGTCATCGTCGTGCAGATGAGCGACGTGCTGCAGTATGTCTGGGGCAAGCTTTTCGGCCGGCACAAGATCGCACCAAAGCTGTCGCCGTCAAAGACGGTCGAAGGTTTCGTCGGCGGCGTGGCGAGTGCCACGCTGATCGGTGCGGCACTGTGGTGGATCACGCCGTTCACGCCCCTGCAGGCAGGACTGATGGCGCTCGTCATAACGTTGATGGGCTTCTTCGGCGGGCTTGTCATGTCTGCGATCAAGCGCGATCGCGGCGTGAAGGATTGGGGGCATATCGTCGAAGGACACGGCGGGCTGATTGACCGGCTGGATTCGGTCGTGTTCTCGGCCCCGATCTTCTTCCATATCGTGCGCTACTGGTGGTCCCTGACATGAGCCTCCTGCGGCGATTGTCCAGCAGTAGTGCAACGCACATGGTGGTGGCGTTCCTGGCCATGGGCGGCTGGGCCGTCTTTGCCAACCGCGACCACGCAATGCCGCGGCCGCTCATCGCCGGCGTCGTGCAAGGCGCGCTTTCAGCCCTGATTACGCTGTTTCTCAAGTCGGTCATCGAACGCCTGGCGGCCCTTTTCGATGGGACAGCCAGTCTCTGGGCACCGCCCCTGATCGCAATTGCCGCATCGTCGACGCTGCTCGTGTTGATCCATCTTCTCGCCGGGACGCCGGAGATCGCCCGCACGGTCGCCTTGCCGTTGCTAGTGTCCTCGACCTATGCCGCCGCCTATAACTATACGCTTTATCTCCGGGAGCACCGCACACCATGACCGAGAGCGGAGACCGCCGCCCCCTTTCCAGCCGCGACACGCACTGGGCGCAGAGCATTGCCCGTTGGCTCGCCAAGCGATCGATCACACCGAACCGGATTTCGCAGGCGAGCATGGTCTCCGCGGCACTGGCCGGCGCCTGTTTCTGGGTCGGCGGCGTAAGCGACGGCGTTCCGCATGTTGTGCTTCTGCTCGGCGCGGCGTTGTTCTGCCAGTTGCGGCTCCTGTGCAACCTGTTCGACGGAATGGTGGCTGTCGAAGGCGGCAAGGCCGAAGCGGATGGCCCTTTCTGGAACGAGTTTCCAGATCGTGTCGCGGACATTTTCATCCTGGCGGGCGCCGGCTATGGCGTCGGCGCCCCTGCCCTGGGCTGGGCTGCGGCGGCCTGTGCGGTCCTGACCGCCTATGTTCGCGAACTCGGCCGCGCCAATGGTGCCCCCAGCGACTTCTCTGGACCGATGGCAAAGCAGCACCGGATGGCTGTGATGACGGCTGCCGCGGTGATTTCCGCGCTTGCAACGGGATGGGACAGCCGCTCGCATATCATCGAAATTGCGCTCTGGATTGTTGCTGTCGGCGCCGCAGCCACGTCTCTGCGGCGGGGACGAAACCTGGTTCGTCATCTCAAGCGATGAGAGATCTATCTGAGGCACCGTTGGCACGTATCAGCAAGAAAGCGGGCGTGTTTCTACGGTAACACCCCGCAAATCACTGCCAGGTTCGAATAGCCGGGAAATGCCAACGCGCGTTGACAGCCTTGTATCTCTCTTTGCATATCGTCAACCATGGCGGGAGTTAGGGATCATCGATGCGGAAGCTTAAGGCAGGTCTGATGGCTGCAGCTGCGGTGTTCTGCGGTATTGCACCGGCATCAGCAGAGCCGTTTCCGCGTGTGTCCACGGCGGATGGCTCGGTGATTTCGCGTCGGTCTGGCGAGGAAGTCCGCTTTATCGATGTGCCCGACTGGCGGGGCGTCGAAATCAACCAGGATCTGCTCGCCGGTGATACATTGCGCACCAACGCCAATGGCAGCCTGGCCATCCTCTTTTCCGACAGCACCCAGATGCGTATGGGGCGCAACACCACGCTGATCGTGAAAAAGATAGACGGCCAATCGAACAGCGAGGTCGAGTTGTCCTCCGGCGTGATCTGGGCACGTGCCAAACGCGGCGGCAGCGGTCTGATCGTCGAGACCCCCGCCGCTGCCGCCGCCATCCGTGGCACGGACTGGACACTCCGCGTCGATGGTGACCAGACAACGCTCACTGTCCTTGAGGGCACCGTCGAACTCGCCAATCCGCAAGGGTCGGTGACCGTGAACCAGGGCGAAGGCGCTGTGGCCGCGATCGGACAGGCGCCACGCAAATATACCCTCGTCAACCTGGAGGAACGCGAGCAGATCCTGCTCTACGGCGAACTGCGCGGCGCTTTCGCCACATTGCCGGCAAGCGGCATGGACGGCCCACGCACGCGCGCCGAACGCGCCCGCATCCTGGCCGTTCCAGAGGCCGCGCGCACGCAAGCCGACTGGCTGGCGCTGGCCGAGGCAACACTTTCACTCGACGGCCGCGCCGCCGCCGTAAATGCGCTGGCGCATCTCAAGCGCCCGCTTCCCGGCGCGCTCGAATCGCGGGCGAAACTTGTCGAGGCGATGATTGCCGGACAGGAATTGCGCTACCAAGAGGCAGAGCGGCTATTTACTGAGGCCCTGCCCGACCTGCCGGCGAGTCGCAAGGCAACGGCTGCCTATGGCCGCTGGTTTGCAGCAGCGCTCGCCGATCCCAACAGGGAGACGAGCCCGCCGCCTGAGGGCGCCTTTGCTTCCGACCCGGCGGCCGTGATCGCACGCGCGACCGCCCTTGCCCATGTGGGCGGAACGGCTGCTGCGATCGATCTTCTCCGGCAGGCAGAAAAGCGGTTTCCGGATGACGCGCGGCTGCCCGCAATGCGCGCGGGACTCGCCTATGAACTCGATCGCAGGGATGAGGTGCGCGAAGCGCTCGACCGCGCGCGCAGGCTCGATCCGGACGACCCGACGTTGCTCCTGATCAGCGCACGCTCCCGCGCCACCGTTTCGAGCGATCTCGACGGCGCGCTCGCCGATCTCCGTCGAGCAGTCGAGATTGCACCGGGGGCCGATGCGGCGTGGAACGAGCTCGGCATCGTCTACCACGACCGCAATGCACCGGTCGAAGCGAACCGGGCCTATCGCGAGGCGATTGCACTCAACCCCGAAAACGCGGTCCTCTATGCCAACTACGCCCGTTTCCTGATGGACAACGATCAGGTCAAGGCGGCAAAGCAACAGATCGACATTGCCGAGAGACTGGATCCGACGTCCTACGCCGTCTTGGCCGCCAAGGGCCGCTATCTCCTGCGAATGGGCAAGACCGCCGAGGGCGAGCAGGTGCTGTTGCAGGCCTCTGCCGTCAATCCGACCTATGGCGACGCGCTGATCGGCCAGGCGATTGCCTCCTACCAGCTCGGCTCCGAGGTCGAAGCCGCCCAAGCGCTCGACAATGCCGACCGCTTCGATCCGGAGAACCCGTCGATCCCGCTGATTCGCTCCGGCATCGCGCTGGATCAGTACCGCGCCGACGAGGCCATCATCGAGGCGCGCGAAGCGTTGCGCCGCCGCATGGCACGCGGCGGTTACTATTCCGGCTATGACCCCAACCGCCAGACCTCCTCGTTCCTGGGCATCACGCTGGAAAATCTCGGCCTCGACGACTGGGGCCGCTACTACGCGGACCGCGGCGCCGATCCGTTCATGGCTTCGACCTATTTCGACGAGGCGGCCAGCGGCCGGTTGAGTCCTTTCATCGGGCAGCCGATCAACGGCATCCAGCATGTCCGTCCAGGCGGGACGGATTTTTCCGCGCAGATCCAGGGCCTGTTGCTCGATCCTCTGGCCCTGGCATCGGAGCAGCGTCGCAACTCGATCGAGCGACGCAGCTTCGTCGAGACCGCGCTTGGCCTGGGCGGGATTGCAGGCGACCACGACAGCGGCTGGACCGGCGACATCGAGGTGCAGGGCACCAACTATGCGGGCTTTCCGGTCAGCTACTACCTGCGCGGAGAAACCGCCCGTCCACAAAGCGAACGTGACAACGACGACAACAATTTTGACGGCGCGCTTTTTCAATTCGGGCTGCGGCCGACCCTGACCAACAGTGTCTTTCTCTTTGGCCACGTGGGCAAGCAGGAGACCGGTTTTCCGGGACAGATCTGGAATCCCGCGCCCTTCAACCGCACGGAAAGCCGCGAGACCGAGTTCGGCGCAGCTTGGAGTCATACGATCTCAGATCGAAACATGATCCAGGCCTTCATTGCCACGAACGATACCAACGGTGATAACCAGTTTCGCTCGCGCGGATGGGATCCCGTAACCGGACTGCCGGTGACTTATCGCGTCAACGAGGAAACCGAGGACGACAACGTTACATACGGCATTAGTCACCTCGTCGGTATCGGACCGCTTACGCTTCGGTACGGCGCAGAAGCGGCGCGGCACGACTCCTGGCTATCCCAGACCATCACTGATCTTGATACGGGTTCGGAAGAGTACCTCGGGGCCTATTCCGACGACGGAACGGCAACACGTGTGTACGCCGATACGACGCTCGAGGTGTCCCGCAACCTTCAATTCCAGGGTGGCATATATGTCACGCGCTTCGACGGCGAAGCTGGCGAATGGGGACCGGTCGATCCGAGGATTGGGGTTGCATGGTCGCCGCTGGATGGTCAGTGGCTGCGCGCCTACTACCGGCAGGACACGCAGTTCGTGACGAACTACACGCTTTCACCCATATCCACCGTCGGCCTGACGCCCGATGACTTGCCGCTCTATTGGAGTGGCCAGTCGCGCACAGCCGCCGTACGCTGGGACGCAGAGTGGTCGGAAAACTTCTTCACGGCCGTTGAGTACCAGCGCCAGACGTTCACCGGCCTGACATTGGCGCCGGAAGACTTACTGACAACATTCAACACCTGGGAAGGCGAGATCGACCGTATCCGACTGAGCGCCAACTACTGGCTCGGGGGCGGAATTGGCCTGTTCGGGTCATTCAGCTGGAACGAAAGCAAGGACACGACCGACTATTGGAATCCGGATCTGCGCGTGCCGCTGGTGCCCGACTATGTCGGTCGTGTCGGTTTCACCTACGTTCATCCCGCCCGAATCACGGGAACCGTCGCGCAGACCTTTGTTGGTGAACGAGTCGGATCGCAATACTACGACGATCTTGGTGAACCCGTCGCGCCGGTGCTCGACGCCTATACGACCACGGATGCGGCCATCGGATGGAAATCGGAGAGCGGGCAATTGGAGCTCGGCTTTCTTGCGCAGAACATCTTCGACCAGGAGATCGACATGGCCGACGGCCTTCCCGCGGCGGGGCGCACGTTTCTCGCAACCATGACGGCTCGGTTCTGAGCGCTCCCGTTCTGAAGATCCGCCGAGGGGCGGCTTATCAAACGAACACGGCCCGGCGTCTCCACCAGGCCGCATTTCGCACATCTGTCTGAAAACTCAAACCAGCCGCGACTGTTCCAGCGCCGCCTCGATAAAGCTGGCAAACAGCGGATGCGGATCGAGCGGGCGGCTCTTCAGCTCGGGGTGATACTGCACGCCGATGAACCACGGGTGGTCGGGATACTCGACCGTCTCCGGCAGCACGCCGTCCGGCGACATGCCGGAGAAGACGAGGCCACAGCCTTCGAGGCGGTCCTTGTAGTCGACGTTCACCTCGTAGCGGTGGCGGTGGCGCTCGGAAATGTCGGTCGAGCCGTAGATGTCGGCAATCTTCGTGCCCGCCTTCAGCGTCGCACGATAGGCGCCGAGGCGCATGGTGCCGCCGAGGTCGCCGGAAGCCGTGCGCTTCTGCAATTCGTTGCCCTTGACCCACTCGGTCATTAGGCCGACGACCGGCTCTGCGGTTTTGCCGAACTCGGTCGATGAGGCCTTGTCGATGCCGGCCAGATTGCGCGCCGCTTCGACCACGGCCATCTGCATGCCGAAGCAGATGCCGAAATAGGGAACCTTGCGCTCACGGGCGAACTTTGCCGCCTGGATCTTGCCTTCCGAGCCGCGCTCGCCGAAGCCGCCGGGAACGAGAATGCCGTGCACCTTTTCAAGATAAGGCGCCGGATCTTCCTTCTCGAACACCTCCGACTCGATCCAGTCGAGCTTGACCTTCACCTGGTTGGCGATACCGCCGTGATAAAGCGCCTCAATCAGCGACTTGTAAGCATCCTTCAGGCCCGTGTACTTGCCGACGATCGCAATCGTCACTTCGCCTTCCGGTGTCTTGATCCGATCGGAGACCTTCTGCCAGGCTTCGAGGCGCGGCTTCGGCGCCGGCTCTATACCGAATGCGGCCAGCACCTCGTCGTCCAGGCCTTCCTTGTGGTAGGCGAGCGGAACGTCGTAGATCGAGGATACGTCGAGTGCCTGGATAACGGCGGAAGGACGCACGTTGCAGAACAGCGACAGCTTCTTGCGCTCAGCTTCCGGGATCTCGCGATCGGCGCGCACCAGCAGAATGTCGGGGTGGATGCCGAGCGCCTGAAGCTCCTTGACCGAATGCTGCGTCGGCTTGGTCTTCAGTTCGCCCGCGGCCGGGATATAGGGCATCAATGTCAGGTGGACATAGACGGCGGTGCCGCGCGGCAGGTCGTTGCCGAGCTGGCGGATCGCCTCCATGAAGGGCATCGCCTCGATATCGCCGACGGTGCCGCCGATCTCGCAGATGACGAAGTCATAGTCTTCGTTACCGTCGGTAACGAAATCCTTGATCTCGTTTGTGACGTGCGGGATGACCTGAACGGTTGCGCCGAGATAGTCGCCGCGGCGTTCCTTGTCGATGATGTTCTTGTAGATGCGGCCGGTGGTGATGTTGTCCGACTTGGTCGCCGAGCGCCCGGTAAAGCGCTCGTAGTGGCCAAGATCGAGGTCGGTTTCGGCACCGTCGTCGGTGACGAACACTTCGCCGTGCTGAGTCGGGCTCATGGTGCCCGGATCAACGTTGAGGTAGGGGTCCAGTTTACGCAGCCTGACCCGGTAGCCACGGGCCTGAAGCAACGCTCCGAGAGCGGCAGCCGCAATTCCTTTTCCGAGGGAAGAAACCACGCCGCCTGTGATGAATACATATCGCGCCATGGGAGTCACCGGATACCTTTTCACTAATGATTCCGCCACCGAAAAATTGCCGCGGGGAACTTTTCGTCGGGGAACGCTTCGGTTTTACACAAGAAGAAGGCCGGCGGGCGAAGCGCCTGCCGGCCGGGTCACATCGTATCGTTCTGTTATTGACCGGTCGGAACGGCCGTATTCGGACCGGGCGCTGCAGGCGCCGCCGGTGCCGCGTTGGTGCCGGAAGCCGCGCCACTGTCGGTCGGAACAGCGTTGTTGTTCGCCGGTGCGGCGGGCGCAGCCGGCGCCGGGCTTTCGCCGCCGAGCGAGTCCAGAACACCCGCGCCGTTGCCCGACGTGCCGGGGATACGGTCGAGAATGTCCGTCGGCTTCGACTCGTAGCGGGACAGGATCCCCATGGCGAGCGCCAGTACAAAGAACAGCGTAGCGAGGATCGCCGTCGTCCGCGTCAGGGCGTTCGCAGCGCCACGCGCCGACATGAAGCCAGAGCCTCCGCCTATGCCGAGACCGCCGCCTTCGGACCGCTGGATCAGCACGATGCCGATCAGCGCAACGACGACCATGAGATAGATGACAAGCAAAACGGTCTGCATTTTGAAAACCCTGCCCGAAGGCACAAGAAAGGAGATTGGCGGCTCAATATACCAAGCCGCCGGTCATTCCAAGCCCTCGCCGGCAAAAGCCGGTGTCAGGCCGTCAATTCTTCGTATGCGCGGTAGATGGCGAGGAAATCTTCCGATTTCAAGCTTGCTCCACCGATCAACGCGCCGTCGACATTCGCGACGCCCATTAATTCCTTCGCATTGCCCGGCTTAACCGATCCGCCGTAGAGGATGCGCATCTTCGCGCCCTCCCCGCCAAACCGCGCCTTGAGCTCACCGCGCATGAAGGCATGAGCCTCGGCGACGTCAGCGGCGGTCGGCGTCAGGCCAGTGCCGATCGCCCAGACGGGCTCATAGGCGATCACCGTATTCTCCGCCGTAGCGCCCTCCGGCACCGAACCGGTGAGCTGGGTCTTCAGCACGTCGAGGGTTTTTCCCTCCTTGCGCTCGTCGCCCGTCTCACCAATGCAAACGATCGCGACCAGATCGACGGCATGCGCGGCCTCTGCCTTCGCACGGATCAGGGCGTCGCCCTCGCAATGATCGGTGCGGCGCTCGGAATGGCCGACAATCACATGGGTCCCGAAGCAATCGGCGATCATTTCGGCCGACACGTCGCCGGTGTGGGCACCGGACGTATTCTGGTGGCAGTCCTGAGCGCCAATCATCAGTGGGCTGTCGTCGCAGAGCGCTGTTGCCACATAGAGGAGCGTCGCCGGCGGGCAGATCAGCGTCTCCACCTTCTCAGACAGCGGCCCCTTCACACCTTCGGCCATCGCCTTGATCTGGTCGAGCGAGGCCCGCGTGCCGTTCATCTTCCAGTTTCCAGCCACGAGCGGGGTTACGTCCGGGGTCATGCTGCCTCCCAAGGGTAATCGTAGAGTTTCGAGCGACCTAGCAAATCGAAGCGGTCTTTGTAAGGGCAAAGCGCATCGGCAACGTGCAATCCCCTACCTGCGGTTTCCCGCAACCTCATTGTGCGAAGATCCAATTCAGCGTCTCACGCCAGTCTGTCATCCGCACCGGCGTCCCGTGCGAGCCGGTGTGAAACAGCACGAACCGAGTCGGGATGCCGGCCTTCAGAAGCCTGCGGAACAGCGTAATCTGGTCCTCTGACGCATAGACCTTGTCGCGATCGCCATGGGTGAAATAGATCGGTAGCTTCGTCTTGTAGCCGGCACTGTCGGGGTAGTTCGGATCCGCAGCTCCACCCATGATGACCATTCCCGCCAGGTTCTTCACTGCATTGGCATCGCGCGCGATCTGCCAGCAGATGAAGCTGCCCATCGATGCGCAGGAGAGCACGACGGGCGTACCGGGCGAATTTTGCCGCGCCGCATCGATGAGACCGGCGATGGGCGCCGCGCCACGTTCATCGAAGCTTCTGACGCTCGCGGAGTAGTAGACGCCGCCGTTGCGCACCGCGAGGTTTTTCAGGCGATTGAAGTTGCCGCCAAAACTCCAGTCGTTGTTGCCGAGCCGTCGGTCGCCGCCCCTTCCATGGATGAAGATCACGGTAAAAGCGGCTCCCCTCTGACGCCCGGTGACCGCCACATCGACCGGGCCGCCGGACGTCTCAATCGTCAGGTTTTCCTGCTCCCGCTTGACGGAGGTTGAAACATAGGCCGCCTTGGCGCGCCGCTCCGGCACCTGGTCGCGACCGTTGATGTCACGCATTTCCTGGTAGTCGATCACGCGGAGCGCCCCGCCATCCGAGCTCTCGATCACGGCGGGATAGGAGAACAGATCGTCCTTCCAGGGCTGCAGCGCCGCCGCGCCGGCCGTGACCGGCAGCGCCGCAAGTAGAATTGTGGCCAGAAGAAGCCGTGCGCGGCAATGAATTGTGGACTGAGGCATGAAGTCTGGCTCCCTTCGGGCGGCAAGTCTTGCCATTCCAGGCGTGGAGACGCAATCCTCCCCCAATGACGTCAGCACCGCCCGCGCGGCCGCTGATGAGAACGAATCGCGAAACTGTGCAATTTCTGGCAAACTCGCGGTGATTCGCCGAAATGTCGCGAAGCCTTGAAATTGCCCGACGTCTCGGCCTATCCGAATGGCCTGCCGGAACGAAGTCTGAAAGCCCGATGGACGACAACAACGATCTCTTCGCCAATATCGCAAGTGCGCCCAAGCCCAGCCCAGCCGCCGCTGAACCGCAGCCGGCGCGCGAAGCACCGCCTGCCCCACCGGCGTCCCGGCCTGCCCCACCGGCGACCGCGGCAGCCGAAGGCGGCAATTACGACGCGTCGGCGATCCGTGTCCTCGAAGGGCTCGAGCCGGTGCGCATGCGCCCGGGGATGTATATCGGCGGAACGGACGAGAAGGCGCTGCACCATCTGTTCGCCGAGGTCATCGACAATTCGATGGACGAGGCGGTCGCCGGCCACGCAAACTTCATCGAGGTCAGCCTCGACGCCGAGGGCTATCTGACCGTCACTGACAACGGTCGCGGCATCCCGGTGGAAAACCATCCGCAGATGCCGGGCAAGTCCACGCTCGAGGTCATCCTGACCGTTCTCCACGCCGGCGGAAAGTTCGACGGCAAGGCCTATGAAACCTCTGGCGGCCTGCACGGCGTCGGGGTCTCCGTCGTCAACGCGCTGTCAGACCATCTCGAGGTTGAAGTCGCCCGAAACCGCAAGCTCTATCGCCAACGCTTTTCGCGCGGTGTTCCGCAGGGACCGCTGGAAGAAGTCGGCGATGTGCAGAACCGTCGCGGCACGAAAGTGCGCTTCCATCCTGATCCGCAAATCTTCGGTCCCCACGCTCATTTCGATCCCGCGCGCGTCTTCCGCATGGCACGTTCGAAAGCCTATCTCTTCGGCGGCGTCGAGATTCGCTGGAGCTGTGATCCATCCCTGCTGCAGGAAGGCTCCGAGACGCCGGAAAAGGCCGTCTTCCACTTCCCCGGCGGCCTGAAGGATTATCTGCAGGCAACGCTCGGCAAGGAATACACGGTTACGCGCGAGATCTTCGCGGGCAAGACGGAAAAGTCCGGCGGCCACGGCGCGCTGGAATGGGCTGTCACATGGTATGGCGGCGACTCGCAGATACATTCCTATTGCAACACCATCCCGACCGCCGACGGCGGCACGCACGAAGCGGGCCTCCGCATCGCGCTGACAAAGGGGTTGAAGAACTACGCCGACCTGACACAGAACAAGCGTGCCGCGATCATCACCACCGACGACGTGATGATTTCGGCCGTCGGCATGCTGTCGGTCTTCATCCGTGAGCCGGAATTCGTCGGCCAGACGAAGGACAAGCTTGCAACCGTCGAGGCTCAGCGCATCGTTGAAAATGCGCTGCGCGATCCTTTCGACCACTATCTCGCCGACAACCCGGCCGAAGCGGCAAAATTGCTCGAATGGGTTATCGAGCGCGCCGAGGAGCGCCTTCGCCGCCGCAAGGAAAAGGAAGTCAACCGCAAGACAGCTGTGCGGAAGCTGCGCCTACCGGGCAAGCTTGCCGACTGCTCGCAGAATTCGGCCGAGGGCGCCGAGCTCTTCATCGTCGAAGGTGATTCGGCCGGCGGCTCGGCCAAGCAGGCGCGAAATCGCTCCAACCAGGCGATCCTTCCGCTGCGCGGAAAAATCCTGAACGTCGCAAGCGCCGGCCGCGAAAAGCTAGGCGCTAACCAGCAGATTGCCGACCTCGTCCAGGCGCTGGGTTGCGGGACACGGTCGAAGTATCGCGAAGAGGACCTGCGCTACGAGCGCGTCATCATCATGACCGACGCCGACGTTGACGGGGCCCACATCGCCACCCTCCTGATAACCTTCTTCTATCAGGAGATGCCGGAACTCATCCGCGGCGGACATCTCTACCTTGCCGTGCCGCCGCTTTATCGCATCAGCCAGGGCGCGAAAGTCGGCTACGCCCGTGACGACGCCCATCGCGAGGAATTGATGCGCACGGAGTTTTCCGGCCGCGGCAAAGTCGAGATCGGGCGCTTCAAGGGCCTTGGCGAGATGCTGCCGGCGCAGCTTAAGGAAACCACCATGGATCCGAAAAAACGCACGCTGCTGAAGGTTGAAGTCGATGACGTCGATTTCGAAGGCACGCGTGAGGCTGTCGACAACTTGATGGGAACAAAGGCAGACGCCCGCTTCCGTTTCATCCAGGAACGCGCGGTGTTTGCCGAGAATCTCGACATCTAGCGATACGCCACATCCCGATGCGTTGGCTCGAGCTAATGTTGTCGCCGGCGTGTTGTTATGCGGCGTCGTGTGCCAACAAGGCGAAGCTTCGGGCCGATTGGCGCTGTTCGGCAAGTGACAGCCCTTCGATCATGTCCAGCAACTCCTGCGACGTCCCGTTTGCGGCTTCGCGGGCGCGCGCCGCAAGCCGCGAGGAGACTGAAACCGCTGCTGCACCGCGCCTTGCATCCTTGCGCCAAAGCAGGACTGCATCGGCAAACAGAGCACTGACGTCACACCCGAGACCGGCGGCCTCGAACAATGCCCGGACGGAGGCCTGCCGCCCATCGGCAAGGATCGAGCGAACACGCCGTTCGCCTCGACCGGAAAGATTGACAATGGCGGAGGCGAAGAACTCGATCCGGCCCGCGCAAAGGGCCTGCATGAGGAACAGCGGCGTCAGGCGTCCGCATGTCCGAAGGTGCTCCACCAGTCGGTCTGCTTCCGCAGCGTCAACACCGGCTGCCAGCCCGATAGTAGCCACGTCGCAAGCTTCGCGGGTGATCCGATCGACCCGCGCCGCTCCGATGGCAGCCAACACCAGTGAATCGCCAGCAAGCGCAGTTCCAACTTTCTCGACAAGCGCCTGCCGCGCATCACTCGGCAGGTCATCCCGATCAAGGAGATGTGCGCGAACCTCCACGTCGTCGCCATGCAGTTCGCAGATCCTCTTCAAGTTTTTCCGGGACACCGGGGCTCCTTCATTCGCCAGCAGCGTCAGGACGTCAAACACGCTGCCGACCTCGACCAGCGCCGCGCAGACTGCCCGCGACAGGGTCGGGCGGTGTGCAATCAGCGACCGCGTGACGTCACTGCCCCTGGCAGCGAGATCGACCAGATCGACATCCGTCAGTACGCGCGAACGCAGGATCACCTGCGCTGCGATTTCGGGCTGGTCTTCCGACAACGGCAGGATGACCGCACGCGGCGCCTCCGCGCAGTCGGCAAGCGCCTCGGCCAGTGCCAGCCGTACCTTCGGCGCCGGATCATCCAGCAGGAATATCATCGCCATTTCGGCCGCATTGCGCTCATCGTGACCAATGGAAGCATTGGCGTATGCGCGGGCAAGCGCGCTTGCCGCCCGCGCCCGGTCGCTCGCTTTGGCAGTTTCGGCCCATCTGAGAAAGGCGTGGATGATCACGTGGCGCGCCCCGGCGTTTGGGAATCTGTTGTGCGTAGGGAAACGCTAGCGGCAAATGGTTTACGATTGGTTCACCATAATTCTTAACCGGCTCCAGCAACCACTGTCGGCTGTGTCGCCTCCATCGCCAGCTGGCATACGAACAGCAAAATCCTTCCAGTGCAAGAAGGCGAGTGCTTAGCCACAGTATCGCAGACTAGCTTCACATCCTTGCACCAATGCAATTTGGGTTCGATTGCGACCCGCAAGTTTGGCGTTGTAAAGTAGCTTGTCGGCGCGCTCGTAGAGTTCTGCGAACTCTGCATCAGCATTTGGTGACGCATCCGTCATACCCATGCTGGCAGTTACGGGGCGCCCAAGACCTGGCACTGCATTGGCGACAACGGCGGGGATAGCCTGCCGCCGACGCTCGGCCCGGGCCTGGGCATCTTCGCCGCGCACAAGCAGCACGAATTCTTCGCCGCCGAGGCGGAATGCATGAACCTGCTGGTCCGCCTGGAGCGCTTGGGCCACGGCTTTCAGCACGGCGTCGCCAACCACGTGGCCGTGAACATCATTGATCGCCTTGAAGTGGTCCAGGTCGAGAACGGCGAGTGTGCGGTAGCCCTCGGCGCGGAATTTTTCGAAATTCTGCTCGATGGCCCGTCGGTTGAGCAACCCCGTCAGTGCGTCTCGTTCGGACAGGCGCTCAAGCATGTCAGCTTCGTAGCGTGCGTGATCTCGCTGGCGCTTGATCGTCATGAAGCGGTCTGCCACGCCGAGTGTGGTGAACAAGACTTCGCATACGCAACCCACATAAAATAGGAGCATCGCATCGTTGCTCTGCAACGAGGGAACCACGCCCGTGACCAAGCGGACCAATCCGGCCAAAATTATAGGAATATAGCCGACCGCCTGGAACTTGGCCGCCCGACTTCCGCGCCGCAGTGCATCGGCGACGGACAATATGAAAATGACCACCACCGGAGCAAAAGCCGCCGTGTACACGGTCGACTGAATCGGGCGTCCCACAAATGGAAATGCCGCGTGAGACGTGCTCAGAAACATCGCCCATACGGCGCAATAGAGCAGCGCCCGCCGCAGGCGCGGATGCATGCGGCCCGGCTCGATGAAGCTGTGGGTAAACATCGCCCCGGACGCGACGGTAAGGCCAAAGATCACCGTCGTCATCCAACTCAACGTCATGGCCGGCGGATCGAAGAGAACGACTGCAAGTCCCGAAGAGACCAGGATGGTCAGCAGCAAAAAGATTGTGAGCATGGAATGCCACAGCACGAATGGCTCGCGCAGGATCCGGTAGAAGGCCGCGTTGAAAATGAGCGGCATGGACAGCATTCCGGCAAGGGTAGCCAAGAGAAGTAGGGACCGTACAAAGTCCGGGCCCAGAGCAAGGTCAGACGGTGACAGATAGGCTCTCTCCAGCGTCATCCGGTGGCTCGGCAAATCGAACGCGACAACGACCTGCCGCGTGTCGCGGGTTACGCCCGGCAGAGAGGCCTTGAAATACCCGCCAGACAGAGCGCTAGGCAGTTCACCCGCAGACAAGGAGGTCTGGCGCATTGCACCGTCTCGATCGATCGCCAACAAATGCACAGCCGCGAGCGCGCTTCGCCTTGCAAAGAGATATTGGGGAAGGACATCGTTTGGACCGATTTCAAAACGCAGCAGCGTCCGCTCGCCTTCGAGCGAATAGTTCCGATCTCCGCAGGTCCAGCGCCCGGGCGAGCGGACGACAGTGGCCAAGCCGTCCGACAAACTGCTGGACGTCCAGCAAGAGCTGCGAATGTCGATAGTTTCAGCTGCGCCAAGGGGTGTGGCGCCCAGTGATGCAAGTATCACGAAACTCAGCACAGCCGTCACAAGCAATTTTCGGAGGTCATTCCAGAGCATTGGTTGACGCTAGACGCCAAACATTGAGATGCGGTTACAGGGGGAGGTGTAAGGACCAACGTTGCCGCTCAGATATGCAGGTCGGAGGTTCACACCCGATAAGACCATCGAATTTTTACAAGTCTCCGCGCAGCCAGGGCCTACTTTGTACCGGCGGGCGGCAACTTCCCCTTCCCCATCCAGGCGTTGCGGGAAATAGTCGATGGGCCTACAAGGAGACATGCCGCGACCACTTCATTCATTGTTGCTTCTCGATGACGACGCCTCGACAGTAGGCAGCGCCGATGCGGATGCCATTCTGTGCAGCGCATCGTTTTCGACCCGCTTGCAGCCCACGGACGGCATCTTTCTCACCATACCAGATGATAGCGAGGCGACGCTTCGTTCCCTGATCGGGCTCCAGCCGACAGGTGTCGTCTTAACGAATTGTCATGCAGGCGCCGATGTCCAGAGACTGGACATGCTGCTGTCGGTTGCCGAAGCGGAAGAGAACCTAGTGCCAGGAACAACACGCATCCTGGCTTATACCGATGGCCTTCTACCGCCACCACTGTCTCACAACGGGTTCGCTCGGAAATCACAGCGGCTAGTCGGATTGATCTGGGATTGGCGGACGCTAGCACAAATGCTGGGTGCGGCGCGCTACCAACAGGCAGACGGCCGCTGGACAGAAGCGTTCACCCTAGCTCGCGCCGCGACATTGATGGCCGCGAAGGCGGCCGGAATCGCCGCTTACGAAGTGGTCCCGTCCCGTGCTGGCATAGATTTCGAGGTCGAGTGTCGCGCGGCGTGCGCGGACGGCTTCGATGGCCGCGCGACCACCGATACGAGGCAAATTGAGACAATCAATGCGACGTTCAAGGCTCCGGCTTGACGTCAGGGACCGCCGAAATAGGCCCGACTATCGACGCTGCGGGCGCATCATCTCAAACACATCACCGGCATCACAGTAGTCCATGTAGCCCATCCGTCCGATTGGCCGTGCGACCGACATGTCGAAACGGCCGTCGCGTACGGTTTCGTCCTTGATGTGTATGCCGACCACCTGGCCGAACACGACCCAGCTCTCCGAAGGCAAACCGTCCACGTCGTGCGGCCGCATCACCTCTGTCATCTGGCATTCGAGCGCTGCAAATGCTTCGGCGACAAGCGGCGCGTCGACAAGGCGCGCCTGCTCTGGCGTCAGTCCGGCGATGTCGAATTCGCTCTCGCCATAGGCTGCCGCAATCGACGTCATGTTCATCTTGTCGGCCAGGCTGCGGCTGACAAAATTGCAGGTGAAAGCACCGGTCTCCTCGATGTTGCGAACACTGTCCTTGTGTCCGCTCGAAGAGAACATCACGAGCTTCGGCCTGTCGCTCACGGCGTTGAAGAACGAATAGGGCGCAAGGTTGTGACTACCGTCCGTCCCCTTCGTGCCGATCCAGCCGATCGGGCGCGGCGACACGATCGCCTTGAAGGGATCGTGGCTCAATCCATGCGCGTTCGTGGCCGTGTCGTAGAACATCCGTCCCTCAGCCTGCCTCCCCGACCCAGGACACGATCTCCTTCAAATCAGGTCGCGGCCGTTCCGTCGGCGGAACCATCGCAGTCCCGATGTGAATGAAACCCGCGACCTTTTCACCCGGCTTCACACCGAGCAAAGGATAGGCGCGCTCGTCGAAGGCATACCATTCCGTCAACCAGTTCGATGCGTACCCATGCGCGTTTGCCGCCATCAGCATGTTGAGGCACACAGCACCCGCCGACATCAGTTGCTCCCACTCGGGAATCTTCACGTGCGGTGCCGCCGTGCTGACGACGGCCACCACGACCGGCGCGCGCGAAAGCCGAGTGTTCTCGACCGTGATCATGTCCGCAGAAAGGTCCGGCTTGTCAGCCAGCGCGATCTTGGCGAGTTCGGCGCTGATGCGCTCCCGCTCCGCACCGCGATAGACGATGAACCGCCACGGGGCGAGCTTGCCGTGGTCAGGCACCCGAGAAGCAAGGCGCAGGATCGATTCGATTTCCGCCTGGCCCGGTCCGGGCGCTCCCATCTGGAAGGCCGGAATGGAGCGGCGGTTGGAAAGATAGTCGATAAGTCTGATATCGGTTTTCATCAGGCGGGAGTTCCACTAACGTATGGCCGTCGGGCGGCCATCAAAATGCCATTTGCCGGGCATTCAAGTGGAGCCAACGAGTCAGGAAGTCAACCTTCGCCATGCCCACCCAACGCATTTCCGCTTTTGCCGGGATACTCTCCCTTTGCGCCGCGATCGGCGCGGCGTGTCCCGCCCTTGCGCAGGACACGCTGGAGAGCTTTTCGCAAATCACGACACCGAAGAAGAGTGGCAAGCTGACATCCTTCAATCCCCTTGTCACTGGCGAATCCGAACCGAAGAACCTGCGCGAAATCAGTTGCGAGGCGCTTCTGACCAAGGACGGCGCGCCGATGCAGCACGGCCTCAGCTGGCGCATTTTTTCACCCATTCCGGGTTCCGACGGCAAGCTTTCACTTTTGGCCACATCCGAAGGCGGCTCGGCCGCGTTCCAGTTGGTGCCGGGCGAGTATTTCGTCAACGTCGCCTTCGGGCGCGCTGCTGCCACCAAGAAGCTGCTGGTGCCGGAGTCAGGCGCTGTCGAAAAGCAGGTCATGGTGCTGGATGCGGGCGGTATGATGTTGAACGCGGTTTCAGGGTCGGATGTGCGCATTCCACCGAATGAGCTCACTTTTTCGATCTACTCGTCGGAAGCAGCAACGGACGGCGAACGTGGTCTCGTCGTTCCCGACGTAAAGCCCAACACGGTGGTCCGCCTCAATGCCGGCACATACCACGTCGTCTCCGACTACGGCACGGTAAACGCGGTCATCCGCGCCGACATCCAGGTAGAGGCCGGAAAGCTGATACAGGCCACCATCCAGCACCGGGCGGCCAAGCTCACCCTCAAGCTTGTCTCCGAAGAAGGCGGCGAGGCCATCGCGGACACGGCGTGGTCCATCCTCACCTCCTCGGGCGACGTGGTCAGCGAAAGCGTCGGCGCCTTTCCGACCCTCGTTCTGGCAGAGGGGCAGTACACGGCCGTCGCGCGGAACAAGAACAAGATCTACCAGCGCGACTTTACGGTGACGGCCGGGCAAAACACCGACGTGGAAGTCATCCTGCCAGAGAATCCCGAGCAGCAAGCCCAGGCTGTAACCGAGACGGATTGAGACCGGCGCCCTGCCAGATCGAACCGCCTAATCAAGGAAGCAACCTTCAGCCGACTAAACTGCCTTTCTTGCACCGCGCCTGAGATACAGTTAGGTCCATCCATCGCGAACGATGAAAAGCGGGATCGGCACACGAAGCCTATCCGCCTGTGAAATCGAAACGATCAGCTCTCTCATCGAGACCAGTACTGAGTGTCATCCACCTTCGTATTCGAAACGACGAAGGTGGATGACACTGGCCTTTGCTCAGGCGGCCGCGCGGGCTGCCTTGCGCTTCAGATCGGGCGCTGTTGCTTCATCGATCAGCGTCGCGATCGCCTCATCGAGCGTCATCGACGTCTGGTTCTGCGAACCAAGCCGGCGGATGTTGACCGTACGCTCCTCCGCCTCGCGCTTCCCGCAAACGATGATGACCGGCACCTTCGTCACGGAGTGTTCGCGAACCTTGTAGTTGATCTTCTCGTTGCGAAGATCGGTTTCCACGGTCATGCCGGCGTCACGCAGCTTCTCGGCCACTTCGCGGGCATAATCGTCGGCCTCCGAGGTGATCGTCGCAACCACGACCTGCTGCGGCGAAATCCACAGCGGCATGTGGCCGGCGAAGTTCTCGATCAGGATCCCGAGGAAGCGCTCCATCGAGCCGCACACGGCGCGATGTATCATCACCGGCTGACGCTTTTCGGACGCCTGGTCGATGTAGAAGGCACCGAAACGCTCCGGTAGGTTGAAATCGACCTGGGTCGTGCCGCACTGCCATTCGCGGCCGATCGCGTCCTTCAGCGTGTACTCGAATTTCGGGCCGTAGAAGGCGCCCTCGCCCGGCAGGATGCCGGTCTTGATGCGGCCGCCGGACTGCGCCTCGATTTGCTTGAGAACGTCCGTCATGACGCTTTCCGCACGATCCCAGAGCTCGTCGGAGCCGACACGCTTCTCCGGGCGGGTCGAGAGCTTCACGACCACTTCGGTGAAGCCGAAATCCTCATAGACCGACAGAATGAGATCGTTGATGCGCAGGCATTCCGCCGCCATCTGCTCGTCCGTGCAGAAGACGTGCGCATCGTCCTGGGTGAAGCCACGCACGCGCATCAGACCGTGCAGCGCGCCTGATGGTTCGTAGCGATGTACGTTGCCGAATTCCGCAAGCCGTACGGGCAGTTCACGGTATGATTTCAAGCCATGCTTGAAGATCTGCACGTGTCCCGGGCAGTTCATCGGCTTCAGCGCGAAGACGCGGTCGTCGTCGGTGTCGTCACCGGCGACCGTCACCTTGAACATGTTGTCGCGGTACCAGCCCCAGTGGCCGGAGGTTTCCCAGAGCGACTTGTCCAGCACCTGCGGCGCGTTGACTTCCTGATAGGTGTTGGCGAGCCGGCGGCGCATGTAGGCGACCAGCGTCTGGAAGATGCGCCATCCTTTGCCGTGCCAGAACACGACGCCCGGACCTTCTTCCTGAAAATGGAACAGGTCCATCTCGCGGCCCAGGCGGCGGTGGTCGCGCTTCTCGGCCTCAGCGAGGATGTGGAGGTAGTTGTCGAGTTCCTCCTGCGTATGCCAGGCGGTCCCGTAGATGCGGGTCAGCATCGGATTGTTGCTGTCGCCGCGCCAATAGGCGCCGGCCACCTTCATCAGCTTGAAGGCGGTGCCGATCTGGCCGGTCGAGGCCATGTGCGGGCCGCGGCAGAGGTCGAACCAGTCGCCCTGATAGTAGATCTTCAGATCCTGACCTTCCGGGATGGCGTCGACGAGCTCGACCTTGTAGGCCTCGCCCTTGGCGGCAAAGACTTCCTTCGCTTTCTCGCGCGACCAGATCTCCTTGGTGAAGGGCTTGTTGCGGGCGATGATCTCCTTCATCCGCTTTTCGATCTTCGGCAGATCGTCGGGCGTGAAAGGCTCGTCCTTGGCGAAGTCGTAATAGAAACCGTTTTCGATCACCGGACCGATGGTCACCTGCGTTCCCGGCCACAGCTCCTGCACGGCCTCGGCCATCACGTGGGCGGCGTCGTGGCGGATCAGTTCCAGCGAGCGCGCGTCGTCGCGGGTAACGATCTCTAGGCGCCCATTTGCGACCGGATCGGACAGGTCGCGCAGCTCGCCGTCGAGCGCAATGGCGACCGCCTTCTTGGCCAGCGACTTGGAGATCGATTCGGCAACATCGCGACCGGTCGCGCCAGCGGCATATTCGCGGACGGATCCATCAGGAAATGTAAGGGAAACGGTATTCGACATCATGAACTCCTATCCAGTCCCGCCAACGAATGCGGGTGGTATGCGGGAAAGCCAGCAAAGCCAGCGCATGCGTCGCGCGGTATAGAGGCAAAGCAAGACATTTGGAAGGGGCGAGACCAGTTCATAACGCGAGAAACACTACCGAACTATTTTCAATCCCCGGAGAATTTGTCTGAAACCGCAGTTGTTCGGTAGCCCGGGAGTTGTGGAAAAGAGATTAAAACAATCCCCATACCCTTGGAGAAGTATCTCGCATGACACATGCTTAAGCCGCTCACGAATGAATGGAGCACATTGTGAACAATAATGAAATTCAGAAACTGATAGATGCCGAAAAGCCGGCATTCGAGTATGCTCGAATGTTTCTTACCGCAATTGCCTGGTGGACTTTGCTTATATTTGTTGCAACATCAATGTTTAAAGCGAAGAATTTCAACACTACCGCTTACGTCATAACAACACCTGTGTTCGCCGTTGCCGGGTTATTCGGCTTTCTGCTGATAGTTCGAATTGGCGCGCTCACGGAACGCATAGCGGACGTTTTCACGAACCGAGCAAAGTCACTCCCTCTATACTTCCGAATACCCATAAACTTGATGATAATACTTATGCCTCCGGCGTCGGCTTGGTTGATAGTTTGGGCTCTAATGTTCAACCGGTCCACCAACTGAGGGTAGCCCGCCTACCGCCACCTACTTTCCGCCGATATTCTCCACAGCCGCCAAGGTGCCCACCAAGCAAAGCGGCTTGCAAGGCGCTCGGGAACGGGATCGAAGCCCGACGTTCCGCCCGGGCCGCAGCGGACCACCCGAAACAGCGACATCCAGCCGCCGAACCAAAGGCCGTGCCGGGCTATCGCCTCATAACCGTATTCCGAGCAGGTCGGCAGGTGCCGGCACGAATTGCCGATGAAGCCGGACAGCGTCAATTGGTAAAGCCGGACAAACCCCATCCCGAACAGGCGTCCCGGCGTTTTGGCGAAGGGCCCGGACCAGTTGCGCGAGCGGGAACTGCCGGAACCGGGTGTTGTGCGCGAATCCGACGCCGGCATACCCGTCCTGGGATCCGGCTGCAGCGCGGCCGTTTCCGCCTCGCCAACCCTTTCATCCCGGATCGAACAGAAGACACACATTGCTAGACAACTTCGGCTGTCGCCGCGCGCTTTGCCTCAATCTGGCCGATCGCGTCGACAACCGCGTCGAAGGTCAGCATGGTGGAGGCGTGGCGGGCCTTGTAATCGCGCACCGGGAGAAGGAAGCGCATATCCTCGAAGCGCCCCACGGGCCCCTCGCCGTCCGCCTTCAGCATCGACAGCATATCCTCGCGCGCCTGGCGCACTTCGGTAGCGGAAGCGCCGACTACGTTGCGCGCCATGATCGATGACGATGCCTGGCCGAGCGCGCACGCTTTCACGTCATGGGCAAAATCGCTGACGTGGTCGCCATCCATCTTCAGCCAGATCCGCACCCGCGAGCCGCAGAGCTTCGAATGGGCCGTCGCCTCGGCGTCGGCGTCTTCAAGCAGCCCTATGCGCGGAATGTTGCCGGCGAACTCAAGGATGCGGCTGTTGTAGATGTCGTCCATCGGGCTTCTTCTGACTTTTCGTAGATATTTTAGGATATTGCGCGATCCAGGCACAATTTTCCAGCGCGGCCGCGAAAAAAGCACCCGGTCTCGCCCGTGGCCTCTTCCACACCTATCCAGCGATACTATATGCTATGTCGTATTGGGGCGACCGTTTTGCAATGCCGAAGGGGTCGCCTGTTGTTTGGGAAACCGTGCCGGACGATCGAGCGCACTGAGAAGCCGAGATCGGAAAGCCCCGGAGCCCGCCAACGGAACCCAAGCCTGCAGGGTTAGGCGAATGGCCAGTGGCGAGTCCGACATTGACGCGAGTCAACCTGCAGAAAGGCCATGGATTCATGGACGCCGTTATAAAGAATTTTCCGGTCGGCGACGACAAGTCGGCTCGCCCTTCGCAGAAGGAAGCCGAGGACGCCGTGCGCGTCCTTTTGCGCTGGGCCGGCGACGATCCGGAACGTGAAGGCCTGCTCGACACGCCCGCCCGTGTGGCAAAGGCCTACCGTGAGCTTTTCTCCGGCTACGACCTCGATCCCGAAGAGGTTCTGGGCCGCACGTTCGAGGAAGTCGCGGGGTACGACGACATCGTGCTCGTCAAGGACATCCCGTTCTATTCGCATTGCGAACACCATATGGTGCCGATCATCGGCCGCGCCCATGTCGCCTATCTGCCGAACGGCCGCGTTCTTGGCCTTTCCAAGATCGCCCGCGTGGTCGAGATCTTTGGCCGCCGGTTGCAGACCCAGGAAACGATGACGGCGCAGATCGCCAATGCAATCGACGAAACGCTCCGTCCGCGCGGTGTTGCCGTGATGATCGAAGCCGAACACATGTGCATGGCGATGCGCGGCATCCAGAAACAGGGCTCGACAACACTGACGACGACCTTTACCGGTGCCTTCAAGTCCGAGCCTGCCGAACAGGTTCGTTTCATGACCATGATCAGGGGTCGCGGCTAAGCCGCCGGCTCCGCCGTACGGAGCCGACGATGGCGATGGAATTTCTGCCCCCCTCCACCGACAAGATCGAACTGGAAACCGGCAAGGCCTTCACGCCTCGCTTCGACGAGCACGGCCTGGTCACGGCCGTCGTCACCGACGCACGTGACGGCGAACTCCTGATGGTCGCCCATATGAATGCCCAGGCGCTCGCGCTTACGATCGAGACCGGTATCGCCCACTATTGGAGCCGCTCGCGTAAGGCGCTATGGAAGAAGGGCGAGACATCCGGCAACCTTCAGACGGTCGTGGAGCTTCGCACCGACTGCGACCAGGATGCGGTCTGGTTGAAGGTCTCCGTTGCCGGCCACGACGCCACCTGTCACACAGGCCGTCGCTCCTGCTTCTATCGCACCGTCACCAACAGCGGCGGCGCGGCGCAGCTCGCCGTGGCGGACGGCCGGATCCAGTTCGACCCGGCCGACATCTACGGCAAGAAATAGCACCATCTCCGAATCCGTTCCGCATTGGGACAGATTCATCAATTCGCAACGGATATGGGTGCGTAATGTCTCGGCCGCGCAAGGAGCGCGGTAGCATTTACAACCTGCGCATTGCGCGAAAGTCGTTTGTGAATTTCGGGGCGGTGCGCTGGGGCGGAAGACAGCGATGACAACCGACGTCCATCATGCCACAGGGACATTTCCGGACTTGTTTTCGGCATTTGCCCGCGCATCGCAGCCTGATTGCCCTCACTACTCCTTATTGATGAGCCAAAGCAAAACGTATTGGCTCAACAGTGCAGATTGCGTTCATCCCGAGGCCAGTGTCACAACGTCTTCTTTGCTTTATTGTTCGGGAAGAGGTGATACGGCTGCGGAACTGAAGGCGCGAGTGCCCAGTTATCTCCCCATCGGAGGCCCGTCATGTTGAACTGGAGTTTCAGCCGAAGCACGGCGGATGCGTCTGATCCGGGTGATCCCTCCGTGAATAACCTGCCGCCTCCCCCTGCACCCGCCATAGACACCCGCGCACGGATCGCCCTGGCACTCGGCGGCGGCGCGGCGCGCGGCTGGGCTCACATCGGTGTCCTGCGCGCACTCGATGAAGAAAACATCGAAGTCAGCATGATCGCCGGAACCTCGATCGGAGCGCTGGTCGGGGGATGCTACCTCGCCGGCAAGCTCGATGAGCTCGAGACCTTCGCGCGGTCGCTCACCATGCGCCGGCTGGCCAGCTTGCTCGACTTTACGATCCGTGGCAGCGGCCTATTCGGTGGCATGCGTCTGACGCGCCGCATGCAGGAGCACTTGGAAAACCTCTCGATCGAAGCCCTGGGCCGCCCATTCGTGGCGGTGGCAACGGAGATCAACAGCGGACATGAGGTCTGGATCGGCGGCGGCTCGCTCATCACAGCAATTCGCGCATCCTACGCCCTGCCCGGCATTTTCGAGCCGATCAAGTGCAATGGCCGCACTCTCGTTGATGGTGCGCTTGTCAACCCGGTTCCCGTCTCCGTCTGCCGCGCCTACGAGGAACCGCTCGTCGTTGCGATCAACCTGAACTACGACCTCTACGGCCGCTCGGCCGTCATCAAGCATACCGCAAGCGTCCAGCCGATCGACAATGCTTCGCGCCAGGAAAATGGCGAAGCGCGACTGGGGTTGACCAGTGTGATGGTGCAGTCGTTCAACATAATCCAGGACCGCATTGCACGCGCACGTCTTGCCGGCGATCCGCCGGATCTCGCCCTGCATCCACGCCTTAGCGACATCGGACTGTCCGAGTTCCACCGTGCCGGCGAAGCGATCGACAGAGGCTATGTCGAGACCAAAGCGAAAATCGCCGAGATCAAGCGCATGCAGGAAGTCCTGGTGCGGTAGCGCCGCACGCAGCATTCCCCGAACACTTCAGCTTATCTGACTGGGGGGAGTGCTACGCTACCCTGGCGCCCCACGCCAATCGACAGCCGTGGACGATCTCGCGCTAATGTTGGGGCAGTGCATTAGCTGGTAATGTACGCTTTTATGTCGGCGGCCTCGCGTTCGATCGAGCGTATGTGCGCCTTCACGATATCACCAATCGAGATGATGCCCACGAGCCGGCCGTCCTTCTCGACCGGAAGATGCCGGGCGCGCAGCGTGCTCATCATCTCCATGATCTCTTCCACAGTCGCGTTTTCGCTGCATTTGTGAACGTTGCCCCACATTATGGAGGAAATCGGCCTATCCAGACAATCCGCCCCGGTCTTGGCGATGGCCGCGACGATGTCACGCTCCGCCAGTATCCCCGAGATCCGGTCATTCCGATCAACGATGACAATGGCTCCGATGTGATTGTCACGCAGATAAACCGCGGCTTGACGAACGGTGAGTTGCGGACCGGCGGTTATGACGTTGCGGCCTTTTTCGTCAAGAATCGACTTTACATACATGCATTCCTCCTGTGTGCAACATGACGCAGAAGGCAGGGTCCCGACAGGAGCACCCTGCCAGCAGGAGAGGCTGGACGGCCGCTCCTTCAGTCCCGGCGTGCATGTGCGAACCGGAACTTTTCCATGCTGCGCTACGAAACCGACGAATGCAAGTCCGCCCAATAGACGGCGTTAGCTCGGCCGCGGCTCCGCCTCTCCTCCGCTCCGAAGGTTGTCGAACATCGGAAAGCAGAAGAAACCGAACAGGAACCCACCGATATGCGCCTCCCAGGCTATGGATGCACCATCCGTTCCGCCGAAGAGTTGTCCGAAGCCGATCGCGAAGTTTGTCAGGAACCAGATGGCCGAAAAAACCAGAACCGAGCGATTCGACAAGGCTTCGCGCACCGTGAGCAGGCGGTTCAGGTGGGCGAATTGACGGCTGATACGGCCACTGCGCGAGAAGACGAAACGTGCGGCAGCACCCATCAGCCCGGAGACGACACCTGAAGCGCCGATCACGACCACTAACTCGCCCCAGTTCAAGGCGCAGTGGAGCGCAACGGAGGCGGCCGCGGAGAGGCACCAGAAGAAAAGGAAGCGCGGCGTCCCGATGCGGCGAACAACGGGTGCGCCGAATGCCACCATCCAGAACCCGTTGAACAGAAGATGCTCCCAACTGCCATGAAGGAACGAATAGGTCACCGGCGTCCATGTCCACGCCCAATCCGCAGCCAGAAACTGCGGCTCGTAGCGGGCGGAGATGAAAGCGAACTTCAGAAGAACCCACTCATCCGCCTCGGCCGACAGCAGATAGATACGCACAACATGGACAAGCGTGAGGAGCGCCAGGGCTGCGACGAGACTGCTGGGCAGATTGAACGCAGGCTCCCGCCCTCGTGCCCCGCCCGGCAACGTAATATCACCGGCATCTTTGCTGTCAGAATGATCCATCGAAATCCGCCGCTTCCCGGAATGTGAGCATCGCAGCGCTTATACAGATAAAAGATGGGCCGTACAGCTTTCGCCATACGGCCCCGAGCCCCCAAACCCCGGCCCATAAAAGTGTGCTGAAGGTTTCCCTTCGTGAAGTGATGGTGACGGTGTGCCATGACGGCGCGCCGCACGCAATCGCAACCAATGGTTAACCTTAATGGTGCGACTGGCACGCATTTCGCATCGCGTCCTGAGACAAGATGGTCGGCGACACATGACGTGTCGATTCGATACACCAATGAATGGAATGCCATGCAGACCACAACAGCTAAGGCGGTCTATGCCTATTGGTCGCGGGTTCGTGGGGGCCGGGACGTCCCGAACCGGCGCGACATCGAGCCGGCCGACCTGAGGCAATTTCTGCCGGATCTTTTTATCCTCGAACAGACGCCCGATTCCGGTACGACTTTCCGGCTCGCGGGAACCCGCTTGTGCACTCTGTTCGGGCGAGAACTTCGCGCTGCGGGCCTTCAGAGGCTGTTTGCACCGGACGTTCGCGCGAGAATTTCGCGCATCTGCACCAACATCATGGCCCAGCGCACACCGGCGGCGTTGCAGGTGAGTGCCTATGGCCGCACGGCTCAACCCACCGCGATCGAAATCCTGCTGTTGCCGATGACCTCGCATTCGCCACATGCGGATCGTATCTTCGGCGCCCTATGTCCGGTTAACCCCGTCCAGCCACTCGAAATGCCATTCCGTTACATGACGGTGGATACTGTTAGCAACATCGATCACGCACAGGAAAACGCCTTCCTGCAGGCCCGCCCGCCCGTCTCCCTACCCACATCGGTCATGGCCGTCAGAAGGCACGACTTCGGCCAGGTGGTGCGACGCGTCCTGCACCTGCGGGTATTCGACGGCGGAAGATAGCCCAGCCGGCGCATAGCGCGCCGAATAAACTGCTAGGTGGAACGGAACGAAGTATTAACCTCGAAAGGTTAGAAGTTGGAAAGAGATTTCCATCAGCCCAAGTCTGTCCATGTATTCGTTTCAGCAAACGTCGCCGACAGCCCGCAGTCCCCACTCTGAACAGCGAGGTTTTCAGGGTGTGTCGGTTAACCTGCCCGGCCGCCTCATGCTGCCCAATCATGACGAATACGACTGCACCGTGCTGCACATGTCGCCCGGCGAGGTTTTTTTTGCCTGCCACGCCCGCCCCCGGGCAGGCGAGCGGATTATTGCATACGTAGATCATCTGGGGCGTATCGAGGGATCCGTCAGCAAGAATACCGATGATGGCTTTGTCATCCTCGTCAACGCAACGGAACGCAAACGCGAAAAACTCGCGGCACAACTGACCTGGATCGCCAACAAGCACGAACTTGGCCTGCCCGAGGACCGGCAGCATGATCGGCTGACACCGCGCAACACGCGAACTGAACTGGCCCTCGATGACGGCCGCCACTACCCGTGCCGCATCATCGACTTGTCGCTTTCCGGGGCTGCCATCGACATCGAGGTTCGACCGGCCGTCGGAACACCCGTACAACTTGGCAACATGCGTGGCCGCGTCGTCCGCCATTTTCAGGAAGGCGTCGCGATCGAGTTCTCGAGCGTGCAGCCGAAAGAGGCCCTCACCGAATTCCTATAGGCGCACAAGCGCCGGCGACCGTAAGCCTCAACCCTCTTTTTTCGCTGTCCCTCGCGACAACTCAAAAATATATTTTTGCGACAGAAAACACCGACTGCCGACGAACTAGCAGGTCGCCTCACCGCTAGAGAAAATTTCCACGGAAAACGCACAGTCCGCTCAGGCTCGCCCGACGACTGGCCGCGGAACCTACAGCCTGCTTCACAGGCAAGGCCTCTAACATAAGATGCAATATATTCAATAACATAGCGAATTGCAACGAAGCACCTTCTACAGAAAGCAGGATGCACGATCGCGACAATTTTATTCAAATTTCCATCAAGTAAGAACTAAAAGCACATCAAATTTTATTCTTGTTTTATTCTCAAACGACGAAACTTTGCACTTAATTATACTGCGTAGCTTCGCGTGGGATAAAAAAATACCTGTCATTGTCCAATCATCACGGGGACAGGACAATGACAAGAAAATCAATCTGGACAGGGACATTTGCACTTCTCGCTTCGCTCGCATTCGGCTCGGCAGCCCAAGCGCTTCCAGCGAGCATGACCATAGCCGGCCCGACCAACCAGCCGATCGGCCACTATGAATTCTGCAAGCAGAATGCCGACGAGTGCAGCACTAACGATGCGGGCGAACCACTGGCGCTCAATGAAACGAATTGGAAGCAGATCATCGAGATCAACTATACGGTCAACAGCTCGGTCGAGCCCCTCACCGACAACGAGATCTATGGTGTCGAAGAGCGCTGGTCCTACCCGGGCACTGCCGGCGACTGTGAAGACTACGTTCTCTTGAAGCGCAAGATGCTGATCGAGGCCGGCATCTCTCCATCCGACCTGCTCATCACTGTCGTCCTTCAGCCGAACGGCGAAGGCCACGCCATCCTTACCGTCCGCACCGATCGCGGCGACTTCGTACTCGACAACATGCGCGACAAAGTTCTGCTCTGGTCCGCCACCGAATATCGCTTCCTCAAGCGCCAGTCGGAGCGCAATGCCGGCAAGTGGGTCAAGCTGCAGGACGGGCGCGAGACTGCCGTGGGCAGCGTGCGCCAGTAGTCATCGGCGCGCCGCTGTCGGCGCGCCCTCAAACGGACCAACTCCGAAGTTTAGGGCCCGGTCAGTCCCCAATCCCCGTCCCGACCAAGGCCCTTGCGGCCGGCTCGCATGTCCCAGAGCCGGCCGCCTTTCATTTGCTACAAGCCAACCCAGCCCAGTTTACCGATTGTTAACCACGATCGAGCAAGCTCCCAGGCGCGAGCAAGCTCCGCGCCGGATCCATTGCGTAGCGTGACGCCGGTTTCCTTTCCGGGCCGAAACGGGATAGCCATGCACGCCAAGCCTCACACCCAGCAGATCGACGACAGCGCACTCTTTTCCGCCCGCTTCCTCAGGCGCCTGACGATCGTCATCGCGGCGCTCGCCAGCCTGGTCATCACCATCAGCCTTGGCGGTCGGACACTCGGGGAATACATCGCCCTGGCCGGCCACACCGAGAGCCGCGAGAGGTACGAAATCCTGATCGGCCAGGATCATGTGCGCTTGCCCGCCAATGCCATCCGCTTCGAGGAACAACGCCGCAGCGGGCCAGCCGATCGAGTCGACGTCTACCTGACCTGGCCGGAGATGGAGGGCTACTCGAATGCCACCCGACTACGGTTCAACGATGTCGAACGACCGGAGAGCCTCCTATTCCTTCAGTTGTCACAGAGCACCATGTCCCGCGACATGTCGGGCCGGATAGAGCCGATCTTTTCACATCTGTTCGAGGGAGAGCTGGAAGCAGGCCCCGCCGGACTTTCCCTGCGCCGCTTAAGGCAAAGTGCCGGCTACGAAAACGAAGCCCTCCTGCTGGGCACCATGCCGGACGGCAGGGCGTACGCCGTGCGCTGCATCCTTCCCGCACCCGGACAAATGTCGACCAGCGCCGATTGTCAGCGGGATATCCACATCGGCGACGACCTGTCGCTGCTCTATCGGTTTTCCAACAGACTTCTGCCGCAGTGGCAGGCGATCGAGGAGGCAATCTGGGACTTTGCGCAAACCGCAGTCGCGGAAAACAGGGACCACCTATCCGGCAAAAGCAGACGATAAAAAACTCCAGATCTCCGCAACCAATGATTCATCATAAACCGATTGGTAACCCTGCCCCGATAGTCTCACTCCAATCATCGCCCGGGACTCGCGTCCGGCCGACACAGCAATCCGAGACTTGAAGAGTAACAGCGTGTTCCGTTCCCTTTTCTCCGTCATTTTTTCGCGCGCGGCCGGGTTCGCAGCAGCAACATCAAGGAGCCTGTTCGTCGCCGGCGGACTTGCTCTCGCGGTTTCGGCGGGCGCTGCGCACGCCAATCCGAAATATGCCGGAATCGTGATCGACGCGAAAACTGGCAAGGTGCTCTACAGCGAGGCGCCGGACGACCTGCGTTATCCCGCTTCGCTTACCAAGATGATGACCGTCTACCTGACCTTCGAAGCACTGGAGGCGGGCAAGATCCGCAAGGATACGCTCGTTCCCGTCTCGAAGAACGCCGCAGCGGAACCTCCCTCCAAGCTCGGGGTGCGTCCCGGCAGCAAGCTCACGGTCGAGCAGGCAATTCAGGCTCTGGTCACACGTTCGGCCAACGACGTAGCAACTGCGCTCGGCGAATTTCTCGGCGGTTCCGAGGACAGATTCGCCCGCATGATGACGCAGAAGGCCCGGGCGCTCGGCATGACGCGTACTGTCTATCGCAACGCCCACGGCCTTCCGAATACGGCGCAGGTGACGACGGCCCGTGATCAGGCCCGTCTCGGCCTGGCGCTGCGCCAGCACTTTCCGCAGTACTATGCGTACTTCAATACGCGCAGCTTCCGTTATGGCAAGCAGACGATTGGGAACCACAACAGGCTGCTCGGGGTCGTTCGCGGCGTCGACGGCATCAAGACCGGTTACACCCGTGCGTCCGGCTTCAACCTTGTCACTTCGGCGCAGGCCGATGGTCGCAGCGTCGTCGGCGTCGTGCTCGGCGGCCGCAGCGGCGGCGCCCGCGACCAACAGATGAAGCAACTTATTGCCCGCTATATGCCGGCTGCCTCCCGCCGCGGGGGCGGAAACCTGATTGCTGAAACCGCAGATGCACCGACCCTGACTGCAAGTGCGGCGGCAAACACCGTTTCCGCAAACGTTGCTAGCGTCGAGACAGCTCGCAGCCTCGACTTGCCGGAGAACGGTCCCATTCCGACCTATCGCTACGAGGAATCCCGTATCGAAACAGCCTATGCCGCCACCACAAGCGAAAGCTCGACGCGCGTTGTCGGCAAGGATGCGCTTGCGGCCACCTTGAGGATCCAGCGCAATGTCGCCGTTCCTGCTGCGGCTCCCGAAATTGCTGTAGAACAGGATGACGCCGAACCGGCCGTTGACGCCTTGACGACCTCCTCGACGGCAGCTTCTGCTCCTTCGGGTTGGGTCATCCAGATCGGCGCGACGCCGGATCGCGTTCAGGCACTGGCGCTTCTGGATCGGGCCCAGGATCGTGGTGGCAAAGCACTGCGCGGAGCCCAGCCCTTCACCGTCGCCGTCGGCAATGGCAGCGAGCAGCTCTATCGCGCCCGGTTCGGCGGTTTCTCCGGCCAGGACAACGCGGTGAACGCCTGCAAGGCACTCAAGAAGAAAGGTATCGCCTGCTGGGCGAGCCAGCAGTGACAATCATTTGCTACGCGGGATGATCAGATATGCACCAGCGCAGCGACGAAATTAGCCTGGCCGTAGTAGCTACCGGTATTGTTTTTCCGGTGACGACGGCAAGGCCGGGGACGCCGAAGTTCGGTGTCCGCCGTCCTCGATAGAGTATTGCGTACGAGGCACGTTATGGCGATGAACGAGAATGTAATCGGCGCCCCGCCCAGATCTGGCGGAAAACGCAGTGTGAGGAATGGTCTTCACCCCCTGCACGAGGCAGCGCTTCGGATCGCCGATCTCGGCCTTGCGCGTTCCCGCAACAAGACCAAGGATCTCGTCGGCATGCTTCTGGCGCATGGCGCGCGTGCCTGGCGCACGGGGCAGCCGCAAGCCGGAATCCACCTCCATGTGGGTCGCACGGGTGGTTGCCAGCCGGTCCGGATGCGCTTGCGCTAGGGCAGGACCTAGTCTACGGCCGATAACACCCTACGCAGGCCGGCGGCGCTGCCAGAACCAGCTTCGGCCACAGCACTTGTTGTATTTTTGGCCCGAACCACATGGGCACGGGTCATTGCTCCGACGCTGCAATCTGCCAATCAGCGGCAGCAAAACGGCTGTCGGAAGAAGCGTTGTTACGAGCGCCGTCAACTTCGCGGAGACACCCGGCACGACCAGTCGTCGGCCAGCCCTAAACCCCTGCCATGCACGTTCCGCCACATCGAGTGCATTGGCCCTCGGCAGGACCTTGAACAGCATTGCGCGCCCTGCCCCGGACCGGTCGAGAAACTCTGTTTCCACCGGCCCTGGCGCCACGCAGGTTACGGTTACGCCCGTATGACGCAACTCCTCATGCAACGCAGCGGAAAATGAACGTACGAAGCTCTTGCTGGCGTAGTACAGCGCCATATTCGGGCCGGGGGTAAATCCGGCAATGGAGCCGAGGTTGAGGACCCCGCCGCGCCTGCGCGCGACCATGCCCGGCAGGAAGCGAAGCGTCAGGTCGCTCAGAACACGTATGTTGAGATCGATGATGCCAAGTTGCTCGTCCATCGGAAGGGTCGTCGCCGCGCCGCGCAAGCCATAGCCCGCACTATTGACGAGGACGTCGCACACCAATCCGCTCTCTTCGAGAAATTCTTGCAGGCGCAACGATGCATCGGGCGAGACCAGATCGAGTGCTAGCGTAAACGCCTCGCCGCCAGCTTCCTGCACTTCGGTTGCCGCCGCCGTAAGAGTGTCACGATCGCGCGCAACGAGCACGACGGGACCACCCTGACGCGCAGCGACAATGGCGATCGCCCTTCCGATGCCGCGCGATGCACCGACGACGACGACGGCCGGCCTGGCTTCAAAACTCACGCTCATCCGGCCGTCCTCACAGCCTCAGGGACGGCTCCGGCGAGCCCAAGGCCATTAACTTCCATCGCGATCTCACCGTTCATTATCTCTTCGAATCGAACCAATGCCCGCGCAACATTCGCCCCATCCATGACCCTGTGGTCGTAAATGATGCGAACGTCGACCTTGCCATCATCGTCGATCGGTCCGTAGTTGAGCAGGGTCGTCAGAGGTGTCAGCGGATTGAAGGATTCGGCTCCGAGACCCGAATAGACGGAGAACTGGAACGTGCCGAAGTGGCGGCCCCGCTGCCGGGCGATATTGAGCCCCAACCACATCAGCAGCCACCGCACCGGACCCGGAAGACGCGCGAACTTCAGAGCGCGCCTGAACTCCTTTATCTCGAGAACCGGACGCGAGCGTGCCGCACCGATCATGGCCTGAAGGTCGGGTATGGAACGGCGCTCGGGCCCTTTGATGGTCCCCAGGAGGACGACTCGCTCCCCTTCATGTTCGCGCTCATGGGCAACTGAAGCAACGCTCAGCGGATACTCGTAGAAATGCGGACGGGGGAATTTGACGTAGGCGCGGCGCAGTTCGGGCGTTTCCTGCGAAAGCAGCCCGTATCCCTTCAGAAACAGCACTGTCCAGGACGGCCGCTCCGGTTGTGCAGCCCTCGCCCTTAGAAGGGAGCCGAGGTTCATTTGCCGTTGCACCGTGACACGCGGAATTCCAATCGAGAACCGCATGAGGTCTCCGACAAGTCGTCGCGGTGCCGATATCTTCAAAGCGCGGCCGCGCATCATGTCACCTCTAGTAGATGTAGGGGATGAGTCTCTTGGTTCTGTCCATGTACTCGCGGTAACTGGTGCCGAAGGTATCCAGCATCATCCGCTCCTCCTTGTCGACCCTGAGGAAAAAGAGCAGCGCGAATCCGATAAGGCCGGCCAGTGCGACGACCCAATTCGACAGTAGCAGCGCCTGGCCGAGCGCCATGAGCAGGAACGAGGTGTACATGGGGTGGCGGACAAGCGCGTAGGGGCCACCGCTGACCAGGTGGTGCTTGTCGCGAATTTCCAGGGTGATCGACCAGTTCTTGCCGAGTTCCTTGTGGGTTCGGCGGAAGAGCCATACGGCCGTGAAAAACAGGATCGCCCCAATCGCAATGGCCCAAGCGCGGGCGGCATAGTCCGCAGCCTGTGGAATCCCGGTGGCGACGTAGAAGCCCGGCACGACAGCCATGCCCAGTGAAGCCGCGACCAGGCCGAACATGTCAAGAAACGAACGACGATTCGTAACGACACGTACCCGCTTCGCGCGGCGCTCGAACGGATAGCGGACGACGTACCAGGCGACGACGCCCAGCACCCATATGGTTTCGCCGATAGCGGCAAGGGACATGTTCATTGAGGCTCAGAATCTGTTGATTTGCGCATATACTGCGCAGCACGTGTTGTTTCTGACAAGAAGGAATGTGTCGACCCTCCCAAAACACCGGCGCTCCTGAAGGCAGCTGAGAACGAATTTCCACAGTCAAGCGCGATATTTATCCCCCGTTCATCTCTCGAAGTTGCGTGATGAACTGTTGCGGCCTGAGCCAGATTGGGGGGGTCTTGTAGCCCATGGACTTTGCAATCTCCCCGGTCCAGGCATTGCAGTTGTTGACCGTCGCTTGCCAGTACTTGGACTTGGCCTTCAATTGGCGAATGAAGGCAACAGTTTTCTGGTATTCGGCCTCAGTCAACATCACGCGCCAACTTGCAGACCGGTATTCCTCCTCGAGATCGCCGTCGCTTGCTCCGGTTTCGGCCGGAACAGGCACGAAATGGCCGAGAACATACGGCGCCGCGTCGGTCGATGCCGGCGCTAAGCCCGCGACCTCGGGGTTGATCATCCTGCCGGATTTGTCCGTGCGCCCGAAGATCACATAGGTGTGCCCGTAGCTCAGGGCATAGCGGGAGCGGAATTCGATGAAGTAGCGCTTTTCGGCGCGTTGCGTTGGCCCGGATTCGGGATAGCCGCGATAATCGGACACGAAGCGCGGTTGTGGCGGCTTGTCTTCCGATTGGCACGACGCAAGAACAAGCGCGAGAGAGACTACTAGCGATACACGGCCTTTTCCCAGCGTCATGAACGCGCTCCATTACCGGTGCCACGGTCAGGGTAACCCAAATTTATCTGGAAAGCACTCTCACCATGAAAAACAGCATCGCCGTAGATGAGAGGAGGCTGGTAGGGGGAAGCGCCGTCAGGCGCCTCCCCGAACCAAAGTCAGTCGCTACTTATAGACTGGCGCCGGCTGCTCGACTGGCGGCGGGGCCTTACCCTTGCCTTTGCCGACTGTGCCGCAGGCACTTAGGCTGACGGCGGCAAGTACTGCTACTGCTACGATTAGAAGTCTGCTCATCAACATGTCCTTTCCTTGGAACGGAATAGGTTTTCGAAGGCAACGCTATTACTAATAACCGCAAACGCTACAAAGGCATAGTGCGTAAACGACACAAAGTTAATGACTACAAAGACCAGAAAAGATCAGATTTATTGACCAAATGTTTCAACTCGTGATCAGCGATTCGTCTGCACCGTCTTGTAGGGTACGATACCACTTTTGGCGGCGACTCTTGGCGAGGTGTCGTCGCTTCTGGATGTCCAGCGAGCATTGTACCGATTTCATCGTCAATCAAACGGGCTCTGAAAGCAACCTTCTTGACGCGTCCAATGGGATAACCCTCCGACAGAACTGTGCGAAAAGCTCCGTCTTTTGGCTCAGGCCAGGAAAATCGCCAGGAACTATTGTCAGATAACCTTAACTCTCGTCCCCACAGGCGCTCGGCTGTAGAGGTCGACGATATCTTCGTTCGTCAAACGCACGCAACCGTTCGAGACGGCACGCCCGATCGACCACGGCTCATTTGTCCCATGGAGCCGGTACATGGTGTCCTGATTGCCGCGATAGAGATAGAGCGCTGCAGCTCCGAGCGGGTTGTGCGGTCCGCCTTCGACGCCGCCGGCATATTGCGCAAGCCGCGGCTTACGCCGAATCATATCGGCCGTCGGCGTCCAGGAAGGCCATTCGGCCTTGCGACCAACCGTCGCCTCGCCCTTGAACGTCAGCCCCTCCTCGCCGACGGCGACGCCATAGCGCATTGCCTGGCCGGGCCCCTCAACGAGATAGAGATAACGTTCGGACGTATTGACGATGATTGTTCCGGGCGCCTCGTTTCCATCGTAGGCAACCTGGCGCCGGCGGTACTGTGAGGCCACGCGGTAACTCGACATGGACGGATATCCTGCCGACCAACTCGTACTGCATCCGGTTGTCAGCAAGCTCAAACCGAGCAAAGCAAACCCCCGGCGGGTCATGAAGTTCCTGTCCATTTGCACCTGCTAGCGATCAGACGAACCCCTCGACTCTTAGGCATACCATCGCTCCGGCGTCTGGCCAAGTCTCCCCTTTTGATTGAGCTAATGAAGGTTGGACGCTCCAATAAACCTCTTGCGTATGCCAGCCGCCTCTGTTGGACTGAACGCGACAATCAGCAGGGATGGACGCGATGACGTTTGATTTCGGGGGGAAAGTTGCGATCGTCACGGGCGGCGGCTCCGGTATCGGCGCCGCGATCTCAAGGCGCCTGGCGGCCGAGGGTGCCGAAGTCGTGATTGCCGACATCGACCATGACGCAGCCCTTGGTGTGGCCACTGAGATTCGTGCGGACGGAGGCAAAGCCCATGAGTGCGTGGTCGACGTCACAGACGCAGAAGCCGTCAGAAAGCTCGTGGAATCGACGGTCGCAAGGTGTGGGGGCCTGCATCTGGCGGTCAACAACGCCGGCGCACACGGGCCACGATTGCCGAGTGCCGACTACCCACTCGAAAATTGGCACCAGCTCATGAACGTCAATCTGAACGGCGTTTTCTACGGTATGAAGTATGAGATTTCCGCCATGACGGCCTCAGGCGGCGGCGCGATCGTCAATGTATCTTCCGTGCTCGGTTCGGTAGGGCTGCCGTTTACCGCGGCCTATACTGCCGCGAAACACGGTGTCATTGGACTGACCAAGGTCGCGGCGATCGAGTACGCGAGATTCGGTATCCGCATCAATTCCGTTGGCCCCGGCTGGATCGAGACCCCGCTCCTGACGGAGCATCCGCAACTGGCAAGCAGCCGGCGCATGGAGTCCCTGCAGCCGATGGGCCGGCGGGGACGTCCGGAGGAGGTTGCGGCACTTGTCTGCTTCCTGCTGTCGGACGAGGCGAGCTTCATCACGGGCAGCTATCATCTGGTCGACGGCGCTTATAGCGCGCACTAGATCGCGTCACAGCCCCGCAAAATCGACCTAACCATTGTTTTACTGACACATTTTCGCAAGACGCTGCCCGCTCGCAATGTCCCTCAGAGAAGCCCGAGTTCCGCCAGTTCACGCCGCAACTCAAGCGGCATTTCTGCATTACCAGCGTCCAGGCTCTTCAGATCGCGCGGGGCGTCCTCGCCCTTTAGGTAGCGCCACCCCTGGAATGCACGTTTAGGCTGGAATTCGGTCTCGATCACCTCCGGCCCCAGAACCAGGTCGCAGCGCGTGATTCCGTCTGCATCCTTGAATGTGCGAAGGTCGAGCAGGCGCTGGCGGGCCTGGACCTGCCCCTTGATGACCCAATAGAGAGAGCCGCCGTCGAGCAAGTCCTCGACCCGCTTGGGAATCATCCGGGTCGTGTGCGTCGAACAAGGTTCAATGCCGGCTGCAATCGCGAGCAGCGCGCGCTTGGACACCCACTCGCGCAGGTCCTCGATCGATTCCGCACCGACGCAAAGTTTGATGAGATGCAGGGCCATGGCCCCTTCAACGCCTTTCTCATTAAGCAGTCAAGATGGGCGCGGAAGGTCCATAAAGCCACACCCGCCGTCAATTGTCTGCCGGCCACGACGTCAACACTCGACGACGTTCACCGCCAGTCCGCCCGTCGAAGTCTCCTTGTACTTCTCGTTCATGTCGACGCCAGTCTGGCGCATCGTCTCAATACAGGCATCGAGCGGGACGAAATGCGTGCCATCCCCCTTGATCGCCAGCGATGCCGCTGTCACCGCCTTTACGGCGCCCAGGGCGTTGCGCTCGATGCAGGGGACCTGCACCAGCCCGGCGACAGGGTCACAGGTCATGCCCAGGTGGTGTTCGAGCGCGATTTCGGCAGCGTTCTCGATCTGCTCCGGCGTTCCCCCCATCACGGCGGCAAGACCGGCCGCCGCCATGGCCGAGGCGGATCCCACCTCCCCCTGACAGCCGACTTCGGCGCCGGAAATGGAGGCATTGTGCTTGATGATGCCGCCGATGGCTGCGGCCGTCAGCAGGTAATCACGAATGCCATCGGCATCGGCGTCCTCATGGAAGTGCAGATAATAACGGATCGTCGCGGGGACGACGCCCGCCGCGCCGTTGGTCGGCGAAGTCACAACCCGGCCGCCGGCCGCATTCTCCTCGTTCACCGCCATGGCATAGACGCTCAGCCAATCATTCGCCAGAAGTGGGTTGGCTTTGTTCGAGCGCCACTCGTCCTGCAGCTTGTCATGGATCATGCGGGCGCGCCGCTTCACCTTCAGTCCGCCCGGCATGATGCCTTCGCCCTGGAGGCCGCGATCGATGCAGCTCTTCATCGCGCCCCAGATCCGGTCGAGGCCAGCGTCGAGCTCTTCCCTCGACATGGCGGTTTCTTCGTTCGCCCGTTTCATCTGGGCGATCGTCAGCCCGGAGCGGGCAGCCATTTCGAGCATCTCCTTGGCCGTGGCGAAGGGAAACGGAATCTTGCGCTCGCTGGCTCGCGCTTTCGTCGCCCGCATCGCTTCCAGCTCGGTATCGGTCACCACGAACCCACCGCCGACTGAATAATAGATGCGTTTGAGCAATTGGCGCCCATCACGATCATAGGCGGAGAAAGTCATGCCGTTCGCGTGGCCCGGCAATGGTGTCTTCTTGTCGAAGACCAAGTCGTGCTTGGGCTGAAATGTATAAGGCGGATGACCCGGCGGCGTAATGCGGCCTGTCCGCTCCACCTCGGCAACAATCTCGTCCATCCGGTCCGGATCGACGAGGTCGGGGCGCTCCCCCATCAGCCCGAGGATCACGGCGCGATCCGAGCCGTGACCGACGCCGGTGTAGGCCAGCGAGCCGTGCAGGCTCATCCTGATCGCTGCAACCGTGGCGCCGACCGGGCGCGGCCAGTCGTCCGAAAGGATCAGCTCAAGGAAGCGGTTTGCCGCCGACATCGGCCCCATTGTGTGGGAGCTGGATGGGCCGATACCAATCTTGAAGACGTCGAATACCGAGAGAAACATTCTGTGAACCTGCCAATCGTTCGGCCGCGCCTGGCCGGAGCCTGTTTCGCGGCACCGCTTCTTATTTGACCATGAGAAGCGGACACAGCAATATGTGATCAAAGCTACGTCATCGCGCAAGCCGCATCAGGCGACGGCCCGACATAAGGTTTTGTGCGCGCGACATTCGCTCAGAAAGGTCTTCAAAACGAAAACAGCGCGCCTGGGAGCGGCGCGCTGTTTTCAATTGCTACGGATTGTTTCAATTGCCCCCGAAGAGATAGACGAGTGCAAGAAAACCCGCAAAAGCGATAACCATCCGAAGGGTGAGGCCCCAGCAGGACTTCTGAGCGGTACTTTCCATGATTTCCCCAAATGAAGAACACCTGCGCTGTCCGATCGAGCGGCCAGCCGTGGTCCCTATTAGTGAATAGTTTATGAAAGCGCAATCTCGAAAAATGGCAAAAAAGAGGCAGAAGCTGCCACACTCCAAAGCAGAAATGGTAGAAATGCTGGAAAATCAGATCGTTGAAGAGAGGCCATCGCCGATGGCCACGCCATGCTTTGGCCAAAGCTATCAACACCGATCTCGCCCTTTTGGTGGTCGGCCCAACGGGGCCCGTTTCAAAATGGTCAAAACCGTGGCAAACCTCGATCCATGTCAGTCGCCGATCCCATTGCTTTTGCCGTCTTCATTATCCTGTGGCTTGGTTATGCCTGGACCACCGACAACAGGCGCTTTCGCAACCGTGTAAGCCTGACACGCGCAATGAACGCTCAACGCGCCGCCTGGATCCGCAACGCCATGCACCGCGATCTTCGCATGATCGACACGCAGATCATGTCCGGCCTGCAGAATGGCACGGCGTTCTTCGCCTCGACCTCGATCCTCGCGCTTGGCGGCTGTTTCGCCCTGCTCGGAGCCACGGAGAAGGTTTTCATGGTGCTCGGAGACCTGCCACTCGTCTTCCAGGCCGGTCGCGCCGGCTTCGAATTGAAGGTCGGCGGCCTCGCTTGCATCTTTGGCTATGCGTTCTTCAAATTCGGCTGGTCCTATCGACTGTTCAATTACTGCACCATCCTGCTGGGTGCGGTGCCGATGGCGGGCGATATTCACAAGGACCCGGCAGCTGCGGACCTCGCGGCCGACAAGGTCATCCAGATGAACATCCTGGCAGCCAGCCATTTCAATGCGGGCCTGCGCGCGATCTTCCTCTCGATCGGTTATCTCGGCTGGTTCGTCAGTCCCTATCTGTTCATGGTATCGACGGCCTTCATCATCTTCGTGCTGATCCGCCGCCAGTTCTACTCGGAGGCGCGCCGGACGGTGCTGGAAACGAACGACTAGGGGACACGGCCCGCCACCTTTCCGCCATCTGCCCGGCACAAGGTCCGCGCTCGAGCATAGCCACGGCGAATCGCGATAGACCGCACCATGACAACAGAGACGATAGATTCGGCCGGCCTCCAAGGCGGCGCAACGATCCCGACGAAACGCCTCACGTGGCTGGATGCGGCCCGGGGCATGGCGCTCGTTGCCATGGCCATCTACCACTTCACCTGGGACCTCGATTATTTCGGCTACATTGCGCCGGGAACCGCAGCCACGGGCGGGTGGAAGGTCTTCGCGCGCCTCATCGCCGGCAGCTTCATATTCCTGGCGGGTTTCAGCCTTGTCCTCGGCCACCGCACCGAAATCCGCTGGCGATCCTTCTGGATCCGCTTCAGCCGGATAGTTGCTGCAGCCCTGCTGATCACGATTGCCACCTACTTCATTTTCCCGGGCAGTTTCATCTTCTTCGGCATCCTGCATTCGATCGCCGCTGCCAGCCTGCTCGGCCTCCTCTTCCTGCGTTTGCCGGTTTTGGTGATGCTCGTGTGCTCGGCCGCTGCGTTCGCAGCGCCGCATTTTCTACGCTCTGCTTTCTTCGACCAACCGGCCCTGTGGTGGGTCGGGCTATCGCAGACAGCGCCCCGATCCAACGACTACGTACCCTTGCTGCCGTGGTTCGGCGCCTTCCTGCTTGGGATGGCAGCAAGCAGAATTTTCCTGACGCGAAGGTCGCCTGTTTCTACCGGTCCCCGCCAGGCTGTGGACGGCCGGTGGATATCCCTCCTCGCCACCGCAGGACGCCACAGTCTCGCCATCTATCTTCTCCACCAGCCGGCGCTGATCGCGCTGGTCTATCTCTTCACCTTTGTCATGCCGCCCGCAAAGCCGGATCCGGTGGAGAGCTACAAGCAGAGTTGTGTGGCGGCCTGTGGCGTCGATAGGGACGCCACCTTCTGCCGTACGTTTTGCGACTGCACGCTCGATCGGCTACTGCAGGGTGAATTGTTCAACGGCCTCAACGACGGCACGATCAATGCTAGGACTGATGCGCGGATCGCCGACATCTCGCAGCAGTGCACCGCAGACGCCTATTCAGGTATCGAGTTGAAGGAATAGCCGCATGAATGCCTATCGGAGCAAGCCATTCACCTTCCCCTGGCCTCCGATCATCTATGTGTTTGCCGCAATCATCGCACTCGCCCTTCAACTGCGATATCCGTCAGAATTTCCGACGCCCAACGCTTGGCTGTCGAATGTCATCGGCGCGCTTCTTTTCCTGCTCGCCGCCGTCCTCGGCGTCTGGGCGCTGCGCACCTTGAAGGACGGGCAGACGACCGCGCTGCCACACCGTTGCGCGAGCCATCTGGTGACCAATGGTCCCTATCGGTACACCCGCAATCCGATCTACCTTGCTCACACGCTGGCGATGGCCGGCATCGGTATTCTGCTCCAGAATCCGTGGTTCCTGGCGGCGGCAATAGCAGCCGTCATCATGACGACGCTCGTCGCGGTGCGCCGGGAGGAGTTGCACCTGCTTTCGCGCTTCGGCTTCGATTTTGAGCGCTACTGCCGCTCGACCGCGCGCTGGATCTGAGCGACGGCAGTCACATCGAGAATGAATAGGGTTGAGTGACTGCGGCCGTCAGGTGCCGACACCAATCTCCGCAAGGCGCGTCAGGCAGGCTTCCTCGACGTTGTCGAGTTCAGAAAGCGTTTCGTCGATGTCGCGTCGCTTTTGCCGCAACTCCTCACGCTTCTCGACCACCTTTTGCATCAGCATCTGCAACTGGCCCATCTCGCCCGGCGGGTCCTTGTAGACCTGAATGATTTCCCGAATTTCGGAGATCGTGAAACCGATCCGGCGGCCGCGCAGGATTTCCTTGATGAGGTGCCGATCTGCCGGGCGGAACAGACGCGTGCGGCCGCGCCGCTCCGGATGGATGAGCCCCTCGTCCTCATAGAACCGCAAAGTGCGCGTGGAAACGCCGAATTCGCGCGTCAGTTCCGTTATGGTATAGTACTTATTCACGCCGGCTCCGAACATTTGAGGATGGCGCGATTTTATTGACATTTACGTGAAAGTCAATTTTCGCCAGTCAGTGGATCGAAAACCACCAGGTCGCGAGTCCGAGAAACGAGAAGAATCCCGTCGTATCGGTGATCGCGGTGACAAAGACGGCCGACGACACGGCCGGGTCCGCGCCCATCCTGTCCAGCACCATGGGTATCATGAACCCGGCGAGCGCCGCCGCCATCATGTTGATCAGCATCGCCGTAGCGATGATTCCGCCGATGTTGGCATCGTGGAACCACAGTCCGGCGACGCAGCCGATCAGCGTGCCGATCAGCATTCCGTTGAGCAGGCCGACTCCGGCCTCGCGGCGCACGACGCGCCAGGCATTGTGGATATCGAGGTTGCGCGTGGCCAATGCGCGCACGGTCACCGTCATCGTCTGTGAGCCGGCATTGCCGCCCATACCCGCCACGATCGGCATCAGGATGGCAAGCGCCACGATCTGCTCGATCGTCGCCTCGAAGATCGAGATGACCGATGCCGCGATCGAGGCCGTGAACAGGTTCACGAGAAGCCAAGGCACGCGCGAACGGGATGTCTCGAGCACCGTATCGGAAAGCTCTTCATCGCCGACGCCGCCGAGGCGCATCAAGTCTTCCTCGGCCTCTTCCTGGATGACGTCGACCACGTCGTCGATCGTCAGCACGCCGACCAGTCGACCGTTTTCATCGACGACAGCGGCAGAAAGCAAGTCGTACTGCTCGAAGAGCTGCGCCGCCTCTTCCTGGTCCATCAGCGCCGGTATCGGATGACTGGTCTGGCGCATCACAGCCTCGACCTTGATGTCGCGCTTCGACCTCAGGACCCGGTCGAGATCGACAACGCCCAGCAGCCGGAAAGTCGGGTCGATGACGAAAATCTCGGTAAAGCTGTCCGGAAGGTCTTCGTCCTCGCGCATGTAGTCGATCGTCTGGCCGATCGTCCAGAACGGCGGCACCGCAACGAATTCGGAGCGCATACGGCGTCCGGCGGTGCTTTCCGGATAATCGAGCGACCGACGAAGCCGGATCCGCTCAGTGAACGGCAACTTGGAGAGAATCTCGTCCTGGTCTTCCTGGTCGAGGTCCTCAAGAATGTAGACGGCATCGTCCGAATCCATCTCGCCGATCGCCGCAGCGATCTGCTCGTTCGGCAGGTGTTCGACAATGTCGAGGCGGATCGCCTCGTCCACTTCGGTGAGCGCGGCCAGGTCAAACTCGGTGCCCAAAAGTGAAACGAGCGCACGCCGCTGCTCTGGCTGGATCGCCTCGAGCAGATCGCCCATTTCTGATTCGTGCAGATTCGCAACGTGGCGGCGAAGGAACAGGAGGTCGCGATCGGCGATCGCCGCACCGACATGCATGAGGAAGTCGGAGCGAACCGAGCCATCCGGGGCATAGATGTCGCCGCCTTCGAACGCAGTCGCCTCGACGGGCGGAGCATGCTCGCGATTGTCTTCGCCGCTGTCCGTCATCCGAGCCGCTCCTCGAAAAGCACTCCTCGGCGCCGCATCCACGTGATGCGCCAGCGAGGGCGATAGATTGGGATTGCAATGCCGCTTCTGGCCAGCCGCAGATTCTCCACTTGACTGCCCGGACCCGTGCTAGCTCAAAGCATCGCTCTGGTCCACAGCCTAGCGCGGTAAAACCAAGCCCCGACACTGCAAATTCTTCACACTGTTGCGGATTTCGGAGCGCTTCGATCGTCGCAACAAGTGGCCGCGACGGGAGCGTCGGGGCTCCAATTCGCGACACCAGGACCGATGAACCTTTTCAATCGACAGGCAAGCCTGTACCTCAATGACGCTCTCATTTACGAGGAACCAGCAGATGACAGTACGCCCCATAGTGCGCTTTCCCGATGAGCGCCTGCGGACGCCATGCCAGTCGGTGACTCAATTCGACGACACCCTTGCGGCGCTCGCCGGCGATCTTGCCGAAACGATGCGGGCCGCCCCCGGCATCGGCATCACCGCTGCCCATATCGGCCAATTGCTTCGCCTCGTCGTGATCGAACTCGACGGACGGGCATCGACGCAAATCTATGTGAATCCTGCAATCGAGTGGTCTTCGGATGAAACTGGGATGCATATGGAGGGCAGTGTCTCGATGCCCGGGGTAACCGAGGAGGTCACGCGCCCTTCACGCGTACGGGTGAGCTACTTCGACCTCGCGGGCACGGCGCAGATAGTTGAGGCGGACGGGCTGCTCGCCGTATGCCTTCAACACGAGATTGACCAGCTCGGCGGAATCTTCTGGATCGACCGGCTCTCGCGGCTGAAGCGCGAACGGATCGTAAAGAAGTTCCGAAAACTCCAGATGGAACGAGGCTGAACTCTCGCCTTCGCACTGCCGTCTAGATAGCAAAAGCTGCCATCACCCAGCCGCGCACCGCCTCTCGATATTCCGCTATTCGGGTGAGCCCGTTCACGCGTGGCCCCTGCCCCACCCACTACACGGATTACGGAGAAGCTCGCTTTCGACTTGGAGTACCCGTGCGCACGGTGCGGATGTGGGAGAGCCCAACGCTCAAACTGTTGAGAAGGCAACAAAAAACCCGGCCGAAGCCGGGTTCTTTTGGTGCGGTCGAGAAGACTCGAACTTCCACGGGTTGCCCCACAGCGACCTCAACGCTGCGCGTCTACCAATTCCGCCACGACCGCATCGTGGTAGGTGCCGACTTGCGCCGACGGGGGTGCATGTAGCAAAAGCATTTTGCGTGCACAAGGCCATTGAGACAGAAATCTGACGAGAAAAACAACAATTTCAACAGGCCCTGTGAACAGCCGTTTTCCGCCCTCAAATCCTTGCACCGGCCGGCCTATATTGGCAGAGAAGTGCCAAAAGGGACGCATCATGCAACGCGCTGAACTAGACAAGTCGATGTTCGCCGCTCCCGGCTCGCCGCCGGCGCGCTGGCGGATAGAATCGGGCCTGACGCCCTACGACCTCGCGATCGAAACGATGGAACGCGAAGCCGCAGCGATCGCTGCGGGCGAGGCCGACGAACTCGTCTGGCTGGTCGAGCACCCCCCGCTCTATACTGCCGGGACAAGCGCCGACAGCGCCGATCTCGTAGACCCGGGCCGGTTTCCCGTTTTCCAGACTGGGCGCGGCGGCGAATACACCTATCATGGGCCCGGTCAGCGCGTGGTCTACGTCATGCTGGATCTGAAGCGCCGCCGCCAGGACGTGCGTGCCTTCGTGGGGGCCCTCGAAGACGTGATCATCGATACGCTTGCACAGATGAACGTCAGGGGCGAGCGCCGTGAGGATCGCGTCGGCGTCTGGGTCCAGCGGCCGGAACGGCCGCCGCTCCCCGACGGCTCACCCGCTGAGGACAAGGTAGCCGCGATCGGCATCCGCCTTCGGCGCTGGGTCAGCTTTCACGGCTTGTCTCTGAACGTCGACCCTGATCTCGACCATTTCAACGGCATCGTCCCGTGCGGGATCCGCAGCTACGGTGTTACCAGCCTCGTTGATCTCGGACTGCCGGTGATGATGAGCGATGTCGACGTGCGCCTGAAGGAAGCGTTCGAAAAGGTCTTCGGCCCCGTATCGAACGATCGATAGAGGGCCACTTCGCCTAATCGAGAACAGGCTGCGTCCCTTCGGACGCCGCCCACGAATCACGTGGCAGAAGATTCGGCTCGCTTGGTGGCGTTCACCCGTTCCCGCCACAGGATGAACAGGCCAGAGCCGACGATGATGCCAATCCCCACCCATTTCCAGGCATTGGGAAAATCGCCGAAGACAGCGTAGCCCAAAATCGTGGCGGAGATGATCTCGAAATACTGGAACGGCGCCAACAGCGACAGCGGCGCCATCCGGAAGGCGCGCACCACCAGCAGATGGGCGTAGCCGGACAGCGAACCGAGAATCAGAAGCAGACACAAGGCGAGCGTCGATTGTGGCAGCGACAGTTCGAAATTCTCTGCGCCCGCAGCGTTGCCGGCCATCAGCGCGGCTCCCATGAACAGCATGCCGCCGAATCCCGAGAGCGTCTGCATCGTGAGCGGCGAATCGCCCTCCCCAACCGCCCGGTTGAGAAAGAGATAGAGCGTGTAAAGGAAGGCGCAGCCGACAGGTAGAAGAGCCGTCCATCCGAAAATGGCAAAGCTCGGCTGGATCACGATCAGCGCGCCACCGAAACCCACTGCGATCGCCATCCAGCGCCGCCAGCCGACACGCTCACCAAGGAACACCGCCGACATCGCCGTCAGCATGAAGGGCTCGACGAAATAGATCGCAAAGACGTCAGCAAGCGGCATGTATTTGACCGCGACGAAGAAGAGCAGGCTCGCGGCCCCGTGCAAAATCCCTCGCAACAGATTCATCCACGGTCGCTTGGCGCGAAACGCATCCTTGCCGCCAACGGTCAAAAGCAACGGCAGCGTGCAGACGAGCTGGAAGAAAAAGCGATAGAACGTCACCTGCCCCGGCGACATGCCTTCGTAGGTCGCCATGTACTTCGCGATCGCGTCCATTCCAGGCAGAATCGTCATGGCGAACGCCATGAGCGCCATGCCCTGCATCGTGTGCTGCCTGAAGTGTTCTGTCGCCGATGACTGCATTGGGGGTACCTTGATCGCGGGCAGACACCTACTAGGCCGGCACCGCGATGAATCGAAAATGTGCGGAGGATCGAATGCGCTTCAACAGTATTTCAGGCTGCAAGGTCAACCCGGTATACTAGGTCCTCTGTTCCCCTGCACTTGCCGCCCCTCCGGGCATGCGTCTGTGCGCGGCGCAACTGGAGCAGCCATGTCGTAGGCAGCTCCTTAAGCTAGAATGCACGACAACGGAGATGACGATGGCAGATTCCGGTGAGAACAACACCATCCCCTTTCGCTCCAGCCGCGCAGACGGGGATACGCTCGGTGGTCGCATCTGGCGCGCGCGTGATGCGATGGACATGTCGCTTGGAGAGATCGCCACCCGGATGGGGCTGCCGGAGGAAACGGTCGCCGACTGGGAGCGCGACCATACGGAACCCCGGACGCAGGCGCTGTTCACGCTCGCTGGCGTTCTTGGCGTTTCGCCATCCTGGCTGATCGCCGGTGTCGGTGAGGCTCCGCCGGACGGCGATTTAGAGCCCCCCACAAATCCATTGATGGAGCAGTTGCGCCAGCTTCGCCAACTGCATGAGCAGACCGGGCTTGCGATTGCCGCCCTGGAAGCGGAGATCGGCCGGCTCGCCGCCCGCGATCGCGGAAAAGACGAATGAGGCAATCCGGGCTTGAGTGGCAGTGGCTGCTCTGCAATGGTCCGCGCCAGACAGAATCCATTGAAGTTGAGGAGAAAAATCATGGACGTACGCGCAGCCGTCGCCGTTCAGGCCGGAAAGCCGCTGGAAGTCATGACCGTACAGCTCGAAGGGCCGAGGGCCGGTGAGGTTCTCATCGAAGTCAAGGCCACCGGCATCTGCCACACCGACGACTTCACCCTGTCGGGCGCCGACCCGGAAGGCCTGTTCCCGGCGATCCTCGGCCATGAGGGCGCCGGCATCGTCGTCGACGTCGGCCCCGGCGTCACCTCGGTGAAGAAGGGCGACCACGTCATCCCGCTCTACACCCCGGAATGCCGCGAGTGCTATTCCTGCCTCAGCCGCAAGACCAACCTCTGCACGGCGATCCGCTCTACACAGGGCCAGGGCCTGATGCCTGATGGCACCTCACGCTTCTCGATCGGCAAGGACAAGATCCACCACTATATGGGCTGCTCGACCTTCGCCAACTACACGGTGCTGCCGGAAATCGCCGTCGCCAAGGTCAACCCGGACGCTCCCTTCGACAAGATCTGCTACATCGGCTGCGGCGTCACCACCGGCATCGGCGCGGTGATCAACACGGCAAAGGTCGAGATGGGTTCGACCGCGATCGTCTTCGGCCTCGGCGGCATTGGCCTCAACGTGCTGCAGGGCCTCCGGCTCGCCGGCGCTGACATGATCATCGGCGTCGACATCAATCCGGACCGCAAGGCCTGGGGCGAGAAATTCGGCATGACCCACTTCGTCAACCCGAAGGATGTGGGCGACGACATCGTCCCCCATCTCGCCAACATGACCAAGCGCAATGGCGACCTGATCGGCGGCGCCGACTACACCTTCGACTGCACCGGCAATACCAAGGTGATGCGCCAGGCGCTCGAGAGCGCCCATCGCGGCTGGGGCAAGTCGGTGATCATCGGCGTCGCCGGTGCAGGCCAGGAGATCTCGACCCGTCCGTTCCAGCTGGTCACCGGCCGGCAGTGGATGGGCACGGCCTTCGGCGGCGCCCGCGGCCGCACTGACGTGCCGAAGATCGTCGACTGGTACATGGAGGGCAAGATCCAGATCGACCCGATGATCACCCACACCATGCCGCTCGAGGACATCAACAAGGGCTTCGAGCTGATGCATTCGGGGGAGAGCATCCGCGGCGTCGTGGTCTATTGATGGCCACTGGCGCCTACACGGCCGACGTGCGGAGAATGGACGAATTCTCCGCCGTCGAACTCTATGCGCTGATGCGATTGCGCGTCGACGTCTTCGTTGTCGAGCAGAAGTGTCCCTACCCAGAGCTGGACGGCAGGGATACGGACGTCTTGCATCTGCGGCTGCTTGCCGGCGACGACCTTCTCGCTGCCGCACGCATTCTACCGCCGGCCGAGTCCAATGCTCCTGCCCGGATCGGAAGGGTCGTGGTTGCTCCCGCGCATCGCGGCAAACGGCTGGGCGAAGCCGTAATGCAGGAAGCGATCGCCGCTTGCGAACGCCTGTTCCCCCAATCGCCGATCGCTCTCTCCGCCCAAAGCCACCTGAAGCGCTTTTATGAATCCTTTGGCTTTTCCCCGGTATCGGAGGAATATCTGGAGGACGGCATTCCCCATATCGATATGGTGCGGCCAACTTCGACCGGCTGCGCCTGAGCACCGGACCAGAGGGAGCGCAAAATACCATGATCTACGTCGATGCCGATGCCTGCCCGGTGAAACCGGAAATCCTGAAAGTGGCCGAGCGCCACGGGATGGGCGTCACCTTCGTCGCCAATTCCGGCCTGCGCCCGTCGCGTGATCCGTTGGTGAAGAATGTCATTGTCTCGGGCAGCTTCGATGCGGCGGACGACTGGATCGTCGAACATGTCTGCCCCGGCGACATCGTGATTACGGCTGACGTGCCGCTTGCCGGTCGCTGCGTTGCCAAGGATGCACTTGTGACAGGTCCTACCGGACGCCTTTTTGACAAGGGCAATATCGGCATGGCCACGGCCATGCGTGATCTCGGCCAGCACTTGCGCGAGACAGGCGAAAGCAAGGGCTACAATGCCGCTTTTTCGGCGCGCGATCGTTCAGCCTTTCTCGAGACGCTCGATCGCCTCTGCCGCCGCTCCAAATCGCTGAACGGGGACAGTCTGTCGTGACCGCCTCCGGCAAAACCGACCCGCCCCACAGCCGTCATCGCCCATTCTACGTCGCCGCTATCGTCGCCTTGCTGATTCTGCCTGTGACTCTCCCGCTGAAAGCGACAATCGCGCCTCAGCTCTCCGGGATTGCATTCTTCCTGCTCTATCTGCTGATGATTGCCCGGCGCCTACCGGTGCTCAACGCAAGCTATCTCCGGAAACATGCGATCGACACCGATGCACCGGCGCCGATCATCCTGCTTGTAACCGCAGGTGTCTTTGTCGTCTCGCTCGCTTCGCTTTTCATCGTCCTTCATGAGGGTGACAGCATTCAGCCGCTAGACCTGACGCTTTCCTTCGCATCGGTGGTCCTTGGCTGGTTCACCATCCACACAATGGCGGCGGTACACTATGCGCACATGTATTGGCGTCCGCATGGCGGCAGGACCATGGAGCCGGCCGAGCGCGGATTGGACTTCCCTGAGACGGACGCGCCGGGCATCTACGATTTTCTCTACTTCGCCTTCATCGTCGGCATGACTGCGCAGACCTCCGATACCGCCATCACGACGACGGAGATGCGCAAGATGAACCTGCTGCACGCGATCGTCTCGTTTTTCTTCAATACGGTGCTTGTCGCGGCCGCCGTCAACGCTGCGGTGGCGCTTGCCTCCTGATCGCAGCCTTTTTCCAATGGAGTCCTCATGAAAGTCCTTTCCCAGAACCAGGCCTTCGGTGGCATGCAGGGGGTGTTCACCCACGACTCGCTTTCCTGCAATTGCGAGATGACGTTTGCCGTTTTCGTTCCGCCCAAGGCAATCAAAGAGCCCTGCCCCGTCCTCTGGTACCTTTCGGGCCTGACCTGCACCCATGCCAATGTGATGGAAAAGGGCGAATATCGCCGGATGGCGGCAGAGCTCGGGCTGATCATCGTCTGTCCGGACACCAGTCCGCGCGGCAACGACGTGCCGGACGAGTTGACGAACTGGCAGATGGGCAAGGGCGCCGGATTCTATCTCGACGCCACGGAAAAGCCCTGGGCCGAGCATTTCCAGATGTACACCTACATCACGGAGGAACTGCCAGCGTTCATCAGCCAGCACTTCCGCGTCGACATGACACGCCAAGGCATCTTCGGTCATTCCATGGGCGGCCACGGTGCCATGACGATCGCGCTGAAGAACCCGGATCGCTTCAAGAGCTGCTCCGCTTTTGCTCCGATCGTGCAGCCTTCGACCGCGGATTGGTCAGCCCCGGCATTCGAAAAGTATCTCGGCTCGAATCAAGCCGCTTGGCGTCAGTATGACGCCTGCGCACTGGTCGAAGACGGCGCCCGATTCCCGGAGTTTCTGATCGACCAGGGCCAGGCAGACGGCTTCCTGGAAAACGGTCTCCGCCCCTGGCTGCTTGAGGAAGCGGTGAAAGCGACGGGCATTGAACTTACACTGCGCATGCACGAGCGCTACGATCACTCCTACTACTTCATCTCCACCTTCATGGATGATCATCTGAGGTGGCACGCCGAACGGCTCGGCTGACCGCAAGCTGGACTTCACACTGAGCCATGGCGCCCGCGCATGACTGATTTGCGCGGGTTTCTCTTGCCTTCCGCTGCATTCATAGCGATATAGGCCGCTAGCAGACGGCTGCACCGCGGGTCCAACGACTCCGCGGAGACGAACGCGGGGACGGCCCCGCTCCTTTGAAACGGAGCAGGAAATGTCCTGGATCTTACTTGCACTCGCAGGCCTCTTCGAAATCGGCTGGGCAATCGGCCTCAAATACACGGACGGCTTCACCAAGCCCATCCCAACTGCCCTCACCGCAACCGCCATGCTCATCAGCATCGTACTGCTTGGCCTGGCCGTACGAAGCCTGCCGATGGGTACGGCCTATGCGGTCTGGACCGGGATCGGTACTGTCGGCACAGTCATCCTCGGCATTTTCCTCTTTGCCGAACCGGTAACGGCGATGCGCCTTGGCTGCATCGCGCTGATCGTCACCGGCATCATGGGCTTGAAGTTCGCCGCCTGATTCTCCTTCAGCTTCGCCGGTTGTCGAGCGCAAACGCGCCTGGCCCGGCGAAGACGAGATAGAGGAAGATGAAGCAGAACGAGATCGCGGCGTCGCCGCGATTGTTCACCGGCCAGAAGTCGACCGGCATGTGCGCCATGAAATAGGCAACCGCCATGAAGCCGCACAGGACGAAGGCCGTCGGTCGCGTGAAAAGACCGAGCAGGATCAGCCCGCCGCCGATCGTCTCAAGCAAACCCGCCACCCCGATCAGGTTCACCAGATCGCCGAACGGCTGCGCGGCCGGCGGAAAGTCGAAAAATTTCTGCGTCCCGTGCTCGATGAACTGCAGCGCGGTCATGATCCGGAGCGCTGCAAGCGCATAGGGCTGACAGTCAGACAGTCGGCTGGATAGCGTCATGGTCACCCCTCCATTCGGCGATCAGCCGATGATGGAACCCTACCTTGCGCAATATCCGGCTTTCCCGCGGAAGGATCAAGCCACAGCCGAGGCAACCTCCAAAAGACCTTGTCTTCTGGACGCCCGGGATCAGAGCCTGGAGTGGTGTTGAGGAATTCAGTTGCAGTTCGTCGTCGCGGTCACGACGCAGGGAGCCGGTTTGGTCTCCGCGCTGGCATTCGCTTCGACTTTCGGCTTGCGCACACGCGGGCGAACGGTCAAGGCGGCTTCGCTCGGGATGATGACAGGCTCCTCCACGCGGCTTGCCACGGATGCGCCCGCTGAAGGTTTGTTGCTGTGTGAAGTCGAACGCGGCGTTTGCCGCTTGCCGGGCCGCCCATCGGCTGTCGCCGCCTTGACTGGCGCCAGCCGATAAGCGTGTGCCACGCGCTGTGAGATCGCCTTGGCCAATGCCTTATCCCCAGCCTTCGCCCCCACCATGAAGCTGTTGACCGTGAACTCTTCACTTGAAACGGGGATACCGGCCCGATCTCTCAGCACCACCGCGACCTGGGCGGAGTTTCGCCCCGCCTGCGTACCGAGCCCACGAACGGCATTCGACAGCCGGACATCCATCGTGACCTTCGGCAACGACACTGGCCGTCGGGTTGAACGGACCGCCTGCTTCAACTGCTGCCCGACCATCTTGACCACCGCCGGTGAAACGGAACCGTCGCCACCGACCGATACCTTACGGACATCCTTTAGCGTTTCGGCTCCGGCCGCAACAGACATCGCAAGTACCGCGAGCGCAGCGAGCGGCACACGAAGGAAAGACATCAGCATGAAATTTGAACCCGTATTCTGTGCAATCGCCATCAAGGCGAATCAGCCCCCTGATCGGAACCGCATTGCACGGCGATGCGGGCCGAATCAATCCCATCCTTCTACGATGGTAAATTTCGAAGCTTGTAAGTCTTTGTTCTTGTGAATGCCGTGTCGCAAAGCCCAGCGCCGTTCTCAGCGACACACACTGGCAGCGACGGATTCAGCGAGGCCCCAGCATCGAAAAGACCTCGGCTGCGACTTCGAGTTCATGGCAGCGAAGCTCGCGGCGGCGAAACGCCTCCTCGTCGGTGCCCCAGTGCTCGATCTGCCAGTCTTCGTCGATATGCGCGAGCTTCCACACCGTCTCGGCATCCAGCCTGCCATGCGCGAAGGCGAGCGCGAGGATTGCAGACCCCGTCAGCGTCGTGACTGTGTGAATACAGGCGAGCGCAAGCGGTGAATCGAATTTCTCCAACGCTGCGGCAAAGGCCGCGATCGCCGGCGGCGGCTGCTCCTGGTGCATCACGCCTTCCGCAAGAATGAAGCGCGCACCGAGCGTCGCAGCGGCCCAGTCCAGCACCGGATCCCAGCCCTCACGCTGGCGCTCGACAAGCCGCTCCGGGCTATCGGCGCGATAGCAGATCATGTCGGTGCCAGCGAAGCGGACAATCTCGTCGAAAACGGCCTGCTGGTTGTCAGCCACCCCGTCGAGCGCGGTGTTGACGAGCCGAGTCACCGGCATTTTTGCTGGGTCGATTTCCTCGGCCTGCGCATCCCACTCCGCCTTCAGCCGTTCCGCAAGCGCAGGTGACGCCACTGCAAGCGGCCGTTTGGCCGGGGTCCGCACCGCTCGCCCGTCAAGCAGAACGCCGTAGCCGTCACTGGTCTGGCCGATCGAAACGTCCTTGTAGAAACGCTTCGGCAGCGGCCGCTTCATCTGGATCTGCGCTCGGCGAACCGGATCCGGATCGCTCATGGCATCGGAAAGATCGGAGAGAATGTCACGCATCGGATATCTCCAGCCACTCTAGTAGTTCGGCCGGCTCCCTTAAAATGTGGTCCGCTCCCGCCTCCAAGAGCTCGGGAACGCTCGCATAACCCCAGGCGACACCGACCGCCTGCGCGCCGGCCGCCTTGGCCATTTGCATATCGTAAATCGCATCGCCAATAACAACCGTCCGGGCCGCATCGATCCCCGTTTCGGCGCAACATTCGGCGACCATCGCCGGGTGCGGCTTGGAGGGACAGTCATCCGCCGTGCGCGAAACAAAGAAGGTCCTGTCGAATCCATGCGCGAGACGGATGGCGTCAAGGCCGCGCCGCGACTTGCCGGTCACGGCCCCGAGCAGCATGTCGTCCTGTTGTTCCAGCCGGCGGATCAGGGCGTCAACTCCCGGAAACAGCGGCTCCTGGAATCCGGGCTCGGCCCGAACGCCCATAAAGATCTTCTTGTAGTGCGCCGTCATCGCCTGCGCTTCGTCGTCGACATGCGCCTTGCCCTGAAGACGGGCGATGGCGATATCGAGCGTCAAGCCGATGATGCTCTTGGTGGCCGGAAGTTCGATCCGCTGATGACCGAAATCCTCGAAGGTCCGCGCCATGACCTCGTGGATCAGGCTGGCGCTGTCGACCAGCGTGCCGTCGCAATCGAAAAGAACCAGGCGCATCAATCGTCCTCATCCATCGCGTTCTGGTCGAAGCCGAAGAGGTTCCAGGTCTGGACCATGTGCGGCGGCAGCGGCGCGGTCACCCGCAGACGCCCGCCGGACGGATGCGGAATGTCGATGTGACGGGCATGCAGGTGCAGCCGGTTCTGCACGCCGCCGGGGAAGTCCCAGTTGATGTCTGCATCGAAATACTTCGGGTCACCCAGAATCGGATGACCGATATGGGCGGCGTGGACGCGCAATTGATGGGTGCGGCCTGTGTAGGGTTCCATCTCAAGCCATGCGAAATTCTGGCCGGCCTGCTCAACGACGCGGTAGAACGAAACTGCATGGTCAGCGCCATCCTCACCGTGCTTGGCGATACGCATGCGGTCACCGTCCGGCGTCTGTTCTTTCACAAGCCAGGTTGAAATCTTGTCCTCGCGCTTGCGCGGCACACCCTTCACGATCGCCCAGTAGGTCTTTTTCGTGTCGCGCTCCCGGAAGGCAGCTGTGAGCTTCTGCGCAGCGCCGCGCGTGCGAGCGACGACCAGCACGCCGGAGGTATCGCGGTCGAGGCGGTGGACCAGGCGCGGCTTTTCACCCTTCTGGCTCGTCCAGGCCTCCAGCATCTTGTCGATGTGCCGCGTCACGCCCGAACCACCCTGCACGGCGATGCCGGCCGGCTTGTTCAGCACGAACACCTTGTCGTCTTCATGGAGAAGCATGCGCGACAGCAGTTCGCCGTCGGGCGAATGCTTCAGGTCACGACTGGCGATCGGCCCGGACTTTGTCGCCTTGGAGTCGACGCCAATGGGCGGGATGCGCACCGTCTGGCCCGGCTGGACGCGAGTGTCAGTCTTGGCGCGGCCGCCATCGACACGCACCTGCCCGGAACGCAATAGCTTCTGCAATTGGCCGAAGCCGAGCCCCGGATAATGGACCTTGAACCAGCGGTCGAGCCGCATGCCCGCTTCGTCCTGGTCCACCTGCCTGTGTTCGATACCTGCCATCTTCGCCTTCTCTTAACTCAAGCGCCGTGCTTTAGCGCATGTTCCGGCAAAGGGGAAGTTGCAGGAAAGGTAATCAAAAAGCCCGGAAAGTCAGCGTGGTCAGTGAACGGACGATCCCGGGGATCACCGCGATATTGTCGTTGATGAACTTGCCGATGTCTTCCTCGCTTTCGACATAGACCTTCAAAAGCAGGTCGTAGTCGCCGCTGGTGGAATAGAGTTCGGAGATCAGCTCGGTCGCATAAAGCGCATCGGCCACTTCATAGGTCTTGCCCGGAGCACACTGCAATTGCACGAAAATCGGTTTCATTGGACCACTCCGCCGCCCAAAAACGCGGCCCTTCCTCGTCTCGCCCGTCCATTGGGCGGTCACATGTCGGGCTTTATGGCGGAGTTCACCCGTCGGACGCAAGAGCGCTGCCCGGATTTGCAGTGACCGCGCATCCGCAGCGCCGCGTATCCGTTAAAATTTCACTAAACTGCAACCTTTGATATTAAGCTCAGCGAAACTCGCAACTGTTAATGAGGCGTTATTGCACCAGAGAAGTTAGCAGATTTCCATGACGCAGATCGTGACCGTATCGCCCACTACCGCTGCCTATGCATCGCAAGGCTACAAGGCCACCACGCGCGCCAGTACCCTTTTCGAACAGAAGATCGAAGCCTGGAGCGAAGCAGCCAAAATCGACGGCGATGCCCGGGTGAAGGCCTACCTTACTCTGATCAAGCCGCCCGCGTTGGCACTTGCGCTTTTGACGATGAAGCGTCAGCCGGATGTGAGTGCAGAAGTCGCCGAACGTCGCTACGCCGAAAATGCCGGCGATGCGCAGGGGATCGTAGAGCCGAACGCGATCAGACGGGCGGAGCGCTGATCGCTTAAACTATTTCGCCGGTACAATATTCTCTTTGCTACGGCTCCTACCCGGGAGCCGTTTTGCGTTTGGGTAACTGAAATTTTCTGCGCAAACTTGCGCGACAAATATTTGTTTGGCCGCGACGCAACGCTCTTGCCAAAATCGCGCCGACGCCGTTATGTGGCGATGACCTCGCTGGGAGAAGCCGGCCGCCCGAAACGGGAAAGGCCGGTGCCGAAGGAGCAACCGCCCCGGAAACTCTCAGGCAAAAGGACCAGCAAGGTGCCAACAGGACTCTGGAGAGAGGCGTTCACGCGCCCGCCGAAGGGATAACAATCTCAGGCGAAGGGACAGAGGGGGCTCAGATGAGCGGCGTGCGAGCGCCGGAAGATGAGCCGGCGTGCGAAGCGCGCCACGAGACTGGAGGGCGCCTTTTGGACGATACGTCTGAGCTTAAGAAAACCCCGTTGCACGATCTCAATGTTTCGCTCGGCGCCCGGATGGTGCCGTTTGCGGGTTACGAGATGCCTGTGCAATATCCCGCCGGCGTCATGAAGGAGCACCTTCACACGCGCGCTGCCGCCGGGCTTTTCGACGTCTCCCACATGGGACAGGTGATCGTTCGCGCACGCTCCGGCGACAATGCCGACGCAGCCCGCGCGCTCGAGGCACTCGTACCGGTCGATGTGCTCGGCATTGCCGAAGGTCGGCAGCGCTATGCCCTCTTCACCAATGACGACGGCGGTATTCTCGACGACCTGATGATCACCAATCGCGGCGATCATCTGTTCCTCGTCGTCAATGCCGGCTGCAAGGACGCGGACTTCGCGCATTTGCAAAAGCACCTCGGCGATACCTGTGAAGTCACGATGCTCACCGACCGGGCCTTGATCGCGCTACAGGGTCCGCGTGCTGAAACCGTGCTGGCCGAATTCTGGGCCGACATTACCGAGATGCGCTTCATGGACGTGCGCAGTTGCGACCTGCACGACTCCGAGTGCATTGTCTCCCGCTCTGGCTACACGGGTGAAGATGGTTTCGAGATCTCCATTCCGGCCGCGCAGGCGGAAACGGTCTGCCGCCGCCTGCTCGATCACCCTGACGTCCTGCCGATCGGCCTCGGTGCACGCGACTCGCTCCGCCTCGAAGCTGGTCTCTGCCTATACGGCAACGATATCGATACGACGACCACGCCGGTCGAGGCCGGCCTTGGCTGGGCAATCCAGAAGGCGCGTCGCGCCGGCGGCGACCGCGCTGGCGGCTTTCCGGGTGCCGATGTCATCCTCGCCCAGTTCGAAAATGGGACCGCGCGCCGCCGCGTCGGTCTCAAAATCGACGGCAAAGCACCGGTGCGCCCCCCTGCAAAGCTCTACTCCGACGCAGAAGGCAAGACGGAAGTCGGCCAGGTCACCTCCGGCGGCTTCGGCCCCAGCATCGAGAACCCTATCGCCATGGGTTATGTGCCGCCCGCGCTTGCCGCCCCCGGCACGCAATTGTTCGCAGACGTGCGCGGCAAATTTCTGCCGGTGACGGTAAGCGCCCTGCCCTTTGTTACAAACACCTTCAAACGCTGACCAGAAAGGCCCGCATATGTTGAAATTTACCGCAGAGCACGAGTGGCTGAAGATCGACGGCGACGTCGCGACCGTCGGCATCACGACCCATGCCGCCGAGCAGCTCGGCGACCTCGTCTTCGTCGAACTTCCCGAGGTCGGTGGCTCTTTTGCGAAAGGCGGCGATGCCGCAACCGTCGAATCCGTCAAGGCAGCCTCCGACGTCTACTGTCCGCTCGACGGCGAGATCGTGGAAGTCAATCAGGCGATTGTCGACGATCCGTCGCTCGTCAACAGCGATCCTCAGGGCGCCGGTTGGTTCTTCAAGCTGAAGCTCGCCAACAAGGCCGACGCTGACGGGCTTCTCGACGAAGCCGCCTACAAGGAGCTTGTCGGCTGATGAATCTCCCCAAGGATTTCACCTTCACCGATTACCAGCCCTACGACTTCGCCAACCGTCGACACATCGGCCCCTCGCCGAAGGAGATGGAGGAAATGCTGAAGGCCGTGGGATACCCCAGCCTGGACGCATTGATCGACGACACTGTGCCTGCGTCCATTCGCCAGACCAAGGCGCTGGACTGGGGCGCACCGATGACCGAGCGCGAGGCGCTCGACAAGCTGCGCGAGACGGCGAACAAGAACCAGAAGCTCGTTTCCCTCATCGGACAGGGCTACTACGGCACCATCACGCCGCCGGTCATTCAGCGCAACATCCTGGAAAACCCCGCCTGGTACACCGCCTACACGCCCTACCAGCCGGAGATCAGCCAGGGGCGCCTCGAAGCGCTCCTCAACTACCAGACGATGGTCTGCGACCTGACCGGCCTCGACGTCGCGAACGCTTCTCTGCTCGACGAAGCGACTGCTGCAGCCGAGGCAATGGCCATGGCGCAGCGCGTGGCGAAGTCCAAGGCGAACGCCTTCTTCGTCGACGAGAACTGCCACCCGCAGACGATCGCGCTGCTGAAGACCCGATCCGAGCCGCTCGGCTGGAACATCATCGTCGGCGACCCCTTCACCGATCTTGATCCCGTCGATGTGTTCGGAGCGATCTTCCAATATCCGGGCACCTATGGGCACGTCCGCGATTTCAGCGGCCTGATCGCGCGGCTGCACCAGACTGGCGCCATTGCCGTGATGGCGGCCGATCCGCTGGCGCTTGCCCTCTTGAAATCGCCCGGCGACATGGATGCGGACATCGCCATCGGCTCGACCCAGCGCTTTGGCGTGCCGGTTGGCTACGGCGGGCCGCATGCGGCGTATATGGCCGTCAAGGACGCCTACAAACGCAACATGCCGGGCCGTCTTGTCGGCGTTTCCGTCGACGCCCGCGGCAACCGCGCCTACCGCCTGTCGCTGCAAACGCGCGAACAGCATATCCGCCGCGAAAAGGCGACGTCGAACATCTGCACCGCGCAGGTTCTGCTCGCCGTCATGGCCTCCATGTACGCGGTCTTCCATGGACCACAAGGCATCAAGGCGATTTCGCAGAGCGTGCACCAGAAGACCGTGCGCCTCGCCATGGGCCTCGAAAAGCTCGGCTACACCGTCGAGCCGGAAGTGTTCTTCGACACGATCACCGTGCATGTCGGCAAGTTGCAGGGCATCATCCTGAAGACGGCCGTCGCGGAAGAGGTGAACCTGCGCAAGATCGGCGACGACCGCATCGGCATCAGCCTCGACGAGCGGTCGCGGCCGGTGACGCTGGAAGCTGTCTGGCGTGCGTTCGGCGGTGATTTCAAGGTTTCGGACTTCGAGCCTGGTTACCGCCTGCCGTCGAACCTCTTGCGCACCAGCGCCTACCTGACCCACCCGATCTTCCACATGAACCGCGCGGAAAGCGAGATGACCCGCTACATCCGCCGGCTGTCGGACCGCGACTTGGCGCTCGACCGTTCGATGATCCCACTCGGCTCCTGCACGATGAAGCTGAACGCTACCGCCGAGATGCTGCCGATCACCTGGCCGGAATTCTCGGAGATCCACCCCTTCGTGCCGGCCGACCAGGCGGAAGGCTATCGCGAACTGATCGACGACCTGTCGGCCAAGCTCTGCGCGGTGACCGGCTACGATGCGATTTCCATGCAGCCGAACTCGGGTGCACAGGGCGAGTATGCCGGCCTGCTGACGATCCGCGACTACCACATCGCGAACGGCAATACGCATCGCGACGTCTGCCTGATCCCGACCTCGGCGCACGGCACCAATCCAGCCTCCGCGCAGATGGCCGGCATGAGGGTCGTCGTCGTCAAGGTGAGCGATAACGGCGACATCGACATGGATGATTTCCGTGCGAAAGCAGAGCAGTACGGAGAAAATCTCTCGTGCTGCATGATCACCTACCCCTCGACGCACGGCGTGTTCGAGGAGAACGTGCGCGAGGTCTGCGAACTGGTCCATAAGCACGGCGGCCAGGTCTATCTCGACGGCGCCAACATGAACGCCATGGTCGGGCTTGCCCGCCCGGGCGACATCGGCTCCGACGTCAGCCACTTGAACCTGCACAAGACCTTCTGCATCCCGCATGGCGGCGGCGGCCCGGGCATGGGGCCGATCGGCGTGAAGGCGCATCTGGCGCCCTTCCTGCCGAAGGACCCGCGCACCGGCGAAGCCGGCGCCGTTTCGGCCGCCCCCTTCGGCTCGGCCTCGATCCTGCCGATCTCCTGGAGCTACTGCCTGATGATGGGCGGCGAAGGGCTGACCCAGGCAACGAAGGTGGCGATCCTCAACGCCAACTATATCGCCGCACGGCTGAAGGGCGCCTATGACGTGCTCTACAAGTCGGCCAAGGGACGCGTCGCGCACGAGTGCATCGTCGACACGCGCCCGCTGGTCGACAGCGCCGGCGTTACGGTGGACGATGTTGCCAAGCGCCTGATCGACAGCGGCTTCCACGCCCCGACCATGAGCTGGCCGGTGGCGGGAACGCTGATGATCGAGCCGACCGAATCGGAGACGAAGGCCGAGCTCGACCGCTTCTGCGATGCGATGCTGGCGATCCGCGAGGAAGCCCGCGCCATTGAGGAAGGGCGGATGGACAAGGTCAACAACCCGCTGAAGAACGCCCCGCATACCGTCGAAGATCTCGTCGGCGAATGGGACCGGCCCTACACGCGCGAGCAGGCCTGCTACCCGCCGGGCGCGTTCCGGGTCGACAAGTACTGGTCGCCCGTCAACCGCGTTGACAACGTCTATGGTGACCGCAACCTCGTCTGCTCCTGCCCTCCGCTGGAGGACTACGCAGAGGCTGCCGAGTAAGGCTGAAGACAAAGAGCCCCGGCCCGAAAGGCCGGGGTTTTTCATGCCGAGGGCATAGGTCAACGACCCTTGCCGTAACAGCGAACACCGTGCAGAGGCTGAAATGCGCTTAAATCAGGTTACGGTGACGATGCCAGATCTGGATGCCGGCTGGTCATTCTACAGTGCCCTCGGTCTCGTGCCGATTGTCGATTCCCGACCGCGTTATGCGCGATTCGTTTGCCCGGATGGCGACAGCACTTTCTCCCTGCATCAGGGGGACAACGGCGGCGGCGGCACCACCGTATACTTCGAATGCGATGATATCGACGAGACGGTGCGCAGACTGACCGGGTTGGGGATCAGTTTTGCGACACCGCTTGAGGAGAAAAGCTGGTTGTGGCGCGAAGCCGAACTGTTCGACCCGGGCGGCAATCGAATTGTGCTCTATTTTGCAGGAGCCAACCGGATCAATCCGCCCTGGCGCATATCCCCGCCTGATACGGCGCGCACTCCCGCGGAATGAGGCTTCACCCCCTCGGAAGCGTCACGACGAACCGGGCGCCGTCGCGGTAGTCCCCATCAAGTTCAATCGTACCCCCATGGCTCTCGACGATCCGCTTGGCGAGCGCCAGTCCGATGCCTGTGCCGGCGTATTGGCTTTCATCCCGATGCAAACGCTGGAACAATTCGAAAATTCTGTCCGCATGCTTGGGGTCAATCCCGATCCCCTTATCCTCGACGACTATCCTGATTTTGTCCTGCGAGCCATCGCTGTAGACGCGCACCTTCGGTGCCGCATCACCCATCCGGTATTTGATCGCATTTCCGATGAGGTTCTGCATCAGCCTGCGCAGAAGTTCCGGATCACCCCTGATGGCGGGAAGCGGCCCTATGTCAACTTCAGCCTCGGCTTCTCGAACATGCCCCTCCAACATGGAAAGGGCGTCCGTGACGACGGCAGTGAGGGAAACCGTCTCGAAGAGTCGTATTTGATAGGCGATCTGCGAGTACTCCAGGAGCCGTTCCACCAGTTTCTGCATGCGTGATGCGGCCTGCTGCATGTAGCTCGCGTGAGCCACCAGCTCGTCCAGGCGTCCTTCGTCAACCTCATCCGCAATGATTTCGGCAAAAGAGGCAATGTGTCGGATCGGCGCTTTCAGATCGTGTGAAACTGTTGCCGTGAACTGATTCAGCGCCTCGTTCTTGCGCTGCAATTCCAGCGTTTGCCTGGCAAGCCGCTCGTGTTGCAGCTTCGAATCGGTGATGTTTCGCCCCACAGCCAGATAGTCGACTGCTGTGCCGTCTTCGAAGCTTGCGATGGCGGTCCAAAGTAGCCAGAGCGGCTGGCCATCGGCACCGGTGTAGCAGATTTCGCGCGTGCGGAGTGGCGTCGCGGGGGTGTAGTCGCTCGGGCTCCCAAAGGTTTCCCGCCGATCGTCCGTCCCGGCGGCCTCCCAAAAGCTCATCCCCACCAGCTTCGCCGGGGTCGAACCCAGAAACGCCGCATATTGATCGTTGGCGAACTGAATCACCATGTCGCCATCGGTGCGCACGAGCATGTCGGGAAAGATCTGCAGGAAGCTGATCTGCTGCCTGTGCTTTTCGCGAAGAGCCTGTTCAATCCGCTTGAGATCGGTCACATCGATGCGGATGGCGACCACCTCGCCGCTTTGGGCGACGTGGCTCTCCGAGCGAATCCATCTTCCATCATTGTATGGAATGACCTGCGGCGTACCACACTCGCGATGATGGCGGAGCCGCGACTGGACCCAGGCTTCCGCCTCCGGCGTTCCCTCCACAACGCCCTGATAAAGGTCGCCGCGAAGATTGGCCCGAACAATGCTCTCCAATGTGGCGCCTACCTTCACCGAATCTCTTGCGGGGTGACAACGATCACGGAAGGCCCTGTTGAACACCAGCAGCCGTTCCTCGCGATCGAATATGGCGAGGCCTTCGGGAACCGCGTCGAGTGCGGAATAGACCCGGCTGCCCAGGAGGACCTGTTCGCCATGGCTCCCCCCGTCGTTGATGGTCCGTAGCAGCAGAGCATAACCGGTCGCGCCATCATCCGCCGTTAGCGCAAATACATGCGCCGCAGCCTCGAACATCGAGCCATCCAAACGCCGAAAGCGCAACGCATGGGTGTAGTTCCGTTGTGACAATGAAAGACGATGCAGAAGCAGAAAGGGGTCAGGTTCGTCGAGAAGCGCTGAGAGCGACTGGGAAGCGGCCTCAGCTTGCGCGCTTCCAAAAGCACGCCGGCCAGCCTCGTTCAGCGTACATCGCGTCGCCGTCAAATCGGTAACGATGACGGGAAACGGCATCAACTCGTAGAGCGAACCTGCAAAGCCCTGCGGTGACTGCATTCCTGTCAATGCCACCTCCCGGAAGAACGGCCTGCATAGTACACGGTTACCGGGCCTTTCAACATGGAGCACAAGGCGTGGAGCGGTCGGCGTCGGCTGGAAGAGGAGCCAGACGCGCCAATTACCCAGCGCCCATCACAATGGCTGAATACACGCCTAAGAAAGCCCGCCCCTTGAGCCTGGTCAAGCGAGCGGACTGAAATAGATTACGTTACGAGAGGAACGTCAACCGAGCCGGACAGTAGGGTTGCCGGCGGCGGCGAGGGAGGCGAGATCGGCGGGCTTCAGTTCGACGGATTCCCCGCAACCACACGCTGACGTCTGATTCGGGTTGTTGAAGGTGAAGCCAGAGCGCAGCGTCGTGACTTCGAAATCCATTTGCGTGCCGAGAATGTACAGCACAGCTTCCGGCGCAACCCATACACTGGCGCCAGCGTGCACAATGAGGTCGTCTTTGGGGTTCGGCTCGATCACGAGATCGATGGAGTACTCCATCCCCGCACAGCCGCCCTTCTTGACGCCTACTCGGATGCCCTTGGCATCGCCACCAGCGTTGTCCACGATCGCTCGGACGCGATCGGCTGCCGCATCGGTGAGGGTCATAATTTCAAAGGCCATGGGCCATCTCCTTCGCCAGCCGGGTTCAAGGCCCGATGGGTCTGAGTAAGAATGTAGTGGGACCGGGTAAACGGATCAATACTCTGGTGCAGCTAGCGCACTACTGCACGTTTGCCGGTTCGCTAGTACCAGCCGACGGCGACCTGCGCTTCTTCCGACATACGGTCCGGCGTCCACGGCGGATCGAAGGTCATCTTCACCTCGACACCGGAAACACCCTCGACCGCGCCGACGGCATTTTCAACCCATCCCGGCATCTCGCCGGCGACTGGGCAACCGGGGGCGGTCAGCGTCATGTCGATCTTCACCATCCGATCGTCTTCGATATCGATCTTGTAGATCAGGCCGAGTTCGAAGATGTCGGCGGGAATTTCAGGGTCGTAGACCGTCTTGAGCGCAGCGATGATGTCGTCGCTGAGGCGGGCCAACTCGTCCGCCGGGATTTCAGAGTTGACGATACCTTCGCGGGCGTCGTCCTTTTCTTGGGTGGCTTCGAGAGACATTTCCAAACTCCTCAGGCGAAGAACTTGCGGGCGTAGTCCAGCGCATCGGCCAGCACGTCCACCTCGGCGCGTGTGTTGTACATGCCGAACGATGCACGGCAGGTGGACGTAACGCCGAAGCGTTTCAAGAGCGGTTGGGCGCAATGAGTGCCGGCGCGTACTGCGACCCCTGCCCGATCGATGACCATCGAGACGTCGTGGGAATGGATGCCTTCAAGCTCGAACGCGAAGATCGACCCCTTATCGGGCGCAGTACCGAAAATTTTCAGCGAGTTGATCGCGGACAGGCGCTCGTGCGCATAGGCGGCAAGATCGGCCTCATGCGCCGCGATCGCGGCCCGACCGACCTTCTCAATGTAGTCGAGCGCGTAACCCAGCCCGATCGCCTGCACAATCGGCGGCGTGCCGGCCTCGAAACGGTGCGGCGGGTCGTTGTAGGTGACGATGTCCTCGGTCACTTCGACGATCATCTCGCCGCCGCCCTGGAACGGCCGCATCTGCTTCAGCCGATCGGTCTTGCCGTAGAGAACGCCGATGCCGGAGGGGCCGTAGAGCTTGTGACCGGTCATCACGTACCAGTCGCAATCGATGTCCTGCACGTCGACCGGCAGATGCACGGCGCCTTGTGATCCATCGACTAGCACGGGGATACCACGTTCGCGGGCGATCTTGCAGATCTCCTTGATCGGCACGACCGTGCCGAGCGCGTTCGACATATGCGTGATCGCGATCAGCCTTGTGCGATCCGTCAGGCACTTGACGAAGTCTTCGACATGAAAGGCGCCCTGGTCATCGACCGGCGCCCAAACAAGCTTGGCGCCTTTCTGCTCGCGGATAAAATGCCAGGGCACGATGTTGGAGTGGTGCTCCATGATCGACAGCACGATCTCGTCGCCCTCGCCAAGCTTCGGCATGCCGTAGCCGTAGGCAACCGTGTTGATCGCTTCTGTGGAGGACTTCGTGAAGATGATGTTGTCAACCGAAGGGGCGTTCAGGAAGCGGCGCACCTTTTCGCGTGCCCCTTCATAGGCCTCCGTTGCCGCATTCGAAAGGAAATGCAGGCCACGATGGACGTTGGCGTATTCATTGGAATAGGCCTCGGCGATCGCGTCGATCACCACCTTCGGCTTCTGCGCCGAGGCGCCGTTGTCGAGATAGACCAGCGGCTTGCCATAGACCTGCCGCGACAGGATCGGAAAATCCCGGCGGATCGCTTCGACATCATAGGTCGTAACAGGCTTGATCTGGTTCATCTCGACAATCCACTCCAGCCAATCAGGCGTGCTTTTCCAGCCACTCGGAGATGACGCCTTCCAGCGCCTCGACCAGCGGCTCGTCTTCCAGTTCCTCGACGATCTCGGCGACGAAGGCGTTGACGAGCATGGCACGCGCCTTGTTTTCCGGGATCCCGCGCGCCATCAGGTAGAACAGCTGCGTGTGGTTGATGTCGATGACGGTGGCGCCGTGGCCGCACTGCACGTCGTCGGCGAATATCTCGAGCTCAGGCTTGGCCGAAAACTCCGCATCATCAGACAGAAGAAGCGTGTTGCACGACATCTTCGCATCGGTCTTCTGGGCATCCGGCGCAACGCGGATCTGCCCCTGGAAAACGCCCTTGGCACGGTCGAAAACGACGTTGCGGATGACCTCGCTCGACGTCGTGTGCGGTACGTTGTGGCCGACGGTAAAGGTCACATCCGTATGGCTTTCGCCGCCGAGCAGGTTGATGCCGCGCAGCGTGAGGTCGGACCCCTCGCCCGCCACGGTCACATGGATCTCCTGCCGCACCAGTTTACCGCCGGCATTGATGACGTAGAGGCGCAGCTTGGCGTTAGCACCGAGTGCAGCCTTGAACTGGCCGAGATGGGTGTCGGTTTCACCCTGGGACTGGAAGATGATCCAGGTGATCTCGGCGTCATCTTCGAGCTTGATGTCGCTGACGGAGGTAACGAAGGCGGTTTCCTTGCCGACGGCCAGATGCCGTTCGATCACGGTTGCCTTGACGCCCTTGCCGAAGCGAACGGGAAAGCGCGTATTGACCTGGCCGCAGTTCTGCACCGATTGGATCTCGACCGGCGCATCCAGTTCGAGGCCGTCGGCGAAATCGATGACAAAACCGTCGCGAACGAAGGAGCCATTGATCTGCGCGATGGTGTCGTCCCGGTCACGTTCAACGAGCCGTTCAGCGGCCGAACCATCGAGCAACGCCTCGGAATAGCTGCGCAATGCAATACCATCCTGAAGACTGCGCACATGTGCCTGGCCATTCGTGACGGACAACACGGTCGCGCCAGGCACGATCGGATCGACCCGGCCTGCGCTTGCAGCATGTTCGAAAGCCGGAACCGCGCGCAGAAGCGATTTCAGGTCGGTATAGTGCCAAGCCTCGACCCGACGGGTCGGCAGGCCCGCAGCCTTAAACTCGCTGAGCAGCGCATCGCGCGCGGCAAGCGTGGCGCCATCGCCGGGCAGATCGCCCAGTTGATCATTGTAGGCGTCAACCAGGGCGGCTTCCGCCGCGGTCAACTTGATCCCTGCTTGGATGTTCATGGATCGCGTCCTTCCCGGCTCAGGCAGCCGCCTCGATGATGTCGGCATAACCGTTGGCTTCGAGTTCATGCGCCAGCGTCTTGTCGCCCGACTTGATCACCTGCCCCTTGTAGAGCACGTGGACCGTATCCGGCACGATGTAGTCGAGCAGGCGCTGGTAGTGGGTGATGACGATCACCGAGCGGTCCGGCGAACGCAGCGCGTTGACACCGTCGGCGACAATCTTGAGCGCATCGATGTCGAGGCCGGAGTCGGTCTCGTCGAGCACGCAAAGCTTTGGCTCCAGAAGCGCCATCTGCAGGATTTCTGCGCGCTTCTTTTCGCCGCCGGAAAAGCCGACGTTGAGCGGACGACGCAGCATTTCCGGCGAGATCTGCAACTCGCCGGCGGCTTCCTTGACGCGGCGCATGAAGTCCGGCGTCGTCAGCTCGTCTTCGCCGCGCGCCTTGCGCTGCTCGTTCATGGCAACCTTCAGGAACTGCATGGTCGCAACGCCCGGAATTTCGACCGGATACTGGAAGGCCAGGAAGATGCCCTTGGCGGCGCGCTCGGCGGGGTCGAGCTCGAGAATGCTCTCGCCGTTGTAGAGGATGTCGCCCTCGGTGACTTCATACTCCTCGCGGCCGGCGAGGATGTAGGACAGCGTCGACTTGCCCGAGCCGTTCGGCCCCATGATGGCGGCGACCTCGCCGTCCTTGACGGTCAGGTTCAGGCCACGGATGATTTCGGTGCCGTCTTCGGCAATGCGGGCGTGCAGGTTCTTGATTTCAAGCATGAATGTATCCTCTACGGGATCGAATGGGACACGGCGCGCGAAAAGCGCGCCCAATTCTTTTGTTGGACGGCTAGCCGACCGAGCCTTCCAGCGAGATGCTGATCAGCTTCTGCGCTTCGACGGCGAATTCCATCGGCAGTTCCTGGATCACTTCCTTGACGAAGCCGTTGACGATCAGCGCGATCGCCGCCTCTTCCGGAATGCCGCGCTGCAGGCAGTAGAACAGCTGGTCCTCGGAGATCTTCGAGGTGGTCGCCTCGTGCTCGAACTGGGCGGAAGAATTCTTCGCCTCGATATACGGCACGGTATGCGCGCCGCACTTGTCGCCGATCAGCAGCGAGTCGCACTGGGTAAAGTTGCGCGCGTTTTCCGCCTTGCGGTGGGTCGAGACCTGGCCGCGATAGGTGTTCTGCGACACGCCGGCTGCGATACCCTTGGAGATGATGCGGCTCGACGTGTTCTTGCCGAGGTGGATCATCTTCGTGCCCGAGTCGATCTGCTGGTGGCCGTTCGAGACGGCGATCGAGTAGAACTCGCCGCGCGAATTGTCGCCGCGCAGGATGCAGGACGGGTACTTCCAGGTGATCGCCGAGCCGGTTTCCACCTGCGTCCAGGAGATCTTGGAGTTCTTGCCGCGGCAATCGCCACGCTTGGTGACGAAGTTGTAGATGCCGCCCTTGCCGTCCTTGTCGCCCGGATACCAGTTCTGGACGGTGGAATACTTGATCTCGGCGTCATCGAGCGCAACCAGTTCGACCACGGCCGCGTGCAGCTGGTTCTCGTCGCGCTGCGGCGCGGTGCAGCCCTCGAGGTAGGAGACATAGGCCCCTTCCTCGGCGATGATCAGCGTGCGCTCGAACTGGCCGGTGTTCTTCTCGTTGATGCGGAAATAGGTCGAAAGCTCCATCGGGCAACGCACGCCCTTCGGTACAAACACGAACGAGCCATCGGTGAAGACCGCCGAGTTCAGGGTCGCGAAGTAGTTGTCGGTCGTCGGCACGACGGTCCCGAGATACTTGCGGACCAATTCCGGATGTTCGCGGATCGCTTCCGAGATCGACATGAAGATCACGCCGGCCTTCTTCAGCTCTTCCTTGAAGGTGGTGACGACCGAGACGGAGTCGAACACCGCGTCGACGGCGATCTTCGACGTCTGTACGCCCGCCAGGATTTCCTGCTCACGCAGGGGAATACCAAGCTTCTCGTAGGTCTTGAGGATCTCTGGGTCGACCTCATCGATCGACTTCGGACCGGACTGGTTCTTCGGAGCAGCGTAGTAGTAGAGATCGTTGTAGTCGATCTTCGGATAGTTGACGCGCGCCCAGGTCGGCTCATCGAGCGTCAGCCAGCGGCGATAGGCGCCGAGCCGCCATTCGAGCATCCAGTCGGGCTCGTTCTTCTTGGCCGAGATGAAACGGATGATGTCCTCGGAAAGGCCCTTCGGCGCCTTTTCCATCTCGATGGTCGTCTCGAAGCCGTACTTGTACTGGTCAACGTCAATCTGACGGACCTGATCGATCGTTTCCTGCACGGCAGGCATGTCGTTCTCCAATCTCGCCGGATCCAAGGTCCGGCAGCTTGTCAACGTCTGGCGGGTATCCGCCGGTTATGTAAGCGCCAGAAGGGGCTTTTCACACCTTTTGGCAAGCAAAATCTTGCGTTTCCGCAACTTTCCGTCAGGCCGCCGCCACCCCCTGTCGCCGCCGCGCCGCAATGCGCGCGAACGCCTCGAGAAACTGCTCCACGTCGCCCTCCGCCGTCGTCGGCCCGAGCGACACCCGCAATCCCCCGAGTGCGGCATCAAAGCCCATCGCTGTCAGCACATGGCTCGCGCCGACCTTGCCCGACGAGCAGGCAGACCCGGCTGAAAGTGCGATGCCTTCCAGATCGAAAGCAATCTGCCCCGTCTCCGACTTCAGGCCCGGCAGACTGAAGAACGTCGTATTGGAAAGCCGCGCCATGCCCCGTCCATGAATGATCAGGTCAGGGGCAAGTGCCGCCATCCGCTCTTCCATCCGATCGCGCAAGGTCGCGATACGCTCATTGCGCGCGGCCAGTTCATCCTGCGCCGCCCGCGCGGCTGCCGCAAATCCGGCAAGTGCTGCAACATTCTCCGTGCCCGAACGGTGACCCTTCTCCTGCCCGCCGCCCCGGATGAGCGGCTTCGGCATCAAGACCTCGCCGCGCGATACCAGCGCACCGCCACCCTTCGGACCTCCGAGCTTATGTGCCGACAGGATCATGAAGTCGGCATCGAATTCACCAATCGAGAGCGGAAGCCGACCGGCCGCCTGCACAGCATCGACGACGAACAGACCGCCGCGCTTGCGCACGATCTCCGCCACAGCGCGCACGGGCTGTATTATTCCGGTCTCGTTGTTGGCGAGCATGACGGCGACCATCGGCAGACCGCTCGCCGCATCGTGCGCCTCCAGTAGAGCCTCGAGCGCTGCAAGATCGACCATACCGGCATGCGTCACCGGGATTTCGACGACCTGCTCTTTTTCGAACCGCCCGCCCTCGCGAACCGCCGGGTGCTCGATACCCGAGACGTAGAGCTTTCCGACTTTGAGAGGCGTGCGGCCCATACGGAATTCAGGCGTAAGTACCATGTTGGCAGCTTCGGTCGCGCCGCTGGCGAAAGTCACATGCGCGGCATCCGCTTCTACAAGGGCTGCCACATCGCGGCGAGCGCCGTCGATCACGGCACGCGCGGCCCTGCCCTCGCCGTGGACGGACGACGGATTGCCGGAAAGGTCGAGCGCAGTGACCATCGCCTCACGCGCCGCTGCTAAAAGCGGCGCTGTGGCGTTCCAATCCAGATATGTTCTCAGCCGTCCTGGCATGATTACGAGTGGCTCCGAATCTGCACCTGGCAAGGCAGCGTGCATTTTCCTTGAAATTTCCGCCGGGCTTGCCGTATGAGACGAACCTCGACACGCGCTTAGCGCAGTTTAAGTTTCGAACGGTTCTAAACTGGTTCTAGAAAAGCTGACTGGTTTCGTCAAGACATCCAGGGCTGTCGAAACGGTTTTTGATCCAGAAAACACGCCGGAGAACGAATGCCAGAAATCATCTTCAACGGACCCGCCGGTCGCCTCGAAGGCCGCTACCAGCCCTCCAAGCAGAAGAACGCTCCGATCGCCATCATCCTGCACCCGCATCCGCAGTTCGGCGGCACGATGAACAACCAGATCGTCTACCAGCTGTTCTACATGTTCCAGAAGCGGGACTTCACCACGCTCCGCTTCAATTTCCGCGGCATCGGCCGTAGCCAGGGCGAGTTCGACCATGGCGCCGGTGAGCTTTCCGATGCGGCGTCGGCACTCGACTGGGTGCAGAGCCTCCACCCAGATTCAAAGAGCTGCTGGGTCGCTGGCTATTCCTTCGGCGCCTGGATCGGCATGCAGCTTCTGATGCGTCGTCCAGAGATCGAAGGTTTCATGTCGATCGCACCGCAGCCGAACATCTACGACTTTTCGTTCCTGGCCCCCTGCCCGTCGTCCGGCCTGATCATCAACGGCGACGCCGACAAGGTGGCACCGGAAAAGGACGTCAACGGCCTTGTAGAGAAGCTCAAGGCGCAGAAGGGCATCCTGATCACGCACAAGACGGTGCCCGGCGCCAATCACTTCTTCAACGGCCAGATCGATACGCTGATGGCCGAGTGCGAGGACTATCTGGATCGGCGCCTTGCCGGCGAACTGACGCCGGAACCGGCAGCCAAGCGGATCCGGTAACCAACGCTTACGGCCAGAATCATTTCGATCCGCCGGAGAAATCCGGCGGATTGCTTTTTCAGCCTTGTCTCGGCTTGTTGTCAGCGATGAGGCGTCGTCAGTACCCCGCCGGTCACTGGCTCCCGGACTCCGGTCGTGCCCGGATACGTCAACGGCAGCCCTTCGAGCGAACGCACCGCGAGATACGCCCAGGCCTCCGCCTCCATGCTGTCGCCGTTCAGGCCCGCCTCTTCAGCGACCATGACCGTCGCGCCAGCGGCGGCCGCAAGATCGGCCAGGTCGTTCATGATGACCCGGTTCAGTCGCCCGCCGCCGCACACAACGTAGGTTTTCGGCTTTTGCGGAAGATGGCCGGCCGATTTGAGGATGGCCGCCGCTGTGACATGGGCGAGCGTTCGCGCCCCATCCTCGAGGGTCGCATCCGATCCGGCCGGTGGCGTGAAGTCGTTGCGGTCGAGCGATCGTCGCTTTCTTGCGGTAAAGAACGGATTTGCAAGATAGCGCGCCATGAGATCGGGAAGCACCCGGCCCTCACTTGCGATCATACCACCCTGGTCGAAGGGGATCCCCGCATGTGCTTCGACCCACTGGTCGATCAACGTGTTGCCCGGACCGCTGTCGAAGGCAGCGATCTGCCCGTCCGGCCCCACATAGGTGAGATTCGAAATCCCGCCGATATTGACGAAAACCACCGGCCAAGCGGAGTGCGCCGGAAGATTGCGCGCAAGCGCCGCGTGGTAGACCGGGATCAGCGGCGCCCCCTGCCCGCCATGCACCATGTCGTTCGCGCGCATGTCGAATACGACCGGGATGTCGATCTCGCCTGCCAGCAGCCCGCCATCGCCAAGCTGAACCGTCAACGCCTGATCGGGCCTGTGCAGCACCGTTTGCCCATGGAAGCCGACGACATCGATATCGGCCGGATTCATGTTGTTTTCGTGCAGAAACGCGTTGACGGCGCCCACGTGGCGAAGGGTCAGTTCGCGTTCGACGTCAGCAAGATCCGCTGGACGTTCCTCCCGCTTTTTGATCGCCTTCGCTGCCTCCAGCGCCCCCTGAAGGCGGCGGCGGAAGGCTGGGTCATAGTCAACGCCCATGGCCGGCCCGCGTTCGACGCGCGCCTCACCGTCCGTCTTCAGCAGCGCGACATCGATACCGTCCATGCTGGTGCCGCTCATCAGGCCGATTGCGGTTCTCATTTGTCCCATTGAAGAAATCCAGAATCACTTTTGAAGTGATTATGCGCAAAAACAGTGCTAAACGCCCGGCCGTTCGTTCCAAAACCTCCCCTACAAGAGAGAAGACCAATGTCAGGTTTTAAGTCAGATTTCCTTCGCACGCTCAGCGAGCGCGGCTTCATCCATCAGATCTCGGATGAAACCGGCCTCGACGACCTGCTCGCCAAGGAAACCGTGACCGCCTATATCGGCTTCGATCCGACCGCACCGAGCCTGCACGCCGGCGGCCTGATCCAGATCATGATGCTGCACTGGTTCCAGAAGACCGGCCACCAGCCGATCTCGCTGATGGGCGGCGGCACCGGCATGGTCGGCGACCCCTCGTTCAAGGACGAGGCACGCCAGCTTATGACGCCGGACACGATCGCCTCCAACATCGCCTCGATCAAGAAGGTGTTTTCGAACTACCTGAGCTACGGCGACGGTCCGAAGGACGCGCTGATGATCAACAATGCCGACTGGCTGCTCGGCATCAACTACCTCGAATTCCTGCGCGACGTCGGCCGTCACTTCTCGGTCAACCGTATGCTGTCCTTCGACAGCGTCAAGATGCGCCTCGACCGCGAGCAGTCGCTGTCGTTCCTCGAATTCAACTACATGATCCTGCAAGCCTACGACTTCGTGGAACTGAACAAGCGCTACGGCACGCGCCTGCAGATGGGCGGCTCCGACCAGTGGGGCAACATCATCAACGGCCTAGACCTCGGCCACCGCATGGGCACGCCGCAGCTTTACGCGCTCACCTCGCCGCTCCTGACGACCGCGTCGGGCGCGAAGATGGGCAAGTCGCTTTCAGGCGCAGTCTGGCTGAACCCGGACATGCTGTCGGCCTATGACTTCTGGCAGTACTGGCGCAACACCGAGGACGCGGACGTCACGCGCTTCCTGAAGCTCTACACGACGCTGCCGATGGACGAGATCGCGCGCCTCGCAGCCCTCGGCGGCTCGGAGATCAACGAGGTCAAGAAGATCCTCGCCACCGAAGTCACCGCCATGCTGCACGGCCGCGAAAACGCGGAACAGGCAGCGGAGACGGCGCGCAAGACCTTCGAAGAAGGCGCACTGGCCGAGAACCTCCCCTCAATCGAGATTCCGGCAGGCGAACTCGAAAGCGGGATAGGCGTTCTCTCGCTGATCGTCCGCGCTGGTCTGGCCGGCTCCAACGGCGAGGCACGCCGTCACATTCAGGGCGGTGCCGTGCGCATAAACGACAACGCCGTGACTGACGAGCGCATGACGATCGGCGGCGGCGAGGTCACCGCCGACGGCGTGATCAAGCTCTCCCTCGGCAAGAAGAAGCACATCCTCGTTCGCCCGGCTTGATCCGGGCAGCGGAGGAAACACGATCCCGCGTCCGCACGCAGGATCACTGTCAAAATGATCAACCCGCGATCCAGATCGCGGGTTTTTTGCTGCCTGAAACAAGAAACCGACACAGCAACAGCTGCCGCCAATATTCCTGTTGTCCGCCAGTCTCGCGTGGTCAAAACTCGAAGATGTTGCGGAATACGCCCGGAGCGATGATCGAGAGCGGATTGACCATCAGGTTCGGCCGATCGAACGGACCGGTGAGCTTGAACGTGATGCCGATGAGGCCTCTGTCGCTGCCATTGCCGAGTATAAAGCCTATCAACGGCAGCTCCGCGAACAGGCGGTTCAGACCGTAGGCAGGCATGAAGGTGCCGGTAAGTTCCATCCGGTTATTTCCGTCCCGGACAGTGCCTTGGAAGGTCGCGCCGACCGCTTCGCCGCGCACGACACCGTTTTCGACCCGCAGGGTTCCACCCTTTGCGACGACGAACGCAAAGCCGCGCTGAAAGTGCATCGAGCTCGTATCGATTTCGCTGCGGACGGCTTCGTTCAGGCTGCGGCCGCCGGCTGGTGTCGACACCATCGAACGCAGCTTCTCCTCACCGGTCAGCTTGAATTTGCGGATGTCGACCGGCCCCCGCCAGCTTCCATCGGCACCGCTCTTCAGGCGCATGTTCAACAGCCCCCCGTCCATGTGCCGATAGATGTTGGCGAGGCGAGCAAGCGCACCTGCGTCACCTGTGGTCAGTTCTAGCGTGCCCTCACCCTTGCCCAACTTGGCGACCAGTGCCTGGCCACTGCCGGTGACCGCAGAAAGGTCAAGCGCCGATAGCCGGCTGCCGTTCGTTGCATAGGCGAGGCTGACATTGCCGAGCGTTTCGCCATTAAATCCGACAACCTGCCCGAGAGTGGCGCGTAACGAAATGGGAGTTCCATCCTTCGCCCCACCGGCACCGGTCGGATTGGCTTTCAGCCGCCCGAGCACAGGACGCACATCGGCCACGTCGCCCTGAACCTTCACCAAATAGCCCGCCTTGGCGCGGTCGATTGTGACTGCGTAGCGGTCCTGCGCCGACAGTCGCACTTTGTCAAACCGCGCAGAATTCAGCGATGCACCCTTGAGAATCACATCTCCTGAGACCGCAAAACCGTCGCCGGAGAAGTTGAAATCAGAAAGACGCGTCCCGCTGTCCTGGCCATCCTGCTTATCCAGGACAAATGTCGCCTTCGCCGGCACACCCGCCCCCTTTGTCCAGCCGATCCAGGGCAACGATACCACTGTACGCCCAAGATCCGTCTCAACCCGCTGCAGTCCATTCGGTTCCGTCGTCACCGAGAGGCCTAACGGACCGGAAAGCAGATCATTCAGGCCCGGGAAAAGGCGGGCCCGATCCTTGTCGCCTATGGTTCCGGAAATCTTCAATTCCCGCTTTAGATCAGCCGTGCGATCGATAGGTTCGACAAGGACGATATCGAGGGGCACCTGATCGACGTGAGCCTTTGCCTTCAGTCCCGCGCGGCTCGGGTTGACCACGAGTTCGCCTTCGACCTGCGATATGTTTCGGCCCGTGATCGGCTTCTTAAGATCCACACCAAGAAGGTCGATATCGGCCGCCCATTCCGGCGGCGGCGGGTTCTGATCACGCACAAGGCCAAACCGCGCCTTGACGTTCGCTTCGATCGGGCCGGCAAAATCCTCCGGCGTGAACTGCGTTCGCTTCAAAACGTCGATTGGCTTGTAGGTGATCAGTTCCGCGACAGCATCCGAGGCGCCTGCCAGATTGATGTCCATCTCCGCCATCAATGGACGATCATAAGTATTTGGCATCCGAAACGTGCCGCCGCTTACCGTCACCGACCGCCCTGACGGCATGTATGCCGCGCCGCGGTTGATGTTGATATCGATGCGCTCACCATGGAGTTCGAAATGACCTGATGCGTCACGCAATGGGGGTATGGCGCCGGCGATATTGATCCGCGTGTCGGCGACATCGAAAGTAATCGTCAGTTCGTCCTCGCCAAGCAAAAGACGTCCATCCGGACTGGGTTCTCGGTCCGCCGCCATCGACACTTCGATCCGGCCGTTCGTGACCGTTCCGCCGAAGATGTTGCCGACCACCCACTGGCGCGCCTTCTTTGCCAACCAGTACGGCCACAGTTGCTTCACAGCCACCGCCTGAAGCCGATCGCTGATCATGGCAAAGTTGACCTCCGGCGATTTCCCACCCAAAGCCAGCCCAAGCGAACCTGCCAGCGATCCGTGCGGGGTCGATACGCCGAGCTGATCGAACAGCAGCTGCTTCGTCTTCGGGATAAGCCGCCCAGTGACTTTGGCGTCAAAACGAACCGGAGCTTCGCCCGTGTCCTCCGGCGCGCTCACGGCGTTGCGGAAGACAAGGTCAATCGCAAACCCCTTGTCTCGCTGATCAGCGAGCCGGTCGAGATCGATCAGGCCGCCAGTGAATGGGAAGGACGATGCTCCTACATGGACTTCGGAGGGGGAAATCTCGAGCGAGCGACGCGCATAGTCGTAATGCGTGGCAATTCGAGTGGGTTTGAGCTGCGCACCAACGCCGCCGAAATAAAGGAACCCGCCCTGTGTGTCGGCGACGAGTTCAAGACGCGGCTCGGCACCGTCGGCGTCGCGCGCCGCTGACAGGGTGATGTCGGCCTGTGCATCTATGCCCGTTCCGGCCTCACCCTCCGGGCCCCGCCGCAACCCGATGGCGCTAAGCGGAATGCCGGAAATCTTGCCACTGAGCTCGCTCGCATCGTTTGTGCCCCGCGTGACAAGAGCAATGTCTCCGGATTGGCCGTCCAGCGCGTAGCGCCCGTCAATCGACATCTCCCCCGCCTTGGACCGCGCAAAGGTCAGGTTCTCCACGTTGAGCGTAAGCGACCGTCCTCCATTACCGGTGATCGGCAGGTCGAGATTGGTGATCCGGACGCGCGACAGTCCATTGCCCGCGATGACGTCCTCGATCTTCTCCAAGCGATCGAAAGCAAGTTCCTGATAATCCGGAATCGCATCGAGGCGAACGTTATCGAAGTCGATCGGCGGTCCCTTGGGCAGGAGAGCCGGATTGAACATCGCCTGATCGATATCCAGGCTCGAAGGCGAGACCCGGCCCGAAACAAGCGCAATCGGGTCGAGCACGATCGCCACCGATCCGGCATTTAAGACGTTCTCGCCGCTTGATTTTTCCGTAAGGGTGACATTCTCGGCCTTCAACGCCAGCCCGCCGAAGCTGGAGAACCGAAGGACGGTCTTATCCACGGACGCGCTGTAGTGCGGGCCCACGGCCTGATCCAGAGCTGCAAGGGCGCGAGCATTTAGCGGTGAATCGACCAGCCCGCTTTCGACGGTTGCCACGACCAGAACCAGAAGCAGCGCTACAACGGCGCCAAGCCCGCCGATCAGACGGAGTAAAACTGAAAAATGCGCTGGACGGTCAGTGCAGTGCAACACGATCGGCTCGTGCGCCTGTGCCGACGGCAGATCGTGCAGGCGCACGATGTCGCCTCTGCCGAACTTAACCTTCTCGCCACGGATATCGCTCATGTCGCGGTTGTTCCGTTCCCTCATGCCCGGCATGCCGGTCGATTTCAGCCGGCCACATGGATCGACCGATTGCGACTGGACGATTCCTCTTAAGATTATATACCGGGGATCGCGCCCGCATGACCGAAAAACCTGTCCAAAGAAAGGAAATCCCATGGCAGAATTGTCGCTCGGAGCCATCGCTCCCGATTTTTCGCTCCCGAGCGACGGCGATGGCCGGATAACCTTGAGCGACCTGCGCGGCAAACCCGTCGTACTGTTCTGCTACCCCAAGGACGATACCGAGGGCTGCACCAAGGAGAACATCGCATTTTCGGCGCTGCTTGGAGAGTTCGAAAAGGCCGGCGTCGTGGTCCTCGGCCTTTCACCCGACTCGGTAAAAAAGCACGACCGCTTCAGGTCGAAGCACGATCTGAAGGTGCGCCTGCTATCCGACGAAGACCATGGGGTCCTCGAAGCCTACGACGTTTGGAAAGAGAAAAGCATGTACGGCCGCCGCTACATGGGCGTCGAGCGCACAACCTTCCTTATCGATGCTGACGGACGAATTGCGGAAATCTGGCCGAAGGTAAAGGTAGCCGGTCACGCCGAGGCTGTGCTGGCGCGTGCGAAAGAACTTTAAATAAATGACACAAGGAATTGCAGCTTCTCGCACTTATGCGATCAAGAGTTTGCGTGGTGGCGCCACGGAAGCCATCCTCGCAGTCGATCTGGATGTGAAGGCCGACCTTGCCCAGGAAACGGCTCGTCGCTGGTTTGCGCGCACCCTTTCGCTGCGATCGCCGCTGGATCCGCCGCTCCCCGACCGGCCGGGCCGGCCGCATAAGCCTGAACTCGTCCCGCCGAAAAACATGAAGAAGCGGTCGCTGCATACCCTTAAGGGCCGAATAGCCCTGCTGCACGCGCTCGCCCATATTGAGCTCAACGCCGTCGATCTCGCACTTGATATCGTCGCCCGCTTTACGACTGAAGGCGTTCCCCATTCCTTCTTCGACGGCTGGATGCAGGTTGCCTTCGAGGAGGCCAAGCATTTCCGCATGGTGCGCGACCGCTTGCGCGAACTCGGCGCCGACTACGGGGATCTGCCGGCCCACGATGGACTTTGGCAGGCAGCCCATAGCACGCGAAACGATCTCACCGCCCGCCTCGCGGTCGTGCCGCTTATCCTCGAGGCGCGCGGCCTCGACGTGACCCCGATGCTTCAGGCAAAGATGCGCGAGACCGGCGACATCGAAAGTGCCGATGTGCTGGAGGTGATCTACAATGATGAAAAAGGACATGTCGCCGTCGGGGCAAAATGGTTCCGCTTTCTCTGTGCACGCGCGAAGAAGGATCCGTCGGCGACCTTCAAAGAATTGGTCCGGGTCAACTTCCGCGGCCCGCTCAAGGCGCCTTTCAATGACGTGGCACGTGCCGAGGCCGGCCTGACGCCATCCTTCTATCGCAGCCTCGTCTCCGTTAGCCAAAGCTGAGATCGCCGCCTCAAGCCTTTGTTAACCTTAACAGGGTGTAATTCCCGACAGCCCTGGGGCAGGGATCCTTGAATTGTCAGGAGTTGAGGGTGGCGGCACATCCTGAAAGTCGCGTTTTCGGCAAGCGCGAGCAACAACACATCATCATTCTCGCCAGCGGCGACAAGGTTCGCCACATGACCGTCCGCCCCTGGATGACGGCCGTGGCCTTCTGCTTTGCCGGCATGTTCACTGTCGGCTACCTCGCCGCCACCTCCTATCTCGTCCTCCGCGACGGCCTGATCGGCGCCACCATGGCGCGCCAGGCGCGCATGCAGCACGACTACGAAGATCGCATCTCCGCCCTGCGCGCGCAGGTCGATCGCGTCACGAGCCGCCAGCTTCTCGACCAGCAGGTTGTCGAGGAAAAGGTGGAGAAACTGCTGGAACAGCAGATGGCGCTAACGGAACGCAACGGCAAGCTCGACACCCTGCTCAACCGAGCCGGCAGTGCCGGGATAGCCGACCCCGTACTCGAAGAGCCGGTCGAAGAAGTTGAGCCGCTTGCCTACGGGCGGCGGGCGGATGCCGCAGCAGGGCTGAAAGCCATCGACAGGGTTCTCGGACGCGAGACAGCGGGCGCGGCCACCCGACAGGCATCCATCGCCCCGCTCGCCTACGCGGCCCCGGGCGAATCCGTCGCCGACCGGGCGGATCGGATGTTCTCAAACGTAACGCTGTCGTTGAAGAACGTAGAACGCCAACAGGTGTCCCGCATCCAGTCACTCACGAACGGCGCTTCAGAGATGGCGGATGCGATCGAATCGATCCTGGCTCACACCGGGATCGAGATCGAGGTACCACCCGTGGTAGACGACGCCAGCGCGATCGGTGGTCCCTTCGTAGAACCCCTGTCAAGCAACATCTTTGAGTATTCGCTCGGTGAACTCGACACCGCGTTGAACCGGCTGGATTCGATGCGCAGCACCGCACGCAAGCTGCCGTTTGCCAACCCCTCTCCCGGCAGTGACGTCACAAGCCGATTCGGCAATCGCACCGATCCCTTTCTTGGGCGCCTCGCCTTGCACGCCGGCATCGACTTCCGGCTACCCGTCGGCAGCGAAGTCCGGGCCACAGGCTCGGGCACAGTCGTCACGGCCAGCCGTAACGGCGGCTATGGGAATCTGGTAGAGATCGATCACGGCGATGGACTGACCACGCGCTACGCACATCTTTCGCGCATACTGGCAAAGGTTGGCGATACGGTCGACAGCGGTGACATCGTCGGACTGTCGGGCTCCACCGGTCGCTCGACCGGTCCGCACCTGCACTACGAAGTGCGCCGCAACGGGCGCGCGAGCGACCCCGCGCGCTTTCTCGCCGCCGGCGCGAAGCTTTCATCCTATATGAATTGACGGGTCAATTCGTCCCGCGTTAACCGCATATCCCGTTCGCTTCACGTGCGAATCATCAAGAACTGCCCGTTTCCTTGACTTTCCGGCGCTTTCAGCATAAGTGCGCTGCATCCAGCTTTCATCACCAAAGCTGAAACCCAGGCGTTCGCGAGAACCGGAACGGAAACAGATTTCCCTTTGACCACTTTTTCTGACCTTGGCTTGAGCCAAAAAGTACTCTCCGCTGTCACGGACGCGGGCTACACCATTCCCACGCCGATCCAGGCTGGGGCGATCCCGCCTGCCCTGCAACGCCGCGACATCCTGGGAATCGCTCAGACCGGCACGGGCAAGACGGCTTCCTTCGTTCTTCCGATGCTGACGCTGCTGGAAAAGGGCCGCGCACGCGCACGCATGCCGCGCACGCTCATCCTCGAGCCGACGCGCGAACTCGCCGCGCAGGTCGCCGAGAATTTCGAGAAGTACGGCAAGAACCACAAGCTCAATATCGCGCTTCTGATCGGCGGCGTGTCCTTCGACGAGCAGGACCGCAAGCTCGAGCGCGGCGCCGACGTGTTGATCGCCACGCCCGGCCGCCTGCTCGACCATTGCGAGCGCGGCAAGCTGCTGATGACCGGCGTCGACATTCTCGTCATCGACGAAGCCGACCGCATGCTCGACATGGGATTCATTCCGGATATCGAGCGTATCGCCAAACTCATCCCCTTTACCCGCCAGACCCTGTTCTTCTCGGCAACCATGCCGCCGGAAATCCAAAAGCTTGCGGATCGATTCCTGCAGAATCCGGAGCGTATCGAAGTCGCCCCGCCCTCCTCGACCGCCAAGACGGTCACGCAGCGCTTCGTCGCGACGCATTCGAAAGACTACGAGAAGCGCGCCGCATTGCGCGACCTGATCCGCGCCCAGGAAGAGCTTAAGAACGCGATCATCTTCTGCAACCGCAAGAAGGACGTTGCCGATCTCTTTCGCTCGCTCGACCGCCACGGCTTTTCCGTCGGTGCGCTGCACGGCGACATGGACCAGCGCTCGCGCATGACGATGCTGGCAAACTTCAAGGACGGCAACATCAAGCTTCTGGTAGCCTCCGACGTCGCCGCCCGCGGCCTCGACATTCCGGATGTGAGTCATGTCTTCAATTTCGACGTGCCGATCCACGCGGAGGACTATGTCCACCGCATCGGCCGCACAGGCCGCGCCGGCCGCTCCGGCGCCGCGTTCACACTGGTAACGAAGCGTGACACGAAGTTCTCCGATGCCATCGAAAAGCTCATCGGCCAATCGGTCGAATGGCTGAACGGCGACCTTTCCGCCCTTCCCCCCGCCGTCGAGAGCGACGAGCGTGAAAAGCCTCGCAAGGGTCGCGAACGCGGCCGTGACCGTGACCGTGACCGTGGAAACAGTCACAAAGGTGACAACCGCAAGGACGATAATACGCGCGAAACGAATGCAGCGGAAAGAGGAAACGACAGCGTGAAAGCCGAACGCCACAACGAGACCAGGCCCAACCAGCCGGTGCGCAACCAGCGTCCAGCCAACGATGACAATCGTGACCGCCGCAACCGCTATCGCCGCGACGAGGACGACGGCCCGACGCCGATCGGCTTCGGCGACGACATCCCGGCCTTCATGCTGATCGCCGGCAAGGCCTGATCCTTCTTCCATGCCGATTCCAGGCGTCGAGATTCCCGGCGTTGGCTGTGGGCTTGCGATTCTGCGGGACGACAAGATCCTGCTCTATCGCCGCGCCCGCGCACCGGAAGCTGGCCACTGGAACATCGTCGGCGGCAAAGTCGACCACATGGAACGTTCGCTCGATGCCGCCCGGCGGGAAGCTGAGGAGGAAGCCGGGCTCGCTTTCGGTCGGATCGACTTCCTCTGCCTTTCCGAACAGGTCATCGCGGCCGATAACCAGCACTGGGTCTCCGTCATATACGTGACCTGGGACTTCTCCGGTGAACCGCGCGTGATGGAGCCGGAGAAATTGCCGGAATTTGGCTGGTTCCCGCTAGACGCCTTGCCGCAACCACTGTCCCGCTTCACAACAGATGCGGTGGCTGCACTTCGGGCAAAAGCGCTTATTACCGCTTGACCGGATTGGTGCGCAGCGCGGCATCCAAGGCAAGCCGCACCCATTCCGCCATCAGGTCCGGATCGTCGAAGGCATCCTCGGGAATGCTCCAGTATGGCATTTTCAGCGGCGCGCCCGTCTTGCGCCCCTCATAGGTCCATTGCCGGCAACCGGACATCTCGAACTCGGGGATCGTCACTTCGTCGGCTTTCAGCAGAATCTCGCCATCCACTTCGAGCGCGACGATCAATTCACCGACATAGATACCCTTGCCGCCGAACATGCGCTTGATCGTCACCGAGCCTAACGACTCGAACATCTCCTCGATCGTGTCGTTGTCCATCGCTAGCCCTTCAATATTCCACCCGCATCCTTCACCGCCTCGGGCGTATCGACATCCAGATGCGCTGCCGGCCCAATCTCGACGTCGATGATCTCCAAGCCCGAGGTCTCGATGATCTGGCGCGCACCGACATCACCCTCGAGCTGCCGGATTGCGGCGAAGGTCGCACGCGGCAGGATGACGGGATTGCCACGCTTGCCATCAGAGACAGCCCGTACGACTGCATTCCCGCCAGCCGCCGCAAAGGCCGACATCAATTTGCGTAGGTCTTCCGGCGATACCTTCGGCATGTCGGCCAGATGGACCAGCACGCCGGCACAGTCCGCACCGACCACATCGAGGCCAGCGTTGAGCGAGGTCGACATGCCATCCTGGTAGAGCGGATTTCGAACAATCTCCACCGGCAGCCCGGACAATGCCGCTTCGATCTCCGCTGCCCGATGTCCAGTCACGACAACGGCCTTGCCGGGAGCGACCGCAAGCACGGTCGATACAGACTTGCAGATCAACGGCACACCTTCGAACTCGGCGAGAAGCTTATGACGGCCGGCATTGCCCATGCGGCGCGCCTGCCCCGCGGCAAGCACGATGCCGACGATGTCCTTGGGCCCCACGCCAGTTGCCCTGCGCTCGCCTTTCAAGTCCCGCGGCCGCGGCCTGGTCGGAATTTCGGCCAGCAGACCGCCAACGCCCATCCCCGTGATATCGACTGCACCAGGCGCTTCACCGGCCAGGATACGGGCCAGAACCCAGTCAAAACCGTTTTCCTTGGGGCTCCGGGCACAACCCGGCGCGCCGATCACTGGAGTGTCACCCATACGGCCGAGAACGAGGAGATTTCCCGGATCTACAGGCATGCCGACCTGTTCGACGTGCCCGCCCGCCTTTCGGATCGCCGCCGGGATGACATCCTCCGAATCGGAAACGGCGGAAGCACCAAAGATGATGACAAGCTCGCTCTCGCGCGCCGCCGGCCCCAGGGCATCCGCCAGCACCGCCGTGTCATGAGCCACCCGCATCTCACCGGTGAGTTCACTCCCAGACGGCTCCAGCCGGTGCTCCAGCATCAAGCGCGTCTTGTCCATCACCGAGGGCTTCAGGGAGGGTAAGACGGTCGCAATCATCGCCACGCGGCGCGCGGTGAACGGCCGCACAAAAAGGGCGTCGGCACCCGCGAGAACGACAGCCGCATCCTCGACGACCTTGCCCGGCACGGCCAATGGGATGATCTTGACCGTCGCCACCATGTCGCCCGGCCGTACGGTCGCGCGGTCCGGCAGCGTGGCAATGGTGATCGCCGGATCGACTCGGTTGAAGTGATCGATCGTGGTGCGATCAACGCGAAACAGACCATCGACGGCAGAATGCAGGTTGATACGCCCCGTGGCAGCCTTGGTGAAGGTCAGGTGGTCGGGCGCGATCGCCTCGGCGATGCGCGCGGCGGCGGTATCCTCGCCGACATCCCCGGGCTGCATTCGCACGGCGATGACACTTTCGACGCCCGCCGCCAGCAACCGCTGACAATCCTCCTCCGAAAGCAGGTGGCCCTTGGAAAGGGAAACTCCTTCGGCGCGCACGCCATGTGCCAGGATTGTTCCAGCAGCTTCGCGTGCGGCGACGTCACCGAAGATCATGTCGCAACCTCCGTCCGCAGGTTTCGGCGCCGGAAGGCCTGGATGACCTCGGCCATGATCGCAACAGCGATTTCGGCCGGACTTGCCGCTCCTATATCGAGGCCGATCGGGGCCGAGATGCGCGCGAGCGCTTCCTGCTCCACGCCTGCCGATGTGAGCCGCTCGATCCGTTTGGCGTGTGTCTTCCGGCTGCCCAGCGCTCCGACATAGAAGCAGCCCGCATCGAGGGCTGCTCGGATCGGATAATCGTCGATTTTCGGATCATGCGTGACCGCCACAAGCGCGCAATAGGCATCGAGCGGACGCGCCTTCAGAACGTCCTCCGGCCAGTCGGCGACGAGATCGGCATCTGCGAAGCGTTCTTCGGTTGCGAACGCCGTGCGGGGATCGATGATCGTCAGATCAAAACCGGAAACCTTTGCGATTGCCGCAAGCGCCTGGCTGATATGCACCGCACCGATCACGACGATACGAGCCGGAGGAAGATAGGCATTAAGAAAATAGCTGCGCCCATCCATATCGACGGCTCCCGATTTTCCCGATCGGAACGCCGCCGCAATCGCCTCGCCGAGCGGACCGACGACAGGGTCGCCCTCGCGCACGATACGATCGCGCCCGTCACCAAGGTCTGTCACGTGCACCACGGCGCGACGAGCGCGCCGCTCGGCATTCAGCTTACGCAAAATCACGGGATCCATCAGCCAAGCCGCTCCACATAGACGCGAATCCGCCCGCCGCAGGAGAGCCCGACCCGCCAGGCGGTCTCGTCGGCGACGCCGAACTCCAAGATTTTCGGCTCACCGCTTGCAATCACGTCGAGGGCCTCGCTGATGACTGCGCCTTCTACGCAGCCGCCCGAGACCGATCCATGGAAATTGCCGGCGCCGTCGATGACAAGGTGGCTGCCGGTCGGACGCGGCGCCGAGCCCCAGGTTTCGACAACCGTCGCGATCGCCACCTCGCGCCCATCGTCCATCCATTTTTCCGCCACCGCCAGCGGATCGAGCGTATCGATCATCTCTTCCATGCCGGCCCTCCTTTACGTCATTGCGGCGAGAAACCGCCGCGGATCGGCACCGACCCCGCCATTGCCGGACAATGCGGCGACCAGATCCGATATGGCTTCAAGATTGTGCACGGCCCGCAATTCGTCAACATGCGGAAGCATGGCGCGCACGCCCCGCGCCCGCGCCTCGAACCCTTCGAAGCGCAGCAGTGGGTTCAGCCAGATCAACCGCCGGCAGGAGCGGTGCAGCCGATCCATTTCGGTCTCAAGCGTCTCGATGCCTTCGCGCTCCAGGCCATCGGTGATCAGCAGCACCATCGCGCCCTGCCCCAGCACCCGCCGCGACCAGAGCCGGTTGAACTCCTTCAGCGTTTCGCCGATGCGCGTGCCACCCGACCAGTCCTCGACCGCGCGCGTGCACTCTTCCACGGCTTCATCGGGATCGCGGTGGCGCATCTGGCGGGTCACGTTGGTCAGCCGCGTGCCGAACAGAAAAGTGTGGACGCGCCGGCGCCGGTCGGTCAAGGCGTGCAGGAAATGCAGGAAGATCCGGGTGTACTGGCTCATCGAGCCGGAAATGTCGGCAAGAACCACCAGCGGCGGATGCACCATTTTCGGTTCCCGATGGCGCGGCAGGATCAGCGCGCCGCCTGTGCGCAACGCCTGTCGCATCGTCGCCCGCGCATCCACCATTGCCTTTTGCGTGCTGCGGCGGAAACGACGCGTCCTGATCTCATCCATCGGTAACGTGAGGCTTGCAATTGCGCGCTTTGCCTCGCGCAGTTCCGATGACGTCATCTGGGCGAAGTCAGTTTTGCGCAACAACTCGCTGACGGAGGTCGTAAAGCGGGCATCGACCTCGATCACAGGATCTTCCCGCGGACGTGTCGCATCCTGCCGCCCGGCAAAGAGCGCATCCGACACACGCGTTTCGCCCGCCTTCTTCCTATCCTTCTCCGAGTCTTTCCGGACGACGGGCGACATCATCGCGATCATTTTTTGCACGAGGTCGCGCGAGCGCCAGAACAGCCGGAAGGCCTCGTCGAAGATTGGCTGATCCTCGTGGCGCGTGAGCAGCGTGCAGTAAAGGGCGGTATAGAATTCGTCGCGATCGCCGATGCCGATCGCCTCGACGGCTTCGATTGCGTCTGCCACCGCAGCCGGCCCAATTCGCAGGCCTGCCTTGCGCAAGGCCCGCGCGAAATGAACGATATTGTCGGCGAAGCGGCCATCACCGGCTGGGATCGACGGCAGGATTAGTCCGTCTGTCGCCGCCTCGACCATGGTCAGCCCGCCGCGCGAAGCTCGGACTTGACCTCGTCCAGAAGTTTTCGCCCCTCCCCGCCCTCAATACGGGCGATGTCATCCTGATACTTCAGAAGCGTGCCGAGTGTGTCGGAGACTGTTTCCGGATCGAGCGCCATGCGATCAAGCTCAGTGAGCGCTGTGGCCCAATCGATCGTTTCGGCCACGCCCGGATTCTTGAAAAGATCAAACGTACGCAGCTTCTGAACATAGGCGACGATCTGTTTGGACAACGTCTCATTGCAGCCGGGCACCTTGCGACGGATGATCTCCAGTTCCTGCTCGGCCTTCGGATAATCGACCCAGTGGTAGAGGCAGCGCCTTTTCAAGGCGTCGTGCACCTCGCGCGTCCGGTTGGTGGTAATGATGACGATCGGCGGCTCGGCAGCGCGGATCGTACCAAGCTCCGGCACCGTCACCTGGAAATCGGAGAGCACCTCCAGCAGGAATGCTTCAAACGCCTCGTCCGTCCGGTCGAGTTCATCAATCAGGAACACTGGCGCACGGCCGTCAGGAGACGAAAGCGCCTGCAACACGGGACGGCGGATGAGATAGCGATCGGAAAAGATGTCGGACTCGATCCGCTCGCGATCGGTCGTCCCGGCGGCTTCGGCGAGACGGATTTCCAGCATCTGGGCGGGGTAGTTCCACTCATACACCGCAGAGGCGATGTCGAGGCCTTCGTAGCACTGGAGCCGGATCAGCGGACGCTCGAGCGCGCTGGCGAGCACCTTGGCAATCTCCGTCTTGCCGACACCAGCCTCGCCTTCCAGAAACAGCGGCCGCTTCATCTTCAGCGCGAGGAACAGCACAGTCGCAAGCGACCGCCCGGCCAGGTAGTTGCCGGCCGCAAGCATGTCGAGCGTTTCGTCGATCGTCTGGGGAACCTTCCCCTTCTGGTAGGCTACCATGCTTCCTCCGCTTTGGAGGAGAACTTATAGCGTGCGGTAGTCCCGGTCCATATAGATGAGCGCCGGTTTTTCCGGACCGTACGTCAACCCGAGCACCTCGCCGAAGAGGATCATGTGCGTGGCCATGACCTTGACCTCGAGCAGACGGCAATCGAACGTTGCCAGCGCATCGGCGAGAACCGGCGAACCAGTGACGAGCTCTGTCCACTTGCCCTGCGAAAAGCGGTCGCCCGGAATGGACGGGTCGCGACCGGAAAAGGCGTTAGCGAGTTCGATCTGGTCCGCGGCGAGCGAATTGAGCGCAAAGTGCCCGCTCTTGCGGAATATCTCGTTGCGCGGATTGGACACGTTGAGGCAGGCCAGCACAATCGCTGGATTGTCGGAAACAGAACAGGCCGCCGTGATGGTTACGCCACGGCGCTCGCCCTCGTATGCCGTGGTCACAATCTGGACATGTCCGGCATATCGGCTCATGGCGTCGCGATAGAGCGGCGGATCCAGCATCAGTTTGTCCAACACGGCATTCTCCCTTGTCGTTCAGGGATACATGGAGAGAATGAAGAAAATTGTAAGCCCAAAAACGTCATTTCCCAGGGTTTTCCAATCACGCGGGACGGCCTGGGGACCAGCGACGGCTGCCACGACCGTCATTTTGCTTTGACCGGAGGCATTCCGCTCGTACAAGGATACAGGCCACCACCCCGGATTATCTCATGTTCCGCCGTCTGACCATCAGCCTCCTGTCAACCATAGCCCTCGCCCCGCACGCGAGCGCAGCCGGACCGACGATCGCGGTCGTCGCGCCCGTCACCGGACCTTTCGCCATTCTCGGCGACCAGATCCGTGAAGGTGCCCGTTTTGCCGCCGCGACGGACGCCTTCGACGTGGTCGAAATCGGCGAAGCTTGCGATGAAGTCGGTGACAAGACAATCGCACAAAGCATCCTTTCAGCCGGCGCGACAGCGGCAATCGGTTTCCTCTGCACCGAGGATTTGCAGGCAGCGCTTCCGGCGCTTGCGGATGCTGGCGTTCCTGCCATCACGCTCTCGGTGCGGTCCGGCGTCTTGATGGAAGACGCGCTGAAACGGGACTGGCCGCTCTTCCGGCTGGCACCAGGCCCCGGCATGGAGGCGCAGAAAGTCTCCGACGTCATCGCGTCCACCTGGGCGGCCGAACCCTTCGCGCTGATCGACGACGGTACCATCCACGCCCGCGAGCTGGTGGAGGCGATCCGTCTGAAGCTCGAGGAGAAGGGCATGAAGCCGGTCTTTGTCGACACATTCCGCCCCGCCCAGGAACAGCAGATCGGGCTGGTGCGCCGACTTGCGAAGGCGGGCGCAACCCGCGTTTTCGTCGGCGGAGATCGCGGGGACATGGCCGTGATCGTCCGCGACGCGCGTGCAGAGCGGCTTCCGCTTTCGTTCATGGGCGGTGAAGCGATGATGGCGGCAGACGCGACAGTGGCTTTGCCAGATGGCACGCAGGCGATTGTCCTACCCATCGATAGCGCAACACCCGAAAGTGCCGCCCTCGCCATGACGATGAAGGAAGCCGGATTCGTGGCCGAAGGCTATGTCTTTCCCGCATATGCCGCGACTACACTCGTCGGCAAAGGGGCTGCAACCGCCGCTTCCGCTGGTAAGACGCTGCCCGATATCCTCGCGGCGGACACCTTCCCCACCGTCCTGGGCACGATCGGCTTTGGTGCGGATCATGAATTGCGCGACAATCCCTATCTCCTGATGGAATGGAAGCACGATCGCTTCACACCCGTCCTGCCTCCGATAGAAGGCGACTGAGACATGAAGCCGGGAGCGCGCAACCTGATCACGGACGTCGAGGGCATTCGCGTCGGCAACGCCTCCGACGACCGGCTCAAATCCGGCGTCACCGTCATCGTCTGCGAAAAGCCGTCCGTTGCCGCCGTGCAGGTGCTCGGCGGCGCTCCAGGCACACGCGAGACCGACCTGCTGGAGGTACACAACACGGTCCAGACGATTGATGCCGTCTGCCTGTCCGGCGGCTCCGCCTTCGGCCTCGACGCGGCATCCGGCGTGCAGGCGGCGTTGCGCGAACAGGGGCGCGGCTTCGCGGTAGGACCAATTCGCGTGCCGATCGTGCCCTGCGCGATCCTGTTCGACCTTGCCAATGGCGGCGACAAGGATTGGGGGCGCTATCCGCCCTATCGCGAACTTGGCTACGCGGCGACACAGGCCGCCGGAACCGAATTCGCTACCGGCACCGCCGGCGCCGGCACTGGGGCGACGACCGCGACCTTCAAGGGCGGGCTCGGCTCCGCCTCCACGGTGCTTTCGAGCGGAGTAACGGTTGGAGCGCTCGTCGCCGTCAACGCACTGGGCTCCGCCTCAATCGGTTCCAGCCACCATTTCTGGGCAGGTCATCTCGAAGAGGGCAGCGAATTTGGCGGGCTTGGACTACCCGCAACCATTCCAAGCGAGGCGCGCCAGCCGCGCACGAAGCTCGGCGTACCTGTCGAGGGACCGGCCAATACGACCATCGCCGTCATTGCGACGGACGCCATCCTGACCAAAGCCGAAGCCAAGCGACTGGCCATTTCCGCCCATGACGGCTTCGCCCGCGCGCTCTGGCCCGCCCACACGCCGCTCGACGGCGACCTTGTCTTTGCAGTCGCGACCGGCACGAGCGGCAAGACGGTCACGCTCGAGGAATTCATCCCCCTTTGCGCCGCCGCCGCATCGACGATGGCCCGTGCAATTGCACGTGGCGTGCATGATGCGACGCCCATGCCAGGTGACCTCCTACCGGCCTGGGGCGGCGGTCGATGAAGTGCCGCCGCCGAGGCTCGCTGCCCCGAGGCGCTTTGACGACAAGGCAGGCCGCTTCGACGAACAAGTTCGCGCGGTGATCCAACGTTGTCCGGCACCGTAAGCGGTGGTATGGGCACGCAACATCACGTCGCCCTCGGAGCCCAAGCCATGCCCAGCCCCATCCGGATCGCCCCGTCCATCCTCGCCGCCGACTATGCCAAGCTTGGCCAGGAGGTGCGCGACGTCGTCGCCGCCGGCGCCGATTGGATCCATCTCGACATCATGGACGGACATTTCGTGCCGAACATCTCGTACGGCCCCGATGTGATCAAGTCGCTTCGGCCGCATACCGATGCCTTCTTCGACTGCCACCTGATGATCGCTCCGGCAGACCCCTATCTGGAAGCGTTCGCCAAGGCCGGCTGCGACGGCATCACGGTGCATGCAGAAGCCGGCCCGCATCTCGATCGGTCCATTCAGGCAATCAAGGCACTCGGCAAGAAGGCCGGCGTCTCGATCAATCCCGCGACGCCCGAGTCCGTCGTCGAATATCTTCTCGACAAGCTCGACCTCATTCTGGTGATGACAGTGAATCCCGGCTTCGGCGGCCAGAGGTTCATCCCGGCCATGGAAGAGAAGATTGCGCGCATCCGCAAAATGATCGCGGACCGTCCGATCGAACTTCAGGTCGATGGCGGCATTACCGTCGATACGATCGCCCGACCGGCTGCTGCTGGCGCAAACGTCTTCGTCGCCGGCTCGGCCGTCTTCGGTGGCGGCCATGTTGACGCCTATCGCAAAACGATTGAAACTCTGCGCGCGAATGCGGAAGGGGCACGCGCTTGAGACTATCCGGCAAGATCATCGCCTTGGCCGCCGGCGCCCTGCTAGCGCCGGCCTGGGCATTGGCCGGTGATTTTGCGCAAGTCCGGCCGATCGGGTTTTCCACCGACGGCGCCATCTTCGCCTACGAGGAATTCGGCATTCAGGATGGATCGGGATCGGCCTACTCGAACATCTATTTCATCGACACCGCGAAGGACTCGTATCTTTCAGGCACCCCGATCCGCGTCCAGGCGCCGGAAAACGACTCCAGCCTGCGGCGCGTGCGGGCTGAAGCCGCGGCAAAGGCCAATCCTCTCGTGGCGCGCTACAGCCTGAACGACAATCCGGGTCAGATCGTCGCCCTCAACCCCTACAGCGAAGTCGGCCCCGCGCCTGATACCATTCGCTATTACGAGTTTGCCTCCGAGCCGAGGTTCGGCCAGCCCTACACGTTAAAACTGACCGAAACCGAAGCTCCAGTGCCGGATACCTGCAAAGGTCTCATCGAACGCAGCGTAGGGTTCCAACTGGCTTTCACGGAAAAGGCCGGCGAGGTGGTGAACGAAACGGTCTATCGTGATGACCGTCTCCCACAGAGCCGCGGCTGCCCGACCGGGTACCGGATCTCAGGCATGGTCACCTATCAGGGTGGGGCCCAGCCAATCCACGTTGCCCTTGTCATGCTGCTCCGCTTCGGCTTCGAGGGCCTCGACGGGCGGTGGCTTGCCGTGCCGCTGAAGCCATGAGCACGGATGCGGCATCCGGAGGTTCGAGGTCCAGACAAGCGTCGGAGGTCAGCACCGTTCCGCTTTTCCCACCACTGTCGAAACTTCTCTTGGGTGCAATTGGTTGGGGCATGCTAATGTCCCTCTCGGCGATCGTATCCCTTTACCTTCGAAATCGCCTCGAGACATTCCACTTCACGGAATTGATGATCCTTTTTTTCGCCGGCGGTCTGTTTGCCTGGCCGTTCATCGTGCCGGCGGCCCGCCTTCTGAGCCGGCACGGCCGCATCGAGACGCGCTTTGCCGCCTGCTTTGTGCTGCTCGCACTCGGCACGATTGCGATGACCGCTTTTCTCTTCGCAATGGAATACCGGTCCTTCTACGCCCAGTGGCACCACCCAATTCTGACATGGATGGGTTTCCGCCAGTTCATCGGCACATCCGCTTCCGGGGTCTATCAGTTTGCCGTCATGGGGCTGGGGCTGTATCTTCCGGCCGGGCTGCCCGTTCTTGCGGGCGTGAGCCTCTGGCTAGCTAAAGCCATGCGTTGAGCTTGGACGTCTTTCTTGGTAGAGGGGCGCCAACACTCCTCCCAGAGAAAGCTGAAAGCCGATGATCCCCCGTTATTCCCGCCCGGACATGGTCGCCATCTGGTCGCCCGAAACGAAATTCCGCATCTGGTTCGAGATCGAGGCGCACGCCTGTGATGCCCTCGCGGAACTCGGCGTCATCCCCAAGGAAGCGGCAAAGACCATCTGGGATAAGGGCGGCAAGGCCGTCTTCGACGTCGCCCGCATCGACGAGATCGAAGCCGTCACGAAGCATGACGTCATTGCGTTTCTGACGCATCTGGCTGAGATCGTCGGTCCCGACGCCCGCTTCGTTCACCAGGGCATGACGTCTTCGGATGTGCTCGACACGACCCTCAACATACAGCTCGTCCGCGCCTCCGACATCCTGCTGGCCGGCCTCGACCGCGTGCTTGCCGCACTGAAGGCGCGCGCCTTCGAGCACAAGGACACCGTCCGCATCGGCCGCAGCCACGGCATCCATGCCGAACCAACGACGATGGGCCTGACCCTTGCCCGCTTCTACGCCGAGATGGACCGCAATCGCGCGCGCCTTGTCGCTGCACGCGCAGAAATCGCGACCGGCGCGATCTCAGGGGCCGTCGGCACCTTTGCAAATATTGACCCACGCGTCGAAGAACACGTCTGCGCCGCCCTCGGCCTCGTCCCGGAACCCGTCTCCACGCAGGTGATCCCGCGCGATCGCCACGCGATGTTCTTCGCCACGCTCGGCGTCATTGCGTCCTCGATCGAGAACATCGCGATTGAGATTCGTCATATGCAGCGCACCGAGGTGCTGGAGGCAGAGGAATTCTTCTCGCCCGGCCAGAAGGGATCGTCGGCCATGCCGCATAAGCGGAACCCGGTGCTTACCGAGAACCTGACGGGCCTGGCTCGCCTCGTACGCATGTCGGTCGTGCCGGCGATGGAGAACGTCGCCCTGTGGCACGAGCGCGACATCAGCCATTCGAGCGTCGAGCGCGCGATCGGCCCCGACACGACAGTCACGCTCGACTTTGCCCTGCACCGCCTGGCCGGCGTCATCGACAAGCTGCTCGTCTATCCTGAGAACATGATGAAGAACCTCAACAAGTTCCGCGGACTTGTTCACTCGCAACGTGTTCTCCTTGCGCTCACCCAGGCTGGAGTTTCACGGGAAGACAGCTATCGTCTCGTCCAGCGCAACGCCATGCGGGTCTGGGAAGAAGGCAAGGACTTTCTTGAGGAACTGCTGGCCGACCAGGAAGTGCGTGCCGCGCTGTCGGAAGAGGATATCCGCGAGAAATTCGACCTCGGCTACCACACCAAGCACGTCGATACGATCTTCAAGCGCGTCTTCGGCGCCTGACACAGAAAAGGCGCGGTCAAAGCCGCGCCCTTTCTAATTCTCCTGCTGGCCTGTCAGCCCACCCGAGCGGCTGTAGCCTGTAAACTCAGGTGTTCTGGACCTGCTCGACCGCCACACCGAGAAGTTCGAGCATCTGCACGCGAATGTCGTCCTCGCTCTTGACAATGCCGGCAGCATCGAAATCGGCCTTGATCTTGCGCACGACGTCCTCGTGTCCGACTTCCTCGAAATCGGCAGCGATCACTTCCTTGGCATAAGCCTCGCGATCGCTCTTGCCGAGCAGGTCGGCCGCCCAAAGGCCGATGAGCTTGTTGCGCCGAACTTCAGCCTTAAACCGAAGCTCTTCGTCCAGAGCGAACTTTGCTTCAAAAGCCTTTTCGCGATCCTGCATGGCGGTCATGTACCGACTCCCCTAATATGTGTATTCAACGCAATCCCATTGGGCTTCCGGATCCCATAAATCAAAAGCGTGTCGAAAGTGCAAATGCCTTTCGTCAAGCAGTGACCCGAAAGCCCGGAATTAAGGGGATCGGGACACAGGCCGATTGTTAAAGCGGCCCAATTCGTTTAAGGACCCGGGAAAGAAATGATATCTGCGTCACCCAAGGACGCCAACTGCAGAGACAAAATCAATGAACCGTCGCCGCCGTATTTACGAGGGCAAGGCCAAGATTCTCTATGAGGGTCCTGAGCCGGGCACGCTGATCCAGTTTTTCAAAGACGACGCCACCGCCTTCAACAAGAAGAAGCATGACGTCATCGACGGCAAGGGCGTGCTCAACAACCGGATTTCCGAGTACCTCTTCACCCATCTCAACAAGATGGGCATCCCGACCCACTTCATCCGCCGCCTGAACATGCGCGAGCAGTTGATCAAGGAAGTCGAGATCATCCCGCTTGAAGTGGTTGTGCGCAACGTCGCCGCCGGCTCGCTTTCAAAGCGCCTCGGCATCGAGGAAGGCACAGTGCTGCCGCGTTCGATCATCGAGTTCTACTTCAAGGCCGACAACCTGGACGACCCGCTCGTCTCCGAGGAACACATCACCGCGTTCGGCTGGGCGAGCCCGCAGGAACTCGACGACATCATGGCGCTCGCCATCCGTGTCAACGATTTCCTCTCCGGCCTTTTCCTCGGCGTTGGCATCCAGCTCGTCGACTTCAAGATCGAATGCGGCCGCCTCTACGAAGGCGACATGATGCGCATCATCATCGCCGACGAGATTTCACCGGATAGCTGCCGTCTCTGGGACGTCAACACCCAGGAGAAAATGGACAAGGACCGTTTTCGCCGCGACATGGGTGGATTGCTGGAAGCCTACCAGGAAGTCGCCCGCCGGCTCGGAATCATCAACGAGAACGAGCCGATCCGCGGCACGGGTCCCGTTCTGGTCAAGTAATCGCGGGCGGGTCTCTTCCCGCCCAGGCCGCACGGCCAAATGAAAAAAGCGTCTGAAGAGGAACACATGATCAAGGCACGCGTAACGGTCACGCTGAAGAACGGCGTTCTCGACCCCCAGGGCAAGGCGATCGAAGGCGCGCTCGGCGCGCTCGGTTTTGATGGCGTCGGCCATGTCCGCCAGGGCAAGGTCTTCGACCTCGAACTGCAGACCGCCGACAAGGCCAAGGCGGAAGCGGAACTGAAGGACATGTGCGAGAAACTTCTGGCGAACACGGTGATCGAGAACTACACCATCTCACTCGCCTAGAAGTTGAGGATCAATGATGGCGACTGTCGATGGCGATCTGATCTACGACATGCTGAAGAAAATCCAGGGAGACGTTTCTTCCCTGAAATTCGATACCGCCAGCATGAAGACCGAATTGAGAAATCTGCGTGGTGTCGTTGCCTCCATGCAGATGGATGTTCACCAGATCTACACGCGACTTGATCGCGTAGACCAGCGCCTCGACCGTATCGAAAACCGCCTCGAATTGCGTGAACTCGCAGAGGCCCAGGCAAAGTTTGAGCCCCACCCATGAAATCAGCCGTCGTCCAGCTCCCAGGCCTCAACCGCGACCGCGACATGATCGCGGCCCTCACCAAGATCGGCGGCAAGGTGCCCGTCACCGTCTGGCAGACCGAAACCGAGATTCCGGACGGCGTCGACCTGATCGTCATTCCCGGCGGTTTCTCTTATGGCGACTACCTGCGTTGCGGCGCAATCGCCGCACGGATGCCGGTGATGCAGGCGATCAAGGCGAAGGCCGAGGCCGGGGTGAAGGTTCTCGGCGTCTGCAACGGCTTCCAGATCCTGCTCGAGGCGGGGCTGCTGCCCGGCGCATTGATGCGCAATGCCTCGCTGAAGTTCGTCTGCAAGGAGATCAGGCTAGAGGTGGCAAACGCTGAGACGGATTTCACCCGTGCATACAGCAAGGGGCAGATCCTGCGTTGCCCGGTCGCCCATCACGACGGCAACTTCTTTGCCGATGCGGACACGCTCGCTCGGATCGAGGGCAACGGTCAAGTCGTCTTCCGCTATGCCGAGGGTACCAACCCGAACGGTTCGCTGAATGATATCGCAGGTGTGATGAACGAGAAGGGCAATATTCTCGGCATGATGCCGCATCCGGAGAACCTGATCGAAGCCGCCCACGGCGGATCCGACGGCCGCGGCCTCTTCGCCTCGGCACTCGATGTAATCGCCGCTTAACCTTACGCCCGTATCAGGGGCGCCTGTCCCGTCTGAAAGGCTCGTCATGCGCCCCATTGCCTCCTCCAAGGCCTTCATTCCGTTTGTTCTTGCGGTCGCTGGCCTCGTGTCCGCATGCCAGTCGGCCCCGCCGGCACCAAAGGCAAGCACTGCCGCCCTACCGACGATGGAACGGATTGCGCTCGGCGCCAATGCGTGCTGGTTCAAGTCCGGCGACGCCGCCTTCAAGGCCTACCGCCTTGCGCCGGAACTGAATTCCTTCTCCGGAAAACCCCGTATCCTCGTCGTGCCGCGCCGCTCGCCCGAAGCCCGGCCGCTGCTGGTGGTTCAGGCAGAGGGTCAACCGGCCAAGCTCAGCGCCTTCGGGCCGCTGATGGATGAGCCCGTATCCAGCCGCATTGCGACGGACGTCAAGCGGTGGGCCGCCGGCGGCGCCGGCTGCCGCTAGGTAGACTCAAGCAGTTACTGACTGCATGAACACTTCATCGTCCACCCACCGGACGGGAACTCATCTTCCCCTCCGGCCTCGCTTTTTTTCTAGGGCGTCATGACCATCCAGATCCTCCACAATCCCCGCTGCTCGACCTCCCGGAACGTTCTCGCGATGATCCGCGAGGCTGGACTTGAGCCTGAAATCATCGAGTACCTGAAGCACCCGCCGACGCGCGAGGAGCTCGTCAGTATCCTGATGGCCATGGACGCCTCTCCGCGTGACATCCTGCGCACCAAGGAGCCGCTGACCAAGGAGCTCGGGCTTCTCGATCCTGCGCGTTCCGATCGCGAGTTGGTGGATGCCATGCTGGAGAACCCGATCCTCATTGAACGGCCCATCGTGATCACGAGGAAAGGCGCCCGCCTCTGCCGGCCTGCCGAGCGGCTGAGCGAAGTCCTCTGAACCCGGCCCACCTCTTGTTGAGGTAGCCATTTTCCTGTCGCGCCGGTCTTCCGCATGCGCTAAAGAGACCGCAAAGCCCACTCCCACGGACAAGACGAGAGACGATGACCATCTCCAACAGCCGCCCGATCACCCAGGAGCTTATCGCCGCCCATGGCCTGAAGCCGGATGAATATGAGCGCATCCTGTCGCTGATCGGTCGCGAGCCGACCTTCACCGAGCTCGGCATCTTCTCGGCGATGTGGAACGAGCACTGCTCCTACAAGTCCTCCAAGCGCTGGTTGCGGACGCTGCCCACCAAGGGGCCGCGCGTCATCCAGGGTCCGGGCGAGAACGCTGGCGTGGTCGACATCGATGACGGCGACTGCGTCGTCTTCAAGATGGAGAGCCACAACCACCCCTCCTATATCGAACCCTACCAAGGCGCTGCCACCGGCGTCGGCGGCATCCTGCGCGACGTCTTCACCATGGGCGCTCGCCCCGTCGCTGCGATGAATGCACTGCGTTTTGGCGCACCCGATCATCCGAAGACGCGTCACCTGGTTTCAGGTGTTGTCGCCGGTGTCGGCGGCTACGGTAACTCCTTCGGCGTTCCGACCGTCGGTGGCGAGGTCGAGTTCGACCCGCGCTACAACGGCAACATCCTCGTCAACGCCTTCGCCGCAGGCCTCGCCAAGACGGATGGCATCTTCTACTCGAAGGCCGAGGGCGTCGGCCTGCCCGTCGTCTATCTCGGCGCCAAGACGGGCCGTGACGGCGTCGGCGGGGCGACGATGGCATCGGCCGAATTTGACGAGTCGATCGAAGAAAAGCGCCCGACCGTGCAGGTCGGCGACCCCTTCACCGAAAAATGCCTGCTGGAGGCCTGCCTCGAACTGATGCAGACGGGCGCGGTCATCGCCATCCAGGACATGGGAGCGGCGGGCCTGACCTGCTCGGCCGTCGAAATGGGTGCCAAGGGCGATCTCGGCATCGAGCTGAACCTCGACCTCGTGCCGGTGCGCGAGGAGCGCATGACTGCCTATGAGATGATGCTGTCGGAAAGCCAGGAGCGGATGCTGATGGTCCTTCGCCCTGAAAAGGAGCAGGAAGCGGAAGCCATCTTCCACAAATGGGGTCTTGATTTCGCGATCGTCGGCCACACGACCGACGACCTGCGCTTCCGCATCCTGCACCAGGGCGAGGAAGTGGCGAACCTGCCGATCAAGGAACTGGGCGACGAAGCACCGGAATACGACCGGCCCTGGCGCGAGCCGGGCAAGGCCGCTCCCCTTCCCGCTTCGCTCGTCGCCGAGCCGAACGACTACGGCCTGGCACTCCTGAAGCTCGTCGGCTCGCCGAACCAGTCAAGCCGCCGGTGGGTCTACGAACAGTACGACACACTGATCCAGGGCAATTCGCTGCAGATCCCGGGTGGCGATGCTGGGGTCGTGCGCGTCGAGGGGCATCCTACCAAGGCGCTTGCCTTCTCCTCCGACGTTACCCCACGGTATGTCGAGGCCGATCCGTTCGAGGGCGGAAAGCAGGCAGTCGCCGAATGCTGGCGCAACATCACCGCCACCGGCGCCGAACCGCTGGCGGCCACCGACAACCTGAACTTCGGCAATCCGGAAAAGCCCGACATCATGGGCCAGTTCGTCAAGGCCATCCAAGGTATTGGCGAGGCCTGCCGCGCGCTCGACTTCCCGATCGTTTCGGGCAACGTCTCGCTCTACAACGAGACGAATGGCATTGCGATCCTGCCGACCCCGACTATCGCGGGCGTGGGCCTGCTGCCTGACTGGGCGGCCATGGCCAAGGTCGGCAGCGCGAACGAAGGCGATCATGTCATCATGATCGGGGTCGACGGCAGCCATCTCGGCCAGTCGGTCTACCTGCGTGACGTGCTCGGCATCGTCGATGGCCCAGCACCAGCGGTCGACCTCGCCGATGAGCGGCGCAACGGCGATTTCGTCCGCTCGGCGATCCGCAACGGACAGGTCAGCGCCTGCCACGACATTTCGTCTGGCGGCCTTGCCGTCGCGCTCGCCGAAATGGTCATGGCCTCCGGCAAGGGCATGAAGATCAGCCTTTCGGAAACAAACGGCCCGGCGCATGCCCTGCTCTTCGGCGAAGACCAGGCGCGCTACGTCGTTACGATACCAGCAGACCTTGCCAACTTCCTGTGCGCTAACGCAGAAGGCGCCGGCGTGCCCTTCCGTCGCCTCGGCACGGTCGAAGGCACCAGCCTCGTTGTCGACGACCTGTTGGCGGTGTCGATTGAGCGATTGCGCGACGCCCATGATTCGTGGTTCCCTGACTTCATGGATGGTAGCTCGAACGCAGCGGCTGCCGCCGAATAACGAAAGGGAGTGCATCACATGCCCATGGCACCAGGTGAAATCGAAGACATGATCAAGGCCGGCATTCCAGGGGCCAAGGTCACGATCCGGGATCTCGCGGGCGATGGGGATCACTACGCCGCCGAAGTTGTCGCGGAAGCATTTCGTGGCAAGACCCGCGTGCAGCAGCACCAGATGGTCTACAACGCGCTGAAGGGCAACATGGGCGGCATTCTCCACGCGCTCGCACTTCAGACATCGGCGCCGGAGTAGAATCGCGGCGATGGCGGGGGTCATTGAAGAGTTCGTTTCCGGGGTCGTCAGCAGTGCCTTGAAGGAGGTGCTGAACAAGTCCGGCGTGCGAAAGGCGAAAACGCGACGAACCCGCCGTCGTACCAGCAAGTCAAAGTCTGGCGGCATCCTCGCGGATATCGTCGAGGCCGCCTTGAAGCCAAAGCCGGCCCGCAAGCAGGTGAGCCGGCGTCGGACGGCTGCCGCGCGCAGCAAGCAGCGTCGTCGCCCCTAAGGGCAAGGCTCTCCCATCATGAGATTTGATGGAACATATCGACGCGGGGTGATGGAAAATCACCCCGCGCATGCTATTTAGGGGCAACGTAGCAGTCCGGGCCTTGAACCCGGATAGATAAAGGGATTCGAAATGAGCGGCATTCACGGTTTCATCGACAACGAGGTCAAGAACAACGACGTCGTGCTCTTCATGAAGGGCACCCCGCAGTTTCCGCAGTGCGGCTTCTCCGGTCAGGTCGTGCAGATTCTCGACTATGTCGGCGTCGACTACAAGGGCATCAACGTGCTCGAAGATGCCGACCTCCGCCAGGGCATCAAGGACTATTCCAACTGGCCGACGATTCCGCAGCTCTATATCAAGGGTGAGTTTGTCGGCGGCTGTGACATCGTCCGCGAAATGTTCCAGTCCGGCGAACTGAAGTCCCACCTCGAAGGACAAGGGATTGCAGTCAAGGGCGCCGCATAAGGCTCCCTCGCCGTCTGCAGACTTGAATTGATCGAGGCGCCGCTCCCAACGGCGCCTTCTCTCATTTTATGGAATTTTGTTATGACGGCACTTTCGGAAGAATCTGCCCGGCGCCTCAACGGCATGGGCAAAACAGAGTTTATTGCACTGATGGCGATGCTGATGGCGCTGAACGCGCTTGCCATCGACATCATGCTGCCCGGCCTCCAGCAGATCGGCGCGAGCCTTGGCGTGGAGAATGAAAACCACCGGCAGTACGTGATTTCCGCGTACCTGATCGGCTTCGCATTTGCCCAGTTGCTCTACGGGCCTATCTCCGACCGGTTCGGGCGCCGAATCCCGATGTTTGTCGGGCTCGGCATCTACATCGTTTCGTCGTTTGTTGCCGTCCTCGTTCCGAGCTTTGCGGCACTGCTGGTGCTGCGCTTCGTGCAGGGCATCGGCTCCTCGGCCATGCGCGTCATCACCGTCTCGATCGTGCGCGACATCTTTGGCGGCCGGGCGATGGCGGAGGTCATGTCGCTGATCATGATGGTGTTCATGATCATTCCCGTTCTAGCGCCAGGCGCCGGCCAGGTCGTCATGCTGTTCGGCGACTGGCACCTGATCTTCATCTTCATGGGCGTCATGGCGGCGCTCGTGACCGCCTGGATGTACTTCCGCCTGCCGGAGACGCTGGCGCCAGAAGATGTTCGCCCCTTTACGCCGGCCTCCGTCCTGGAGGGATTTCGGATTGTCCTGACGAACCGCGTGGCGCTCTGCTACACGCTGGCAAGCACCTTCATCTTCGGTGCATTGTTCGGCTTCATCAATTCCGCCCAGCAGATCTATGTCGGCATTTACGGGCTCGGTGTCTGGTTTCCGGTCGCGTTTGCCGCCGTTGCCGCCTTCATGGCACTTTCGTCTTTCGTCAATGCGAGGTTGGTCGGAAGCTTCGGCATGCGGCGCCTTTCGCATGGGGCGCTGGTCGGCTTTTTGACGGTGAACGCGATCTGGCTGGCATTCACGCTGGCCTGGCCGGGACATGTGCCGTTCCCGATCTTCATCACCCTGTTTGCACTGGCGATGTTCCAGTTCGGCTGGATCGGTTCGAATTTCAATTCGCTGGCAATGGAGCCGCTGGGCCACGTCGCCGGCACGGCTTCCTCTGTGCTCGGCTTCATGGGCACGGCCGGTGGCGCCGTCATCGGTGGCGCCATAGGCCAGGCCTTCAACGGTACGGCGTTGCCGCTTGTGCTAGGATTCTTTTCGGTCGGTTTCGTTGGGCTCGCGTTCGTTCTGATTGCGGAACGGGGTAAGCTATTCCAGGCCCACAGCAAGCCGGCCTGATCTATCTGCAGCAACGAAAGGGCCCGGACGAAACATCCAGGCCCTTCACTTTCCCCAAATTATCTTCAGTCGACGAAAACGTCGCGACGCATCATTTCCCAACTTTCCTTGTCGGGCGCGATCAGGAGACCGCCCTCGACATGCCGCGGCTCGTAGGCGGAGCCGTCGAAGCGCGCTGCATACGCGCCGGCCTCCTGGCTGATCAGTGTGCCGGCAAGGTGATCCCAGGGCATGAGCTTGTTGTACATCAGATAGTGCAGGTGCCCGGCCGCAAATGTGCGGTACTCATGGGCGGCGCAGCGGTAGTTCGAGGCAAACGCGACCTTGGCGAGATTAGCCATGACCCGCGCCCGCTTTTCGGCCGGCAGAAAGCCGGTCGAGGCCATCCCAGTCATCTCTGCGAGTGGCACGGCACCAGTCGCCTTCAACCGAGCCGCAGGGCGATTCCCGCCGGTCTGCCACGCGCCAGCTCCACGCTCGGCCAGAACGAAATCGTCTCCCATCGGATCGTAGATCACGCCGGCAATCGTTTCCCCGCCGGCGACGACCGCCGCCATGACGCCGAACAGCGGCACGCCGGCTGCGAAATTGAACGTTCCGTCGATTGGATCGACGATCACCGCCAGATCCGCATCCGCAAGTTTCGGCAGTAGCGCCGGATCAGCCGCCACGCTCTCCTCGCCTATGAACAGCGCACCCGGAAGTACGGCTTCCATGCCGGCCTTGATATACCGCTCGGCCGCCTCATCGGCCTCTGTCACCAGATCGATCGCGCTTGTCTTCGTCCGAACGTCGCCTTCCGCGAGCGCGCGAAAGCGCGGGCGGATTTCGGCCTCCGCCGCTTCGCTGAGAAGAAAAGCGAGAGCGTTGATGTCAAACTGTATCGTCATGCGATTGTACCGCTGCAAGGGAGGAGAAATCGAACAGTGCCGGGTCGAGAAGGTGGGACGGGTTTACATGGCCCAAGGCGCGCAACATTGCATCCTTGCGGCCGGGCATGCGTGTCTCGATGTCGGCGAGCATCGCCTTCATCGCATTGCGCTGCAGGCCGTCCTGTGAACCGCAGAGGTCGCAGGGAATGATGGGAAACTGCATTGCCGTCGCGAACTTGGCGAGATCGTCCTCGGCAGCGTAGGCAAGCGGCCGCAGCACCATCAGGTCGCCGTCGTCATTGAGAAGCTTTGCCGGCATGGAGGCCAGCCGCCCACCGTGGAAGAAATTCATGAAGAAGGTTTCGAGAATGTCTTCCCGATGATGGCCGAGGACCAATGCGTCGCATCCCTCTTCCCGTGCGATCCGGTAGAGGTTGCCGCGCCGCAGCCGCGAGCAGAGCGAGCAGTAGGTCGCCCCTTCGGGCACCTTTTCCTTCACCACCGAATAGGTATCGCGGTACTCGATCCGATGCTTTACGCCGGTCGAGGCAAGATAGTCCGGCAAAATGTGCTTGGGAAAGTTCGGCTGCCCCTGGTCGAGGTTGCAGGCGATCAGTTCCACCGGCAACAAGCCACGCCATTGCAGGTCCAGGAGCAGCGCCAGCAGGCCGTAGCTGTCCTTGCCGCCGGAAAGCCCGATGAGCCAGCGCTTCTGCCCCTTGAGCATCGAAAAATCGTCCATCGCCTGGCGGACCTGCCGCAGCAATCGCTTGCGCAGCTTGTTGAACGAAACCGACGATGGCATTTGCGAAAAAAGCGGATGATCGATGGCAACGTCCGCCGCCTCGACCTCTGCGAATTCGCTGCTGTTGGTGCTGGCTGCGACGTTCATCATCCCGCTCCTGTCCGGTTGCGTGACCGAACGTGATCCTTTGTGCTGCAGGAGGAATTGCCTGTCGAGTGCGCCAAGATCAAGCAGTTTCTGCGCACCCGCCTTGCAGCCCTGGCAATTGCCAAGTCCAGAACGAAGAAAGCCGCCCGGTGGGGGCGGCTTCCAAGTCCATTGGTCGAGACCAGGATTAACGCGAATAGAATTCGACGACCAGGTTCGGTTCCATGACGACCGGGTACGGTACGTCGGACAGGCCCGGAACGCGAGCGTAGGTCGCAACCATCTTGTTATGGTCGACTTCGATGTAGTCCGGAACGTCACGTTCTGCGAGCTGAACCGATTCCAGAACCGAAACGAGCTGCTTGGACTTTTCCTTGACTTCGATCACGTCGCCCGCCTTGCAACGGTACGAGCCGATGTTGACGCGAACGCCGTTGACCTTGACGTGGCCGTGGTTGACGAACTGACGGGCAGCAAAGACTGTCGGAACGAACTTGGCGCGGTAGACGATCGCGTCGAGACGCGATTCGAGAAGACCGATCAGGTTCTCCGAGGCATCGCCCTTGCGGCGGTTGGCTTCGTCGTAGATCGCGCGGAACTGCTTCTCACGGATATCGCCGTAGTAGCCCTTCAGCTTCTGCTTGGCGCGCAGCTGCACGCCGAAGTCGGAGAGCTTGGACTTGCGGCGCTGGCCGTGCTGGCCCGGGCCGTATTCACGGCGGTTTACCGGGGACTTCGGACGGCCCCAGATGTTTTCGCCCATACGGCGGTCAATTTTGTACTTGGATGAAGCGCGCTTGCTCATCGCATTTCCTTTCAATCAGTTACACCGGTTTGTTTCCAAACCGGATCAAGGAAACACGCCCTCCTCTGAATGCCATGCTGGCCTTCTGACAGGTTTCTCACGATACGCGGACCGGAGAAGCCACGGGACATGTCAAATGAAACACCGGACATCTCTGCCCGGCGTTGGGGCGGTGAATATGTGGAAAGGCCGGCAAAGTCAATGCAAAAGCACGAGAAAATCGCGCTTATTCCGCCGCAGAACGCAGGGTGTCGGTCAGGTCCGGCCCATTGGCGTCGCCCGGCTGGGTCTCACAGGCCAGATCAGGGAAGGCAACGATTCTCAGGCCGGCGAGATCGCTGTGAACGACAATTAAACCCTGCTCTTCGAAATAACCAAGCAGGCGGCGGGCGCGGCGGGCGGAATGGGTGCCATAGGCGCGGGCGATCATCGCATCCGACGGACACGGCAGACCGCGGACGGCAGCTTGCGCGACGAGCAGGAAGACGCCCTGCAGGTCCTCGGTCACGGCGCGCGACAGCTCCAGCGCCGTCGCCCAGATCTCGGTGGTCGCGGTCTCGGCGTCAACACCGGAGCGCGCGACTGCCATCTTGCGACGAAAGGCCGGCAGCGACAGCGGCGCGCCGGGAACGCGGCGGATGCGGCAGCGCACGAGAAAATCCTGGAACAGCTCGGCATCGGCACGGAAGGCGGCGCCGGGATTGTCGAGGATTTCGGCAAGCACCTGATCGAGCAGTGCCTCACGTTCCTCGGCGGGCATCTCCGGAGCAGCCGGGCGTGCCGGCTCGACGGCGACCGGTTCGGGCCGGGCACGGGAGAGTTCGGCGAGAATATCGGTGGTTGGTCGCGGCTGTGGGGCGACACGGCGGACGATGGGTCGGGTAAACTCCTCCGGATCGGGCGTAAAAATCAGGTCCTCTACGTCCTGCGGCGCCTCGGGCAGCGGCATCAGCTTGGGGCTGGTCGAGCGGGCGGACGTCTCGACCGGGCCGATCGTCACCGGCAGCGGACGGCGCGACAGCGCCGGTCCGAGCGCCACAAACGAGCCGCGCTTCAGATCGCGGAACATTTCCGCCTGCCGGCGGTCCATTCCGAGCAGATCTGCCGCGCGCGCCATGTCGATGTCGAGGAAGGTGCGGCCCATCAGGAAGTTCGACGCCTCGGCGGCGACGTTCTTGGCAAGCTTCGCCAGGCGCTGCGTAGCGATCACGCCCGCGAGCCCCCGCTTACGTCCGCGGCACATCAAATTGGTCATTGCGCCGAGCGAGACCTTGCGCGCCTCCTCGCCGACGTCGCCTGCGACCGACGGCGCGAACATCTGCGCCTCATCGACCACCACGAGGACCGGATACCAATAGTCGCGATCCGCATCGAACATGGCATTGAGGAAAATGCCGGCCGCGCGCATCTGCTGCTCGACCTCGAGGCCTTCAAGGGACAGGACGCAGGAAACACGATGCTGGCGGATGCGGGTCGCGATGCCAATCAGTTCTGCGTCGGTGCGCTCGCCCTCGATGACCACATGGCCGAATTTGTCGGCAAGCGTGACGAAATCGCCTTCCGGATCGATGATGCACTGCTGCACCCAGGGGGCTGACTGTTCAAGCAGGCGCCGCAGCAGGTGCGATTTGCCGGAACCGGAGTTGCCCTGCACGAGCAGACGGGTCGCGAGCAATTCCTCGATATCGAGCGCGGCCGGCGCGCCACCCTGCGCCGTTCCCATGTCGATGCCGACCTTCATACTAGCCTCGTGCCCACCCAAACCGATTCGTCCGGTCTCGCGGACCGGGAAAACGCCAGAGACCTAGCACGAAAAGAATCGGACGCGGGGAAAGTAAATGAAAAAACCCACAGGAAGGTGGCTACCACAAATTCCTGCCGTCGATGACTGTGACCGGGGCCTCCGCCGCGTCAAAGTCGTCCAGCAACCTCGCATTGATCCGATCCGGCGCGTCACACAGTCCCAGCTTCCATCCATCTGAAAGTCCGGGCTATCGCTATAAAGCCCGCACCCGCAGCCGTCGCAGAAATGGTGCGCAACTAGCCCCGTATTCCATCGGTAGATCACGTCGCGTTTCGGCGCGCTGACAAGGCGAAATTGGTTCGGCTCGTAGTAGGCGTACAGGTGGCCGCGTTTCGAACAGAACGTGCAGGTGCAGCGCGTCAGCGCCTGCGGTAGTTCGCTATCGATTTCGAAGACGGTATCGCCGCAATGACAACGGCCACGAAGCATCGGCGCCTCCCCAACCCGATTTTGCTGGAAGGTTAGGTAGCGCGCCGGATCAGACGGTCAAGCCAAAGCCCTGCATAAGACGCCGCGTGGCAAAATCGGGCTGGCTGGATGTGAAGACGGCGATGTCCTCGCCCGGCGCCAGGATTTCGAGCGGGGGCACCAGCCGGCGCGTCTGGCGGGCAATCGCTTCCGCCGGATCGAGCCAGTCGACCGGCCAGGGCGCCAGCCGCCGGAAGACATTGGCCATGAAGGGGTAGTGCGTGCAGGCCAGCACGACGATGTCGGTCTTGCGTCCGTCCTTTTCGATAAAGCACTGGTCGATCTCCGCCTCTACCGCTTCGTCCGACAAGGTCTCGCCACGGATATAGGCTTCCGCCATCCGGGCCAGGTTTTCCGATCCGACCAGTCGCACATGGCATTGCGTGGCAAACGATTGGATCAGGTCGCGCGTGTAAGCGCGCTTGACCGTCCCCGGCGTCGCCAAGACGGATACGAGACCTGAACGCGTGCGCTCCGCGGCCGGCTTGATCGCCGGAACGGTGCCGACGAAGCGCATTTTCGGAAAGGTGGCGCGCAGATCGGCGCCAACGAGCGTGAAGGCCGTGTTGCAGGCGATGACGCAAATCTCGGGATCGTGCTGCGCCAACAGTCTGTCAAAGAGCGCGATGATATGTTTCTTCAGCGCGTCCTCTTCCCAACCACCATAGGGAAAGCCCGCATCGTCGGCGACATAGATAAAATGCCGCTCCGGCATCAGCACCCGTGCCTCGCGCAGCACCGTCAATCCGCCGATGCCGCTGTCGAACATGAGGATGGGTTTGGGATTATTCGTCGCCACGGGCGGCCTTCGGCCTTCTGTTTCTTGTGCGATTTGGCGTTGACGCTGGTGCACCGGCGCCGCGTGGCGCCTCGCGCGTGAATCGGTCGAGACAGGAAACGATACCGCGCAAGACCTGGATCTCCGAGCCGGTAAAGGAGGGACGGGTGAGTGCGGAGCGCAGGTTTTCGATCAATTTCGGCTTTTTGGCGGCGGGACGGAAATAGCCACGCGCGTCGAGCGCCTCTTCCATATGGTCGAACAGACCCTGCAATTCGTCCTTCTTCGCCGGCCGCTGCGGCAAAGCGCCAAAGGCCGTCTCCGCTGGTGAAGACATGCCCGTCTTCATCCATTCGTAGCTCATCAGAAGCACGGCTTGGGCAAGGTTGAGCGAAGCAAAGGCGGGGTTGACCGGAAATGTCACCAGCTCGTCGGCGAGCGCAATCTCCTCGTTCGTGAGCCCGGTACGCTCGCGCCCGAACAAGATGCCCGTCGCCTCTCCTTCCCGGAAGCGCTGGCGCAGCGTCTCGGCTGCAACGACCGGCGAGCGCACCTCCTTGTAGCCGTAGCGGTCGCGTGCTGTCGTGGCATAGACGAAGTTGAGGTCGGCGACTGCCTCCTCCAGCGACGAGAAGACCTTGGTCGCGGCAATTACATGGTCTGCCTTGCTCGCAGCCGAGATCGCCTTTTCGCTCGGCCAACCATCACGCGGATTGACGAGCCGCAATTCGGCCAAGCCGAAATTGGCCATGGCGCGCGCGACCATGCCGATGTTCTCGCCAAGCTGAGGATGGACCAGGATGATCGCCGGCCCCTCCGCAATCAGTTGCCGCTCGCTGTTTGTGCCCGCCATTCGTTCAACCGCCGTACAATCCGTTCATTGCGACCCGTTTTTTTTAAAACCGGGCGTCTCGGTACCAAGTGGCGTCCCCTGCCATATCCCGCAGAAAAAGGGAAGAAAGCCGGACTATTCGGGCGCGATATCTTCCTCAGGCTGGGGATTGGCACCCTGTTTCGCAATTTCCAGCATTTCTGCTTTCACGGACCCCGGATCGCCATCCTGCGGCCGCAGGATGTCGTCGATGACGGATCGGCCCCCCTCCTCGACAACCTTGAAATCCACCTCGGCAGGTTTCCAGTCTGCCGCCCGCTCGCCGAAGCAATGCGTGTTGTCGAAGGTCGTCTTTACGGTCGTCACGCCATCCAAAGCTTGCGTTGCCTCAATCTTGAGGTCCTTGATCGAGCAACCGTCCTGCCCCATAGCGATCACGTCATAGTCGAAGGGCGAACCACCATCCTCGTACGCCGGATACTTGGCTGCCTCGCGGTACTTGGCAATGAAATCCTTGCTGTAGAGACGCTGCAGGAACTCGTCGTTGAAATAGTCGACGTAGTCCGGCGGGTCGTCGTTATCGTCGGCAACATCGACCCAATTACTCGTTGCCGTGGTCATGATTTCGCGCACCGGCGCTGTAGCGTCGGCCGCAAAACCAACAGTTGGCACCAAGAGGAGTGCGGCAGCAAAAAAATAGCGCATTAAAGACGTCTCCTGAAAACCGGATTGTGCGAACTGATGCCCCAGGTGATATGGCGTTGTCGATCTGCCCGCCATTTGTGGCATTTTCCGGCATACGGCTCGCGCCGGCAGGCGACCCGATACTTGAGTCGCAGAGCATATTCCTTGTCGAACGAAAATAAAGCGCCTCAGTCCTTGGTCGGCTTTGCCTTCCCTGCCCTAAGTGATATAGGCCCACGCGATCCCTTCTTCACGAAACGGGGCATCCGGCCCCACTAGGCTACGAGGCAATCCATGAAAAAGATCAAGGTCGCCAATCCGGTCGTCGAACTCGACGGCGACGAGATGACCCGCATCATTTGGCAGTTCATCAAGGACAAGCTGATCCATCCGTATCTGGACATCGACCTGAAGTACTTTGATCTCGGCATGGAGAACCGCGACGCCACCGACGACCAGGTGACGATCGACGCTGCAAACGCGATCAAGAAATACGGCGTCGGCGTCAAGTGCGCGACGATCACCCCGGACGAGGCCCGCGTCGAGGAGTTCAAGCTGAAGAAGATGTGGAAGTCGCCGAACGGCACGATCCGCAACATTCTCGGCGGCGTCATCTTCCGCGAGCCGATCATCTGCAAGAACGTTCCGCGCCTCGTCCCCGGCTGGACCAAGCCGATCATCGTCGGCCGTCACGCCTTCGGCGACCAGTATCGCGCCACCGACTTCAAGTTCCCCGGCAAGGGCAAGCTGACGATGAAGTTCGTCGGTGAAGACGGCAAGGAAATCGAATACGACGTCTTCGATGCCCCGTCCGCCGGTGTCGCCATGGGTATGTACAACCTCGACGATTCGATCACCGAATTCGCCCGCGCCTCCTTCAACTACGGCCTGCAGCGCAAGGTGCCGGTCTACCTCTCGACCAAGAACACAATCCTCAAGGTCTATGACGGCCGCTTCAAGGACATCTTCCAGAAGGTGTTCGACGAGGAATTCGCCGAAAAGTTCAAGGAAGCGAAGATCTGGTACGAGCACCGCCTGATTGACGACATGGTCGCCTCAGCGCTGAAGTGGTCCGGCGGTTATGTCTGGGCCTGCAAGAACTATGACGGCGACGTGCAGTCCGACATCGTCGCGCAGGGCTTTGGCTCGCTCGGCCTGATGACCTCGGTGCTGATGACGCCGGATGGCCAAACGGTCGAAGCCGAAGCTGCGCACGGTACCGTGACCCGTCACTACCGCCAGCACCAGAAGGGCGAGGAAACCTCGACCAACTCGATCGCCTCGATCTTCGCCTGGACACGTGGCCTCGCCCACCGCGCCAAGCTCGACGGCAACGTCGAACTCGCCAAGTTCGCCGGCACGCTGGAAAAAGTCTGCGTCGAGACCGTCGAAAGCGGCTTCATGACCAAGGACCTGGCACTCCTGATCGGTCCTGATCAGCCGTGGCTGTCCACAACCGGCTTCCTCGACAAGATCGATGAGAACCTGCAGAAGGCCATGGCCGCCTGAGGCCAGGACGACATGACAGAAAGACCCGGCCCTGTGCCGGGTCAACAAAAAGCCCGTCACGCGAGAGATCACGTGACGGGTTTTCGTTATGCATTACTCATTGCCCTGAGGCAGAGACGTTCGCTAACCTTGGTCCCAGTCAGCATCGGCTGGAACATGCATTCCAGCCGATATCCACTTACGCCATTCCGCGGCCTTGACGCCGATCACATCTCGGCTAGGCTGTCTCCATCGTCCTTCTCAGGTCCGCTGTCGAGCAACTTGTCGGCGATCAGACCGGCATTCTGCCGGAGTGCCATTTCGATCTCGCGCGCCGCGTCCGGATTGTCACGCAGGAACTGCTTCGCGTTCTCGCGCCCCTGGCCCAGGCGCTGGCTGTTATAGGAGAACCAGGAACCAGACTTCTCGACGATGCCGGCCTTGACGCCGAGGTCGATCAGTTCGCCCGTCTTGGACACGCCCTCACCATACATGATGTCGAATTCGACCTCCTTGAAGGGCGGGGCCATCTTGTTCTTGACGACCTTGATCTTCGTCTGGTTGCCGATCACCTCGTCGCGCTCCTTGACCGCGCCGATGCGGCGGATGTCGAGTCGAACCGAGGCATAGAACTTCAACGCATTGCCGCCCGTCGTCGTTTCCGGCGAGCCGAACATGACACCGATCTTCATGCGGATCTGGTTGATGAAGATGACCATGGTGTTCGAGCGCGAGATAGAGGCCGTCAGCTTGCGCAGCGCCTGGCTCATTAGGCGGGCCTGCAGACCCGGCAGGCTGTCGCCCATCTCGCCCTCGATTTCAGCGCGCGGCGTCAACGCGGCAACGGAGTCGATCACGAGCACATCGATGGCGCCGGACCGCACAAGCGCGTCGGTGATCTCAAGCGCCTGCTCACCGTTGTCGGGCTGCGAGATCAGGAGATTTTCCAGATCGACGCCGAGCTTGCGGGCATAGACCGGATCGAGCGCGTGCTCGGCATCGACGAAGCCGCAAATGCCGCCCTTCTTCTGCGCTTCGGCGATCGTCTGAAGCGCCATCGTGGTCTTGCCCGAGCTTTCCGGACCGTAGATCTCGATGATTCGTCCCTTAGGCAGTCCGCCGATCCCGAGCGCGATATCGAGACCGAGCGAGCCGGTCGGGATCGTTTCGATCTCGACGACGCTATCTTTCGAGCCGAGCTTCATGATCGAGCCCTTGCCGAACGACCTCTCGATCTGAGAAAGTGCCGCTTCGAGTGCCTTGCTTTTGTCCACCGATTTGTCCTCTACGAGCCGCAAAGTGTTTTGTGCCATTTGCTCCACCTTTAGGTTATTGACGCCAGACAGGCAATGAAGCCGCCGATGGAAGTTTTGTACACTTTTTGTTCTCTCTTGGCAACAGCACACCATGCTCTTGATTAATATAGATATTCCGCAGCGTGTTCTATTTTCGTTTCCGCCGCCATTTCAGTTATTCTACCACTGCGTGGTCAGGTGGCGCGAGAGGCATGTGGCAACGAATCGTAACCGGCGAGAGGATGGAAAATGACTGATGGAACCATCCTCGTCCTGGGCGGCGCGCATGTCGACCGCCGCGGGCGCATCCACGGAGAAACCGCGTCCGGCGCAAGCAACCCCGGCAGTTGGTTCGTCGAGGCCGGCGGCGGCGCCTTCAACGCGGCGCGCAATCTTTCAAGGCTCGGTCACGCCGTGCGCCTCATAGCACCCCGCGGCGGCGACAATGACGGGGAGATCGTGGCTGCGGCTGCGCTCGCCGCAGGCGTCGAGGATACGCCGTTCACGTTCCTCGATCGGGCGACGCCGAGCTACACGGCGATCATCGAACGCGACGGTAATCTGGTGATCGCGCTCGCCGACATGGAGCTCTACCGCCTTTTCTCGCCGCGGCGCCTGCAGCAGCGCGCCGTCCGTGAGGCGTTCAATGAGGCGAAGGCGATCGTCACAGATGCCAACCTGCCGGCAGAAACGGTAGCCGCGATCGCCGGCACCGCGCGTTCCAACGGCAAGCCTGTCTTCGGTATCGCCATTTCGCCTGCCAAGGTCGTCCGCTTCCAGGATGCACTTTCCGCACTCTCCTGCCTGTTCATGAATGAGGCCGAGGCCCGCGCGCTGACCGGGACGCAGCCAGACGATCCGCGACGATGGCCGGAGCTGCTGCGCAATGCGGGCTTGGTCGAAGGCGTCGTCACCCGGGGACGCGAAGCAGCAATTGCCTTCGATGCGACCGGCGCCGTCACTCTTGCCCCCCCGCTCCTCGAAGCGCTCGGCGACGTGACCGGAGCCGGCGATGCGTTGGCATCCGGCTATATTTCGGCCCGTCTGATCGGAGAACCGCTCGCGACTGCCCTTCGTCACGGCGTTGCCGCAGCGCTGATCGCCGTTCGCTCCCCGCTGGCCGTGGCCGATGAACTGGAACCCGAACTGCTCACCCGCGTCATAAGCCTTGTGTCCGAAGCGGAAATGCTGTCATGAGACGGCAGGAACCAAAAAAGCTGTCACGGCCCAAAAACCTTCGAGCCCCGAGGACCATGTGATGACGAGATCCGCGCCCCCGCTCCTGCCGATCGCCTATTCCGCCGAAGTCACGGCCGCAAAAGAGCGCGGTGCGCCACTCGTGGCCCTCGAATCCACCATTATCACGCACGGCATGCCCTATCCCGGCAATTTGGAGATGGCACGCAGCGTTGAACGGATCATCCGCGAGGAAGGCGCCGTTCCGGCCACCATCGCCGTGATCGATGGCGTCTTGCACATCGGTCTGGACGACTCCGCACTGGAGGCGCTGGCGCAAACCAGCGGTGCAATGAAGCTCTCGCGCGCCGACCTCGCCTTCGCCATTGCTGAGCGGCGCACAGGTGCCACCACGGTAGCGGCGACGATGATCGCCGCGGCACGCGCTGGCATCCGCGTCTTCGCCACCGGCGGCATCGGCGGAGTTCATCGCAAAGCGGAAGAGACATTCGACATTTCGGCGGACCTCGACGAACTGGCGCGTACCGACGTCATCGTCGTCTGTGCCGGCGCCAAGGCAATCCTGGATATTCCCAAGACGCTCGAAGTGCTCGAGACCCGTGGCGTGCCGGTCATCACCTATGACAGCCCGAACTTCCCCGCCTTCTGGTCTCGGGATTCCGGCCTGCCGAGCCCGCTGATGCTGAACAGCCCGGCGGCGATTGCCAATTTCCAAGCTGTTCGCGAACAGCTCGGCATTGACGGCGGTATGCTCGTCGCAAACCCGGTTCCGGCAGGAAACGAAATCCCGCGCCGCGAGATGGAGATCTATATCGAGCGCGCACTGGACAATGCCGAGCGCGACGAAGTGAGCGGCAAGGCCGTGACACCCTACCTGCTCGACACCATCTTCCGCCTGACCGACGGTCGCAGCCTTGCGACCAACATAGCCCTTGTCGAGAACAACGCGCGGCTCGCAGCTGAAATTGCAGTAGCGCTGGCTGTCTGATCACCAGCGCGCTCGGATACATTGGAGCAAGCGTTCACAGTACCGGCGCTCCGACCTGCCATCCGACTGCGCCACAGGCATTGCGCAATGGGCCGGAGAAAAGCTCTGGGTTCACTGAGAAAGATGCCCACCATGCGGATGGGCTCTGTCGCTATTACGGTTAGCCGTCCAGCATCTCGCGAACCGCCTCGGCCAATTGCTTCAGCGAGAAGGGCTTCGGCAAGAAGCCAAACTTGGCATCGGCGGGCAGGTTGCGGGCGAAAGCGTCTTCGGCGTAGCCGGAAACAAAAATAAACTTCAGGTCCGGGTAGCGCTTGCGCAGCTCACGCAGAAGTGACGGCCCGTCCATCTCCGGCATCACCACGTCCGAAACGACGATATCCACGGCACCGTCCAGCTCCTCCATGATGTCGAGCGCCTCAACCCCCGATCCGGCCTCGTGAACGGTGTATCCTCGCGTTTCCAACATACGCTTGCCGCCGCGACGCACGGCCTCCTCGTCCTCGACGAGAAGCACGACAGCCGAGCCTCCGGTCAGGTCGCGCGGTTCCTTTGCAGCGGCAGGCGATGCCGGGGTGGCAAGCTGCGGCACATTGTCGATAGTGGCCTCGACCTGAGGAACGACCGCCGGGATTTCCTCGATGTAGCGCGGCATGAAGATACGGAACGTCGTGCCCTTGCCCAATTCGGAATCGACGAAGATATAGCCGCCCGTCTGCTTGATGATGCCGTAGACCATGGAGAGCCCGAGTCCGGTTCCCTTGCCCACATCCTTCGTCGTGAAGAACGGCTCGAAGATCTTGTCGCGGATTTCCGGCGGAATGCCGGTGCCTTGGTCGACGACATCAATCTCGACATAATCCGCCGGTGGCAGTTCGCGATAGTTGTATGCTGCCACCTCGGATGCAAAAACATTGCGCGTGCGGAAGGTTATGGTGCCGCCATCGGGCATCGCATCGCGCGCATTGACCGCAAGGTTGATCAGCACCTGCTCGAACTGGCCGAGATCGGACTTCACCGGCCAGAGGTCACGGCCATAATCCACCTCGATCTTGACCTTGGTACCGGTCATGCGATCGACGAGCATGCGCAGGTCGCCGATGACATCGGTCATCTGTAGCACCGTCGGCCGCATCGTCTGCTTGCGCGAGAAGGCGAGCAACTGGCGCACGAGCACGGCGGCACGGTTGGCGTTTCGCTTGATCTCCATGAGATCGGCGAAACTTGCATCCGACGGACGAGCCGACAGAAGCAGATGGTCGGAGGAGAGCAGGATCGCGGTGAGTACGTTATTAAAGTCGTGCGCGATGCCGCCCGCAAGCGTGCCGACCGCGTTCATCTTCTGCGTCTGCGCCATTTGCGTCTCGAGCGCCTTCTGCTCGGTGATCTCGACGGCGTAGACGATCGCGGCCTCTTCCGGCGCCTGGTCGCTCTGATCGATGACGGCATTTACGTAGAAACGGAAGTGCCGCCCGTCGTCGCCCGGATGCAGCGAATCGATCGGCGGAATGTCGCCCTGACGATCCCGCGCCGCCTCAAGTGCGGCCTCGAGCCGTGGACGGTCGCTCTCGTGCACAATCGTTTCCAGCCGTGCGCCGCGGTCGATGTCGTCGCGGGAAACGACGCCCGAAAACAGCTTCAGGAATGGAGCGTTGGTACGAAGGATACGGCCGGCGCCATCGACGGAAGCAATCGCCATCGGGGTGTTGTTGAAGAATCGCGTAAAGCGCATCGCGGCATTCGACGCGAAGGCATCACCGTCGTTAGCGACATCGCGGGCCAGGACGATGGTTCGGCTTTCGCCCGGTGCCCCGTCGCGCATCGCACTGACACGGTGAACGAGGCGAACCGGCAAGCTTTGGCCATTCGACTTGCGCAGGTCGAGGTCGAGAATTTTCGTCCGCATTGTTCCCGGCTCTGCCTGCACCGACTCCACCAGCGCCAGCCCCTCGCCCGCGACGAGATCGCCGATCGAGAACGATCCGGGATGGAATTTTGTCAGGTCGATGCCGAGCCAGTCGGCCAGCGTCGCGTTCAGATAGACGATCTCACCCCTGCGGCCTGCAGAGAAAAATCCGGCCGGTGCGTGATCGAGGTAGTCGATCGCGTTTTGCAGCTCTTTGAAGAAACGCTCCTGGTCGTCGCGCTCCGAGGTGATATCGGCAATCTGCCAGACGTAGAGCGGCGGACCGCCCTTTTCGCGGTTCGGAAGCACACGCGCCTTCAGCCGGTACCAGCGCGCGCCGGACCCACCGCCTGTGCCGGGGTTCAGCGCTTTCAGCAGGCGAAATTCCTCCGCCCCCTCCTGCCCCTCGTGCAGGCCGTTCGTCAGCCGATAGACCGATTCGCTTGCCTCGCGGTCCCGCGAAAAAAGAGTTTCGAGCGTCTGGGCGTCGCTTTCACGAGCGGCACCCGTCAACGCCCCATAGGCGGCGTTGGCGTACACGATCCGGCCCTTCCGATCCGTAACCAGCGTTCCGTCCGACTGGGTATCGACGAAGGTTTGCGCGAGTTCATCGGGACGCGACTGCGGCATGATCTCGATAAAGCCGATCATGGCGGAGACGAAAAAGAATATGCCGACCATGGCCAGCACGCCGAGGATCCCGAGCACGATCTCGTTGTCGAGCTGGTTCTTGAAGACGATGAAGGCACCGGCCGACGCAGTCAGCACGATCGCCAGCAGCACGATCCGCAATACCACGCCCGGGCGACTGCTGCGCTCGATGAGCGGCGCGTGATATTCAACCTCCTGCCGGATCTTAGACATCGCTCACTCTCTTGGCCTGAACTCCTGAAGGCCGCACGGCGCGGGAGCCATTTTCAGAATCACCTTTAGCTATTTGAGGGAAGCTCAAAAAGCAAAGGAATGAAAGCGGCAAGCCCCAATTCACAGGGAATACCGCCCGCCCGCGCGCACCTCTCCACGGAAGATTGCGAATACTGTGTGCAGCCTTTAGAGGACAAGCGACCCGCCATTCTTGTGCGGGCCTGAAAAAAGCCGTCAAATGGACGCAACGTGCCGCCAAGGAGTAGCCCTTCATGTTCGAGGACATAATCGCCCAGTACGGCACGAAATTCCTGATTGCCGCGGTTGCCGTTCTGGCCGGCCTGGCTTGCCTGGCGCTTGCGCTCTGGGTCGTGCGCCGCCGCCCCTCGTCGCCCTTCATCCGCGGTGGGCGCAACCGCCAGCCTCGGCTTTCAGTTCTCGATGCCGCAGCCGTCGATACACGCCGCCGGCTGGTCCTGGTTCGTCGCGACGACGTGGAACATCTCTTGATGATCGGCGGCCCGACCGACATCGTCATAGAAAGCCGGATCATCACCGCGTCCCCGGGGGACTTGGCGGAACAGCCGCAGCCAGCACCCATAGCCGTCGCGCCGGTTGCAGCAGCTAGCCCACCAACCGCTGAACCTTATGCAGCCGTCCCAGTGCCCGCACGCCCCGCGACTGCGGTTGCACCACCCCCGGTAGCCTCGGTTGGAACAGCCTTGAAAGAGGAACGCTTCGATTTGCCGGCACGAGGCGTGCCTCCAAGTGGAGTATCGGCAATGGGGCAGGTCCTGTATGGCGACGATGAACCAGCGTCGGTTCCGACGCCGCCTTTCAACCCATCGCCACTGGATATTCGTCCTGCGACGAGCACCGCTGCGATCGGAATAACCACTCGTCCGCCCGTTGCGCCTCAGCCTTCCATTTCCGAGCGCAACGCAATCGATGCTCTCGACCGTGCGCGTGATCGGGTGTTGACCAATCCCGTCGGCACGGGCAGCGAACGGGTCAGCGAACAACGCGATCTACCGATCCAGCGCGAACCTTCGCCCGCACCGGCGCGGACCACACCCGACAATGCAGCGCTCGTCAGCGAATTTGAGAAGATACTTGAGGCCGAGATTGCGTCTCCCACGCGTTCTGCAAACAACTCCCTAGCCGATGGTCGGCGTACCGAACCCTCAACGATCGAATCGCAGCTTGAGCAGCCAGCGAGCCGAGAGGAAACGGAGGCGGAAATGGCGAGACTGCTCGGCGAACTCTCGGCAAACCGCAAGTCCTGATCAGGCGACTGATCAGGAAAGGAATGTCTCCGCAACGGAACGGATTCGAGCCTATCTCCATCCAGGCGATCAAAGCCCCTGCATAGAAACGAAAGAGGCCCGCCGAGATCACTCGGCGGGCCGATTTTGTTGCACCCAATCGACTACCGGCACGGCACAGCCCCCTTGCTGCTACCGTACTGGCACGCTCACTCGTCGCGATAGACCTTTTCGCGGCGTTCGTGGCGTTCCTGCGCTTCAATCGACAGCGTCGCGATCGGACGGGCGTCAAGGCGTTTCAGCCCGATTGGCTCGCCGGTCTCCTCGCAATAGCCGTATGTTCCCTCATCGAGACGCTGCAGGGCAGCATCGATCTTCGAAATCAGCTTGCGCTGACGATCGCGGGCTCGAAGTTCGATGGCGCGGTCGGTCTCGGAAGATGCCCGGTCTGCAAGGTCCGGATGGTTGGCGCTTTCTTCGGCCAGGTGATCGAGGGTTTCGCGCGCTTCACGCAGAATGTCGTTTTTCCAAGCGTTCAGCTTCGCGCGAAAGTAAGCCCGCTGGTTGGCATTCATGAATTCTTCGTCTTCATTGAGGACAAAGGTACTAAGATCGATCTTCTCACTCAACGCGATTCTCCTGAAGAACATCTCAAGGGGCGCTGTATATCCCTGTGTTTGAACCGATTCAAGCCTGCCTGATCTTGCGCACCGAAATTTGAATCTGCTCAGTTCAGAGACTATTTGCCTATTTATTGAACAAGGTAACAATCGTTTGACAGGACGAGCCTTGAAGCACCGCATTTCAACAGGATCATCATCTCCGATGCGCTCCCGCCGGCAGGCCGCCCTACCTTTCACAATGCCTTCTGCATAAGAAACGCCGGCACGGCTGCGTGGTTCCGCCGCTTGCCAGCCGAGCAAAAGCAGTTGATCTTTGTTGCTCGGGGCTGGAAAAGCAGTTCATGCGATAGGCGTTGAGACGAAAGGTCCGCGGTTTGGCAACGACAACTTCTGGGGTCTTTCGGCTCTATCTGCTTCGGCATGCCCGCGCAGGCTGGGCGGAGCCGGGAAAGTCGGATTTCGACCGGACGCTCGACGATCAGGGATATGCAGAAGCCGAAATTCTGGCGGAGGAGATGGCCGACCAGGGATATAGGCCGCAGGTCGTGATCTCATCGACAGCCATACGCTGCAGGGAGACCGCCGAGCCGCTGAAACGGACGCTGGGCGAAGAGCTTCCGATCGAATATGTGGACACGCTCTATGGGGGCACTATCAACACCTACGCCGAGGTCGCGTTTGCCGACAGGACGGAAACGGCAGTGATGATCGTTGGTCACAATCCGATGATGGAGGAGTTTTTTCGTCTCGTTGTCGGATTACCGGTCGCAGATACGGCAGCCCCGCACGGTTTTCCTACCGCCGCCCTTGCAACCATCGACTTCGACCGCAGGCCGACCGACAAGGATTTCGGCGGCGGCCGCTTGTCCTGTTTCATTACGCCACACTCTGGCCTGCAAATCTCGGGCTTGTGAATATTGATCACATTGCCTTTTTCCGGCGCGCACCCTTACCTATATCGCAGAAGGACCTGACGACCCCGGGGAAAGCGATTGGCGATACTCACAAACCTTGCAGACGATGCGCTGATCGCCCTCGACAATCTGACTGACCGCGCCGCAAGCCTCGTCAATCCCACTATCCGCCTCGGTGTCACCGGATTGTCTCGCGCAGGAAAGACGGTGTTCATCTCCTCGCTTGTCCACAACTTGTTGAACGGCGGCCGTCTGCCGCTGTTCGAGCCCGCCCGTTCTGGCCGCATCTCCCGGGTACGCCTCGAACCGCAGCCGGACGATGCCGTGCCGCGCTTCCAATACGAAGAGCATATCCGCGCGCTCGTCAGCGAGCGCCTGTGGCCGGAGTCGACCCGCGCGATCTCGCAACTGCGCATCACCCTCGACTATGAAAGTGCGAGCGGTTGGGGCCGGTTCTGGTCGCCCGGCCGCCTTTCGGTCGACATCGTCGACTATCCCGGCGAATGGCTGCTCGACCTGCCGCTGCTCGGCCAGGATTTTCGCACCTTCAGCGACAACACGATCGCGCTGGCCCGCAACGGCGTCCGGCATCTCCTTTCTGCCGACTGGCTTGGCGCCACCGCACTGCTCGACCCGCGCGCGCCGGCCGACGAAGCCGCAACGCGCCGCCTCGCTGAGACGTTCACGCTCTATCTGAGGGCGTGCAAGTCGGACGAGCGCTCGCTGTCGACCCTCCCGCCGGGACGGTTCCTGATGCCCGGCGACCTCGAAGGCTCGCCGGCCCTGACCTTTGCTCCGCTGCCGAACCTGCCGGACGGAAGGGCGCCGAAGGGCTCGCTCTGGGCGATGATGGAGCGGCGCTACGAGGCCTACAAATCACATGTGGTCAAGCCGTTCTTCCGCGAGCACTTCGCGCGGCTGGATCGGCAGATCGTCCTTATCGACGCTCTGCAGGCAGTCAACCGGGGCACTGAGGCCGTGCACGACCTCGAACGCGCGCTCGGCGATGTCATGGCTTGCTTCCGCCCCGGCAGCAGCGGCCTCCTCAGTTCCATGCTGACCCGGCGCATCGACCGTGTCGTCGTCGCCGCCACCAAGGCGGACCATCTCCATCACGAAAGCCATCCGCATCTCGAAGCCCTGACCCGTCGCCTTGTCGAACGCGCCATCAAGCGAATCGGCCTGAGCGGCGCCGGCGTCGAGGTCATGGCGCTCGCCTCCGTGCGCGCCACGCGGGAAGCAACGGTCAATCAGGACGGAACGACGCTGCCGGTTATTGTCGGCACCCCAATGGCGGGCGAGACGATCAACGGCGAGACCTTTGATGGGAACCGGAAAACAGCCATATTTCCTGGTGACTTACCGGAGAATCCGGATTCACTTTTCCAAGGCATTGAATCGAATTCGGAAGAGCGGCTCGCCCCGACCCTGAACTTTGTCCGCTTCCGCCCGCCGGAGATGGACGCCCCCGGCGGCGAGTTGAGGCTGTCCATTCCCCACATCCGGCTCGACCGCGCGCTGCAATATTTGATCGGAGACCGGCTGGCATGACCGACAAAAGCTCACCTGGCCGCTCCACCGGGCGGCGTCCTGCCGCTTTCGCAGTGCCTGACGCCTCGCCAAAGGCAATCCGTCCGGAACCATCGGCGGCGCGCCCCCCGTCGCAGCACCGGGAAGGCGTTGTGCTTACACCGGACGCCGATGACCCCTTCGCCGAGACGACGATCGATCTTTCCAGGCTCCCGCCCCCCGAAGAGGCTCAACCGCGCCGCCGGCGGATCACGCTGGGCGGCATCGCCACGACGGCCTTTGGCATCCTGCTGTCGCTGGCAGTCGGCCTCTGGATCGACAGCCTCATCCGCGATCTCTTCTCCCGCAGCGACTGGCTCGGATATCTTGCAGCGGGAGCTGCAGCGATCGGCGTGCTGGCGCTGCTTGCGGTCGTTCTGCGGGAACTTGCAGGCCTGCGCCGATTGGCCGTCGTGCAAGACATGAAAGAACAGGCGATCGACGCCGCAGCGGCACCAAACCCCACACCTGCCCGAAAAGTGGTTGGCCGCTTGGTGCATCTCCTCGCAGCCCGACCACAGACAGCACGCGGTCGCGTCCGACTTCAGGAGACAGAAGGCGACATCATCGATGGTCCGCATCTGCTCGATCTGGCCGAGCGCGAGTTGCTGGCACCACTCGATCGCGAGGCCCGCGCGCTGATTCTCGCCGCAGCCAAGCGCGTCTCCATCGTCACCGCCGTTTCGCCGCGGGCGCTCGTCGACCTCGGCTATGTGCTATTCGAGAGCAGCCGGCTGATACGGTCGATGGCGGAACTCTACGGGGGCCGTCCCGGCAGCCTTGGCCTGCTGCGCCTCATGCGCGACGTGATCGCCCATCTGGCCGTCACCGGCTCGATTGCAGTTGGCGACAGCTTGGTGCAGCAGGTGCTCGGCCATGGCCTGGCATCAAAGCTCTCGGCGCGCCTTGGCGAAGGCGTCATCAACGGGCTGATGACGGCACGCATCGGAATTGCGGCAATGGATCTCTGCCGCCCGATGCCGTTTAGAGCAATCAAGCGCCCCGGCATCGGTGACTTTCTCACCGATCTGGCTCCCGGAGCGCTTACAGGCCGAGGCAAGGATGCCGGGTGACTGCGCCGCTACACTCCCCGTGGGCAGTGGCCTGATGTATATCAAAACGGCGCGTCTGGCCGCGAAGCGAAACGCTCCATTAACCATTTTCGCGCAAGGCTGAACCCAACAAATCGACCAGCCCGTCAAGGATCGTTCATGTATTCGCGCACCTCTTTGATCGCCCGCGGCATCGCAGCGGCACTCCTCGCCGTCTCTTCCGTCGCAAGCCCGGTCCAGGCTGCGTCTGGTGATAAGGCCTTCTTCGACCAGGTCACCGGCACGTGGCAGGGTCCCGGCGAAATCGTTGCTGGCAAGTACAAGGGCACCAAGTTCACCTGCAATCTGAGCGGCGACACTGTTCCGGTCGACGGTCTGGGAATCCAGCTCGATGGCCATTGCCGTGTTGGCGTATTCAAACAACCAATGTCGGCGCTGATCACCCGTGCGGGCGGCACCTACAAGGGCAAGTTCCTGGATGGCGCGGCCGGCAAGGGTCTCGACATTCTATCGGGCAATGTCTCGGGTGATAAGGTCGTCGTTGCAATCAACCGTCAGAAATTGAACGGCGCGTTGATCGCACGCCTGCAGGACGACAACACGATGAACATCACGATCTCGGTGAAGGTCGAAGACAAGATGATCCCCGTCATCGGCATGTCGCTCAACCGCAAGGTCGACACGATGGCGGTCGGCTCGATCAAGTAGGATTGGTTGGAGCCCGCCACCAGTCGGCGCTGTCACCGAAACGCTCGATCCCCGCCACATCCGCATCGGCGAGCCATCCGGAAACTTCCCTGCCCCTGACAACCATGTCTGCGGCAATGTCGGCCAGCGGCATCAGCACGAAGCCGCGCTCTGTCATGCGCGGATGCGGGATTTCCAATCGTCCACCGGATTGCGAAAGCTCGTCGTAGGTCAAGACGTCGATATCGATGGTGCGAGGCCCCCAGCGCTCAATGCGCTCGCGCTTCATCTCCCGCTCCACCGAAAGGCAAACGTCGAGCAGCGCTTCTGGCGCGAGTGCCGTCTCGATCAGCGCGCAAGCGTTGAAAAACCATGCCTGGTCGGTCTTGCCCCATGGCGGGGTTCGGTAGAGGCGCGACACGCCGGCCACCCGGCAATCTACCCGCCGGTCCAACGCAAGCAACGCCTTGCGCATCGCCTCCACCGGATCGCCAATGTTCCCGCCCAACCCGAGCGTCGCCCGATGGTCGAGCCGCTCAGACGACATGATCCACCGTCACCTGCACATAGTCGAGAACGCCCGCAACCGGCGCGTTCGGCTTGCGAACGGCAATCTTCGCGCGACTGATCTGCGGGAACCTCGCACAGAGCGCTGTGGCGATTTCCTGCGCCAGTGCCTCGATGAGAAAACGGCGGCGCCCCGTGACGATCGCCTCGATTTCCTTGAACGCAACACCGTAATCGACAGTCGATTCGATCAGGTCGTCGGCGAGCGGCTTGGAGGGCGTCACCTCCAGTTCAGCATCAACGAAGAAGCGCTGGCCCAGAAACTCCTCGGCGTCGTGTAGGCCGTGCCGGGCGAAAAAGGCGCAGTTCTTGAGAGTGATGGTGTAGGTCGTGGTCATCTTGAGTTCTGTCCTTCCGCCGCGATACGTGCGCTGTATTTAAGCCGCGCTTCCACCATAGCATCCGCCATCACTAGCGCGTCCCTGTTGATTGCGACATCGTGCACCCGGAATACCGCCGCCCCCGCCAGACGCAGAAGCGCGGTCGTCGCTGCCGTTCCAGCGTCGCGATCAGGGGCGTCGCGACCGGTGACCGCGCCGACGAAACGCTTGCGCGACGTGCCAGCGAGTATCGGGCGTTCGAAGCGCAACAACTCCCCGAATCGAGCCATCAATTCCAGGTTCTCGTCTGTATCCTTGGCAAACCCGAAACCTGGGTCGAGGATGATCGCCTCGTCCGCAACGCCGGCCTCCCGGGCGATTTCCAGGGAACGCTCGAGGAAGGCGAACTGGTCTTCAACTACATCTGGCAGCTTCTGCCGGTCGCGGCCCGTATGCATGATGCACAGGCCGGCGCCGGTCTGCGCCGCTACCTGCGCGATCGCGGGCTCACGCTGCAGGCCATGAACGTCGTTGACGATATGCGCTCCTGCCGCCACTGCCAGCCGCGCCGTCTCCTCGCGATAGGTGTCGACAGAGATCACCACCTCGCCGTCACGCGCGAGCGCCTCTATCACCGGCAGCACCCTTTCCTGCTCTTCAAGTGCTGTGACAGCAGCAGCACCAGGCCGGGTCGACTCGCCGCCCACATCGACAATGTGCGCTCCTTGCTGCTGACAGAGACGCGCATACTCGATCGCCTTCTCGGTCGTGTCATGCAGTCCACCATCGGAAAAAGAATCCGGCGTCACATTGACGATTGCCATGATCAGGCCTTGAGGCCCAAGTAGCAGACTGCGGCCATGGGCGAGTGACCATTGAAACGGGGCAAAGGCAGAAAACATGGGAACTTCCATCGAAGAGGGGCCGACAGCATGGAAAGCCGTTGCACCCGCAAAGGCTATGCCCCAAGGTCGGATGGAGTTCAACCGGGTTGGCAGAGTGGCGACCGAAACTGAACTCTAGACCGACCTTCAACTCATTGAACATGCAGCAGGTATAGATCTATGCTGCGGTTTGCCCCTGCTCCTTTCCGGATCTCGAGGAAATTTATGCCGGCCATCGCCAAGACGTTTCGACCGTTGTTTCTGCTCCTGTCAATGACAGCCGTGGCAACGCCCTCCTCCGGCGAGACAATCGCGAACAAGACCTTCACCTACTTTTCGGTCGGCGGGCGCACTGCCGCCGAGCTGGACGAGGAACTGAGCAAGCGCGGCCCGCAGATGAAGAACACAGGCTCCCGTCACCCCGGCGCGACGAAGATCCGCTTTGGCGGATCGGTCACGTATGTCCGGCGCGGCGAGAAATGCTACGTCGGCAATGCGAAGGTGACCGTCTCGACCAACATCATCCTGCCACGCTGGAAATATCGCCGCAGCGCCTCCAAGTCACTTGGCCTGATCTGGGACACGCTCTCGAGCGACATCAAGCGACATGAGGAGCGACACGCCGAGATCGCCCGAAACCACGCACGCGACCTGGAACGCAAGCTGAAGGCGTTGCGCCCCGACCGGGACTGCGAGAAACTGCAGGCATTGGTGGACCGCACGACGGCAGCCGAGGTCGAAGAACACGACAAGGACCAGGCCCGGTTCGATCGTGTCGAGTCTTACAACTTCAACGAACGGATGCTGCGTCTGCTCACACACCGGCTAGAGCGCGCAAGGTAGTTGCACACGCCGCCGGCACAACCAAGTATTTCCGCCACACCTTAGTAATAGAGCCGTTCACTAGAAAGTGATCCCTCCTGTAGCACCAGCAAATGACTGGTGAATTCTAGCGATAGCGCAAGTCCGAGAATCACCCTATCTTGAATTCACTATCGAACAGGAAGTTCGAGCACTCAAATATTAAGAATTGTGACAGGTTCTCCTGGCGCGTCATTTTTGTGGGCAGGTGTTACCTCCCTCTCCTGCTTCCGATGCGCCCTCCTGGCCTCGCTCGTCCACTAGACCGGCGAGGCATTTTTTTCGGCGCATGAGGTCTTCAGACGAACTCGGCCAGCGTCTTGAATCAGGTTCGCCCGAGACTTTCGCGAATACGCCTTGAGGCGGTCGTGTACTCGACCGGCGATTTCTTGCCCCCTGCGGCCCGGCGCCGGATTTCCTGCGTGGCGAGCGCGGCCTCGTGAAAGGCAGATAGAATGAGCTTCACCTTGCCGGGATAGTCGCACGCATCACCGATCGCGAACAGCCCGGGCCTGGACGTCTCGAAAGTTCCCGGATCGACGACGATGGCACCGCGACTTCGCTCTAACGGCCAGTCCGAAATCGGTCCAGCCCCGAGGTCGGCATCAGCGGCACTTCCGTCCGGCGGCAGGTTGAAAAGCCCAAGCCCACTTGCAAGTACGACATAGTCCCCTCGCGCCTGTGAACCGTCGTCCAATCTCGCCAGCCATTCGCCACCAGCATCGGATGTCAGATCAACGACAGCACATCCAAATGTGAAAAGTGGCTCGAAGGGCGCGGCCTGGCGCAACAGTCGCTCTATGAGTTCGCTGCCGTTAATCTCGGGAAACCCGGGAACGTCGTAGATGGGCTTGTCCGGATAGAGCACGACGCACTGGCCGCCAGCGCGATCGAGACCATCGATCACATGGCAGCGCAGGCCGTACAGTCCGAGCTGGAAGATCGCAAAAAGAGCGGCCGGCCCTGCCCCGACAATCAGAACATCGCTATCCTGGCTGTCTGGCATATTCTCACCCATATCCCGCGTAATCCTTAGCCCTGCCGCTCCGGCACGTGCACGACAAGGCCATCGAGCGCATCGGAAATCTTGATCTGACAGCTTAGCCGCGACGTTGGGCGAACATCATAGGCAAAGTCGAGCATGTCCTCTTCCATCGCCTCCGGCGCACCGACGGCCGCGGTCCAGGCATCGTCGACATAGACATGACAGGTGGCGCAAGCGCAGGCACCGCCGCATTCGGCTTCTATCCCCGGGATGGAGTTGCGCACGGCATTTTCCATCACGGTCGAACCATTGGCGACCTCCAACTCGTGGGACGTGCCATCGAATGCAACGATTGTAAGCTTGGTCATCATGAAATTCCGGATCGATTGTTCAGTCTGGCGTTGAACGCAGGGTGAAGCGCCTGCAACTCCCGAAGAGGGACGCCACGCGTTGCCGGTTACTTCCAACAAATCCGGACCCCAGTCAACATCGCCCGCCCGAATGCCGCCGCACCACCCGCGACGCGGCGCATCTGCTTTTCCGATTGCGGCAGCCGCACGCTCCATATTGCGATCGCGACCGGTCCTGGCGCAGACAGCCTCCCTCAGAGGCAGTACTCCCGAATAAAGCTCTCTGCCTCATCAACAGCAACCCGAACCGCCGCGATACGTGCGGTGCTCGACGGATCCTCTTCCAGCGCCTGCGCCGCCTCGGCAACGGCGAAGGCGCCGATGCCGCGGGAGGCCCCTAGCATGCGATGAGCGATCGCCTTGCAGGCAAGCCCGTTCACCCGCGCAAGTTCTTCGATGCAGCCACGTGCTTGTTCAATGAAGATCGCTAAGACTTCTCGCTCAACCGACTTGTCACCCATCGTCTGTCGGGAGAGGTGCTCCATATTGATTGCGTGTCTCTTCGTCGGGCAACCGCCGCCGGATTTATCGGACAGTGCGAACGTGGGAAAAGGAACAGCCATTACAATATCCTCTTCGGACGCCGCCCGCCGGGCCGTGCCCATCGTCGCGGGCCGGACGAGCAACGCTTGGGCGACTGCCTGTTTGGAAACTCCCGGCTGTCCCCTGCTCGAGAATCCACACTGGGCCCACGCCGCGCCATTTCGAGTAAACTGCGCCCCAACTCGGACCCAGATTTACCAACTATGGTTAACGGGTCGAAAAAGTGCGAATTGCCTGCCTTTCCGCTATGATACGCCCGATTTTGCCATTAACTTTCTGTTAGGAACCTTGCCAGCCGGCGTGCCCGTCAATTGTGTGAAACACGTTAATGTGTCACTACGATACGATTAGGGTCGGGTTTACGCCAAAATGGCGGGACAGTCCCGGTGGATAACCGGATTCCGAAGGTATCTGCCTTGCGGATTTCGAACTATCCAGCGCGTTTGGAGTAGGAAGTGGCGAGCCGCTTTCGCAGACGATGAAACAAGGTCTGCGTTCGCACCCGCCACGATCGGAAAGACGATACGGATACTGTGCAGGCGGCAGGAACCGGGATCGCTTCCGTACAATGTAACGAGGCGTATTCGCATGGCGACGAAGAAAACCAACGAGTCGATCGACGACACCGCTTTCCAGGCTCTGGAAGAAGCGCTGAAGATCGACTTCGACGATCTCGCACCGGCGACTCCAGCAAATGCGACGAAGGACGCCCTCGCCAACGAGTCCGAAGCCAAGGCCGCCCCGCGCGCCGGAACGCAGCCGGAAAAGGCGGAGAGATACGAACGCAGGAGCGCGCCTGCGGAACCGGCGCCGAAGAGCCCGGCTTTCACGCCGGCAAATGACGCCTCACGCAAGACCCCTGCCGCGATCCTGCGGTCGATCGACATGCGCTCCAGCCGTTCCGCGGTCCGCATGGCGGCTGTCATTTCCGCGTTGTGGGTCATCGGCGGCCTCGGCATCGCCAATTTGCTCTATGCGCCGAAGATCTGGGAGATCCGCTCTGTAGCCGATCTCATCGCCCTCCCCGGCGCCATCGGCATGCTCGTCGCCATCGTCATGCCGATCATGCTGTTCTTCGCCTTTGCGACGATGCTCTCGCGTGCCCAGGAACTGCGCAACGCCGCCCGATCGATGGCGGAAGTCGCCCTTCGCCTTTCAGAGCCTGAAACAGTCGCCGCCGAGCGCATCATGTCGGTCGGCCAGGCCGTGCGGCGCGAAGTCTCCGCGATGAACGAGGGCATCGAGCGCACCATCGCGCGCGCCACCGAACTGGAAACGCTTGTCCACTCCGAGGTGAACGCCCTTGAGCGCAGCTATGCCGACAACGAAATCCGCGTGCGCACGCTGGTCCAGGAACTCGGCTCGGAGCGCGAAGCGATCGTCAATCACTCCGAGCGCATCCGCACCACGATTTCCAGCGCCAACGAACAATTGCGTCAAGATCTGGAGTCTGTGAGTGACAACATCGCAACCCGCATGGCCACATCAGGAGAAGCCTTCGCCTCGATGATCGACACGCGCGCCGCGATGCTGATGGAAAAATCCGACAGCGCGACGCAGACGATCGGATCGATGCTCGCCGCACGCACGGACTCCCTGCTCTCGACGCTGAACTCTTCGGGTTTTGCGCTCGCCAACGAATTCGACAGCCGGCTGGAGGGTCTTTCCGCTGCCATGGAACGGCAGGGCCACGCGCTGCTAAAGCAGTTTGAGACTCGCGCCTCCTCGCTTGATGCGAATACCGAGAAGCTGAATGCCGCATTGAACGAGCGCGCGCGCCAGCTCAACGAAACGCTGATCGCCCGCACCCGCGAGATCAATGAGAGCCTGACGATTGGCCAGCAGGCCGTCGCCACCGGTCTCGACGACGTGATCCAGACGATGAACGCGACGCTGGACGAAAAGGGTGCCCAGTTCCGCCAGAGCCTGAAGAACGCTGCTGACGATACGATCATGGATCTCGATCTGCGCTCCGGCTTCTTCGACGAAAAGATGCAGGCGACCATCGGCCACGTCGCCGGCGCGTTCGACCAGCGCCTCGCAGACTTTGCCGATGCCTTCGACCAGCGGGCCGGCTCGCTCGACACGAAGCTGATGGAAAGCCTTGGCCGCCTCAACGAGACCCTGAGCGGCGGCAACGACGCGATCGAGGGCGTCCTGAGCAGCAGCATCGATCGGATTGCCACGACGCTGACCGACCAGTCCTTTGCGCTCACCACCGCAATTGGCACCGGCCAGGAAGTCTTCGAAAGCGCCGTCAGCGGCCACGCTGAAGCGATCCGGGCCTCTGTGGACGGCGCCCATGACAAGATGCGCAGCGTGATGAAGGTTGCGCACGACAAGATGCAGTCGACCCTCGGCGAGACGCACGACAGGATGCAATCCGCTCTCAACGAGCGCTCCGAAACCCTGCTCGGCGGCCTTTCCCAGGCCCAGGAGCGACTGGAGCGCGGCGTCGGGGTCCATGCAGAGCACCTTGTCGGTGCCATGTCGGCCAGCGAAGAGCGCCTGACCAATGCCATGGAGTCCCGCACCCTCGGCTTCGTCACCGTTCTCGACATGGCGCAGACGCGCCTGGAAGAAACCCTTGCCAGCAGCGCTGACGAGATAACCTCCTCGATCGCAGCAAGCCACAATCGCATCGACAATGCGCTTTCCGAGCGCACAGCGTCCCTGTCTTCGATGCTGAACGAAACTGGCGGCGCACTGGAAGCGACGGTGGGTTCTGCCGCAAACCGGATCGAGACCGCACTTTCCGGCGCTGCACAGGAGATCGACGGCGTCATCTCGAAGCGTACCGACGCACTTACCACGACCCTCGGCAACAACACGGACGCCATGAAGGCTGCGATCCATCAGGCTGCAAATCGCGTCGAGACGGTGCTCTCCGAAGGCACAGAACAGATCGGCGGAGTTCTCTCCGGGCAGGTGGCCGAGTTCGCCGACGCCTTCTCTGGTCGCGCTGCCGAGATCGCCGGAACGCTGTCTGAGCGCGCGACCGCACTGGCAAGCTCTCTGGTCTCGACCCACGACCAGATTCGCTCGACGTTGGACGACCGTATCAACGCGATCAATGTTGCCATCACCGAAGGTCAGCAACAATTGTCGGAAACCCTTTCCGACCAGGCCACGTCAATCGGGACGTCCATCGCCACCAGCGCCAGCATGCTGGAGATGACCCTCGAACAGCACGAGGAGAGCTTGCGCCAGGCCATCGATGGCAGTGCTGCGACCCTCGACAAGCGGCTGCGCGACAGCGCCGGCGCGGTGGCCGATCGCCTCAGCACCAGTTCCGACGAGATCGCCCAGGCCGCCGAGACGTTCGGCAACCGCATGGACGTCACCCTCGGCAATGTTGCGACGCGCCTCGATGGCACCGGCAGCCGGATCGAAGGCAACCTGGGCGCTCTCGAAAACCGTATCCAGCACGGCGTCGAGCAACTCTCAAGCCTTGTCGACTCCACAGGAAACCGCATCGCAGAAGCACTTTCGGACCGTCTCGGCGACCTCGAACGCGTTGCCGCGGATGCATCTGAAAACATCAACATTGCAGTCTCCAGCAGCATCGATCACCTCGAACGCGCTGCCAGCGCTTCGTCGGATGCGATCGGCTTGGCTGTCACCACCAGCATGGGCACCCTCGAGGATGCGAGCGAAAATGTTGCTCAGCGCATTTCCAACACGCTGGCCGGTCGTGCTTCCGAAATCGACCGTGTCACCGACGAGGCGGCGAACCGCATTGCCGGCACGATAGACGAGCGGACCGGGCGGATCGAAGAACGCCTCGCCACCATGGACAAGGCGCTCACGATCGGCCTGGAAAACGTCAACCGAACGATTGACGGCAAGGCCGCAGGCCTGGCACAAACGCTCCGCGGCGCGGTCTCGCAGGCGGCGCAGGAGATGGACGCGGAAGCCGTTCGCTCGGCCCAGTCGCTTGCCAAGACCGGCGAGGATTTTGCAAACCTCAGCAGCAGCCTGCGGGGAGCAGTGTCCCGCGCCGCTCAGGACATGGGCGCCGAAGCCCAGCGCGCCGCCGAGGCGATCGCCAAGACCGGCGAAGAATTTACCCGTTCTGTCGAGGAGACAACAAGCGCCGCGGCCAATCGCTTTGCCGAGGTCGAGGGCCGTCTCGAGGGGCACAGCCAGTCGATCCAAACAGGCCTTTCAGACATCGACAAGGCACTGGAGGCACGGGGTTCCTCGATCCGTTCGACGCTCGATGAACGCACGCGTGAACTGAATTCCATGCTCGCAGGGCGCTCAGCAGAATTGTCGCGACTGATCGACGAGCAGGCGAAGCCGATCATCGAACAGTATGCCGCAACCGGGCGCGAAGCTGCGGACCGCATCACCGCCGCGGCCCAGGAAAACGCCGAACGCCTGCGTTCCGAGAACTCTGCCCTGCTGGAGGCGATCTCTGCACGCACCAACGACACGCTCGGCGCCATCGCCAGCCGGACGCAGGAAGCAGCACAGGCGCTCAACCAGGTCGAGAGCAATCTCCAGAGCAGCGTCCTCAGCCTGATCGACCGCCTCTCGGGCAGCAACAGCGCGATTGCGGAACTCGTCAACGAGGCGACCACGAACCTTTCGAAGGTGGACGAGCAACTGGCCACCTCGAGCGAACGCTTCTCGGCCTCTGCCGACATGGTCTCCACGACGTCCCGTCTGCTCGAAGGCAAGATCGACCGGCTTTCGGATATCTCGAGTGGTACGCTGTCCCAGATCGGTGGCATCGTCGGCCGGTTCGAGGATCACTCGAAGCTGCTTTCGCAGGCTTCCGACCTTCTGGGCGCGGCGCAGTCCAACCTGGTCAGTACGCTCGAGGAACGCCAGGACGCCCTGCGTTCGCTCGCCGTCGGCCTGGTGCAGCGTTCGGAGGATATCGAGAATACCATGCGCTCGCTCGAGGGCATGGTCGAAGGTGCCTTCACCCGCGCTGAACAGCGCTCCGGCCAGGTTGCAGCGAACCTTCGCAGCGGCATCCAGTCATCCTTCGCCGATGTCGGTCAGTTGTTGGGCGAGACCGAGGAGCGTGCACAGGCCGCTTCGGCCTCCCTGCGTGACGCACTCGCCAAGGCCAGCGAAGATGCCGGCCGTGCTGTCGAAGGCGCATTCGCCAATGCCGAGGAGCGCGCCCGCGACGTCGCCAACCGGCTGCGCGGCAGCGTCGGCGCTACACTTTCCGACGTCGATCGCCTCGTCGCCGAAACCGGCCAGAAATCCGATGCTGCTACCCAGCAGATGGGCGAAACGCTGCGCCAAGTTGTCGAGGATGCGCTTGGCAAGTTCTCGGGCGCGACCGACGAAATCCGTCGTGCCGCCTCCGAGATCCGCCGCGAACTCGACCAGACCCGGACGGAACTGAAGCGCGGTGCGTTCGACCTGCCGGAAGAAGCCAAGGAAAGTGCGGCCAGCATGCGCCGCGCCGTTTCCGAGCAGATCAAGGCCCTGCAGGACCTGTCCGACATCATCGGCAAGTCTGCCCACAGCCTCGAAGTCTCGCGACCGGTCGACTACCGTCCAACCGCCGCCCAGACGGTCGCACAGGCTATCCAGCAGGTCTCCCAGCCTGCCCCGCCGCGCCAGGAAGAGACGACCCCGGCCCTGCGCGGCAGCCTCGGCATCGAGCGTGCGGCGACGCCGGCGAACCGCGAGGTTCCGCAGGCTATCCAGGCGACCCAGGTCGCAGAACCGAGCCGCCAGGCCGAAGGTGGTGGCTGGATGCGCGATCTGCTGCGGGGCGCTTCCCGTGAGGAGCAGCAGTTCGGCCAGCCGCAGCGGACGGAGAACCAGCCGCAACGCACTGCCGAAGCCCGCAACCCGCACCACGTGGTCGAGTCGCTGAACTCGCTGTCAGTGGATATCGCCCGTGCGATCGATCACGATGCTTCTGTCGATTTGTGGCGCCGCTACCAGCGCGGCGAGCGCGACGTCTTCACCCGTCGTCTCTACACGCTGAAGGGCCAGCAGACCTTCGACGAGATCAAGCGCAAGTACGATCGCGAACAGGAGTTCCGCACCGCCGTTGACCGCTATATCGGCGACTTCGAGAAGCTGCTCGCCGACGTCGCGCGCAACGACCGCGACAAGGTGCTGACCCAGTCCTACCTGACGTCCGACACCGGTAAGGTCTATACCATGCTTGCCCACGCGGCCGGCCGCTTCAACTGAAGCGTTTAGGAAAACGAGAATGCAAGACGGCCGCGTAAGCGGCCGTTTCGATTTGCGGCCGACCGGCATCACCCGTAATCGCGGCCGCACCACCGGCCTGCCGACTTTCGAGGCGTTACGGGATTAGCCGAATGGAAGTGATGCTGCGGCGCTTTCGACCTCGCGCGGATTCGGAAGAAACGCTTAAAGCAGATCGCGTGGACCGGGGCGCGGTAGCCAGACCACCTTCGAGCTGGGCCATGCGCAATACGCCGGCACGGATTAAACGCGATCCAGGAACGCAATCACGCGGCTGGTGAGGAGCGCGGCGGCAACCGCATCATAGGACGGGAGCGATCGGTCGGCGAAGTAGTGCCGATCGCCGGGGTAGAGGAACAACTCGGCGTTCTCGACCTTCTCCACGATCTCGCGGGCGGCTTCGATGTCGCCCTCGCCGACGAAGATCGGATCGTTGTCCATTCCGTGTATCTGGACCGCGACGCCGTCCGGCCAGGGTCCGAAGGCCCACTCGCCGCTGATCGGCAGGCAAGAGTGGAAAAGCAACGCTGCGCGGGCTCCGGGCCGTGTCTGTGCCAGCTTCTGCGCCGGCAGTACGCCGAACGAGAACCCGGCATAGACTAACTCGGGAGGCAGTTCGTCGGCGATGCGGACACCACCGTCCCGCATGACATCGAAACCGATCTCACCGATGTAGGCGAGCCCCTCGTCGATGCTCTGGAACGTGCGGCCGTCGAACAGGTCCGGCGTGTGCACGATGTGACCGGCGGCCCGCAAGTCGTCGGCGAAGGCGCGCACTCCCGGGGTCAGCCCCTGGGCATGATGGAACAGCAGGACCTCGGCCATACGGAGCCTCCGGGTTGATGGTCGGGCAGGTTCGGCAACTCTACAGCGTCAACGCCTCGCCGGGAATGGTGCGGGCACTTTGCGAAAGCACCGTCGGCGACCCGGCGACGGTTATCAAGATTCGGCTCAAGCGGTGCTCGTTCCTCTACCGAACCGGCTGCGGAACAGTGCGACATTGCATCCCGACAGAGCCACCGAAACGAAGAAGCAGGAACAACCGTGACTGGAACGGCGGCGACCTCAGATCGATTTCAGCGTCCAGCCGACGATGTCCGCCGTGACCCTGGCGAACGCCGCATCGAGCCCGGCCACAAAGGCCGGGCCGCCGGAGCCAGATACCGGCGCGGTTGCGCGGAAGAGGTGCTGCGCCCTCACTGTACCGTTGCGGTCATTGACGATCTTGGCAAAGATCTCCACCACCGCGGTTGCCGGGCCACTTGTGCGAACCTCAAAGGTGCGCAGCGTGGTCACGACCTGATAGTCGATCGCGAGCCCCTCGCCCGGCTTTCCGACGCCGCCAAGCGCGCCGCTCGTTTCAAAAGCCTGGATCAGCTTGGCCTGCACGAGTTTCGGAAGACTGTCGCTCCACTGCGCCTTGGCGAGATACTGGACTTCCGACGTCGTCGGCCGGACCACAACCTGATCGCTACCCAGCGCTTTCAGGGCGGACGGTTCCGTCACGAGAATCTGCCGGTTGCGTGCGGATGGTCCTTCGACGGCTGGTACGGAGGTCAGGTTGAACGTGTCATTGACAGCCTTGGCGCCGCCGCACGAAGCAAGAATGGCTGCAGAGACTGCCAGAACCGCAGCCCTCAACCCCCATCCTTTTCCCTGCGTCATCCCCGACACCGTCATGCTGTGCGAATCTCTCTTACATGCAATCTGTAGCAGCGGCCCGACGCACTGTCACCGCCGGCGGAAAGCAGAAGGCGAAGGAAAGCCATTCGCTTCGAGGATTGTGGAATTGCGGCCACAGTGTAGGCGCTAGCGGCGAGCCCGACCGTCGTACGTCTTCACCGTCTCCCCGCCGAACAAAAGCCGGCTCGGATTCTTGTCGAAGCTGGAAATGGTGCTCTGAAGGCTCTGGACCGCCTGCCGCGTCTCGCCGACGAGCGCCTCGACATCCCTCAGCCCACCGCCGGAGAAGCGCTGCAGGTTGTCAGCGATTGGACCAATGCGGGCGTTGAGCGAATCGGCCGCCTGCTTGAAGGATTGCAGCGTCGCCTTTGCGTCGGCAAACAGCGATTCAGAATCCCCCTCGCCGAGGAATCCGTCGAGTTTCGCGAGTACGCCATCGACACGGCTTGAGGCAGCGTTTAGCTTGCTCGCCATCTGCCGGACATCGGTGATGGTCTGGTCGATATCGTCCTTGCGCGCGCCAAGCTTGTCGGCAACGCCTTTGATGGAGGCGATCGCCTCACGCGCATCGGAGCTCGCCGCATTGATATCGTTGATCGTGAGTTTGACCTTCTCGCTATCGACGGCTGCAATGAGCTTGTCGACCTTGTCGAGCGTCGCGGTCGCATTCTTGCCGACGCTGTCAAAGGTTTCCGCCGTCCGCTTGAAGCTCTCGATCGTGCCTTTCACGTCACCGGACGCAGCAGCCAGGTCCGACGTCACCTTGTCCACGTTCGAAACCACATGGTCGATCTTCTTGGCGTCAACCGCCTTGATCAGACCGTCGAGAGCGGCCATCGTCGAATCGAGACGGCCGGAAAGACCACTGAACGTGTCGGAAAGCCCGCCGACGCTTTGCAGGAACTTGTCGATGTTATCCGAGTTTCGCGTCAAGGCGTCAGAGAACTTTTCGGCATTGCGAATGGTCGAAGTGAGCGGCCCGCGCGCATCGGCAACGAAGCCCTGGATGTCGGAGATGGCATCATCCGCACGTTTGAGGATCTTGTCGGCGGTCGCGAGCAGGTTGGTGACACTCGATTGCTCGGCAACGAGCACGGCCGTTCCGTCGGTTTCGAGCGCAAGCTTAAGGATATTCTTGTCCTCCGCCCTGCCGCCGGAGAGCTCGATGTAGGCAGCGCCCGTGAGACCCTGCACTTCGAGCACGGCCGAGGTCGACTGCTTCACGGGCGCTTCGGTGGAAACCTCTGTCAAGGCAATGGAGTAGCGCGGATCGTCAGAATCGATCGCGAGGTTGCGCACGGTTCCGACCGGGATGCCGTTGAAGCGTACCGGCGAGCCGACACTGAGACCGTTCGCCGAGCCCGGGATGCGGATGGCGAGCGGAGCCATCTCGCCGCTGCGACCGTACTGCGACATCCAGTAGACGAAACCGAAGGCGGCCGCGATCACCAGCAAGGTGAAGAAGCCGACGATCGCGTAGTTGGCCTTTGTTTCCATGTCTTTCTCAGTCTACCCACAAATTGCGCCATCGGCGCCTTCAATTGTTCGGGAATCGCCTCACGCCCACTTCAATTCAACTCCACCCGACACGCTGCGTCCAGCGGCACCAGATGCGCTCAGGTTCTGACGATCGATCGCGCTCGCTTTCCCTGGAAATAGGCCTGCACCCAGGCGTCGTCGCAGGCAAGCATGTCGTCGATCGTGCCTTCGACCAGAACCCTCTTCTGCCCGAGAACCGCAATCCGGTCGCAGACGGAAAAGAGACTGTCTAGGTCGTGCGTCACCATATAGACCGTCAGTCCCAGCGTGTCCCGCAACTTGGCAATCAGTTCGTCGAATTCGGCCGCGCCGATCGGATCAAGACCGGACGTCGGCTCGTCAAGGAACACCAGGTCCGGATCGAGCGCGAGCGCGCGCGCCAACGCCGCACGCTTGATCATGCCGCCGGACAGCTCCGAGGGGAACTTGTCCGCCGCCTCCGGCGCAAGTCCGACCAGCTCGACCTTCAGCAGAGCCAACTCGTCCATCATGGCTTGCGGCAGGTCGAGATATTCCCGCATCGGCACCTGAATGTTCTCACGCACCGTCAGCGAGGAGAAGAGCGCGCCATGCTGGAAAAGCACGCCGAGACGCATATCGAGCGCCATGCGCTCCGCCTCGCTCGTCCGGTCGAAATCGGCGCCGAGGATGCGAATAGTGCCGGCTCGGCGCGGAAGTAGGCGCAGAACCGTGCGCATGAGCACCGATTTTCCCGACCCCGATGCGCCGACGAAGCCGAGGATTTCACCGCGGTAGATGTCCAGGTTCAATTTATCGAGAACGACACGGTCGCCGAACCCCACGGTCAAATCCTTGACCGAGAGTACCACCTCTTTTTCGTTTCCAACTCGAGCGCTCACGCGAACCCCGTCCATCAGAAGTCGATCGCCGCATAGAACATGGCGAAGAGCCCATCCATGAGAATCACGACGAAGATCGATTTCACCACGGATGTCGTGACGCGCAATCCGAGCGACTCGGCACTCCCACCCACCTTCAGCCCCTCGACTGAGGCAACGATGCCGATCACGAGCGCCATGAAGGGGGCCTTGATCATGCCCGAAACGACCGTCGACAAATCGACGGCTTCCCTCAGGCGTGACAGGAACGTGTCGTAGGTTATGCCGGAATAGGTGTTGGCCACGACCGCCGCCCCGAACAGCGCGGCGAAATTGGCGATGATCGTCAGAAGCGGCAATGCGACCGTCAGCGCCACCAGCCGCGGAAAAACGAGGACACCGATCGGCGAAAGGCCCATGACCTTCAGCGCATCGATCTCCTCGCGCATCTTCATGGAGCCGATTTCGGCCGTGATCGCACTACCCGAGCGGCCGGCGATCATGATCGCCGTCAGAAGTACGCCGATCTCGCGCAACTGCAGGATTCCCACGAGATCGACCACGAACACTTCCGCTCCGAAATAGCGCAGTTGGAATGCCCCCTGCTGGGCGATGATTGCACCGATAAGGAAGGACATCAGCGTGATGATCGGAACGGCCTTCACGCCCATATGATCGATCTGGTTGACGATTGCCGCTGGCGAAACGCCACTGTGACGGCCGAGCTTGAGCTGCGCCCCACGAACCGCCGAGCCGAGGATGTACATCGCCGCGACCACGTCGCCCCAAATCTCGACAACGTGCCTGCCGATCGGCGTCAAGAAACGTACGAACGGGCTCGTCGGCCGATCGTCTTCAATCGCAGGCTCGCGCAATTGCGCGGGTAAGGCCTGGATCAGGTCCAGAAAACGGCCATTGGGATCAACAACGCTGACCTCTGCCCCCGCCTGTTGCCGCTCTGTCATTGCCTGACGGATCAGCCACGCGCCGGCGGTATCCATCCCCTCAATCGCGCGGAGATCGATCTGAAGCGGCTCCTTGTGACCGTTCAGATCATCCAGCTTGCGCTTGGCGGCCACGGCAGTTTGCGCACGCCATGCTCCGGAAAGGCGCCAGATTTCACCATGCCCGTCCGGGCGGCCGGCGATCTCGATTTCGGGAGATGGAATGGACGACGAATTCAATGCTCTTTCTTCTTCCCGGACGATGCAGGTGAAAAGTGATAGGAACCGTTGATTGCGACTCATATCGGCTCCGCCTTGATCTGTCACCGAAAGAAGCCGTGCTGAGGGCATCGCTGTGCCTGAAAACATCGAACGGAGCCGAAGAAGATATGCGCCGACACCTTGCCTCATCCACCGAGACCTTTCCGATCGCCGGCGGTTTCACGATTTCGCGTGGCACCAAGACCGAAGCGGTCGTCGTGACTTGCCGAATCACCGCAGGCGAATACTCGGGCTGGGGCGAATGTGTTCCCTACGCGCGTTACGGCGAATCGATCGAAAGCGTGCTGGCTGAAATATCGGATGCAACTTCGGCAATCGAAGCGGGAGCCTCGCGCGAAGACCTTCGCCAAATCATGCGGGCCGGTGCTGCTCGCAACGCAGTCGATTGCGCGCTGTGGGATCTCGAAGCCAAAGCCTCCGGCACGCCGGTATGGTCCACGATCAACGCAGTACCGTCGGCCCCACTTACGACCGCCTACACGATCTCGCTCGGCGAACCGGAGGCGATGGCCGCACAGACCGCTCGCCATTCGGATCGGGCACTGTTGAAGGTAAAGGTCGGAACCGCGGACGATGCAACGCGCATTCGTGCCGTGCGCGCCGCAGCGCCAGAGTCCCGCATCATTCTCGACGCGAACGAGGGGTGGAGCGGCGAGACGCTGGCTTATCACCTCGCCATCTGTGCCGAAGCCGGTGTCTCGCTGATCGAGCAACCGCTTCCGGCGGGACGGGATCAGGCACTGGCGCATTTGGAGCGCATCGTGCCCGTCTGCGCAGACGAGAGCGTACATCTGGCGGCTGATCTCGCGGCACTGACCGATCGCTATGACGCCATCAACATCAAGCTGGACAAGGCGGGCGGCATGACGGAAGCGCTAGACCTTCGCTCGCAGGCGGACCGCCTCGGCTTGAAGGTCATGGTGGGCTGCATGGTCGGCTCGTCACTGGCGATGGCCCCGGCCGTACTCCTGGCACAAGGTGCGGACTTCGTCGACCTCGACGGCCCGCTGCTTCTGGCGCGTGATCGCGCGCCAGGACTTCGTTACGAAGACTCTCTGGTGTTTCCACCAGAGGCCAATCTCTGGGGCTGACGGCTGCGCGCCAGCAGCACGAGCGCCAGTCCGAGGGCGGCAACGACGGACATCGCATAGAATCCGTCGATGCCGTACCAGGCGAAAAGATAGCCGGACAGAAACGTGGTCAGGGCCATGAAGATGCCGTTGTAGAAGAAGTACAGCCCCTGCGTGGAGGCCTCCTTTTCCTCGGCCACACGCTCGATGATCCTCCCCTGCACGCCGACATGGATGCTGGCAAAAGTGAAGGCGTGCAGGCATTGCAGGGCGAAGTAACCTGCAAATCCCAGATCATGCGGGAAGGCGACCCATCGGAATATGGCGACCGCGCTGCCGAAGACGATCATTGTCCAGAGGCTGAAGGTGCGGTTGAGGCGCGCAGACAGGATGAAGAAGACAATCTCGGCCGCAACGCCGACACTGAACAACAGGCCGATCTCCGTACCAGAGTAGCCGGCTGCGCCCCATAGGATCGCGATAAAGGCATAGAACATGCCGTGGCTGCCATTCACCAATGCGGCGCCGATCATCATCAGCTGTACGTCCATCTGGCCGGACGAACCGGTCGGGGCGACGACCAGCGCCGAAATCGGCGACGGCCGTCGTGGCTTGCCGATGCGCGGCGCGATGAATGCAGTGAAGACCGTCGTGACGAAACCGACCGTCATGGCCGGCAACACCATCGCGCCACCGAAGATGCCGGAAAGCCAGCCGCCGATCATGGTCGACACGATGAAGGCGAGCGAGCCCCAAAAACGCATGCGGCTGTAGTCGAAGTTCCATCGCCGCACGCCGCTGAGCGCGATCGCATCGGTGATCGGCAGATAGGGCGCATAGACGATCCCCTGGAGCGTATAGAGGACCAGAACCGGCCAGAAGCTTTCCGTAAAGAGAAGGGCCACCGCTGTTGCGAGCGACATTGTCCCCGACCACACCAGCACGCTTGCCCGATCGCCGATTCGATCGGCGATCACACCGGCGATCGGCGCAGTGAAGACACGTATAACCATCGGCACGGCCAGCACCAGGCCGATCTCCCAATCTGTCATCGACAGCGTACTAAGCCAGACCGGAAAGAACGGCAGCGCTATGCCGTTCACCAGCATTGGCGCACAAAAAACGATCGCGATTCGCAGGACAAAGTGGCGTGGTGGACCAGCGGTCGCAACCAAGCCGTGAGGCGCATGCATGTTTGGAAACCAGAATTGAGGTTACGCAGGACTATCACGGTGAGGCACGTACGCCAATCCGTGATTTCTGCTAGCACGCTGATCTTGTCTGCCAAGAACAGTGGGCCGCTAGGCCGCCTCTGATACTGGTTCCTGCCCGACAGATGTCCTAAATCCTTCGGAGACCGGCGAAGCTGTGGCCGGCCGGATCTCCCGCGGCTGCCATGCAACCAGTTCCATGCTGCCGTCGAAATGTTCGACGACGGCGGTGCAGCTCTCCACCCAATCGCCGGTATTGATATAGCGTATCCCGTCCAGATCCTCGACCACCGCGTGGTGGATATGACCGCAGATCACACCGTCCGCGTGGTTCCGGCGCGCCTCCTCGGTGACGACCCGCTGGAAAGCGCCGATGAAGTTGACGGCGTGCTTGACCCTCAGCTTCGCCCAAGCCGAAAAGGACCAGTAGGGCATGCCAAGACGCCGGCGCGCGGCGGCAAGTACGATGTTGATGCCGATTGCCGCGTCATAGGCCCAATCACCGAGATAGGCGAGCAGGCGGGCGTTGCGAACGACCACGTCGAATTCGTCACCATGCAGCACCAGGTAGCGCTTCCCATCGGCAGCCTCGTGGATCATCTGCGTGGCAACTTCGATGCCACCGAAATGTATTCCGGGGAAGTCGCGCAGGAATTCGTCGTGATTGCCGGGAATGTAAACGATCCGGGTCCCTTTACGCGCCTTGCGTAGAAGCTTCTGGACAACGTCGTTGCAGCTCTGCGGCCAGTACCAGCTGCGTTTCAGCCGCCAGCCGTCGACAATATCCCCGACGAGTATGATCGTTTCCGCTTCGTGGCATCGAAGAAAATCGAGCAAGAAATCCGCTTTCGCGGCCCTGGATCCCAGATGCACGTCTGACAGAAACAGGGTGCGAACGCGACGAACATTCGGTGCTGAATCGCTGGCTGTCATCCTGTGCACTCCGGCTCTGTTCCGCGGCGAACGAACGCCTTCCGGCAAGTTGAAACCAGACTCTTGTTTCAACAGGATGACAGCGTTTCCGGCGACGACCGCCACCCCGCCAAGGGATGCGCAATCGGAAGGTTCTGCTACCCTATGCACTGTCGGGAGATGGCGGCGCTGTCCCGCGCGCCCCAGCGGCAGGATATGCGGCCATTCTCCACGACGAACCATTCCATCGCCATGATCTCGTAGGGTCGCCCGGTCGGTTCATGACCGGCGAGCCCCCGGAAGGTGCCGGTGAAGCGGCCGGTTTCGCGAAAGCGCCCCACGACATTGCTGCCGTCGACCGCGATATCAAGCGCTTCGAGCCGCATGTTCATACCCTCGTGCAACTCACGCCAGATCGGCGCAACCTCTGCAAGCGCCCCGAAGCCCAGCACGCCGTAGATTTTTGCATCGGGGGCAAAAAGTTCCGCAAGCCTTTCCATATCGAATGCGTTGAACGCGGCGACATAGTCCTGGACGATGGATTTGTTTGCTTCTGCGTTCACCCGACTCTCCCTCGCTGGTTACTTTTTCATACGACCAGCAGTGATCCACCACAACCGCTGGTCACTTTCGCCCGCAGGTCTATTGAAGGCACGTTGCTGGCCGTCACACAAAGGCTGGGTTGGTGGTTGCAAGTCATGGCAATTGGGGCTTTATGGCATAGGCCAACCTTCACTGCACGCCCCATCCGTGCCAGAAGGAAGGTCGGAAGAACGTATGGAATCGGACAGGAAGAACATGACCACTGCTGACAAGCCGAAAGGGAAACCCACGCCTACGAGCGGTGACATCGACCAACAGGCCCTCTTCTTCCATCGTCACCCCCGGCCCGGCAAGCTCGAGATCCAGCCGACCAAGCCGCTCGGCAACCAGCGCGACCTGGCGCTTGCATATTCGCCGGGCGTTGCAGCCCCCTGCCTTGCGATCCGTGACAATCCGGAAACCGCTGCGGACTACACCGCCCGCTCCAACCTCGTTGCGGTCATCTCGAACGGCACCGCCGTGCTCGGCCTCGGCAATATCGGGCCCCTGGCCTCCAAGCCCGTGATGGAGGGCAAGGCGGTCCTGTTCAAGAAATTCGCCGGCGTCGACGTGTTCGACATCGAGATCGACGCGGCAAGCGTCGACGAGATGGTCAACGTCATCTCCGCGCTAGAGCCGACCTTCGGCGGCATCAATCTCGAGGACATCAAGGCGCCGGAGTGCTTCGAGGTCGAGCGCCAGTTGCGCGAGAAGATGGACATCCCCGTCTTCCACGACGACCAGCACGGCACGGCAATCATCGTCGCGGCTGCGATCCTGAACGGCCTCGAACTCGCGGGCAAAGACATCGCCAAGGCGAAAATCATCGCGTCGGGCGCGGGTGCGGCGGCACTCGCCTGCCTCAATCTCCTCGTCACCCTCGGTGCCAAGCGCGAAAACATATGGGTCCACGACATCGAAGGCCTCGTCTACAAGGGACGCGAGGCACTTATGGACCAGTGGAAGTCCGTCTACGCCCAGGAGACCGACAAGCGCGAACTGGCCCAGACGATCGACGGCGCCGACGTGTTCCTCGGCCTTTCGGCTGCTGGCGTCCTGAAGCCGGAGTTGCTGACACGCATGGCCGACAAGCCGCTGATCCTGGCACTGGCCAACCCGACGCCGGAGATCATGCCGGAAGAAGCCCGTGCCGCGCGCCCCGATGCGATGATCTGCACCGGCCGTTCGGATTTCCCCAACCAGGTCAACAACGTCCTCTGCTTCCCCTACATCTTCCGCGGCGCGCTTGACTGCGGCGCCCGTACGATCAACGAGGAGATGAAGATGGCGGCGGTGCGAGCCATCGCCGCACTCGCCCGCGAGGAAGTCTCCGACGTGGCCGCACGCGCCTATTCCGGCGACACACCCGTCTTCGGCCCGAACTACCTGATCCCCTCGCCCTTCGATCAACGCCTGATCCTGCGCATTGCACCGGCCGTTGCCCGCGCCGCAGCCGAAAGCGGCGTCGCCACCCGGCCGATCGCCGATTTCGACGCCTATCTCGATCAGCTCAACCGCTTCGTCTGGCGCTCCGGTTTCATCATGAAACCGATCTTCGCCGCGGCAAAGAAGGCAGAGAAGAAGCGCGTGATCTTCTCGGACGGTGAAGACGAGCGCGTGCTGCGCGCCGCGCAGGTGCTTCTGGAAGAAAACATCGCACAGCCGATCCTGATCGGACGACCGCAGATCATCGAGGCCCGCCTGAAGCGTTACGGACTGCGCATCCGTCCTTCCGTAGACTTCGAAGTGGTCAACCCGGAAGACGATCCGCGCTATCGCGACTATGTCGACGACTATTTCAAGCTGGTCGGCCGGCTGGGCGTGATTCCCGAAGCGGCCCGCACGATCGTCCGTACGAACCAAACCGTCATCGGAGCATTGGCCGTCCGGCGCGGCGAGGCGCATGCCCTGATTTGCGGTGTCGAAGGGCGCTATGCCAAGCATCTGCGCGACGTTCGGCAAATCATCGGTCTGCGCGAGGGTGTAACCGACTTTTCCGCCCTCAGCCTGCTGATATCGCAGCGCGGCGCGACGTTCTTCACCGACACCTACGTCACCTTCGAGCCCACGGCCGAGGAAGTCGCCCAGATGACGGTGATGGCAGCCAGGGAAATCCGGCGGTTCGGCATCACGCCGCGCGCGGCATTGGTCTCGCATTCCAACTTCGGCTCGCGTGACTCCGTGAGCGCCTTCAAGATGCGCAAGGCAATTGCGCTGGTGCGCGAAATGGCACCCGAACTTGAGGCCGATGGCGAGATGCACGGTGACTCCGCGATCTCCGAGATGCTGCGCCAGCGCGTCATGCCGAGCAGCACGCTGACCGGCGAGGCGAACCTCCTGGTGTTCCCAAATCTCGATGCGGCCAACATCACACTCGGTGTGTTGAAGACCATGTCGGACGGCCTTCATGTCGGCCCCATTCTGCTGGGTGCCGCGTTGCCGGCTCACATTCTCTCGCCGTCGGTGACGTCGCGCGGCGTGGTCAACATGGCGGCACTTGCCGTCGTCGAGGCATCCTATCCCGAGTGATCGCCTGCGTGCGAATGATAACGTCCGCGGCTCATTTCCCATTTGGGTCGCGGGCGCTTTGGACCTGGCACGTCCAACAGAGTGCCAACGCGATAGTGTCCCATTCCCAGACTTCATCTGGCGGCCGGCCCCCTGCCCGCACGGAAAGCCGCTCAACCGCAGACCAGCATCAGCCCCGTGCGCTGCTTTCATTCCCATGACAACCCGCGATCTCGTCTTGACGCGCGCTTCCGTAGCCTTAAGTGGGCCATAAGAAACCGCGGATAGCAGGTCTCCATGGCGCCCAATCAAGGGGCCAGGCAAAAATGCAGGAGACTACAATGCAATTTCGCAAATACCTGTCCGCCGCAACTCTCGCGCTGGCGGTTGGCTTTGGTTTGCCCAGTACGGCAATTTCACAGACGACACACGACGGACACGGAGCAACGGCGGTCGAACTGACCTTGAACAACGGCGCCAAGTGGCAGGGCGACGACAACATGATCAAGGGCATGAACGCCATTCGTGATGTGATGGCGTCGCAAATGACGGCAATCCACGACAATACCTTGTCGTCTGACGTGTCCGCGACAATGGCCAAGGATATCGAGACCCAGATCGACTTCATGGTGGCGAACTGCAAGTTGACGCCAGAAGTCGATGAACAATTCCATATGGTGCTGGCGCAACTCCTCGACGGGATCGCCAAACTCCATTCCGGCGCAGAGGCCCGCAATGGCGCCATTCAGATCGTCGAGACACTGAAAGTCTACGGCGATCATTTCGAGCACCCGCACTGGCAGGCACTGGAATAAGTGCGCAACGCCGGCGATCCGCCTGTTCCGATTTGTCACAGTGCTTCGGCAAGCGGCGCCGGTAAGAATACCGACCAATGGGCTTCTCCCATTGGTCGGTCGAGATTAGGGTTCGGTAGCATGCGACTGTTGCTCGTCGAGGATGACGAACTTCTTGGCAAGGGTGTTCTTGCCGGCCTCACTCAGTCGGGTTTTGCGGTGGATTGGGCGAAAAGCGGCGAGGATGCCGAGGTGGCGCTGGAGACTGCGGACTATGATGCCGTCGTCCTCGACATCGGGCTCCCACGCATGGACGGGATAACGCTGCTGCAAAAGCGACGCAGGGAACGCGACAGCAGGCCGATCCTGCTTCTCACCGCGCGCGACACGGTCGCGGACCGGATCGGTGGGCTCGATGCTGGCGCCGACGATTATCTGGTGAAGCCTTTCGATCTGGACGAGTTGCTGGCTCGCCTGCGGGCATTGCTGCGACGGTCGAAAGGCAAAACGACGCCGATTTTGAACCATGGCCGACTTCAGCTCGATCCGGCCGGCCACGCAGTTACGCTGGATGGAAAACCCGTCGTGTTGTCACAGCGCGAATTCGCGGTCCTGCAAGACCTTCTGATGAATGCGGGACGGGTACTAAGTCGTGGTCAGCTTGAAGACAGGCTCTACGGCTGGGGCGAGGAAATCGACAGCAACGCCATCGAGGTTCATATCCACAATCTCCGCCGCAAGCTCTATCCCGATGCCATCAGGACCATACGCGGCGTCGGCTATATCATTCCGGAATCGGACGCATGAACCACTCCTTGCGCCGCCGTTTGGTTTTGGGTCTTTGCGGCAGCATGATTGCAGCGTGGCTGGCGACAGCCTATTTCACCTATCTCGATACGCAACACCTCATCTCCGAGGAGGTCGATTCACATCTGGAGCAGACGGCGAAGCTGCTCCTGCAGATACGGGACCGCCACTCCAAGGGTGATCTGGCGTCCTCGAACACCACGTTTGTCGAGACCGACAAGGAGCATCCGCTTTCATATCGCATTCGCACCTCCGGCCCAGACAGGCTCCTTCCCTCCGCCATCGGGGATCGGTTCCCCGTCACGGACTGGAAAGAAGGCTATGCCGACGTCGTCAGCAATGGGCAAACCTGGCGGGTATTCGGGGCGACCGACGGCAAGGACGGCTACGTCGAAGTTGCGGTTCGGCAGGAACTTGGTGGCAGTTTCGCGGCGCGCGTTGCCGCGCACATCCTTCACCCGATGTGGATCGCAATCCCCCTGCTCACTGTGCTCGTCTGGGGAGCGGTCCGCTGGGGGCTGTCGCCGCTCGAGGCTGTTGCGGCAAATGTTGCCCGACGCACAGCGTCTGATCTTGAGCCACTTCCACCAAAGACCGTTCCGACCGAAATTCTGCCGCTGATCTCGGCACTCAACGCGCTGTTTGACAGAATTTCCGCGTCAAGCGAACGTGATCGCCGCTTTGCCGCCGACGCCGCACATGAGCTTCGCACCCCGCTCGCCGCGATCAAGGCCCATGCGCAGGTGGCTAAGCGAGCTACTGAAATGCAAGACAGCCGACGGGCGATCGACAACGTTCTGGAAGGTGCCGAACGTGGTGCGCGCGTGGTTGAGCAGCTTTTGGCTCTGGCACGATTGGATCAGGCAACCACGATGCTCGGATCCGTCGATCTCATGTCGGTGGCGCGTGACGTTGTCGTTCGGCTCGTTGAGGAGGGCGGGAGCCGGACGATGAACCTCGGACTGGCGGGGTCGATGCAGGAGGCCAGTGTCATCGGCAACGTCGAACTGCTGCAGGTTCTCGTGCGCAATCTCCTCGACAACGCCCTTCACCACACACCTCCGGGGACCGAAGTCAATATCAGCGTCGAGGCGCAAGATAAGTCCGTTGTCCTGCGCGTCGAGGATAGCGGTCCGGGCATACCTTCGACATTGCGCAACCGGGCACTCGACCGGTTCTTCAGGGGTGGCAAAACAAGTACGCCGGGAAGCGGCCTGGGTCTGTCCATTGTCGCGCAGATCGTGGAACTGCACGGGGGGACGCTCGTGCTGAAAGATGGCCCGGGAGGCAAGGGACTTTGCGTCGAAGTCACGCTTCCAGCGGTTGAACACGCCTCGAAGAATTGAATAAGCTACGACAGCAACCCGGGCCACAAAGGCTGCCGACGTACCCCACCGGCCTCGATAGCACGGTCGACCTACTTTTGTTTCAACCGCTTGGACCACTCGAGCGCTTTGCCGTAGCCGGCCGGCACCCAGGGCGAGCCCTTTAGGCCGAGCTTGCCGCGAAGTCCCATGGCGCCGATGATCAGTCGGTTGACACGCGCCCTGATGAAGGAAAGCGAGGCGATGTGCAGGCCGGTGACAGGCAGGTACGGATTTCGGCGGAGCGAGCCGTAGATCTCGACGCGCGTCGTTGCCTTGTAGCTCGGGCAACGTGCGTGGAAGCCGTGCGTATCAGCGACGATCAGCGTGTTCGCCTTGACGACCATCTTCATCGGCTGGCCATAGCCAAGCGCCGCCAGCTCTTCCGGCATGATCCGCAGAGAGCCGCGCGCGGAATACTTGTTCTCGATCGTGTCGGAGTTCTCGCTGATGCGCTTTTCCCAGGCCAGGCGCTGTGGCGTGATCTTGTGCGAGCCCGGAACGTATGAGAACGGCCCATCTTCCTCGCCCACATCCTTTAGGAACAACCAGCCTTTGGCGGTTGGCTGAAAAGTGTCGCTGTGCAGCGCCGTTTGCGGGTCGGCAGCAGCCTCCTTCGACGGCGTCGAAGGCAGCGCCATCACGACCTGCACGACGAGCAAAGGCTGGCCGTCGTGCGAGGAGACATAGCGCAGGAGGTTCGTCATGCGCGGGTCGTTGCGTGCTGCCTTGAAGCCAGGCAAACGCTCAAGGTCGCTGTCGTCGATCAGCGCGCGGCGAGTAACTGTCGTCCCCTGCAGCATGTCGTAGCGGTCGAAATCGCTGTTTTCCAGCTCCGCTGTAACTTTCGCGAAGACCTCGGGCGGGAGAAAATTCTCGATCTTGACGAAGCCATTTTCCTCGTACTCGCGTCGCTGCTCCGGCGTAACGAGATTGGCAAGCGACTTGCGCCGCCAGTCAGCCATGTCCATCGCTACGGAAACACGCTTCGCGTGCAGACCCATCTTGTTCAGCGTCTTGCTGCCGATGATCGGATTATCCGCAAAGGATTTGGCACCCGATGCAAGCTGGAGGGCATAGAATGGACTCAGCAGGACAGAAGTGAGGCGCATGCAAAACCTGTGGGTGTGGACGCAATCGGATAGGTTGGCCGGAATGGTATCGCAATCTAGAGCACTACCAGCATCACCAGCCCGCCGGTTTCACTTTGCTACACCATGGGCAAGGCGATATCAATTCCATCCGCCGATACCAACATGATTTCAAAAATCAGCTATCGTTGATGATCGTCAAGGCAGTTAATCACATTTACATGAGCACGTTGCGCCGCCACCCCAGCAACGTATGATGGGTGGCGTCCTGTGCCAGCTATTCTACCTGTTCGGAGCCACCACAGTGCCCCTGCGCTTGCGCCGATTGATGGTTCTGGCAACCGCCGCCCTCGCCTGCACCCTCGTTGTTCCCGCGCGGGCGTCAGATGTCTGCGATGATCTCCAGTCACGCCTGGCGAGCCTGCCCCAGGTGGATATCCCCATCAACGATGCCGGAAGTCATTCGTCCCCCGTCGCGCAACTGAGCGCCCAACTGGAACAAGCCAGAGCCGATCTCCGACAACTTGGGTGCAGCACCGGCAGCGTTACGGTCTTCAGGACATCAAGTGCGCGCGAATGCAGCGAGATTGCATCCGCCATCGAACGAATGGAACGCAACATCAAGGGTCTCTTCGCAAGACAAGGCGAACTTGCTTCCCTTGGAAGCTATCAGGAAGCCCGCGTTCAAATTCTTGCCGAGATCGAGTTGAACGGCTGTCGCGGTGTCGGCAGCTCGGATCCCGACGAGGCCTATGATCGGGCGACGGCAGATGGATTACCCGACGATGGCTTGGCGACCCGTTACGGCGGCAGCGGTACGCCGGGAGGCCGATTACGCACGGTCTGCGTGCGAACCTGCGACGGCGGCTTTTTCCCGATGACACAGGGCGCCTCCCCGCTCGACTTTCGTCGAGACCAGCGGGCGTGCGCCAGGATGTGCCCGCAGACGGAAACCGAGCTCTATTACCAGTCACTCAATTCCCTCGACAGCGGCGAGATGGTTTCCACCGTCACCGGCCGGCTCTACGCGCAACTGCCGACGGCCTTCGCCTATCGTACGCCTGATTTCTCGAAACCGAGAGACTGCGGGTGTGACCTGTCCGCCTATCATCGGAGCATGCGCAACAACTCGACTAGGACTGGCGCCGGCGATAGCGCACAGGGCGCGATCAAGGAGAACGTCGGCTCCGTGACGACAATCCGTATGCGACCCGTTGGGCAGGCGAAAACAGCCGACAAGGTTGTCATCGAACGACCCTATGACCCGGTGAAAGACAAGGTTCGCAACGTCGGCCCCGTGTTCTTGCCAGACCCGGAGGGAGCGATCGATCTGCGCAATCCCGCAGGCCCGAAGTAGACCTTTTCCGGTCTGGCGCGTTTAGCGCCTGTTTCCCCATCGGTCGGAATAGACTAGCTCCTCCAGCGGCAGCCGTTGCCGCCAGCCATTCAGCGCAAGCTCCGGCTCACGATAGAGTTGATCGACGAACCCGACGCAGAGCCAGGCGACGATCTCGATCCGCTCGGGAATGCCGAGTAGCGAACGGATATCCGCATCGTGGAAAATACTGACCCACCCGACGCCGACCCCTTCTGCCCGCGCTGCGAGCCAAAGGTTCTGGACGGCGCACACAGTCGAGTACACATCCATGCGCGGATTGTGCGTGCGCCCGAGAACCACGGCGCCGCCGCGGTCGGGATCACAGGTCACGCAGATGCTGAGCGGCGCCTTCAGAATCCCCTCGAGTTTCAGCGAGCGATAAAGTTCTTGCCGTTCGCTGGCGAACATCGCCGCCGCCTCTTCGTTTGCCCGCTGGAATGCCTTGTGCGCGGCTGTAAGCACCTCCCGATCGCGGATGACAATGAAGTTCCAGGGCTGCATAAAACCCACGGAGGGCGCCCGATGCGCCGCATTCAATAGTCGCTCGACCAGATCAGCCGGAAGCGGTTCCGGCAGGAACTGGTCGCGCACATCACGTCGCGTTTCAATCGCATAGTACACGGCCGCGCGTTCATCGGGCGAAAAGGCTTGTGCACGGATGAGATCATCCGTCGGCAGAGGTCGCATCGTCATCTCCCCAACAATGCTGAATACCTTCCGCCGTCCGCGCGGGTTGGTCTATCTCGCCAGGCCGGTCTTCTGACTCCGGTTCCCTCGACCGCCCCTACCTTCCCGGCTGCAATACCAGTGGCAATTGGAAGCTTGCATCTTCCAGGCTTGGCCGTCCCCGTCACAGCGTTGGGCACGTTTCGGCTTCGAGACCTGACACCAGTCCGGATGGCGGCCCCACCGAATTCCCGATTCTCCCTTGCTTTCACAAGGGCACCTGACGGTGATACCTGCGCATGTTGGAGCCGGCGATGCAAGACCGGCACCGACGGTGACGTGTCGCAGTTGGAGCGTGAGAGACGCGACGGTCAGGCCGCTTCGATGTCGCCTTTCGCCTCGCCGTCACCAGACATCGCAAACACCGCGCGGTTGCGACCGCTGTTCTTGGCGGCGTAAAGGGCTGCGTCTGCCACTACCATGATGTCGTGCACAGTATTTCCGTGATCGGGGTACGCGGCAATACCTGCGCTGCTGCCGACGCTCAGTATCTGCCCTGCGAACGGGATCGGAACTTGCGCGTCGCGCACCAGCCCATTGGCAAGATCGAGGAGATCCTGCCGGTCCACCGCTCCGGGAAGAAATACGGCGAACTCGTCGCCACCAAGGCGCGCCACGATGCCCTTGCTGCCGACCCTGCCCAAGAACCTGGATGCGACCGTATTCAGCACAGCATCGCCGGCCGCGTGACCATGTCGGTCGTTCACTGCCTTGAACTGATCAAGGTCGATCGCGAAGACCGCGAACGGCTCGCCGCCTCCCTTTTCCAGCATATCCTTCAACGTATCATCGAAGCCGGAGCGGTTGAGCAGTCCCGTAAGCGCGTCATGCCGGGCGAGAAAGGCGTTGCGCGACTCGCTTCGCTGCAGGGCGCGCACCAGCGATGAGAACTTGAATGTGACGAAACCCATGACCACGACGAACATCGCAACCAGGGCCGTGATTTGAGGCATTGCCATCGACCAGACAAAAGAGCCGGGACGGTTTGGGCGCCACGACGCCGCCATCGGATTGAAAGCATCGCCGCCGACGCCGGTCAGCAAGAGATCCTTGTCCTCGGTCGTAATCGCAGAAAATCCAAGGTTTTTCAGCCCCAGCCGCCGCTCGGAGTTCGCGAGCATCTTTGCCGAAATCGGCTTGACGGTTACCAGCAGCACCGGCGTCTTGCGCGCGTCCGGAATGAAGAGCCGCTTGGGGACGACTGATTGCACCACGATGATGCTCATCGTCCCATCGATCATCCGCATGCCGGTGACATTGATGTGCGCCAATGCGGGCGATAGCTCATCGCCACTTTCCGGCGGCTTCGCAAGGAGCCAGCCGTCACGCGTACGACGCAACGCCGCGTAGTAGGCACCCTCGGCCCGTTTGGTGAGATCGCTGACCCAGTAAAGAAGGTTGTCGGCTTCCTTCGCATTGACGACATCGCCGTCGTGGACTGCAAGGATCGTCTCCTGGCCAGGCTTGGTGAACACCATCCATGAGAAGCCGAAATCACTCCAGAGCCAATCGCGCAACTCCCTGCGGATGAAGTCGTCACTGAACGAGCCGTCGCCCAGTTCATCGAAGCTCTTGTCCCAGACGGACATGCCGCTTTGATAGAGCACCACCTGTTCGATCTGGTGGCGGAACTCGTTCTTGACGAGCGTCTTTTCCGTGCTTGCAACGAAATCATTCGCCTGCCGGCTCGCGTAGTCCAGCACCATGAAATTGGCACAAGCGAAGAGGACGACGATAGCCGCCGCCGCAAGACCAATCATGATCTTGACGCTGCCCCGGTTCCCAACCGGACTTTCAGCCCCAGCATTCGCCATGTCTTTCCCCACCGACATGCCCGCGGCCCATGCCGCCCTATATGTTATTTTTCGGGGATGCTAATGCGAAAGCGGGAATATTCACTTAAGCGGACTGGTTTCCGAAAGCTTAATGGACGTGAGGATTGGGGAATCAATACCACGAGCAGGCTCGGCAAACACGATGGCCGATTGCATCAGCCTGCGGACTCATAGCGCACGAAGGCAAATTCATCGCCGTCAGGTGACCAATTCGGCACATTCATCGTGCCCTGTCCGCCGAACAGGTCGAACAGCACGCGATCATTTCGGCCATCAGCATCCATCAACCGTAATCGGACATGCTGGTCCCGGGGATGGTCGAAGACACCGGCGTCAAAGGAAAGCACCAGCAAATACCGCCCGCTCGGTGACGGATGAGGGAACCAATCCTCCCACGGGCTGTCGGTGACGCGCGCGGCTACACCACCATCCGGCCGAACGCTCCAGATCTGCATGCGGCCGGACCGGCTCGAGTTGAAATAGATTCGCCCGTCTGCGGACCAGTCCGGCCCGTCATTCTTCCCCTCGCCGAAGGTCAGCCGTCTCTCCTCGCCGCCCTCGATCGGAATTGTATAGATATCAAAGAGATCGCCGCGGATGCCACAGTAGCAGACGCTCTTTCCGTCCGGTGACCAGCCGTGCCAATAGGACGGCAGATTCGGCGTAACGAGTCTCGGCATTCCGCCTTCGGCCGGCAAAATGTAGATGGCCGATTTGCCGAACTCCGTCTTGTCGCAAATCGCAAGCCATCGACCGTCCGGCGACAGGCCGTGGTCGTTGTTGCAGCGGACCGCAAATCCCGTATCGATCGGGACCGGCGGGCGGCCGTCGAGCGGCAACCGGTGGAGCCGCCCGTCACCATTGATGGCCAGTGATTTGCCGTCCCGTGCGAAGTTCGGCGCCTCCACCAACTGGTCGGTCTGCCAGACGACGCGCGTCAGTCCTGTCTTGATATTGTGGATCTCAACCGAACTGCGCATCGTCGTTTGCCCCCTTTTTGTCAGCGATCACGGAAGCGGTTGGTGATCGGATAGCGCCTGTCGCGACCAAAATTCTTCTTCGTGATCTTCACGCCGGGTGCCGATTGCCGGCGCTTGTATTCAGCTATGTAGAGCAGATGCTCGATCCGATGGACGGTCGCTTCGTCATGACCCCGCGCGACGATCTCTTCGGTACCCATCTCGTTTTCAACGAGGCACTCCAGTATATCGTCCAGGATCGGGTACGGCGGCAGCGAATCCTGGTCGGTCTGGTTCGGGCGCAATTCGGCGGAAGGCGCCTTATCGATGATGTTCTTCGGGATCACCTCGCCGGATGGGCCGAGCACACCAGGCGGCACGGTCGTGTTTCGCCAGCGTGACAAGGCGTAGACCTGCATCTTGTAGAGGTCCTTGATCGGATTGAAGCCGCCGTTCATGTCACCATAGAGCGTCGCGTAGCCAACCGACATCTCGGACTTGTTTCCGGTCGTCACCACCATCGAGCCAAATTTGTTCGAGATCGCCATCAGGATGGTGCCACGAGCGCGGCTCTGCAGATTCTCCTCGGTGATGCCGGACTCGGTGCCTTCGAACAGATCTGATAGGGCATCCATGAAGCCGGTGACCGGCGCTTCTATCGGCACGATGTCATAGCGGCATCCAAGCGCTTTCGCGCAGGCCGCGGCATCGCTCAGCGACTCTTTCGAAGTGTAGCGATAGGGCAGCATCACGCAGCGCACGCGCTCCTCTCCAAGCGCGTCGACCGCGATCGCCGCGCAAATCGCCGAATCGATACCGCCGGAAAGGCCGAGGATCACGTTCTTGAAACCGTTCTTGTTGACATAGTCGCGGAAGCCCAGAACGCACGCGCGGTAGTCGGCCTCTTCCTGCTCGGGCAGCTTGGACATCGGCCCGCCATCGCAGCGCCAGATGCCGTTCTCCTTCTTCCAGGTGACGAGTGCGATCGTCTCTTCGAACTGGCTCATCTGGAAGGCCAGCGACTTGTCGGCGTTCAGGCCGAAGCTCGCTCCGTCGAACACCAGTTCATCCTGTCCGCCAAGCTGATTGGCAAAGACCATCGGCAAGCCGGTCTCGATCACCTGCCGCAACGCCACCTGATAGCGCACGTCGACCTTGCCGCGATAGTAGGGCGAACCGTTCGGCACGAGCAGGATTTCCGCTCCGCTTTCCGCCAGCGTCTCGCAAACGCCCATCTCGTTCCAGATCTCCTCGCAGATCGGAATTCCGAGCCGGACGCCACGAAAGTTGACCGGTCCAGGCATGGCGCCTTCGACGAAGACGCGCTTCTCGTCGAATTCTCCGTAGTTCGGCAAGTCGAGCTTATCGCGGAAAACGAGAATCCTGCCCCCATCGAGGACGGCGACCGAATTGTGTCGTCCGGTCACACCCTGCCGGGGAAAACCGACAACGACCCCGGGCCCGCCATCGGCGGTATCGGCGGCCAGCGCGTCGATTGCCGCATGGCACGCCTTCAGGAACGCAGGCTTCAACACGAGATCTTCCGGCGGATAGCCGGAAATGAAGAGCTCCGTCAAAAGCAGCAGGTCCGCCCCTTGGCGCGCGGCATCGGCGCGCGCTTCACGTGCCTTGGCCAGATTGCCGGCAACGTCCCCCACCGTCGGATTGAGCTGCGCAACCGCAATGCGGAGTGTCGTCCTGTTGTTATCGGTCATTTCCGTCCTCGATCAGCCCTCGCCCCCAACGTTAGATCGGGCCTCAGGATGCTCTTTAGAGCATGACGGACGGTTTGAAAATGAAGGGTATTTGGTTTCTGTGAGGTCCCGCGGTCAAGTGCCTGAAATCGGCCATTTGCCTGGCCATCAAGCGGGATAGATCGCGACTGGAGTCGCCGCCACGGTAACCATTCATCCCCTGTTCAAGATGACAGGGATATGACAAGTGAATAAAACTTTTATGAAGCCTGGAGTAGTGCGTGACCCTTGTAAGTTCTGCCGTGGCGACGACCGCCGTCGAGAAGGGATTTGCCGCCGAGTCAGGCCGCCCCGCCCGTCTCGCCAAGACAATGACGATGGTTGGTTCCGTCGGCCTCACGTTCCTCCTCGCCGTCGTGACCGTCGCCGTTGTCGAACTGATCACGCGCAAATCAACCGGTGACACGGTTACCTTTCTGACGACCTATGCACAGCCCGGCTGGACCACCTGCGCCCTGTTTCTTCTTGCATTCCTCGGCTTTGACGCGTTAATCGGCCGCCAGCACAAGGCGGTGCTGGTGCTTGCGCCAATCGCGGTCCTGCTTGCCTTCGTCTCTGAGCAGAAGCAGATCTTCCTGACCGATCCGCTGTACCCTACCGACCTTCTATTTGGCCGTCAGATCATGGAACTGATGCCGGCGCTGGTTCGTGACCGGCCATGGACAGCTGCGTTCGTGGCGATCGGGTCCGTGTCTGCGATAGCTGCGCTTGTTTCGGTCTGGGTCCTCGCCTGGAAGCGCTTCCGTCCGCTGACCTTGAAAGAGCGTGCCCTCCGACTGGCAATCGCCGTACCGCTGCTCACCGGCTTCGCCTCGATCATGGACTACAACCAGTTCTCCTGGGTTCGTGACCGCCTCAACGTCTTCCCGATCATGTGGGACCAGACGGAAAACTACCGGCACAACGGCTTCATGCTCGCCTTTGCGATCAACTTGCCGATGGCGAACGTCAAGGCGCCCGCCGGCTATTCGGCCGATGCGATCGACCACATCTATCAGGAGCCCCTTCCGGCCGGCACCAGCCATCGCAGCAAGCCTGACGTGATCGTCGTCATGAGCGAGTCGCTTTGGGACCCGACGCGTTTGAAGAACGTGAAGCTCACCCCGGACCCGATGCCCGTAGTCCGACAGAATACCACCGGTGCTGTCTTCTCGCCGGAATTCGGTGGCCTGACGGCGAATGTGGAGTTCGAGGCTCTGACCGGCTTCTCCAATGCCTTCCTGCCGACGGGCAGCATTCCCTACCAGCAGTACGTGCGTGATCCGATCCCTTCGCTTGCGACCTTCTTCCGCGGCGAAGGCTATACGGCGCGCGCCATCCATCCGTTCGCCGGCTGGTTCTGGAACCGCACATCCGTCTACCAATCGTTCGGCTTCGAGACCTTCCGCACGGAAGAGACGATGCCGGTCATGAGCAAGCGGGGCATCTTCACCTCCGACGAGGCGTTGACGAAGGAGATCATCCGCCAGGCCGACGCGCAGCAGGACCCGTTCTTCTTCTTCACGGTAACGCTGCAGGGCCACGGCCCCTATGAGCCGAACCGTTACGCGAAGAACACCATCAAGGTTGAAGGCAATCTGCCCTTGGCCGATCAGCAGGCGCTTTCCACCTACGCCCAAGGCGTGAAGGAAGCGGATGACAGCCTGAAGACGCTGATGGACTGGGCCAGCAACCGCGACCGCGAGACCATCATCGTCGTCTTCGGCGATCACCTGCCGCCGCTGAACACCGTCTACACCTCCGCCGGCTACATGAACGATGTCACGGCTGCCCGCCGGGCCTCTGTCGAGCAGATGAAGCGCGAGCACGAGACACCGCTCATCGTCTGGTCCAACAAGACCGGCGTTAAGGAAGATATCGGCACGATCAGCCCGGCGCTGCTGCCCTACCACATCCTCACCCAGGCGGGCTTCGAGCATCCCTACTACACGGGCTTTCTCGGCCGCGTTCAGCAGCGCTACGACATCGTCGACCGCTACCAGCTGATCGGCAATGACGGGAAGGCAACAGCTGACTGGTCGCGCAAGAAGAACATCGACCCGCTCATTCGCGACTATCGCTTCCTGCAGCACGACATCCTGTTCGGGAAGCGCCGCGGGTTGGAGCGCTTCTTCCCGGCCCATGCGGGTGTCGTCGGCGCAGCATCCTGACAAGCGTGTCCAGCAACGGCATAAAAAACCCTCGCTCTCCGCAGGACAGCGAGGGTTTTTCTACACGCCAGGGACCTTCGACTATTCGAGTTCGGCCGACCGGGCCCAGAGGTTGATGTCTGCCTCACGCGCATAACGGTCGATTTCCGCAAGTTCCTCGGCAGTAAAATCTGGCTTCTTGAGCGCATTGACGCAATCGACAATCTGCGAAGAACGGCTGGCGCCAATCAGGGCCGAGGTGATCCGTCCACCGCGAAGAACCCAAGCGATCGCCATCTGCGCCAGCGTCTGGCCCCGTCTCTCGGCGATCTCGCTGAGTTTGCGGATATTGTCGATGATCTCCGGACGGATGAAATCCTTCTTGAGGAAATGGTTTTGGGCCGCGCGGCTGTCGCCCGGAATGCCGCCGAGATACTTCGCAGTCAGCATTCCCTGCGCGAGCGGCGAGAACACGATCGATCCGATGCCGAGTTCCTCGAGTGTATCGACAAGTCCGTCCTGCTCGATCCAGCGGTTCAGCATCGAATAGCTCGGCTGGTGGATCAGGCAGGGCGTGCCGAGATCCTTCAGGATCGCCGCCGCCTCGCGCGTACGCTGCGAATTGTAGGACGAGATGCCGACGTATAGGGCACGGCCCGAACGCACGATATGATCGAGTGCCGCGCAGGTCTCTTCGAGCGGCGTGTCGGGGTCGAAGCGGTGCGAATAGAAGATGTCGACATAGTCGAGACCCATCCGCTTCAGGCTCTGATCACAGGAGGCGATCAGGTATTTGCGGCTGCCCCACTCGCCGTAGGGACCGGGCCACATGTCATAGCCGGCCTTGGATGAGATGATCAGTTCATCCCGCAGACCGGGGAAATCGGTGCGCAGGATCTCGCCGAAGGCCGTCTCGGCCGAGCCGGGGGGCGGGCCGTAATTGTTGGCGAGGTCGAAATGGGTGACGCCGAGGTCGAAGGCGGTGCGGCACATCTCGACCTTCCGCTCGTGCGGCGTATCACCGCCGAAATTGTGCCACAGGCCGAGAGAGACGGCCGGCAGTTTCAAGCCGGAGCGTCCGACGCGGTTGTATTTCATGGTGTCGTAGCGGTTTTCCGCAGGCTGCCAGGCCATGATGATCTTCCTCTGCTATCATACGGGCGGGAATGGATACTCCCGCCCGGGCACCTCTCACAAGGGGCAACTGCAACGTTTGTGGCGCGGCACCCTCTACCGGTCCTTAAGCTTCTGCCCGTGCACGTGATTTCTGCGGCACCGCTTTCGCCTTGGGAGGCGTCGTCGCCTTCTTCTTCGGCTTAGAACCAGCATTGCGCAGCAATGCGCGCGCCTCCTCGATGCCGAAAGCGGCTGGCTGGGTACATGTAGTGTTAAGCTCGATGAAACGCCCCTCCTCCCCGGACCTCAGGATGGACACCATGACGTCAACGCCGTGCAATGCACGCTCCAGCGAGCAGCGGGCGTCCCGCCCCTCCAGGATCGCATTCGCCATATCGGCCAGACCGGCTGTGCGATAGTTCGCTCTCGGGCCACCGGGGTGGATCTGGTTGTCGACGGCGAAGGGATGATCCCACATCTTGAGCGGTGCGATTTCCTTGTTCCGACCGCTTGCTTCGACCACACCGCCGAAGAAGTTCGGATCGGGCACGAAGATCGATCCTTCCGTGCCGTAGAGCTCGATCGGCGCATGGCGATGCGACCAGACATCCCAGCTCGCGCCGAGCGTGATCGTGGCGCCGCTATGGAACTCCAGAAGCGCATGGATTGTCGTTGGCGTCTTGACCGGGATCACCTCGCCCGCGCGCGGCTGGCTGGTAATCGTACGGGTATCCGATGCCATGGAACTCAGTGCCGCCACGCGCTTCACCGGACCGATGAGATTGACCAGATCCGCGATGTAGTAGGGCCCGAGATCGAGCACCGGGCCACCGCCCGGCAGGAAGAAGAAGTCCGGGTTCGGATGCCACATCTCCATGCCCGGGCTCATCACATGGCAGGTACCCGACGTGATCCGCCCGATCTTGCCGGCGTCCACATGGGCGCGGGCAAGCTGATGCGCGCCGCCGAGGAAGGTATCCGGCGCGCACCCGACTGAAAGCCCCTTTTCCCTGGCGATCCGCCGCAGTTCCTCGCCCTGCTCCAGCGACAGCACCAGCGGCTTTTCCGAGTAGACATGCTTGCCCGCTTCGAGGATCGCCCGGGAGACGGAATAATGGGCGTCAGGGATCGTCAGGTTGACGACGATGTCGACCGCCGGATTGGCGAGCAACGCCTCGATCGTCTGTGCCTCGACCTTGAATTCGGCGGCCCGGGCCTCGGCCGCCGCCATGTTGATGTCCGCGCAGGCGACAACCTTGATGCCCCTGAAGAGCGGCGCCAGCGAGAAATAGGTGGTGGAGATGTTGCCGCATCCGATGATGCCGACACCGAGTTCCTTGGTCATGTCCTTCATCTTTCGTTTGATCGCTGAGCGTGGCGACTGGTCAATAGGATTGGATCGAGGCGATCGAGCGCTCGGTCAGCCGCTTCAGGTCCTTGGGATTGTCGTGTTCGACGATGAAATACTTCGCCTTTGTGGCGGCCAGCGCCTTCAGAAGTTCGCCCCACGGCACCGTGCCGTGCCCCACATCCGCCCAGCCATCCTCGTCCTTGTTCTCCCCCACCGGGGCGATGTCTTTCACGTGCACGGCGGTGATGCGATCGGCATATTTCTTGATCCAGGCGAAGGGATCGGCGCCGCCCCGTACGATCCAGGCAATGTCCGCCTCCCAGGAGAGATCAGGCCCGCCGTCGAAGATATGGTCCTGCGGGAACGCTCCGTCAGGCAGCGCAAAGAACTCGAAGTCGTGGTTATGCCAGCCGAAATCGAGCCCAGCCTCGCGATAGGGAACGGAAGCCTTCTGCAGACGCTCGCCAAACGCGCGCCATCCAGCCGCATCCGTAGGGCGCTGATCGGGCAGCAGATAGGGGCAGTAGATTGCCTTGATGCCGAGCGTGCGCGCGATCTCCAACACGCGGTCGACTTCATTCTCCAACATGTCGATGCCAAAATGGGCGGTCGGCATGGCGAGACCGTTCCGGTCGAGATCGGCCCTTGTGGCCGCGACCGCCTTGTTGTCGAGCGAGGCGTAGAGCGCGCCATAACCCTCGACCTGCTTGTAGCCGGCACTCGAAACCAGGCGGAACACGTCGGCAAACGGCTGGAAGTTGCGGGCGCTGTAGAGTTGGAAACTTATGTTCTGCAAGGTTGTCTCCTCGATATGTATGGGTTTGACTGGGATGTAGCGGCCTAGCCGCTAGGGGATTGGCAGGAATGAAGATCGATGGCGTGGAAGATTGCCGGCTGATCAGGCCCAAGCGGTTGGCTCGGGGTGAAGACGAGTGTGCGCGGCTCACTTGGCAGAAGGTCAAAAGCATTGTCCGACCAGCGCCCTGGTACATTTGCCTCGACTAAAACATAAAGAGCCAACGTATCAGCCGATGCGATGACGTCGTAGGCGCCGTCGTCCCGCCGGCGCGCCACGAGCTTCAAGCCGGTCGGTAATAGATCGAGCGCCTTGTAGGCCACGGGCGCGTAATGCCCCTCACCGCGCATGCCGTTCGAAACCGCAAAACTCCAGAAAAGCAGCGTGTCTTCAGGCAAAGCCGAGGCATCGATGGAAAGCAGCGTTTCCGCGCGATCCGGCCCGCACATCCCAATCGCGTCGTGGAAAGATCGCTTCTCGCCGGCAAGGGTGGCGAGAAAAGTCTCGAGGGCAATTTCAACCGGTGCAGCCGTGTCATTCACAACCGAAATGTCGACGCGCGCTCCATCCTGCGACGGGATCGCCGCCACGGCGACGGGCTGGTAGAAGCGGCGCGCCATGTAGTGCATGGCTTTCCAGCTGCCGCCGTGGTCGAGACTCGACCAGGACGCAACCGGCCAGCTGTCGTTGAGCTGCCAGTAGAGCGTTCCCATGCAATGCGGCTTCAGCGAGCGCCAGTATTCGACGGCAGTGCGGATCGCGAGCCCCTGCTGGATCTGGCTGAGATAGACGAAGCTCGGGAAATCCTTCGGGAAGCGGAAATAGCGGAACATGGTCGCCGCGATCCGCTCGTTTCCGCCGGCATTCTTCTGGTGCCATTCCATCACCGGAGAGGCGATGTTCAGGTCCTTCTCCTCGGCAAACTGCCGGATCACCGGTATCGACGTGTAGGACTGGAAACCGAACTCGGAGCAGAAGCGCGGGCGAACGGTGCGATAGTTCTCGAACGGCTTGTTCTCATGCCAGACGGACCAGTAGTGCATGTCGCCGGAACCGTCTGCATGCCATGCGTCGCCGAAATCGAGATAGCCGGATGCGGGGCTCGACGGCCACCAGATGGCGCCGGGTGCCGCCTTCTTCAGCGCCAGCTCGATGGTGCGGTTCAGGCGGTCGTAGGAGACAAGGTAGCGGTCACGATCCTTCCGCGACACGTCGAACCAGGTGAGCGCACCGACGAGCTCGTTGTCGCCGCACCAGAGCACGATGGCGGGGTGTGACGAGAGCCGACGCACCTGGTAGTCCACTTCGGCTGTGACGTTGTCGAGGAAATCCGGAGTCGAAGGATAGAGGTTGCAGGCGAACATGAAGTCCTGCCAGACCATCAGCCCCATCTCGTCGCAGAGGTCATAAAACCAGTCCGGCTCATAGAAGCCTCCGCCCCAGACACGGATCATGTTCATGTTGGCATCGACGGCCGATTGCAGCAGGTCGCGCACGCCTTCCTGTGTGACACGCGAGAAAAGCGCATCCGCAGGGATCCAGTTTGCACCGCGGCAGAAAATTTCCCGTCCGTTGATGCGGAAGGCGAAGCGGCTGCCGGCCTCGTCCTTGTCGGTCAAAAGTTCGACGCGGCGGAACCCGAGCGTGCGTGTCACCGTCTCGGTCGGTGTCTCGACCATCACCCGCGACAGCACCTGTTCGCCGCTTCCGACCGGCCACCAGAGCTTCGGCTCGTCCACATGGAACAAGTGCGTCAGCACTGTCTCGCCGGCATTGACGCCGATGTCGAGCCGCACGCGCTCGCCGTCGAGCGAGAAGTGCACCGGCAGAATGCCGGGTTCCTTGGCGAAGAAGGTCGCCGTAACGTAGAGGTCGACCGAGCCATCCGCGTGATGAAATTGCCGCGTCGTCACGTGCTCGATGCGGGCGATCTCCAGCCTGCGCAGAACGATGGGCTCGTAGATCCCAAGCGGGGCGACAGCAAGATTCCAGTCCCAACCGAAGTGGCATTGCGGCTTGCGCAGCATGTTGCCGTTGGGGATCGGCGAATTCTCCTCATGCCAGGGAACGAAGAAGGGTTGTTCCGCCTGCCGGGCCGCCCCCGCAGCGCTGGCCGAGTGTATGACAACGCGGATCACGTTTTCGCCCGCCTTCAACGCCTCGGTCACATCCGGCCGGTAGCGGCGGAAGCAATTGTCCGCGTCCTGTACCAGCACACCGTTCACATAGACGGAGGCGATGGTGTCGATGCTGCCGATGTCGAGATACCAGCGCGCCTCGAGCATCTCCGGCGTGACGAGGAAGGTGCGCTGCAGCGCCCAGTCGGCCAAAGCCACCCATTGCACGTCTCGCTCGCTCCGTCTGACATAGGGGTCCGGAATGATGCCGGCGGCCAGCAATGCGCTGTGCACGTCGCCGGGAACCAGCATCGATGCTGCATGACTGCCCTCCAGCATGGAGAGCTGCCAGGTGCCACGGAGGTCTATGGCTGCGATGTCGGGTCCTGCATTCATCGGCTTGATCTCGAAACTTTGGTCTGGAGGTAGGCAAATGCCCCTCACCCTGGCCCTCTCCCCGAAAACGGGGAGAGGGAATGGAACACTTTGCGGCTTCTGCCTCTCCCCGCTTGCGGGGGAAGGCGTCGGCCGCGGATGAGGGGCAAAAACGCTGAACGGGGTCGATCGGTTCAGCGGAACGCCGCCCCCTCCTCTCCGTCAGATCCGCTCCTCGGTCTCCGCGTCGAACACCGAAGCAAGCGATGGATCGAAGGAGAGCCTGACCTTGGTACCCGGACCAAACCGCCGTGCACCTGATGTACGAACCGACATCGTGTGACCAGCGTGCTTCAGCCACAAGAGGTTATCGGCGCCCATCGGCTCCTCGATATCGACAATCGCCTCATGGACCTCACCGGACGCGTTCGGCTCGTCGACCTTCACATGTTCGGGACGCATTCCAAGAACGACCTTGCGTCCGGGCATGAGCGTCTCGCCGGAACGATAGGCATCGAGTGAGAAGGAAACGCCGTTTGAAACAAAGACCGGCCTTCCGTCCGTTCCCCTTGCGATCTCACCGCTCAAAAAATTCATCGAGGGCGAGCCAATGAAACCGGCGACGAAGAGGTTCCTCGGCGCATTGTAGATCGTATCAGGGTCGGCGAGTTGCTGGATCACGCCGCCTTTCATGATGGCGATGCGGTCGGCAAGCGTCAGCGCCTCGATCTGGTCATGGGTGACGTAAATCATCGTGTTCTTCAGCGACTGGTGCAGGCGCTTGATCTCGACGCGCAGTTCAGAACGGAGCTTGGCGTCGAGGTTGGACAGCGGTTCATCGAAGAGGAAGACGTCGACGTCGCGCACGAGCGCCCGACCGATGGCGACGCGCTGGCGCTGGCCGCCGGAAAGCTCTGATGGCTTGCGCTTCAGAAGCGGGCCGATCTGCAGGATCTCGGCGGCCCGCGCCACCCGCTTGTCGATTTCAGCCGGCGGGACTTTCGCCACCCGCAGCCCAAACGACAGGTTCTTCTCCACCGTCATCTGCGGGTAGAGGGCATAGGACTGGAACACCATGCCGATGCCGCGGTCCTTCGGCTCGTCCCAGGTGACGTTGCGCCCGTTGATGAAGATCTGGCCATCCGTGATGTCGAGCAGCCCCGCAATGCAGTTGAGCAACGTGGACTTGCCGCAGCCGGAAGAGCCGAGCAACACGAGGAACTCGCCTTCGGCGATGTCCAGGTTCAGCTTGTCCAGAACGGTTACCTGGCCGAAGCTGAGCTTCAGGTCTTTGACGGAAACGCTGGTCATGCACTTAGCCTTTCACTGCACCGGCGGCGATGCCGCGGACGAACAAGCGGCCGGAAACGAAGTAGACGATCAGGGGAACGGCGCCGGTCAGGATGGTGGCGGCCATATTGACGTTGTATTCCTTCACGCCCTGGACGGAGTTGACGATGTTGTTGAGCTGCACGGTCATCGGGTAGTATTCCGGCCTGGTGAACACGACGCCGAACAGGAAGTCGTTCCAGATGCCGGTGACCTGCAGGATCATCGCCACGACGAAGATCGGCAGCGACATCGGCAGCATGATCTGAAAATAGATCCCCCAGAACCCGGCGCCATCGACGCGGGCAGCCTTGAAGAGTTCCTCCGGCAGCGCGGCAAAATAGTTCCGGAAGAGCAGCGTCAGGATCGGCATGCCGAAGATCGTGTGCACGATGACCAGGCCCGACAGCGATCCGTAGAGACCGATCTCGCGCAGGACGATGACGATCGGGTAGAGCATTACCTGATAGGGTATGAAGGCGCCGACGATCAGGATCGTGAAGAAGACGTCGGCCCCTTTGAAGCGCCAGTTCGCAAGGGCATAGCCGTTGACCGAGGCAATCGCGATCGAGATGACCGTCGAGGGAACGGTGATGAGCACCGAGTTCCAGAACCCGCGCGAGAGGCCGTCGCAGTTCAGGCCGGTGCAGGCGCTCGACCAAGCCTTGACCCACGACTCGAAGGTGATCTCCACGGGTGGTGAGAAGATGTTGCCGAGACGGATCTCCGGCATTCCCTTCAGCGAGGTCACGATCATCACGTAGAGCGGCAGAAGGTAATAGGCCGCGGCAACGAGCAATGTTCCGTAGACCATGATGTTGCGCGACGAGAGCGTGCGGCGCGGCCTCGTTCCCTTCGGCCCTGCGGTCCCACTCGCAGAATGAGCCGCAGTGTCCGTGATCATTTTCTTCAGATGCGCCCGGTCAGACACGCTTGCGCCCTCCGCCGAATTCCAGATAGGCCCAGGGAACGATGATGATCGCCACGGTGAGGAGCATCATGGTGGAGGCTGCAAACCCCTGCCCCAGATTCTGGGCGTGGAACATGTAGTCGTAAACGTACTTGGCCGGCACTTCCGAAGAGATCCCCGGCCCACCGCTGGTCTGCGCCACGACGAGGTCGTAGACGCGCACGATGCCGCTTGCGATGATCACGAGCGTCGTGACGAACACCGGCCGCATCATCGGGATGACGATGAAGAGATAGGTCTTCCACATCGGGATGCCGTCGACCCGCGCGGCCTTCCAGATGTCCTCGTCGATGCCGCGCAACCCTGCCAGCATGAGGCACATGACAAGGCCCGTGCCCTGCCAGAGCGCCGCGATCAGGATGCCGTAGATGACGATGCTGGGCGTGTAGAGCGGATCGAAGCTGAAGCCCGCCCAGCCCATGGCCCGCACCACCGACTGGATGCCGTGCTCGGGATTGAGTAGCCACTGCCAGACGAGACCGGTGACGATGAAGGACAGCGCGAAGGGATAGAGAAAGATCGTGCGGAACGTGTTTTCGAAGCGGATCTTCTGGTCCATCAGCGCCGCAAGCACGAAGCCGATGACAAAGCTGAAGAACAGCGAAAAGAAGCCAAAGATGGCGAGGTTTTCGATCGAGACGATCCAGCGCGGCGCCGCCCAAAGCCGCTCGTACTGGTCGAGCCCGACGAACTTGAGCCGCGGCAGCAGCTTGGAGCTCGTGAACGAGTAGATCACGGTCCACACCGTACCGCCCAGGAAGATGACGACGGCGGTCAATATCATCGGTATCGAAGCAATCTTCGCATTCAGATTGCGCAGCAATCGGTTTGGCCGCCCGTCGCGCACGTGGCCTGTCATGGGTCCGTCCTCCCCATCCTGTCCCGTTCATTGCCATTGGGCCGATGCCGTCATCGGCCAGCCGTCAACCACACTGTCGGCTCCGTAGGGAGAGCCGACAGCGGAAGAAGACACAGATCAATCGGCCGCAGCGATGATCTCCGCGAAGCGCTTCTGCGCCTCTTCGGCCGTGATCGAAGGATTGGCGAAGAACTCGGAGGCGAGGTCTTCCTTCTGCTTCTGGCTGTCGGCCGAAAGCAGTTGGTCGGTCCACGGGATCACATCGCCCTTGGCGAGGATGTCCAACCCCTTTTTCATGCAGTCGTTGGCGGCAGCCAGATCGACGTCACCACGCACCGGCAGCGAACCCTTCTTCAGGTTGAAGGCAACCTGGGTCTTCGGGTCGAGAAGCGTTTCGGCCAGAACTCCCTGCGCCTTGGACTTTTCTTCGTCCTCGAGCAGCGGGAAATAGAAGGCGTCACCGCCCGTGGCGATAACCTGGTTGACGCCGAGACCGGGAAGGCAGGTGTAGTCCTCCCCGGCCTTCAGCCCTGCGAGTTGGAATTCGCCCTGCGCCCAGTCGCCCATGATCTGCCCGCCGGCCTTGCCGGTGATGACCATGTTGGTCGCGAGATTCCAGTCCTGCACGTTGGTGCCCTTGGACATGCGGCGGGCATCTTCCGCAGCCTTGAAGACCTTGGCGATCTCCGGCCCGGCTGCCACCTGTGCATCCTTATCGCGGAAGACGCTCAGGAAAGTGTCCTTGCCGGCGAGCGCCAGGATCATCACGTCAAAGGCGCCATTCGACTGCCAGGGCTGACCACCCAGGGCAAGCGGCACGATGCCGGCCTTTTCCAGCGCCGGCGCGGCCGCAACGAATTCATCCCAGTTTTTCGGCACCTCGACGCCGGCCTGCTTGAAGGCCGCGTTCGAAAGCCAAAGCCATTGCCAGGAATGGATGTTCACCGGCGCGCAATAGATCTTGCCGTCGATGGTGCAGGAATCGAGCAGGCTCGACGGCTTGATGATCTCCTTCCAGTTCCCCTTGGTCGCAACGTCCGTGAGGTCGCGCATCAGGCCTTCCTGGACCAGTTCCTCCGCCTGGCGACCGTGATTGAACTGCGTGGCGGCCATCGGATCGCCGCCCGTGATGCGGCTGATCATGATCGGGCGCGCGGTTCCGCCGGAACCGGCAATCGCGCCGTCCACCCAATGATTGCCGGTGGCATCGAAGGCCTTGGCCAGTTCGGCCACCGCCGCAGCCTCGCCGCCGGATGTCCACCAATGCGTCACCTCCAGGTCCGTCGCATGCACGGCAACAACCGGCAACGCAACGGTAGCCGCCAAGCCGGCGACCGCGGAACGAAATTTCATGAGTCTCCTCCCTCACTGAAACGTTACAGTTAAAAACGTAGAGCAAACGTTTCGATCACGCAAGCCGGCGATCCTCAGATTCAGCGACAATCATCGAGCACCGTGATTTCCGCTGCATAAAAGATCGCAGCACTGCACTTAAAGACATTGAAATACTAATTTTATCGTGATTTTTCAACACCATACAAAAAATGACATCCATCATCCAAACATGCAGCGCATCACCGCAAGACACTTCTCGCCCACATCCACCCCTTGAAAAATGGGGCTCCGTCGCATATTCTGCATCGTTACAGTTACAGTGGAAGCATGCTGTTGCGGTAGCGCATAAAGCCGAAGCATGGTAACCGGCCGGCAACGTGGAGAAGGTGCGCTCAGGCATGAACAAGTCCAACGAGGAGCAGGGCGACGCGGCCGGCACGGAACGACCGACCCTGAAGACGATTGCCTTCATGACCGGCCTCGGCGTCACCACCGTGTCGCGGGCGCTGAAGGATGCTCCGGACATCGGCCACGACACGAAGGAGCGCGTCCGACTGGTCGCCCGGCAGATCGGCTACCAGCCCAATCGCGCAGGCGTCAGGCTGCGTACCGGCAAGACAAATGTGATCAGCCTCGTCCTCAGCCTCGAGGAAGAGATCATGGGTCTCACGAGTCCCCTCGTAGTCGGCATCTCGGAGGTTCTCGCCTCGACCCAGTATCATTTGGTCGTGACCCCCTACCGGACCGCCGCAAATCCGCTGGACCCGATCCGATACATTCTGGATACCGGTGCTGCCGATGGCGTGATCATTTCCCGCACCGAACCCAAGGACCCGCGCGTAGCGCTCCTGATGGAGCGCCACTTCCCCTTCGTCACTCACGGCCGCACCGTCATGGGCCTCGAGCACGCCTTCCACGATTTCGACAACGAGCGTTTCGCCTACGAGGCCGTGCGCAGACTGGTGGAGCGGGGGCGCAGGCATCTGATGCTGCTCGAGCCGCCGCCGAACCTGACATTCAACATCCACATGCGCACCGGATTCGAGCGCGCGGTGCACGATTTCGGCGCCTCTATATTCCCATTCAGCGAGGTTAATCTCGATTCCAGCCTGCCGCAGATCCGCGCCGCCTGCGAAAAGGTCATGCAATCGCCCGCCGCCCCGGATGGAATCGTCTCGGGCAGCGGATCGGGCGCCGTTGCGCTGATCGCCGCGGTAGAAGCCTCTGGTCGTGTGCTCGGCCGTGATATCGACATTGCCTCCAAGGAACCGAGCACCTTCCTGCAATGGCTGCGGCCGGAAGTCATGACGGTGCGCGAGGACATCCGGCTCGCCGGACGCGAACTCGCCAAGGCCGTCATCGCCCGGATCGACGGCCGGCCGGCGAGCGAACTGCAGACACTCAGCGCTCCGATCCCGACGGGAGAGGTTTGAGCACACCGCGACCGATTGCGCCATGACATGCGCTCACCTGCCTGCCGGCATCCACTCCCCGCAATGCGGGTCGAGGGTGGATGGGATCACCGTTTTCCTGCTTTTCCCGCCTGCGGAGACAAGGTCCCGGCGGGGGGATGAGGGGCGATCTCCGCAAACATAGCAATATGGCTAGTTGTACCTGTTGCAAGACGTCCGTTTTTGCGGCATCGCAAAAACTGTCGCTTGCATCGGAAACTTCGAGACAAGCCAATAGCGACGACTGAGGGACGACGATGGGGTATGAAAAGCAAAGACTGAATTATGTGCTGTTCCTCATTGCCGGGGCGGGTCTTGTGAATGTCGCAAGGGCAATGACGCTGTCGTTCCTTGCCATCAAGCTGCAGCAATCATTCGGTCTCGGACCGGCCATGATCGGCGTGCTCCTGGGTATCGGCCCCTTGGTGGGTGCCGTTGCGGCCCCGTTCGCTGGCTCCCTGTCGGACAAGGTGGGGCGCAAAACCGTATTGACACTGACCCTCCTCTCCATGGCTCTCGCTATGGCCGGGATGGGGGTCGCCGAAACGGTTCTCGCATTCTGCCTTGCCCAAATCGTCGCTGCCGTCGCCGTCGCGATAAATGAACCGATTTCACGCGCCCTGATGAGCGACGTATGCCCTGAACAGATGCGGCTGAAGTATTTCTCGTGGCGCTACACAGCGATAAACTTTGGTTTCGCCGTAGGTCCGCTGATCGGAATCGCCGCAGGTGCCGCGTCCACAACGCTTTTCGTCATTGCAGGCGTTGTCTATGCAATGTTTGCGCTTGCCTTGCACCTGTTGAAAGTTCCCTTGCATCGGAGCGATGCCGAGCAAGCCACCGCGCCAAGGGTATCGGTTCTTCAGAGCATCAGGACCGCGATCCGCGATCCCCGCTTGGCCTTCTTTGTCGGTGGCGGCACCTTGCTGATTGCCGTATACGGCCAATGGTCGGCTACACTGGCTCCGTATCTTTCCGGCAACATAGCCGGCGGCGTGGAAATCTTCGCCTATCTTGTCTCCGTCAACGGAGCTGTCGTGCTGCTTGGAAATCCGTTTGCCCGTCGCTTTATCGAGCGCGCAGGCGCACTGAATGCGCTCGTGATCGGCTGCGTGCTTTTCCTCTTCGGCGAGCTTGGTTTTCTTGCTTCTGCCGGCTTGTGGGGCTTGGCGATTTCGATGGTCATTTTTACGATTGGAGAAATTCTGGTCGTCCCGTCGGAATACATGCTGGTTGATGGCATCTCGAACGATCGCAACAGGGGCAGCTACTTCGGAGCCCATTCATTTTCGACCATCGGCAACTTCGTTGGCCCGACGCTGGGTGGGCTAATGCTGGCTGCTTTTGGCGGCCCCGGAATGTTCCTTCTCTTTGCGGGATTCGCAGTGATCAGTGCTGCACTGTTTGCCATTGGCACGAGAATGCCGCCACCCAGAGCTTCGATCGAACCTAGCCCGGCAGCCGGATCGGAAAGCGCAACAGGCCCTCATCTTCGAGGCCTCTACGCCTGATGCCGTCGCAAAACGCCACTTAAAGAAAAATGCCCGGTCTTGCGACCGGGCCTTTTGACTTCAAGCGTCGCCAAATCTCAGGTGTTGAGCCCACTGCCCCAGGGACCATGATGGCTGTCCGCGCCGTCGATGCGGTCGAAGCCGTGGGCACCGAAGAAGTCGCGCTGGGCCTGGATGAGGTTGGCCGTGCCGCGGCCGCGGCGATAGCTGTCGAAGTATCCGAGCGCAGACGCGAGTGCCGGCACGGGCAGTCCGCCGAGGACCGCAGTGGAAACGACCCGGCGCAGCGCCCCGTCGGTTTCCTTGACCATGGCAGAAAACGCCGGCGTAACGATCAGGTTAGCTGCATCGGGATTTTTGGTGAAGGCAGTGGTGATCTCGTCAAGGAACTGCGAGCGAATGATGCAGCCGGCGCGCCAGATCCTTGCGATCGTCGGCATCGGCAGTTTCCAGCCGAACTCCTTCGAGGCGGCCGCCATCACGGCGAAACCCTGCGCATAGGCGCCGATCTTGGCCGCCAGAAGCGCACTTTCGAGGTCCTTGATGAAGGCCGGCCTATCGGAGACCGAAAGCGGAGCCACCGGCGGAAGGCCAAGCACCTTTTCCGCTGCTTCGCGCTCGCCCTTCATCGATGAAATGCTGCGCGCGGCAACGGCCGCCTCAATCGCGGTGGCCGGAACACCCATATTCTGCGCCTCGATGACCGACCATTTGCCGGTGCCCTTTTGTCCGGCCTTGTCGAGAATCATGTCGACGATTGGCTTTCCAGTGATCGGATCGGCGGCTTCCAACACCTTGGCGGTGATTTCGATCAGGTAGGAATTCAGGCGCCCCTTGTTCCAGGCCGAAAATACCTCGCCGATCTCGCGAGAGCTCATCTTCAATCCGTCACGCAAAATCCCGTAGATTTCGGCGATCATCTGCATGTCGGCGTATTCGATGCCGTTATGGATCGTCTTGACGAAATGACCGGCGCCGTTCTCGCCGAGCCAGGCGACGCAGGGTTCGCCATTGTACTTCGCGGCGATCGAAGTCAGCACTTTCTCGACGCGCTTCCAGCTGTCTTCCGTGCCGCCGACCATAATAGAGGGACCGTGACGCGCGCCCTCCTCGCCGCCCGAGACACCCATGCCGATGAAGGTCAGACCGCTGTCCTTCAGGGTATCGAAGCGGCGCATCGTGTCGCGGAAGTTGGCGTTTCCGGCGTCGATCATGATGTCGTTCTTTGCAAGATGCGGGCGCAACTGCTCCATCTGCTGATCGACTGCCTCGCCGGCCTTGATCATGATGATGATCGGCCGCGGCGGACGGATGGCGGCAACGAAATCCTCGATCGTGTCGCAGGGCACGATGTTGTCCTTGAGGGCGCCAGCCTCCTGGTAAAACTCGTGAGTGCGGGCGACAGTCCGGTTGAAGACCGCAATCTTGTTGCCCTTCTCGGCGATATTGAGCGCCAGATTCGATCCCATCACGCCGAGACCGATCAAACCGATTTCCGCCTGTGCCACGTCGCACCTCCATAGGGAAATAGCGCATCATCGGGCGCCGAAGCACTCGTCGGACAATGCGCATGCCAGTCTTATCGAAGTTCAGGGGGAAAGAACTTCCCGCAACTCCGCCAGCAGTGGTTTTGGCATTCAAATCGATTTACGACAAGGACCAGCTTGCAGTTCTGCCCGGACGACAGGTCATGGCTGACGATCCTCGGTGCGATGTCCGGGCTTTGCCGTGCCATCACCGTCGTCCAGCACACGCCAGGCGGCCCCGTCGAGATCCTCGTATTGCCCGCTCTTCATCGACCAGAGAAAGGCCGCAAGGCCGAGGCCGCCAAGTAAGAGCGCAATCGGAATCAGATAGATCAGCGTGTTCATGCGGGCCTTACCATTCCGACCGATGGTGTTTGCCGGGCGGCATTGTCTGCCGTTTCAGGCGATCTACCCCTCAACCGGAGCGAATTGGCCACCACGATGATCGATGACGTCGACATTGCTATGGCCGCAATCAACGGCGTCGCGTGACCAAGGATCGCAACGGGAACCGCAATCACGTTGTAGCCGATCGCCAGAGCGAAGTTCTGCTGGATCAGGCGGCCGGCCTTGCGCGATGTATCCAGTGCAAAGGTAACCGCATCGAGCCCGTCGTGCAGGAAGACGAGATCTGCGGCCTGCCGGCCGATATCGGCGGCGGTCGCCGGTGCCATCGAGACGTGCGCCGCCGAAAGCGCCGGTGCATCGTTGATACCATCGCCGACCATCAGCACTTTGTGGCCTGATGAAGCGCATGCTGCAACGGCTTCAGTCTTGTCGCGTGGCGCAAGGCCTGCCCGCCAGCGCTCTGCGCCCAGCATTGAAGCGACCCGCTCAACCGCAGCCGTCCGGTCACCGGAAAGGATGCCGATCTCGACATGTTGCTTGCGCAGGCTATCCATCGCGTTTCGCGCGCCAGGCCGAAGCCTGTCCTCGAAGGTGTAGGTTTCAAGCGGCCGATGGTCGAGCGTGAGAACCACCTCCGACATCGCAGAACCATCTTCCCTACTGTCAGCACCACCGCAGGCAAATCCGCGATTTCCGAGGCGATAGGTTCCCTCCGGCGTCACCGCTTCGAGACCGCAGCCGGGTATCTCCGTGACCGCATCGATTTGCGGCAACGGGCCGGAGTAGGCGGCAGCGAGTGCGCCGGACAGCGGATGCCGCGAGTGTCCTGCGATCGCCGCGGCGATCGCGAACGATTGGTTGGTCGGTCGGTGCTCCCCTGCAGTCGCGACAGAACCCACCCGTCCCACCAATCTCGGCGCTCCCATGGTGAGCGTGCCCGTCTTGTCGAACAATGCCGTGTCGATCTCGGCCAGCCGCTCCATGGCCGAGCCATCCTTGACCATGATACCGTTGCTGAACAATCGGCCGGCGGCAACCACCTGCACGACCGGCACGGCAAGGCCGAGCGCGCATGGGCAGGTAATGATCAGCACCGCAACGGCAACGAGCATCGCGTGCTTCCAGTCGCCATCGTAGAAACCCCAGCCGAAAAAGGAAATCAGGGCGAGCAGGTGCACGGCCGGCGAATAGTAGGCCGCGGCCCGATCGGCAATGCGGCGGTAGCGGGCACGCCCACCTTCCGCCGCCTCCATCAGGCCGATGACCTCGGCGAGGAACGACTCGCGCGCCACGGCGGTCGCCTCGACGACAAGCGCGCCCGTAAGGTTTATCACCCCTGCCTCCAGCTGTGTTCCGGGTCGGGCGGTAACCGGCACGCTTTCGCCGCTGACGAGCGAGCGGTCCACATCACTGGTTCCGGAGACGACGCGAGCATCGACGGCCAGCCGCTCGCCGGCAGCCACCGAGAGCCGATCACCCACCGCAATCTCCTCAACCGGCCGATACTCACGTGCCCCGTCGGCGGAAATCGCCATGGCGCCGCGTGGCGACAGCCGGGCCAGACCGGTGATGGCGGAGCGTGCGCGGTCACGCATGACGTGATCCAGCGTCCGGCCGATCAGAAGGAAGAACAGCAGCGTCACCGTTGCATCGAACCACGCGTGCTCGCCGTGATGGATCGTCTCCCACAACGAAACGCAGTAGGACAAGGTGACCGCGAGGGATATTGGCACGTCCATGTTGGTGTGCCCGTGTTTCAGGGCGCTCCAGGCAGACTTGAAGAAAAAGCGGCCGGCATAGAGCAGCACGGGACCGGCGATCAACGCGGAGATCCAGTGGAACAGGTCGCGGGTCGAAGCTTCCGCCCCGGACCAGACAGACACGGACAGCAGCATGATATTCATGGCGGCGAAGCCGGATACGGCTACGGCGCGGATGAGTTGGTTGCGCAACTCGTCGTCACCCGCGAGCGGCGCGGTAAATAGGTGCGCCGCGTACCCTCTCGAAGCGATCGCTGTCACGATCGTTTTCGGATCGAAGTCCTGCCCCTCATGCCAGCGCACTGAAACCCGTTTCGCCGTGAGGTTGACGCGCGCGCTTTCGATGCCCCGCAAGGCCGTCAGCGCATCCTCGATCGTCGCAATGCAGGCGCCGCAATGCACTCCCGGTACGCTCAGGTCCGTCTGGCGCAATCCATCGCCGAGATCGCGGCTGGCGAGCAGAAGCTCTTCCGCCGACGGCATGGCGCCCGCCCCCTCGAGCGCGCCTTCCGTACCGGGTGCGCAACAACTCATTTTGACTCTCCTGTGACGACCAACCGGATCGTCTGGTGAAAGATCTTTTCACCGCCTCGGACGGTGCTGATGTCCGCGATCCACTGGCCCGCGGTCATTTCCCTCATGGCAGAGTAGTTGCCTCCACTTTCCGCGACAAGTACGAGCTCGAAATCCTCCCGCTCCTCGACGGGGCGCTTGAAGGTGATCGTCACGCTGTCTGCCGTGACCGGCGCGCCCTCGCGATCATGTAGACTGTAGCTGACACGACCATCGGCGATGGCAAGCGCGCCCTCCAGTCCGCTTGCCGCGAAAGCCTTCGCCTGCTCGACTTTGCCGTTGAACTGCTGGCTGGCAACGTAGGTGTTCTGCACGACCAAACCGCTCCAGCTGCTAACCGCATTCCAGGCCATGACGACGTTTACGGCGATGATCGTGCCGAAAAACAGCAGCATGATGCCCAGCATGTGCCATCCGGTGAAGACAAACGGCGCCTTTGGGGTCTTGGCGGTCCGGTTCATCGCGTGCCTCCTGGAACATTGAAGTTGGCTTCATATCCGCTGTGCTCGTTGCCCGGCCGGTCTTCGGCCACAAGCCGGAAACCGTCAACCGCTTCGGCACCAAATTCTTTCGGCAGCGTCACGAAGACTTTCATCGCAGTCACCTTGTCCGGCGACACCGGGATGTTGAAGTGACGGCCGTCGGCGCTCTCGTGCCCGGCAATGCGCATCGTCGCATTTGGCATCCCCTCGATCGAAAGCGTGATGATGCGAGGCTCCGGGATCATGTTCAGAAGCTTGACCTCGTAGCCGTTACGCACCGAACCGTCCGATTCGATCACGTATTGCGGATTGCGATCGTGGATCACATTGAGCCCGAGCCGGTCGCGCGAGACGAGGGCGAAGATGAGCCCAATGCCCGCAAGCGTCCAGATCGCAAGGTAGAACATCGTGCGCGGGCGGAAGACTACGCGCCAGTTGAAATGCTGGACCTTGTCGGAGAAGTTGCCGTCCGCCTTGCGAACGCGCGCAGGGTCAATCGTCCCTTCACTGTCGGTCGCGATCGCCATATTGGCGGCATAGTCCGAAAGCGTGGCATAAGCGATCAACCCACGCTCCTTGCCGATCTTGTCCATGACACTGTCGCATGCATCGATGCAAAGCGCGCAAGTGATGCATTCCAGCTGCTGGCCGTCGCGGATGTCGATGCCCATCGGACAGACCGCGACACAGGCATTGCAGTCGACGCAATCGCCCACGCTTTCGCCGGCGGCAATCGCCTTTTTCGCGTGCCGCGAGCGCGGCTCGCCGCGCCAGTCGTTGTAGGTCACGACCAGAGAACTCTCGTCCACCATCGCGGCCTGGATACGGGGCCACGGGCACATGTAAGTGCAGACCTGTTCGCGCATCAGCCCGCCGAAAACATAGGTCGTTGCGGTCAGCACGGCGACGGTTATGTAGGCGACCGGCGGGGCATTAACCGTGACGAAGTTCTTGAGCAGCGTGGGGGCATCGGCGAAGTAGAAGATCCAGGCACCGCCGGTGGCAACAGCAATCGCAAGCCAGACGATGTGCTTGGCAAAGCGCTTGCGCAGCTTTTCAAGGGTCCAGGGTCCTGCATCGAGCTTCATTCGCGCATTGCGATCCCCCTCGATCGCCCGCTCGACGACGAGGAAGAGGTCGACCCAGACGGTTTGCGGACAGGCATAGCCGCACCAGGCGCGCCCGACAGCGGACGTCACCAGGAAGAGCCCGAAACCCGCCATCACGAGAAGGCCCGCGACGAAGAAGAACTCCTGCGGCCAAATCTCGATGAAGAAGAAATAAAAGCGGCGACTCGCCAGATCGACCAACACGGCCTGGTCCGGCGCATGCGCGCCGCGATCCCAACGGATCCAGGGCGTCAGATAGTAGATGCCGAGCGTCACCAGCATCACGATCCACTTGAACTGGCGGAATTGGCCCTCGGCCCGCTTCGGAAAGATCTTCCGCCGCTTCTCGTAAAGCGGCTTGCGCACCTTGGCGGAATTGACCGCCTCGGCATCGAGCCGCTCGATGGTGGTTTCCTTTTGGGGTTCTAGGGCATTGTATATATTCATCGGCGGCACCGTCCTTCGGTAGCGTTGTGCGCCCGGGTTACCATGCCCTCCTTGACTTAAATCAACAATGCAGGCCGGATGGGCCTCAAACAGATGCGACAAATCGGCCGGGCGCCCCGAAGGGTGCTACCGCGCCAACCGCCATCCTCACCGAGAGTGCGGGAATCTATCGCCCAAGCTCCCTTGCCGACCATTTCGGTCACGTGTGGTTCCACCACCTAAGCGACCATGTTTGTGGACGCATGTCGGTTGTACCGGACGGCTTTTCAGATGCCATATTGGTGGAGGCCCGGCTCTTCGTCGTTGGTCCAGATCAAACAGCTGCCTTCGTTTTCTTAAAGCAATGCCACGTCGCCTGCCCTATTCTGTTTGAGAATTCACTGTGTTGCGGCAACCAAGCGCCGTGCGGGACGTGCGACGCAGCAAGGAGCGATAATGAAAACCCTGCCTTCTCGGATCGTACACCGGTCGATCACCTGCGACTGGCGCAAGGTCTATGCTTTTGCGGCCAAGCCAGAGAACATGCCGCTCTGGGCCTCTGGTCTGGCTTCGGGGCTGACACCGGACGGCGCAGACTGGATTGCCGACGGGGGACCGATCGGAAAAGTCCGTGTCCGCTTCGCGCCGATGAATGACTACGGCGTGATCGACCACAGCGTAACGATGCCGGACGGGCTTGTCGTCCACAATGCGCTGCGCATTGTGCCAAACGGCGATGGCGCGGAGGTGATGTTCACCCTGCTCCGCCTGCCTGGTATGGACGATACAGCCTTCGAGGCCGACGCCGCCCATGTGGCACACGACCTCGAAACACTGAAGAAATTGATGGAAACACAAGGAGATAGCTGATGGACGCGACCGGCAAGGACCGCAAGATCGACTATATCGAATTCAACGTCGCCGATATCGCCCGTTCAAAGGCCTTCTACGGCAGTGCTTTCGGCTGGACCTTCACCGAGTACGGCCCGGAGTACTGCGAATTCCAGGACGGCCGTCTGACCGGCGGTTTCACGACGCTTGCGCCAGTGAACGCCCAAGGTGGCCCACTGGTGATTCTCTTTGCCGACGATCTCGAAGATGCCGTCGCCCGCGTGGAAAAAGCCGGCGGCCGGATCGTCAAGCCGATCTTCACGTTTCCCGGCGGAAGGCGTTTTCACTTCGCCGACCCCGATGGATACGAACTGGCGGTGTGGTCGGACCGGTAGAGGCAAAAACGCCCCTCTCCCGGCAGCGGCAGAGGGGCGCACGTAGAGCGCAGATGTGGTTGACAGGTTACTCGCCGCCACCCAGCGAGTGGACATAGACGGCCAATTGCTTGACGGTCGGCTCGCCCAGACGCGGCAACCAGGCCGGCATCACGCCGTGCTTGGGAGAGCGGATCTGGCTGGCGATCGCCTCCTCGCCCTCACTCTTCAGCCAGATGGCGTCCGCGAGATTGGGCGCGCCCATCTCGCGCATGCCCTTTGCATCCTCGCCATGGCAGGAAGCGCAGTTGTCGGCAAAGAGCTGCTTGCCAGGTTCAACCATGCCGGTGTCGGCAGGCGTCCCGGTCAGGCTGACCACATAGGCCGCTACTTGCTTGATCTCTTCCGGCTGCAACATGTCGCTGAAGGCAGGCATTTCGGAGACATGCGTATCGGCGTCCCCTTCGAAACGGATGCCGTGGGCGATGGTCTTGTAGATCTCGTCGGCACTGCCGCCCCAGACCCAGTCGTTGTCGTTCAGGTTCGGGAAACCAACCGAACCGGCAGCACCCGAGCCATGGCACTGCACGCAATTGACCTTGAACGCCGCAGCACCGCCGGCAATCGCGAACTGGGAAAGTTCCGGATCGGCGATGATGTCGGCAAGCGGGGTCGACGCGATACGCTCAACGTAAACCGTTTGCGCGACCTTGGCTGCCTCGAGCTCCTTTGCCACTTCGGCGCGACTGGAATAGCCGAGCACGCCACGCGTCGCATCCGTCAGCATCGGCCAGGCCGGATATGCAATCACGTAGCCGATCCCCCACAGGATGGTCGCGTAGAAGGTCCAGACCCACCAGCGCGGCATCGGGTTATTCAGTTCGCGGATGCCGTCCCATTCATGGCCGGTGGTTTCGACGCCCGAGAAGTCGTCAATATGCTTTTCAGCCATGTATCAGTCCTCCTTGAGAGGGATTTGGGCGGCATTCTCGGCGGCTTTGCGTCCACCAGGCCGGAAGGTGAAGAGGACGACGCCGGCGAAGAAAATCGTCATGGCGAGCAGACCCCAAACGTCGGCAAAATGCCGCATGGCGGTGTAGGTTTCCATGATCCGCGCCTCCTTTACCGGTAGCCGCTGGCATCGTCATAGGTGGAGAAGTCCACCAGCGTGCCGAGCATTTGCAGATAGGCAACGAGAGCGTCCATCTCCGTCAGCTTCTGCGGATCGCCGTCGAAGTTGCCGATCTTGGCCTTGGGATAGCGCTCCAGGAGACCGGACGTATCCGCGTTCGGATCCGCCTGCGCCTTGAGATCGGCGGCCGCGTTCTCGAGCATCGCATCGTCATAGGGAACGCCGACTGCGCGATTCGCCTTCAGGTTCATGCTGACGTCGGTGACCTTCAGCGGCGCCGCCTTGAGGAAGGCGTAGCTCGGCATGACGGATTCCGGCACGACCGAACGCGGCTCAACCAGGTGCTGCACATGCCATTCGTTAGAGTAACGATCGCCGACGCGTGCCAGGTCCGGCCCGGTGCGCTTCGACCCCCACTGGAAGGAATGGTCGTACATGCTTTCCGCTGCGAGCGAGTAGTGCCCGTAGCGCTCGACCTCGTCGCGGAAAGGCCGGATCATCTGGCTGTGGCAGACGTAGCAGCCCTCGCGGACATAGATGTCACGGCCAGCGAGTTCCAGCGGCGAGTAGGGGCGCATGCCCTCAACTTTCTCGATGGTGTTGTCGAGATAGAAGAGCGGTGCGATTTCAACGATGCCGCCGACCGTGACCACGGCGAGCGATGCGACCAGCAGCAGCGTTGCGTTTCTCTCCAGTTTGGAGTGGTGGTTTAGTATGGACATAGATCACGCGCTCCTTATTCGGCAGGTTGCAAGGCCGCAGCCGGCCGGATGCCCATGGGGGCTTCGTTGCGCAGACGCCCGCGAATGGTCTGGTAGACGTTCCATGCCATCACCAAGCCACCGGCGAGGTAGAGCACGCCGCCAAGAGTACGGATGACGTAGTAGGGGAACATTGCGAGCACGGTTTCCGCGAACGAATAGACGAGGAAGCCCTGGTCGTTATATTCGCGCCACATCAGGCCTTGCTGGATACCGGCGACCCACATGGCGGCGGCGTAAAGCACGATGCCGAGCGTGGCGAGCCAGAAGTGCCAGCTGACCATGTTGACCGAGTAGAGCCGCTCGCGGTTCCACAGCTTCGGCGCAAGATAATAGACAGCCGCGAACGAGATCATGCCGTTCCAGCCGAGTGCGCCTGCATGGACGTGGCCGATGGTCCAATCCGTATAGTGCGACAGCGAGTTGACGGCCTTGATCGAGAGCATCGGGCCCTCGAACGTCGCCATACCATAGAAAGCGATGGCGGCGACCATCATGCGGATGATCGGATCCGTGCGCACCTTGTCCCATGCGCCCGAAAGCGTCATCAGGCCGTTGATCATGCCGCCCCAGGAGGGCATCCACAGAATGATCGAGAACACCATGCCGAGCGTCTGCGCCCAGTCGGGTACGGCAGTGTAGTGCAGGTGGTGCGGGCCGGCCCAGATGTAGAGGAAGATGATCGACCAGAAGTGCACGATGGACAGCCGATAGGAATAGACCGGACGCTCTGCCTGCTTCGGCACGAAATAGTACATCATCGCCAGGAAGGGGATCGTCAGGAAGAAGGCGACGGCATTGTGGCCATACCACCACTGCGTTACCGCGTCCTGCACGCCTGCGAAGGCGGAATAGCTCTTCACGCCGAGGAACGACACCGGTATCGCCAGATTGTTGATGATGTGCAACATCGCGACGGTGATGATGAAGGAGAGATAGAACCAGTTCGCCACATAGATATGCGGCTCCTTGCGCTTGATGACCGTGCCGAGGAAGACGATCAGATAGGCGACCCAGACGATGGTCAGCCAGAGATCGACATACCACTCCGGCTCGGCATATTCGCGGCTCTGGGTGATCCCCAGGAGATAGCCGGTCGCGGCCATGACGATGAAGAGCTGGTAGCCCCAGAACACGAACCAGCCGAGATTGCCGCCGAACAGGCGTGCGCGAGACGTGCGCTGGACGACGTAGAACGACGTCGCGATCAGGGCGTTGCCGCCGAATGCAAAGATGACCGCCGAAGTGTGCAGCGGACGCAGGCGACCAAAATTGAGCCAGGGCTCCAGGTTAAGATCCGGGAAAGCAAGCTGTGCGGCAATGAGGACGCCGACCAGGAAGCCGACGACGCCCCAGAAGACGGTGGCGATGACGCCGTACTTGACCACTTCGTCGAAGTAGGGATTGGCCTCGCCCTTCCCCGAACCATACTGACCGCCCGTCACATGGTAAGGCGCGAAGGAAATGCGCCGCACCATGATGATCGTGCCACCCAGCAGTACCACGAACAGCACCCACATATGGGCCTGGAACAAATTGTCATGTGCAAAGGCCGCGCCGAGGAGCGCAAGAAACGCGCCCACGGCCAGAAGCCCGGTCTCTAAACCATATTTCATCGTTGGCATCCCCAACTCAACGTCGTTGCGCCCGCGGAGGCTTCACCCGAATCCTTCCACGGCATCATGGCACTGCTGGCAGATACCTGAGGAGGCAGCCTTGATACAGATCAAGGCCGGGTAGGGTTTTCACGGGCAAAAATCAATCCGGTTACTTTTTGGAGGGGATCGGACGCCATGACGCTGGCACAACAGGAACATGACAGGGTAAACAGCCTTCTCTCCGCCATGCCGCGCAACACCGTTTCGCTCGACTGGCTGGCAGGCGCGCACCGGGAACAACTGCTCCTGTGCGATGCGCTCGAGGAAATCGCCGACAGCCTGCCGGCGAGCGTGAACCGGCAGAAATGCATCTACGCGGCAAAGGTTCTGGGACCACTGATTCACAACCTGCACCGCTATGAGGAGCAGGTGATCTTTCCGCATCTCGCAGCCCAGCTTGGGCGCGGCGCCACACTTGACGCTACATTGAACCGGTTGAAGTTCGAACATTGCGAGGACGAGTGCTTCGCCGAAGAACTGGTGGACACGCTCTTGAAACTCGGCAGCGGCGCGCCTGACGTCAATGCCGAGGCTGCCGGCTATATGCTGCGCGGATTTTTCGAAACGATCCGTCGGCACATCGCCTTCGAACGCGAACACCTGCTCGGCCGGCTGCGCCACGTTTGATCGTCAACGGGGGAAAATCCCCCGTTACACCTACTTGTACTTCAGTTCGCCCTTGATCTCCCAGCGGTCGTGATACCACAGCCACTGGCCTGGATACTCGCGCACCCACTCTTCCACCTTGTCATTGAGCTTCTGCGCAGTAGCCTCAACATCGACCGCACCATCCGGGCGCCGTGGGATTTCCATGGCCGGCTCCAGTTCCAGGCGGAAGCGGTTCCCCGGCATGCGGATGCAGCGGGCGGGATAAACTTCGCAATTGAACTGGCGTACGAGTTTCGGAAGTAGCGGATTTGTATGCGCCGGGCGACCGAAGAAGGTCGTCGGCACCCCCTTCTTGTATTTCTGGTCGACGAGTACCCCCACCGGATCGCCGCTGTCGAGTTTGCGTGCCAGCGTGAAGGAAGAGCCCGCATGCGACGGGACGAGGTTGCCCATGCGCGCGCGCCGGAACTCGAACACCTTGTCGGCGACGTAGGGATTGTTTGGTGGCCGGAACAGAACCGTTACGTCCAGCCCAAAGGCAGCGCTTGCGACCGGCAGCATTTCGAAATTGCCGGTATGGCCGGTAAAGACGATGAAGGGGCGAGGGTTGTAGCGCAGGTCCACGAAGAGCGGGATGCCCGACACCTCGACGCGACCGACCTCCAGATTGTAGGGGTCGAAATCGAAGAGCCGGTCGAGGAAAACGTACTCGGCGGCCATACGGCCCATGTTCCCCCAGCTATCCAGCGCGATTTCATTGAGCTCGGCTTCGGACTTCTCCGGAAACGCATTGCGCAGGTTCGTCATCATAAGCACGTGGCGGCGTGTCTTCGGCCCGATCCAGCGTACAACGCGATCGGCAAAATTCATCGCGCCATCAGCCGGAAACAGCTTCATGAGGCTCAGGAGGCCGAAGACGACTTGGGCGACGAGCCACTGCTCGAAATTGCGCAGCGCCAGCACGATGCGGGTAATGACCTTGCGCACGGGCTCAGTCCAGACGCAGCACGATCTTGCCGAAGATCTGGCGCGATTCCATGCGCTCCAGCGCCGTCTCAATCCCATCGAACGTGACTTCGGTGTCGATGACCGGATGAACGATACCGCGGGCCATCTTCTGCATCGCGTTTGCCATGTTCTCCATCCGGCAGCCGAATGAACCGAGCAGCTTCAGCTGCTGCTGGAACAGCATCATCAGGTTCATGTCTGTAGATACGCCCGAGGTCGAACCGCAGGTGACGAGACGCCCACCACGCTTCAGGCACAGCATCGAACCCGCCCAGGTGTCCTTGCCGACATGTTCGAAAACGACGTCGACACCCTTCTTCTTCGTCAGCTTGCGCACGACGCCCTCGAAGCGGTCCTCGCGGTAGTTGATGACATGATCGGCACCCAGCGCCTTCGCCTTCTCGATCTTGTCGTTCGAGCCGACGGTGGTGATCACGGTGCAGCCGATCTTCTTCGCAAGCTGGATCGCTGCCGTACCGATGCCGGAGCCGCCGGCGTGGACGAGGATCGTTTCGCCCGATTCGAGCTTGGCGTTGTCGAACAGCATATGCTCGACGGTCCCGAAGGTGACGGGCGCGAGCGCTGCGCCCACGGCATCCACGCCCGGAGGAGCGGGCACCAGCTGACGGGCAGGAATGTTGATCTTCTCCTGGGCGAAGCCGTCCAGGTGGAAGCCATGGACGCCGCCGACGTGTTCGCAGAGATTGTCGCGCCCCTCGCGGCAGGGCTTGCACAGACCGCAGGTGCGCGCGCCGTAGACCGATACGAGCTGTCCCGGCAGAACGTTGGCGACGCCCGGACCAATCTGGTCGACGACGCCGGCAGCTTCCGCTCCGATGACCAGCGGCATCTTGCGCTTGGCGAACGCCATGCCGCGCCAGCCCCAAACGTCGATATGGTTGAGAGCGACCGCCTTGACGCGAAGCGTCACCTCCCCCGGCCCCGGTGCCGGCGGCTCTGGGATGTCCGTCAGTTCGAGCTTGCGATCGTCGAGAAGCTGGAGTGCGCGCATATTCTTGTCCTTTGCCGCAGCGGCGGCATGTGTTCTTGAGGCGGCAAAGAGCCCTTGCCTCGAAAAAGCTGAACCAGCGCATCGTCCATTTTCGACGATGCGCTGCATTTGGTCCGATGCTCTAACGCATGGTCCGCAAAATCGGAATATCTTTTTCGCTCGTGGAGACCCGAGAATTCGGCGGCTCCTCCCAAAAGAGGAACCGCACTCTTAGCACGCGTGCGACACTCCACCGGTACCGTTAGGTCGGCTCGGCCGTCATCACCAGGCTGGCATTTTGTCCGCCGAAGCCGAAGGAGTTTGAAAGCACGGCCGTAACCTGCTTGTCGCGCTTCACATTCGGCACGACGTCGAGCACGATGCCCGGATCGGGGTTCTGGTAGTTGATCGTCGGCGGCAACGTACCTGACAGCATGGTCTGGATCGAGAACACCGCTTCGATCGCGCCAGCTGCCGTCAGGGTGTGGCCGATCATCGACTTGTTGGATGACACCGGAATCTTCGACAGACCCTCCCCGAACACCGTCGACATGGACAGATATTCCATCTTGTCGTTTTCCGGCGTCGAGGTACCGTGCGCGTTGATGTAGCCGATCCCGTCTTCGGCGACGCCCGCGTCTTCGAGAGCCGCCCGGATCGTCGCGATCGCCGGGCCGCCATCCGGTGACGAGCGCGTGCGGTGGAAGTGGTCGGCCTTCTCGCCACAACCCTTCATGATGCCGAGAACGCGGGCACCACGAGCGATCGCCGATTCCAGTGACTCGAGCACTAGTGTGGCAGCCCCCTCAGCGATCACGAAACCGTCACGATCCTTGGTGAAGGGCTTCGATGCCTTCTGCGGCGGATCGTTCTGGGTGGAAAGTGCGGAAAGCAAAGCAAAACGAATGAGCGCCTCGGCAGTCACCGACCCATCCGTACCGACCGTCAATGCGCGTTCGGTGCGCCCCTGCCGAATAGCCTCTACGCCGAGTTGGATTGCTGTGGCACCCGAAGCACAGGCCGTCGAGAGCGTCACGGGCAAGCCGCGCGTGCCGAAGCGATCTGCAAGCCGTTCGGAGATCGCACCGAAGAGCCAGGTCTCGTACAGCGCCGGATCGGGTTTTTCACGCAGGACCGCCATGAACCGGTCGTAGGCATCGCCCGGCTGTTGCGTCGGCGGGGCGCGTTCTGCCAGCGCAAAGCGCTGGCTCCATTCCGGCTCGATCGGCGGGGCAGCCAGGAACAGCGGCCCGCCGAAATCACCGGAGAGGCCGGCCTGCGCCAAGGCTTCCTCGGTCGTCTCGCGGGCATAGAAATAGGATCGCTCCACCGGGTTTTCCGCCGGCAACTCAACGAAATCGACGGTGCCAGCGATTCGCGTATTCAGGCCATCGACCGGAAAGCGCGTGATGCCGTGGATACCGGATACACCGCCTGAAAGGGCTGCCCAGTTGTCCTTCAGTCCCTGGCCGAGCGATGTGATGACGCCCATGCCGGTAACGGCGACGATCGGACGTCCAAGATGATCCCTGTAGGCTGCTTTACTCATGCGCCCGTCCTCACTTCTCTGCCTTCAGGATGGCCACGCCCTCGCCGCGCCCATGGCCGATCGTCGTGACGATCGCTGTCTCGGCAGGTCCGCTCATCTGCTTTTCCGTCGGGTCGAACGCCGGAACGTTGGCCTCGCTCGAAAGCGCAAGCGCGGCAAGTGCCAGTCCTAGCGGAAACTGCGTTTCCAGTGCGTGGCCGGTCACGCCGCTATACCCCCGCACCGGGACGTTTGCGAATCGCGATTCGAGCCAGGCCTTCTCGCGGTCTGTTACCCCATGCAGGCCCGAAGCTCCGGAAAAGATGACTGTCGACCCTGCACTTGGCTCGAGGCCGGCTACAAGCATTTCCAGCCGGCGCTCAAGTCGCCCGTCTTCGCGTCGTCCGCGATCGCCGCCGATCGTCTTGATCGTCGCATAGATGCGTGCGCCCCGTGCCTCGGCATGCGCACGCGATTCCAGCACCAGAAACGCCCCCACCGAACCGATAACGATCCCACCGCCGGCATTCACGTCGCGCGACCAGAGCGGCGTCCAGGCACCGGTGGCGTGAGCGCCAATCGCTTCATAGAGCAGGATGACATCCGCACGCTCGGCGACGAATGCACCGCCGACCAGCGTATGTGTCGACTGCCCGGCCTGGATGCGGGCGAAGGCAGTTTCTATTGCGCTGATGCCGGCCGCCTCCTCGCCCATGAAGGTCCGAGACGATCCCGTGACCTTGTGGACGATCGAGATATTGCCGGCCATGAGGTTGGAGAGCTGGGCGAGGAACAACGTGGGGCGCAGTTCGGTGGTCAGCTTCTCGTTCAGGAGTTGCTCGCGATCGTTGCGCTTCAAGCCCTCGTCTACGATCAGCGAATCGACATTGATGTCGCGCTCGCCGCCTCCGCAGGACACGATCATGTCCATCGTGCCGCAAGCCTCGACATTGTCCTTCAGGCCGGCATCATCGAGCGCAAGACCTGCAGAAAATACGCCCAGACGCTGCCAGTTCTCCATCTGCCGCTGGTCGCCACGCTTGGCGATCTGCTGCGACCAGTCGATCTCCGGCATGGGGTGCACCGGATAGGGAGAAAAGCGCTCCGCATCGATCTTAAGGTCCGGAGCGCTCGCCGCCTTGAGGTGGGCGATATGCGGCTCAACGCCGACACCCTGGCAGGTGACGATGCCGATGCCGGTAATGACGACGTCGTATGGAGCCTTCGTCATGCATCAGTTCCTTTCGCCGCTGGCGGCAAGAGCATTGAACAGCCCGAGCTCCTCAGCCCGCTTGCGCACGATATCAGCCAGCGGCACTTCGTTGAACGGCATGGTGCGCAGCTTCAGCTGCGCGTCGCAAACCTTCTTGCCCTCCGATGTGATCCTCGCCTTCGTTACGGCAAAACCGGAACCATCATGTTCTAGAACAGCCTCGATATCCAGGATGGCATCGGGAGCGATAAAGGTGCGCATCTTTGCGCCGTCGACCGACATGAGAAAGGGCATGGCTGCGAAATTGGTCGCGGCCAGCACGAGAAATCCCGAGGCCTGCGCCATCGTTTCGATCAGCAGGACGCCCGGAACAAGCGGCATGCCGGGGAAATGCCCTTCGAAGACAGGGCTTTTCGAAGGCACCACGGATCGCGCCCTGAGCGTCTTTCGGTCGGCGTCCACCGATTCGACGCGATCGATCATCTGGAAGTATTCAAGCAGCATCGAGAACCCATGCCTCCGGGCACCCCCGGAATAGAAAGGCCCGCCAGAATAGGCAGGCCAAAAGTCCGATTACCAAATAGAGCAGCGCGCAAGACACTGCTGACAGCGCGTCTCGGATTTTAGGCCTTGGCGGCGCGCAAGTCATCGATCTTCGAGCAGAGGTTCTTCAAAACGAAGTACTCCTCTGTCGCGACCTTGCCTTCGTTGACGTCCTGCGTCCACTGCTCCAGCGGAATCTTGATGCCGAATTCCTTGTCGATCGCAAAAACGATGTCGAGGAAGTCGAGGCTGTCGATGCCGAGATCGTCAATCGTGTGGCTCTCGGGCTTGATCGTTTCACGATCGATCTCGCTGGTTTCCGCGATGATGTCGGCAACCTTGTCAAATGTAGCTGTCACGCCAGTACCTCATGAAATCTATGGTCGGGCGATCCTATAAGTAAATGCGGCGGAAATGCCAATGGGCAGATCCAAAGCTGCTGCATTTTGGCAACACGGTGTTGCGAAAGCGTCATATTCTATAATTACAAGTATCTAGCAGCACCACCTGCATCCCTCCAGAGCAAAACCTCTCACATCGACAATCTCGCGTTGAAATGCACCGACCCACAATATCGGGATTTGACATTTACCAAGTTAAATTCTCTAGTTTCCCAACAGATTCATCAACCGGCAGTCGCGATAAATTGCCGCTAAATGACATGCGGCAACCATGTCGCATTGTAAGTGCCTCCAATCTCGTTCAGAGGTGACAGGCGTCAAATCGAAGAGAGGCGGCACCAATGGACATGCAGCGCAGTGATATACACAACTCAGATACCCCGGTCGTGTGCCGTTCCTGCGAAGCACGTCACGGCGGAGTCTGTGGGGCGCTGTCTGCCGAGCAGCTTAGCGAACTGAGCAAACACGCGACACGCAAGCGCCTCGATGCCGGTACTGAAGTGGTCGGGCAAGGCGAAGAGATTTGCAGCTGCGCCAACATCATGCGCGGCGTTATTAAACTGACGCGCATGATGCCGGATGGTCGCCAGCAGATCGTCGGCTTGCAGTTCGCGCCCGACTTTCTCGGCCGTCCCTACGCGGCCGAAAGCCCGCACAGCGCCGAAACGGCAACGGAGACGGAAATCTGCACCTTCCCGCGCCAGATGCTGGAACGGCTCGTCAGCCGTTCGCCGGATTTGGAGCACAAGTTGCATCAGCAGACGCTGAAGGAACTTGACGACGCACGCGACTGGATGTTGACGCTCGGCCGCAAGAATGCGCAGGAAAAGGTGGCAAGCTTCCTCCATCTGATCGCGACGCACTACGATCCGGAAACCGTCGAAGGCACTGCCTTCGACCTGCCGCTCTCGCGGGCTGACATTGCCGACTTCCTTGGCTTGACGATCGAGACCGTCAGCCGCCAGTTCACCAAGCTGCGCAAGGAAGGGGTCATCCGCATCGAGAACAACCGACACGTGACCGTACCCGACATCGAGCGCCTGCAGCAGTTCGCCGGCATCGATTGAACCGGCCGGTAGCCTCGGCTGCTATAGGGCAATCGCACCGACGACGGCCGCCAGAACCAGCGTGTCGCAGGCACGATTGAATATTTTCAAGGCCTGATCAACATCGGCAGTCGTCGCGACCGCGCGGCCGGCGGCGTTGATCATCGGCTCCTCGACTCGTACGCCATCATAGATTCGAGGCCCGGCCAGACCGATACCCAGCGCACCCGCCATTGCCGCTTCCGGCCACCCGGAATTGGGCGAACGATGCAGGCCGCTGTCGCACAGAGCGACGTCGATCGTAGCACGCGCAGAACGCGCACCCTGGACGACCCACGCGCTGGCCGCCAACAGGAAGATGGAAAGGCGTGCAGCCGGCCAGTTGGCGACGTCGTCCAGCCGGGCCGATGCCCAGCCGAACTCCAGGTACTTTGCGTTCTTGTGGCCGATCATCGAATCCGCCGTGTTGAGCATCTTGTAGGCAAGCAGACCCGGCAGCCCGAGCAGCGCATACCAGAGGGCCGGCGCTACCACGCCATCGGAGAAGTTTTCCGCAAGGCTCTCGATCGCAGCACGGCATACCGCAGGCTCGTCCAGCGTCGCCGGGTCGCGGCCGACGATCATGGAAACCGCCTGGCGTCCCCCTTCGAGGCCGCCGCGCCTCAAACCGGTTGCAACCGCACCGACATGATCGGCAAGGCTCTTCTGGGCGAGAAAGAACGCAACAATGACAGCCTCCGCAATCAACCCAATCCAGCCGAGCGTCATCAGCAGATCGTGAACAACGTAGCCTACGAACAGACAGGCAGCGAGCAACACGCCGATCACGACGGCGCCGTTAAATTTCCGCGTCTCGGCCTGCATGCGCTTGTGGTTAAGAAAATGATCGAGCGCAGAAATGGCCCACCCGAACACGACAACCGGATGCGGCACGCGACTCCAGAGCTTCGGTGGATCACCGACAATGCGATCCAGAACGAGGGCGACAGCAAGGACGAGAAGCGTGACGGTCATGGTTCAGGAGCAAAAACTGGCAAGGGCCGCTGCGAGGCGTAAATCGGCAGCAGCGTCCGGCGCAAGACCAAAGCGCAGCCAACGTCGATCATAGTCGAAAGCACGCACCAGGACATGCTGGATACAGAGCCATTCATGCAGTTCCGCCGCACGCGGATGGTCGACGAGGGAGAACAGTGCGGTTCCACCGGCGATCCGAAGCCCTGCGCCTTCCAGCACAACGTCGAGCCCGGTCTTGCGCTCGAGAATCGTCTGGCGAATCGGTTCGCAATCGCCAGCCATCAGACCAGTCGCGATCGTCAAAGCCGGTCCGGATACGGCCCACGGTCCGAGGCATTCTGCAAAATTCGCCTGAAGGGTTTCCTGCCCCAACATGAAGCCCAGACGCAGGCCGGCAAGGCCGAAGAATTTTCCGAAGGAGCGGAATACGACTAGCCCCTTACTCGTGCCGGCGTACGGCACAAGCGTGGCCGACGGGTCCATGTCTGCGAAGGCTTCATCCACGACCAGCGTCCCGCCAGTCTCAGATACCTTCCGCCACAGTTGCAGGAGGTCTTCCCGTCGATATTGGCGGCCGTCGGGATTGTTGGGATTGACGACAACGACCAGCCCATGTTCGTCGCGGACCTCTTCCAGACCGCTGATCGTATCGACCAAAAGTCCCGCTGTTCGTAGCACGCGACCATACTCGCCATATGTCGGAGAAACCACCGCCGCGCGGCGCCCCGGCGGCACAAGCCGAGGCAGCAACTGGATCACGGACTGCGTACCCGGCACCGGCAGCGGCAGGCAATTGTCGCTGCCGTAATGGGCGGCAGCGGCCAGGCGTGCGTCGCGAAGCCGGTTCTGGTCCGGAAGTCGGTGCCATGCCGCAGCATCGACCGGCGGCAAATCGACCGGGCACGGATTGATGCCGGTCGAGAGGTCCAGCCAGTCCTCCGGGCGACCGCCATGGCGCGCTGCGGCGGCCGAAATGCCGCCCCCATGCTGGATTGGCGCTTCGCTCATGGCGTCCCCGCAATGTCGATAACATGCATGTACGAGCCCGAAACATTACCGCGCCGGAGGCCGGCCATGCCGAGATCTTGGCCTGTTGCATCGGTGACGGAAAACAGCCTGTCGGCTTCACCTTCATGGGCGACGGTCGAGTAGTGAAATTCGTGCACGGTCATCGGCTGTGAAAAACCTGAGCCAACGAGCGGTTCTACACGCCGATATCCGAGTTGTCTCCGCCGTTCGGCAAAACTCGTCACAAGAGGCAGGAGGCCGAGCATCGCATGCTGCTCTCCATCCGCCGAAACCAGTCCCTCGCCCAAGGTCATGTAGCCCCCGCATTCGCCATAGATTCGGGCACCGCGGCGGGCGGCGGCACGCATGCCTTCCCGGAACTTCGTCGCATTGGCAAGAGTGCCGCCGTAAAGCTCCGGATAACCGCCCGGAAGGAACACTGCATCGCAATCCTCGGCCGGCGCCTCGTCGCCGAGCGGTGAAAAGAATGAGAGCTGGGCCCCCTGCTCTCTCCAGCCCGCGAGAAGATGCGGATAGATGAAGGCAAAGGCATTGTCGCGGGCAATCGCCATATGCTGCCCAAACGGCGGCAACCGCGGGACGTTCGTCGACGGCGGCGCCCTTCGTCCGGTGTCGAGGCCTGTGAGCCGGTCGAGCGCAACGCACCGGAGCACGACGTCCGCCGCACGGCCGATGAAGTCCTCCAGTGCAACATGCTCGCCCGCCTGCACCAGCCCCAGATGTCGCTCGGGAAGAGAAAGCGCCGGGTCCCTGGCGATCGCCCCGAACACCGGAACGTCGGCTCGCTCCAACGCATCGCGCAGCATTGCCTCGTGGCGGGCGCTCCCGACCTTGTTGAGGATGACACCGCAGACAGTCAGGTCGGGGCGGAAGTCGACATAGCCGCGCACCAGCGCGGCGATTGAATGGGACAGCTTGCTGCAATCGGCGACCAGAACGACTGGAAGGCCGAGCATGACCGCAAGGTCTGCAGGCGTGCCGCTGCCGTCCGCCGCGCCGTCGAAAAGCCCCATCATGGCTTCGATGAGAAGCAGTCTGTCGCCACCCCTTTGCATGGCCGCATTGCTGGCGAGCAACTCCGGACGCATCGCCCAGGGATCGTAGTTGAGGCAATCCGTGCGGCTGGCGGCGGCATGGAAAGCCGGATCGATATAGTCTGGACCGGCCTTTCCCGGTGCGATTGCCATGCCCTGATCGGCCAGCGCGCGTAGCAAGCCGAGGGTCACAGTCGTCTTGCCGGATCCAGAGGCCGGAGCCGCGATCATGAGCCCGCTCATGCAGGATCCTTCAGGCTACGCGTCCCGAACGGGTCGGGAGCCAGCGACTTGCCCTCACGCAGCGCCCCGAGCCAGTCGAGCGATCCGCGAAGACGCACGACATCGCCGACGACGACGATTGCCGGCGGTTCCAGACCGGCCCCGGTCGCATCCGCCTCCGCACGCGACAACGTGGTTTCCAGCACCGCCTGCTCCTCTGTCGCCGCATTGCAAACGAAAGCAACCGGCTCGTCCGGCGATCGTCCGGCGGCGATCAGGTTTGCGGCAATCTGGCCGATGTGCTTCATCGCCATGTACATGACGATGACCGGAGAGCCGCTCGCAATCCCCTTCCAGTTGATCCGATCGGGAACCACCCCCGACGAATCGTGTCCCGTCAGGAAGGTAACGGCGTGATTGACCTCGCGATGGGTAACGGGAATGCCGGCATAGGCGAGCCCGCCGATACCGGCAGTGATTCCCGGCACGACACGAAAGGGAATTTTGTGCTCGATCAGCGTGAGGGCCTCCTCGCCGCCGCGACCGAAGACGAATGGATCGCCCCCCTTCAGCCGCAAGACGCGCTTGCCGGCGCGGGCAAGTTCCACGAGCCGCAGCGAAATATCGCGCTGCTTCGACGACGGCTTGCCGCCTCGCTTGCCGGCAAACTCCAGCGCGGCACCTGCTTTCGCCAGCTTCAGGCACTCGCCGTTGACGAGCGCGTCGTGGACGATGACGTCAGCCTGCCGAAGCGCCTGCACGGCAAGCAGCGTCAAGAGCCCGGGGTCTCCCGGTCCGGCGCCAACAAGCCAAACATTGCCTGGTTCCAACTCTGGAAGGGACGAAAACAAAGCGTCCATCACACGGCCCTTGCTGTGGTGGATGATTCAACGCCTGAAGCGACCGACTCAACGTGTGAAGAAATAACCGCAACCGGCTGAAAGGATTCTGCAATCGCGGCCGTCGCATGGGCCGATTTCATTTTGGCAACCACGAGCTTCCCAGTGGATCCGACCGCTGCAAGCGCCGCTGCTTCGGCAACGCCATGGCAGCCGGTATGGCGAAAGACGACCTCGGACGGATTGGCCAGCCGCCACGTTTCCGCTTCCAGCGTTGCCGGAGAAAATACACGAAAAGGAACGGCGAAATGACGCGCAACGGCCCTCATCCCCGGCTCGTCTGCTCGCGTATCGAGCGAGGCGACCATGACGAGCGAAGCTGGATTTAGGCCGGCGGAGGCGAGAGCCGTCTCGGCAAGCGCGAGAACCTCGGCCGTCGGTGCCCCCCGCTCGCAACCCAAGCCGAGCACGAACGATGGTTCTCCGCCCTTAGTGGCTTGCGCCGAATGCCTCATCTGCCTGTCCTCACATCCTGGACATGCGAGAGTGCGGGCATTCCCCTCTCGACAGCCCCGACTGTGGCCCCTTCCTGGGTCGGCCGCATCGGGCACCTCTCCGGTCCCGTCAGGGACACCGTCGCATGTCCGACCTGTTTACCGGAGCGCCATTTCACGGTCAAACCGGATTGCGGCGTCGGATGGAGCAATGGCGTCATTTTCATCGGGGATGACGAGAGGCTCCGGATCGGCTATGCATGTTGCGAGAGCTTTGTTGCAGTGCAGTAGACACCGGTTCGTACGGAGTTTGCCTTGAGCAAGTTGCCGAAGCCTATACAGCGCAATGCCCGGTCCATAGATCTTGCGCTGCAAGGCGGCGGCGCCCACGGTGCATTCACCTGGGGTGTTCTCGATCGGCTCCTGGAAGAAGACTGGCTGAAGCTGGAAGCGATATCCGGCACGTCTGCCGGCGCCATGAATGCCGCAGTCCTTGCGGACGGCTATGAGCATGACGGACCGGAGGGCGCGCGCGAATCCCTCGAGCGCTTCTGGCGGCTCGTCTCCGATGCGGCGCGCTACAGCCCGTTCCAGCGCACACTGCTCGACATCCTGCTTGGTCGGTGGACACTCGACTTGTCTCCGGCCTACGTTGTCATGGAGATGATGGCCCGTGTGGTCTCGCCCTACGCGATGAACCCCGCCGGCAAGAACCCTCTCACCGAGATCCTGGAGAAATGCGTCGATTTCGACCGCCTCTTCGCCTCGCCCGTCCGCCTGTTCGTCACGGCCACAAATGTCCACACCGGAAGGGGGCGGGTCTTCAGCAACGCCGAGCTCACACCGCAGGTCCTGCTCGCCTCGGCGTGTCTGCCGACGCTCTACCACGCCGTAGAAATCGACGGGGAACCTTACTGGGACGGCGGTTATTCCGGTAACCCCACCCTGACGCCGCTGATCGAGGATTGCGCGGCGGAAGACACGATTCTCGTACAGATCAACCCAATCGAGCGTCCCGGCACGCCAAAGACCGCGCGGGATATCCAGAGCCGCATCAACGAGGTGTCCTTCAACGCCGTGCTCCTGAAGGAACTGCGCATGGCGGCAATCATGCGCAAGGTGGCCGATCCCGGCAATGCGGATGGCGCGCGCTGGGCGTCAATGCGCCTGCACCGCATCGCCAGCGACGTGATGCTGGAGCTCGGCGCCTCCTCCAAGATGAATGCCGAATGGCCGTTCCTCCTCATGTTGCGGGACAAGGGCCGCGAGGCGGCGCAGACCTTTCTCGACGCGCATGCCGACGACATCGGCGAGCGCCCCTCCTTTGACCTCGACGAATTGATAGAGGGGAACTGATGTGGGACTTCTCGGCATCGTCGTCGGCCTGGCGCTCCTGATCGCACTTGCCTACCGGGGCTGGAGCATCCTGCTGCTCGCCCCGCTTGCCGCGCTCGTTGCCGCCGGCTTCTCACGACAACCGCTGCTTGCAAGCTGGACGCAGGTCTTCATGCCGAATGCTGCGGGCTTCTTCGCCCAGTACTTCCCGCTCTTCCTACTTGGCGCATTATTCGGCAAGCTGATGGAGGAGACAGGTTCGATCAGCGTCATTTCGCGGGTCCTGATGGAAAAGCTCGGCAAGCAGCACGCGATTGCCGCCGTCGTGCTGGCCGGGGCGCTCGTTACCTATGGTGGAGTCAGCCTCTTCGTCGCCTTCTTCGTCATCGCCCCGATGGCCGAGGACCTGTTTAGGCAAGCCGGCATCCCGCGTCGCCTGATGCCGGCGGCGATCGTGCTTGGCACCTCGACATTCACGATGTCGGCCATGCCGGGCACCCCGTCGATCCAGAACGCGATCCCGATGCCCGTTTTCGGCACCACGCCTTTTGCTGCCCCCGGCCTTGGCATCATCGCCTCGCTGATTATGGTCGGTTTCGGCCTCTGGTGGCTTGCCCGCCAGGAGGGAGCGGCGCGCAGCCGGAGCGAGGGCTTCGGCGAAAAGCGGTCCCCGTCTGCAGCGGGTATCGTTGACGACCCGACGCTGCGCGAGCACGCAAGTGCAGCACGGGAGTTCGATCCGGCCGAGATCAATCGCGGCAAGGGCGCGGGGTCAGAACCGTCATTCCTGGCTGCCGCCGCGCCACTAGCTGCCGTGATTGCAGGTAACATGCTCCTTTCGCTGGTCATCCTGCCCAAAATCGATGCCGACTTTCTTGGGGAGGATCGGTGGGGCGCAACGTCAATTTCGGCCGTGGCCGGCGTATGGGCGGTCATCACCGCCCTTGCCGCCGGCATTGTGCTGGCGCTTGCCCTCAACCTTCGAAGACTGCCGCGGCTGCGCGACACGATCGATGCCGGGGTCAACGCCTCCGTACTGCCGGCGATCAGCGTCTCCAGCCTCGTCGGCTTCGGCGCAGTCATGGCGGCGATGCCGGCCTTCGCGCTGGTGCGGGAATGGGTGCTCGGCATCGGCGGCGGCCCCGCGGTTTCGCTTGCCGTCGCCACCAACATCCTTTCGGCGCTGACCGGATCGGCATCGGGCGGGCTGACAATTGCGCTCGATGCGCTCGGCTCGACTTTCATCGTGCGTGCCGCCGAGGCCGGTGTCGACCTCTCCCTCCTCCATCGCGTCGCCGTCATCTCGTCGGGCACCCTTGATACGCTCCCGCACAACGGCGCGGTCATCACGCTCCTTGCCGTGTGTGGCACGGGCCACCGGGAGAGCTATCGGGACATCGCGATCGTCAGCATCTGTGGTGCGCTCCTGGCGCTCGTCGCGATCCTGCTGCTGGGCTCGTTGTTCGGCTCCTTCTGATCCAGACAAACTGCACCTTTGCAATTGCCGACGGCATCTGACAAAGGTGGTGGACATTACCTTGACCGCCGGATTGCCCCGTGATCGATCTCGCACTCCACGTTCTGCTTTTCCTGTTCTTTGCCGCCTTCATTGCCGGTTTCATCGATTCGATTGCTGGTGGCGGCGGCATGATCACCATTCCCGCGATGCTGATTGCCGGCATCCCGCCGCTGGAAACGCTGGGAACCAACAAGCTGCAGGCACTCTTCGGCTCCGGCTCGGCGACTGTCGCCTATGCGGGTGCGGGCCATGTCGAATTGAAGCGGCAACTTCCGCTGGCCTGCCTTTCGGCGATTGGCGCCGCCTTCGGCGCGGCGCTTGCGACAATCATCCCCGCTGACACGATGCGCGCGGTCCTGCCGATCCTGCTGGTCGGCATCGCCCTCTATTTCGCGCTCAAGCCGAATATCGGCGACGTCGACAAGCATCGCCGCCTGTCGGAAGCCGCGTTCGCGTTCACCATTATCCCAATGATCGGCTTCTATGACGGTGTGTTCGGTCCAGGCACCGGCTCCTTCTTCATGCTCGCCTTCGTTTCCCTCGCCGGCTTCGGCGTATTGAAGGCGACAGCCCACACCAAGCTGCTCAACTTCGGCTCCAATGTCGGCGCATTCGCCTTCTTCCTCGCCTATGGGGTCGTGCTGTGGAAGGTCGGCATCGTCATGGGTATTGGCCAGTTGCTCGGCGCGCAGGCCGGCTCACGCTTCGCCATGAAGAACGGCGCGAAGATCATCAAGCCGCTACTAATCGTCACCAGTCTCGGCCTGGCAGTGCGCCTGATGGCCGACCCGACGAACCCGCTTCGAATCTGGCTCGGCTGGTGACGCCAACCGAGCCAGAGCCGGGCGGCATCAGAACTCGACGCCGATTTGGGCCTTGATGCCCGAGCGGAACGGGTGCTTGATCAGTTCCATCTCTGTGACGAGATCGGCGATCTCGATCAATTCGTCCTTGGCGTTTCGTCCGGTCAGGACGACATGGGTCATATGCGGCTTCTCGGTCGTGAGAAACTCGATGACCTCGTTCAGGTCGATATAGTCGTAGCGCAGGGCGATGTTGATCTCGTCGAGCAACACCATCGAGTTGCGCTCGTCGCGGATCAGGTCCTTCGCCTTCTCCCAGGCCGATTTCGCCGTGGCGATGTCGCGGGCCCGGTCCTGCGTCTCCCAGGTAAAACCTTCGCCGAGCGTATGGAACTGGCAGAGATCGGAGAAATGCTTCTCGATCAGTTCGCGCTCGCCCGTCACCATCGCGCCCTTGATGAACTGCACGACGGCGCAGGGTTTTCCATGGGCGATATGGCGGAAGATCATGCCGAAGCCGGCCGTCGACTTGCCCTTGCCTTTGCCGGTGTGGACGATGATCAGGCCCTTCTCGTCCGTCTTCGTCGCCATGATCTTCTCACGCGCCTGCTTCTTCTTCGCCATCTTCTCGGAGTGGCGGGCGAGTTCGGCCTCGCTCATGCCGGTTTCGGTTTCCGTCTCGCTCATAGAATGCTCCTCAATCATGCTTTGGCAGGTCGTCGTCACAAGAGAGCCACGGAACCCGCTCGCTCCAGAACCAATGGTGGGCAATTTTTACGCCCGACGCGCCGTCCAGCGAGCCAATATACAGGTCGATATCGTCGGGCCGGTCATCGGTCTCGTAACTCATCGGCGAGCCGCAAGCGCCGCAGAACCCGCGCGATACCCCTGGCGAGGAGGCGTAGTGGCGCAGGGTCTCGCCTTCAAAAACAACGTTCTCCCGGGCAACGCAGAAGAAGCTCGTCACCGGCGAAGATGTCGCCCGCCGGCAGCACTCGCAATGGCAATGTCCGGCGCGGATAATCGGCCCGGAGACGCGAAAGCGCACCGATTTGCACAGGCAACGTCCGGAAAGCTCGCTCATGATGCCCTCCTCCTGTCCGCGATCGTTTCGAGCTCAAATCTCGCAGAGTTGGAGCGCGGCGACCAGAGGTGACGGTCAATGGCCTCGATCAGGCGGTCGGACATCTCCTTCAACGCTGCCGGATTCTTGTCGAGCATGAAGTCGCGCACGCGCTCGTCCAAAACGTAGGCCTGATAGACGGCCTCGAAATGGTGATCCTTCACCGCTCCGGTGGTCGCTGCGAAGGCGAACATGAAATCGACCGTCACCGCCAGCTCGAACGCGCCTTTGTAGCCGTGCCGCATGACCCCATCGATCCATTTGGGGTTGACGACGCGGGCGCGCACCACCCGACCAATCTCGTCTTCCAGCGTTCGCACAACCGGCTTTTCCGGACGCGAATGGTCGTTGTGATAGACGGTCGGCTGCGCGCCGGTCAGATGCGCCACCGCCGCGGCCATGCCGCCCTCGAACTGGTAGTATTCGTCGCTATCGAGCAGATCGTGCTCGCGGTTGTCCTGGTTCTGGACGATCGCCTGAAGGCTCTTCATGCGCGCCTCCAGCCGGTCGCGGCTGGAAACGTCCTCGCCTTCGCCCGCATAGGCATGCGCGCCCCAGGCAAGCCAGGCCTCGGCGAGATCGCCGCGATCCTTCCACAGGCCCTCGTCCATCATCGTCTGCAGACCGGCGCCGTAGCTCCCCGGCCTGGCACCGAAAACGCGGTAGCCGGCCTGCGCCAGCGCCTCTCCTTCACCGATGCCGTCGGCGGCCAGGCTCGCCGCCTCGGCACGCATCCGGGCGGCGATCGGATTGTCCTCTGCGTCTTCGTCGAGCGCTCCGATCGCGCGAACCGCGCGGTCGAACAGTGCGATCTGCTCGGGGAACGCATCGCGGAAGAAGCCGGAGATCCGCAGCGTAACGTCGACACGTGGACGGCGCAGCATGGCGGGCGGGATGATCTCGTAGCCGGTGACGCGGCGGGAAACCGTGTCCCACACCGGTTTCGCACCGATCAGCGCCAGCGCCTGGGCGATATCGTCGCCGCCAGTGCGCATGTTGGACGTACCCCAGGCGGTGATGCCGAAGGACGTCGGCCACTCGCCGTGGTCCTGGGCATAGCGCGTCACCAGCAGTTCAGCCGATTTCTTGCCGAGTTCCCAGGCGGCGGGCGTCGGCACGGCACGGCTGTCGACCGAATAGAAATTCCGACCTGTCGGCAGCACGTCCGGCCGTCCACGCGTCGGGGCACCGGACGGACCAGGCTCCACGAAACGGCCGGAAAGCCCACGCATCAGTGCTGCCATTTCGGCCTTGCCGCAAGCCTCGATCGACGGCTTGATTGATGCGTTCACCTGGTCCAGTACAGCGCGGGTGGCCGTCCAGCCAGCCGGGCATGGTAAGTCTCCCGAGACGAGCTTCGCCGCCAGCATCTCGATGCGTTCGACCGCGTCGCCGGCCGTCCGCCACGGCGTCTCGGATTGCGCCGCGAGGATATCAGGTTTCGGACAGCCCCAAGGGGCAGAGGGGTCGCAGTCCAGCGGGTCGAACGTGGCACGCCCTTCTCCAAACTCAAGCAGGTCTCCTGCAATCGCTCGCTGCAGACTAGCGTCACCGCACTCGCCTAAGCCCCGCGGCACCCGCGCCAGCGCCAGTGTCAGGTCGGTCAGAAGCCGCCCCGACGGCGAGACGCCGAAGATATGCAACCCGTCGCGAATCTGCATTTCCTTCAGGTCGCAGAGATAGGCGTCGAGCTTCTGCAGTGCCGTCTCTTCTCCATCCGATTTCGCAATACCCGCATCCTGGTCGAGACCGATGTCACGGACGAGATCGAGGATCTGCTTGCTCAGAAGCTTGATGCGACGGGGATCGCCGCCCGAGGCGTCGTAATACTCGTCGACCAGCGCCTCCAGGTCCTTCAACGGCCCGTAGGTTTCGGCGCGCGTGAGCGGAGGCGTCAGGTGATCGATGATGACGGCAGCAGAGCGGCGCTTGGCCTGCGTACCCTCGCCCGGATCATTGACGATGAAGGGATAGAGATGCGGCACCGGCCCGAAGACAGCCTCCGGATAGCAGGTCTCCGACAGCGCCAGCGCCTTGCCCGGCAGCCATTCGAGGTTACCATGCTTGCCCACATGGACGATGGCATGCGCGCCAAAAACTTCGCGTAGATAGGCATAGAAAGCGAAGTAGCCGTGCGGTGGCACGAGATCCGGCGAGTGATAGGTGTCCTTGGGATCGATGTTGTAACCGCGCGCTGGCTGGATGCCGACGAGCGTCTCGCCGAAACGGGCAAGCGGCAGGGCAAAAACATCGCCCTTGACGAATGGATCGGCCTCCGGCGCACCCCAGCGGCTGCCGACCTCTTCCTGAATCGATCTCGGAAGACTTTCGAAGAAGCACCTGTATTGATTCAGCGAAATCGTCTCGCGGATTTCGCGACCATCGCTTGCTGCATTGGTCGGTCCGGCCATCAGATGGGCCATCAGTGCGTCGCCATCGGCCGGCAGGCTACCGACGGCATAGCCGTCCGCCTTCATGACGCGCAGAATTTCCAGCGTACCGGCCGGCGTGTCGAGGCCGACGCCATTGCCCAGCCGGCCGTCGCGGTTCGGGTAGTTTGCCATGATGAGCGCAACGCGGCGCTCATCCGTATTTGCCCGGCGCAGGCGTGCCCAGTTGGCGGCAAGCCGTGCCGAGAAGCGGATGCGATCCTCGACCGGCTCCAGGCTGACGATGTTCGTTTCGACATCGGCATCCCAGCGGGCGGCGGCCTTGAAGGACACGGCTCGCGCCAGCACCCGGCCATCCACCTCCGGCAGGGAGACATTCATGCCGAGATCGCGCGCCATCAGCCCCTGGGCGGAGGCCTGCCAGGCATCGCGCGACGAGCCGGAAAAGATCACCTGCAGCACCTGCGCGCCCGTCTCGTCCAGCACGGTCGGCTTGCGATTGGCGCCCGGCGCCGAAACGGCGAAGCTGGTGGCATTCAACACGACATCAGGCGCAACCGCCGCAAAGGTGGCGCGCACGGTCTCGGTCGAGGCTGGATCTTTCAGGCTGGAGACGAAGATCGGTAGTGCCCGCACGCCTTCGGCCGCAAGCGCTTCTATCAGCATCTCAATCGGCCGCGTTTCACCGCTCTGGACGTAGGCGCGGTAGAAACTGATGGCGACGGTCGGCGCTTCGCCTCCCTCGGTGACACCGTTGACAGAAAGCTTTTGCCATTGGTCAACGTCGATGACTCCCCTGCCCGGCCAGCAGATACCCGCCTTCTCCAGCGGCACGGAGGGCGCCGGCTTTTCGCCACCGAACACCAACGCGTCCGCATAGGATAGGAAGCGGGCGGCGTTTTCGGCTCCGCCTTCCGTCAGGTATTCCCACAGCCGCAGCCGGTCCTCCTCGGCGATGCGGTTGAACGGCACCAACCCATCGTCGGGCCGATCGTCACCGGGCAACGCCACCACGGAGATGCCGTTCGCCACCGCGGTCGCGTGCAATGCTTCGAGCACGTAACGGAAATAGCTCGCCCCGCCGAGCGCACGGATGACGATCAGTTTCGCATGCCGAGCCGTCCGCTCGACATAAGTATCGACCGACATGGGATGGGTGAGCGATGCCAGGCTGGCAAGCCGCAACCGCGTCGAGGAATCGCGGCCACGGTGCGCCGCCGCAATCGACGCGAGTTCAGTGTCCGCCGCCGAGAGGAACAGGATATCGCCCGGCGACTGGCCGAGATCGATCGCCTCCTTGCCGTCGGCGATCGTGCCCTTTTGTGCTAGAAGGAGATGCAAACCGGCCTCCCTTTTGCCGAATGCCTCGGCACCGCCCTGCCCTTCAGGCTGCCGCGGCGGCGATCGCCGCGCGAACGGCAGTCTCGTCCATGTCGTGCAGACCGATCACGACAAGGCGCGTCCCGCGCGTCTCGCCCGACTGCCAGGCGCGTTCGAAATACTGGTCAATGCGGCTTCCGACAGCCTGGATCAAGAGGCGCATCGGCTTGCCGGGGACATCGGCGAAGCCCTTCAGACGCAGAACGTCGTGCTCTGTAATCACCCCTTTCAGCCGCTCGATGAAGACGGCCGGATCAGCGACGGGGCCGAGCTCGACGACGAAGCTGTCGAACTCGTCGTGGTCGTGATCATGCTCCTCGCCGTTCTCGTGCTCCAACTCATGGTGCGACTTGCGATTGGCAATGTCCTCCTCCGTGCCGATGCCAAGGCCGAGCAGGACGGCAGCGGCGACATCGCCGTTCTTCGCTTCGATCATCGCCGGCTTGCGGGCAATGCGGGAGGCGACTTCCTCGCGGACCATCTTCAGTCCTGCGGCGTCGATCAGGTCGGTCTTGTTGAGCACGATCAGGTCGGCGGCCGTCAGCTGGTCCTCGAACAGCTCCTCCAGCGGGCTTTCGTGATCGAGGTTCTCGTCTTCAATCCGCAAGGCATCGACCTTGTCATGGTCATCGGCAAAGCGACCGGCGGCAACCGCGGCGCTGTCCACCACGGTGACGACGCCATCGACCGTCACCTGAGTCTTGATTTCCGGCCAGTTGAAGGCGGCGACGAGCGGCTGCGGCAGCGCCAGGCCCGAGGTTTCGATGACGATGTGGTCGGGGCGGTTCTCGCGCTCGAGCAGCTTCGACATGGTCGGAATAAAATCGTCGGCGACCGTGCAGCAGATGCAGCCGTTGGTCAGCTCGATGATGTCATCCTCGCTGCAGGCCTCCGCACCACACCCCTTCAGCACGTCGCCATCGACGCCGAGATCACCGAACTCGTTGATGATCAGCGCGATCCGCTTGCCATTGGCGTTCTGCAGCAGGTTGCGAATCATCGTCGTCTTGCCCGCGCCGAGGAAACCGGTGATGACGGTGGCGGGGATCTTTTGCTGGAGCATAGGCTCAACCCTTCATTTTCAGCGGCAGGCCTGCCGCGACAAAATAGACTTCGGTGGCGACCGACGCCACCTGTTGGTGCAATCGCCCGGCGTGGTCGCGAAATTCGCGCGCCATCTTGTTGTCCGGCACGATGCCGAGGCCGACTTCGTTCGAGACGAAGAAAAGCTTGCCCGGCGCAGTCACGATCGCAGCGGCTAGATCGTCGAATGCAGCGTTCATGTCATGCCCTTCGAGCATCAGGTTCGTCACCCACAGCGTCAGGCAGTCGACAAGAAGGGCACGGTCGTCGCGCGCGGTGTCGTTGATACATTCCGGCAGTGCCAACGGTTCCTCGTGGGTGACCCACCCATGGCTGCCGCGCTGCGCCTTGTGCTGCTCGATACGCTCGCGCATCTCATCGTCCCAGGCCCTGCCCGTCGCGATGTAGTGCTTCGAAAGGCCCGTCTCTGCGACCAGCCTCTCTGCAAATGCGGATTTTCCGGAACGCGCACCGCCCAGAACCAGGACGGCTCCGGGCGATACGGTTTTCATCAGGCTGCCTTTGCGATCTTCTCGTTGGCGAAGCCGAGCGAGAGGCCAAGCACGATCCAGAAGAACAACGTCGTGGCGAGCGCCGCCACGGCGAACTCCGCGCCGAGGACAGCAGGCACGTCGCTGGCGAGGTCCGTCGGCTGCGGCGCGCCATAGACGTGCGGCGCCGCAATCAGGGCCATGCCGGCGACTTTGGCACCCAAACCGTCCTTCAAAATCAGGAGGTAGAGCCCGCCCGCCGAAAGGGCGACCGTCCCCAGCCACCAGACCTGCCGCTCGGCAAGGTCGGCTGCCGGAAAGCCGGGAAGCTCCGGCGGCAGACCGATGGCCGGCAGCAGGTGCACGGCAAGCCAGCCGGCAGCCCCCCAGAGAGCGCCGTTAGCGACCGTGATCGGGTTGCCCGTCACGAGGCTGACGCCTGCGAGGAGCAGGCCAAAGCCCGCACCCGCCACCAGATTGGCAAGCAGCGTGCCGGAAAACCGGCTCATGCCGAACATGATGCCGCCTTCCTCTTCGTCATGCGCAGCGCCGCCATGAGCGTAGGCGACGGACACCGGCGAGAGATAGGAACCGACCTTTGATAGGGCGGCACCCAAATCAAGGGCAGAATGCTCTTGCGTTGTCTGAAGATGGGTCTCGGTGCCCGTTCCAGCCGGTGCCGTCTCGGCTCCGCCGCCTTCATACTCCTCGGCATGAAGGATGAGCGGAATCACGCGCGCCTCCTGGGCGACCGTCATCAGGGCGCCAGAGAACAGCCCGGCCACCAAGGCGGCCAGGAGATATTTGACGATCATGTCATCCCCCTTAGTGGCAGGGGAAGCCGTAGGAGTGGCGAGTGTCGTGCGCGGTATCGTGCAGGACCGACGAATTGGCGAGGCCTGCGCCGAACACCAGGAATCCGCCGAGCAGAAGCGCTACGAGACCGGCATAGAGACGATCGTTGAGGGAAAGGGAAACAGAAGAAACGTTAGCAGCCATGACAACCTCCGTGCTGGCAATGGGGAACATCCCCTAGGCGGGCACTATGCCCTTCATTGGAGGCAGGTCTCCTGGCTCGTGGCGTCAGGTGCATTGCACCAACGGTCCATCCTCGCCTTCCCGGATGAAAGCAGCATGAAAGGCGGACGATTCGTAGAGATAGAGGCGTCCAGACCCCGGTTCATCATGCCGCCACCCAGTGGCTTTGCCGATCGCTTCAAGACCGGCTGGATAGGCCTCGCCACTCTACAGTCGCGGGGTCGGCCGTGATTGGAGCGCCCTGATTGGGTCCACCCCGTCACATTCCCATTTACGCGCCCGTTCGTTTCCGGACCGGCGCGCCATCCAATAGGCGATGATTATGCCCGGCGAGCGAGGAAGTCAATCGACCGTCAGCGTCATCCATATTCCGGAAACCGGCGTCACGACACCGGCCCGATCAATAACCGGGGCCGCTCCGCCGCATGCCGCCCTGATAGACCGGACCGTCGTAGTATCTCTCGACCGGCCCCTCGTAGTAGCCGCCGTAACCGCCGACGGGACCCTCCAGGTAACCGTCGACCGGCCCTTCGTATACGCCATAGCCGTCGACCGGCCCCTCGTAGATCCGATAATCATCATTGGCGTAACGGTTATCTTGATAGCGCTGCCGCGCCACACGCTCGCGATTGCGATTCGCGGCGAACTGGCCCGATTCGCGCAGTTGGCGATACTGCTTGCGGGTGAGGTAGCCATCGGCGCTATAGCCGAGCGAACGCTGCCATGCCGCAATTGCCGACCGGGTTCGCGGACCAAATACGCCATCGGCGCCGCCCGTGCTGTAGCCGAGCGCATTCAGCCAACGCTGCGATTGGGCACGCGTGCCGGCATCAAGATAGGCTTCGCGGACGTCCGGCGGCGTTTGGTACACCGTCGTCTGTGACTGCAGTTTTTGCCTGGCAGCAGGCTGTTCGGTAACGACACCGCTTGCGCTCGCATTGTCCTCTACCGTCGTACCGTCATCCTGTGCCGTCGTACCGATGTTGGTGTTTTTCTCGAGGTCGGCCAGGCGCCGGCGCGCCTGCTTGGAAAACCGGCCATTCGGATACTCGCTGAGATATTTTTCGAAGGCCTCGGCCCGGCCGTTGAGAACAGCGCGGCTCCAGCTATTGTCCTCGCGCCGAGCGAGACGCTCGGCCTCGTCGCTCTCAGCCTTGGTCGCCGTACCCGCTGCAGTCGAGCCATCCAGCTCGGTGGGCAGGGCTTCAGCATCCAATGCATCTGCGGCATTTGGAGTTTGCACCGGCGCGGTCGGTTCGGAGCTGGCCTTCGCAGCCTGCTCGGCCTTCAGCCGCGCTGCCTCTGCGGCCTCTTCGGCCTTGGCGCGTTCGGCTTCAGCCGCTGCTTGCGCAGCCTCTGCCTTTGCCTTTGCTTCTGCCGCTGCCGCGTCTGCCTTGGCCGCAGCCTCAGCTGCAACCCAGGCATCCTGTTCGGCCCTGATCCGAGCAGCCTCAGCGGCCTCTTCGACGCGCTTACGCTCCGCCTGTGCAGCCGCCTGCTCGGCATCAGCCTTTGCCTTTGCTTCTGCCGCTGCCTTGGCTTCTTGTTCCGCCTTCAGGCGCTCTGCCTCGGCCTTCGCCTGTTGCTCCGCCTTCAATCGCGCAGCTTCCGCCGCTTCTTCTGCACGTTTGCGCTCTGCTGCGGCTTTTTCTTCCGCGACGCGTTTTGCTTCTGCTTCCGCGCGTGCCTGCTCTTCCTTCCGCAGACGTTCGGCTTCCTCAAGCCGTTTACGTTCGGCTTCGGCGGCAAGCCTTTCCTCTTCGACCTTCGCCTTCTCGGCCTTGACCTTGGCCTCTTCCTCGGCCTTCAGACGCGCGGCCTCGGCGGCCTTCTGCTCGGCTTGCGCCTTTTCCTTCTCGGAAGCTGCAACGCCGCCCGCCTCTTGCGTCGTCTCTTTCGCATCGGTCGCAGGCTTGGCCACGCCGGCCGCGTTCAACTCGGCAAGGCGAAGCCGGGCGATCGAGGCGAACGTGCCGTTCGGATACTGCTTGAGGTAATCTTCGAACCCCGCCGGATCACTGCTGGACGAAACCTTTTGCCAAAGGGAAAATTCGGATTCCCATCGCTTGCTCGCGCTCACAGCCGGCTTCGTTTCCGCCGCCTGCACCGCAGGTCCGCCCGCAAGGGCAAGTCCCAGCAGGCTGGCCAGTCCGAGTTTCGCAAAACGCGCGCTGGTCATGCAAGTTCCCTTTCGATCGCTGCAGAGACGCCTTCGCAGGCTAGCCGCTATTGGACGCCTTCAAGGCCATGGTACCGGATTCCGGCGCAACTTTGGTGATTGTCGATCATAACCGAATTTGCGCGGGCATCTGCAATATTCGACGTTTCTGGACGGTCAATTAATCGGGAAAACTCAATCACATCGCATGAACGAAGCCAGCCATTGTGGGTCAAGGACAACCTCGAGCTCGGCTGCCACGCCATCTAGGGCTTCATCGACCGCCTTGCCATAGTCGAAGCCGCCACCTGCAATTCCGAACTCGGCCAGCAGGCCGGCCCGAAAGGGGGCACTGGACAGCAGGCCGTGCAGATAGGTGCCGAAGACACGCCCGTCCGCAGACGTCGCCCCGTCGGCGCGGCCGTCGATCGCCACAGCCGGCCTGGCACAATCGGGGCCGGTGGTCCGGCCGAGATGAATCTCATATCCTTCAAGCGGAACGTCATAGCGAAGCGAACGCGCAACACTGTTGCGCACTGTTTTTTCCGGCGCCATTTCGGTCTCCACCTCAAGCAGACCGAGCCCTTCGACCTCGCGATCGCTCCCCTCGATGCCGAGAGGATCGGTCACACGCCGGCCGAGCATCTGGTAGCCGCCGCAGATCCCGATGATATGTCCGCCGCGGCGATGATGCTGTTCCAGATCACGGTCCCAACCTTGGGCCCGAAAATCGCTGAGGTCGGCGATGGTGGATTTCGAACCGGGAAGGATGACGAGACCGGCATCCGCGGGGATGCGCTCGCCGCGGCGGACGAAAACGAGATCGACGTCCGGTTCCTGGCGCAGCGGATCGAAATCGTCAAAATTGGCAATACGGGACAACACCGGCACCGCCACCCGCAGCGCCCGAGCCTGCCCTGTCGTCAGCCGCTCCAGCACCACGGAATCCTCAGCCGGCAGCCGCCGGGCATGTTTCAGCCACGGCACGACGCCGAAGCAGGGCCAGCCGGTGTGCGCCCCGACCGCCCTGATGCCGTCGTCGAAAAGCGAAACGTCGCCACGGAACTTGTTGATGAGGTAGCCGGTCACCATCGACCGGTCTTCCTCGGGAAGGATCGCATGGGTTCCGACGAGGGAGGCGATGACGCCGCCGCGATCGATATCGCCCACCAGCACGACGGGCACGCCGGCCCGCGTCGCAAACCCCATATTGGCGATATCGCCGGCCCTGAGGTTGATCTCCGCCGGCGAGCCGGCTCCTTCGACCACGACAAGGTCGGCGCCTTCGCTGACCGCTTCGAAACTATCCAGCACTGCACTCAGCAATTTCGGCTTCAAAGCCTGGTAGTCCCGCCCCTTTGCCTGGCCGAAAACCTTGCCCTGGACTACGATCTGACTACCGGTGTCGGACTGCGGCTTGAGAAGTACCGGGTTCATATGCACCGAAGACGGCACACGCGCGGCCAACGCCTGAAGCCACTGCGCCCGACCGATCTCGCCGCCGTCGGCCGAAACAGCAGCGTTGTTCGACATGTTTTGCGGTTTGAACGGCCTGATCTTGAGGCCCCGATTCGAAGCTATCCGGCACAGGCCCGCAACCAGTACCGTTTTCCCGACATCGGAGCCTGTTCCCTGCAGCATGATTTTTTTCGTCATGTGCCTTCACTAGCATCGCGCCCGCTGGCGGCAAAGTCCTGAAAACGGCGCGTTGCCGCCGCGATCCGGCGTCGCCCCGCCACATTCTCACACCACGCCGGAGCGCCCTTGCGCAAAACATCTATTTGCGACACTCAATGCCGAGAACGATTGCGATTCCAACATTACGCAAGCGTATACACAAGTCTGGATGCGACGGACACACGCGGCGCCCGCAATGAGGACCAAGACCATGCTGTACATCTTCAGCAAACCGAATTTCATTCAGATCGCATGGAACGGACTGGCGCCACAAAACCAGTCGCGCATTCGCAATGTCGTTGCCGACGCACCGCTTGGACCACTTCGTGTCATTCGCACAGGAAATGTCGGCTAAGAACGTCGACATCGCCGCAGCACCAATGCCTCCAGCCGTCGGCGGAGGCATTTTCTTTTGATCTCTGCAAAAGAAAAAGCCGCAGCGCACTTAAGCCCCGCGGCTGGTCCGAAACACGGACAAGGCCGGAATACGCACCGGCGATATTCGACCCCGGTACGCACTACCTGATCCGGGGACCGGCAGTAACTTGGCTGCCGTGACGACACAATTAGCCGCACATCGTTACCGGATCGTTATTGAGACCTTAACCAAAAGTGAATTGCGCGTATTTATTGCAGATAGAACCACTTTTTTCGCGCTACCGCCGTTTAGGGCTCTGGGCTCCGCTGAAGCCCACTCATTCGCTGCAAGGTTGATTTCTTTGTCGGAATCCTTACCCTGACTGCTGCGACAAAACACGTACGGTCGGTGACAGGGTTCGATCCTTCCGAGACAGCAGAAGATGGATGTCGCCGCAAGCAGGGTATCGACTTGCCTGACGCGCTTATCGGCCCCCAGCCTGCCGCTTGTGACGACCGGGCAGAACAGGAAATGCAGAGCCTCGTCCTGCCCCAGATGGTTTGCTGCATTGAGACTGGGAGGTCTTGAGACCATGGAAAAACTTCTCGCTGCAACCATCCTGGCCGCTGGCCTCTACGCCGGTTCCGGGTCCGCACAGGCTGCCGATTGCGGTAGCGTTTCGATCGCAGAGATGAATTGGGCATCGGCCGGTGTTGCCGCGCAGGTCGACAAATTCATCCTCGAGAATGGTTATGGCTGCACGGTCAACCTCGTGACCGGCGACACGATGCCGACCTTTGCCTCTATGAACGAAAAGGCCGAACCGGACCTGGCGCCGGAATTCTGGGTGGATTCGGTGCGCACCGCGCTCGATGCCGCAATCGCAGAGGGCCGCCTTATCCAGGCTGCACCGCTCCTTTCCGAGGGCGGCGTGCAAGGCTGGTGGATCCCCAAATTCCTTGCCGACGCCCACCCCGACATCAAGACTGTTCAAGACGCCCTGAAGCATCCGGATCTGTTCCCGGCGCCAGAAGACCCCAAGCGTGCCGCAGTCTACAACTGCCCTCCGGGCTGGAACTGCCAGATTTCCACGGCCAATCTTTACAAGGCACTGGGAGCCGACAAGCTGGGATTCGATCTGGTCGACACGGGCTCGGCCGCGGGCCTGGATGGATCGATTGCCAACGCCTTCGAAAAGAAGATCGGCTGGCTCGGCTACTACTGGGCGCCGACCGCGATTCTCGGCAAGTACGACATGATCAAGCTCCCCTTCGGCGTCGAACACGACAAGAAGGAATGGGATGCCTGTACCGCCATTCCGGACTGCCCGAACCCGAAACTGAACGGTTACCCGGTCGCCGGCGTCTATACGATCGCGACCAAGGCGTTCACCGAAAAGGCGGGCGTCGCCATGGACTACGTCAAGACACGCAAGTGGGACAACCAGACGGTCAGCAAGGTGCTGGCCTGGATGAGCGAGAACCAGGGCACGAACGAGGACGCAGCGAAGTACTTCCTGCAATCCTATCCGGACCTGTGGACAACCTGGGTGTCCCCGGAGGTGGCAGAAAAGGTCAAAGCCGCGCTCTAACGCGGCGGAACAGGCAATAGAACTCCGGGCCGCCTGCGAGACGGACCGGACAGTTCACAAAGAAATGGGGAAGAGAAAAGCAAGGTCGCAAACAGGCACATGAAAGCATCCACTTCATGTGACAACATGGCGGCAAGCCGGACCGAACAATAGTAAATGCAGCGTCCAAGACGCGCCCCGGCCTGCGGTGGGGCAGACGCGACGGCGGTGCCCGGCAGGACAAGGGGATCGAGATGGCATTGTGCGACTACATGCCAGCATTGCTTTGCAGGTTTCCCGCGCTGAGCGATTCGACGATCCGCGTGGGGCGCAAGGCAATTGACGACGGCTTCAAGGGGCTCGTGCGCTCCTATGCCTCCATCATCGATGCGGCTGTCCAGCCGTTGCAGACCTTCCTGAACTTTCTGGAGCGCCTTTTCGTGGGCTCACCGTGGCCGATCACGCTGGCGCTGATGCTCACGATCGTCTACTTCGGCAGCCGCGACCTGAAGGTCACCATCGGCACCGCGTTCGCCATGTTTTTCATCGGCCTGTTCGGTCTCTGGAACGATGCGATGGTGACGCTGGCGATGACCACCGTGTGCACGATCTTCGCCGTTCTGCTCGGCATGCCGATCGGAATACTCATGTCGCGCTTCGATCGGGTTCAGTCGTTCGTCAATCCCATCCTCGACGTGATGCAGACGATGCCGAGCTTCGTCTATCTCATCCCGGTGGTGATGATCTTCGGCATCGGCAAGGTGCCCGGCATGATCGCCGTCGTGATCTACGCCATCCCACCGATGATCCGGCTGACCAATCTCGGCATCCGGCTCGTCGACAAGGAGGTGCTGGAGGCGGCAGACGCATTCGGCTCTTCAAGCTGGCAGAAGCTGAGGAACGTGCAGTTCCCGCTAGCGCTTCCAACCATCATGGCAGGCATAAACCAGACGATCATGATGTCGCTGGCTATGGTCGTCGTCGCGTCGATGGTGGGCGTTGGCGGTCTGGGCAAGAACGTACTGGGCGCCATCAACAACCAGTTCTTCACCGTCGGTTTTCTCAACGGCTTCGCGCTCGTCGCGATCGCCATCATTTTCGATCGAACCAGCCAAGCCTACGGCAAGCGGCTGCAGAAGCATTCGGAGGTCGTCCATGGCTAGTCATGCAATCGAAGTGAAAAATCTCTACAAGATCTTCGGCCCCCGAGGCTCGGACTATATCGAGATGGTGAAGAACGGGCTCGGCAAGGCCGAACTGAACGAGAAGTATGGCCACGTTCTCGGGCTGCAGGACATCAACATCGCCATGCCAGCGGGCGGTGTCATGGTCGTGATGGGTCTGTCCGGCTCCGGCAAGTCGACGCTCATCCGCCACATCAATCGCCTGATCGAGCCGACCGCTGGCGAGGTGCTCTATGACGGCGTCGATATCTGCCGGATGAACGAAAGCGATCTTCGCGCCTTTCGCCGCCACAAGACCGCGATGGTCTTCCAGAAATTCGCGCTGTTGCCGCACCGGACAGTGCTCGAAAACACCGTTTACGGCCTTGAGATTCAGGGCGTTCCGGCCGCTGAAAGCGAAAAGCGCGCCCGCTACTGGATTGATCGTGTTGGCCTGTCCGGTTTTGAAAAGCACTATCCCAACCAACTCTCTGGCGGCATGCAGCAGCGCGTCGGGCTAGCCCGCGCCCTCACCAACGATGCCGAAATCCTGCTGATGGACGAGGCCTATTCCGCGCTCGATCCGCTGATCCGTGTTGACATGCAGACTGTCCTTCTGGACCTGCAGAAGGAGCTGAAGAAGACGGTCGTCTTCATTACGCACGACCTGGACGAGGCGCTTCGATTGGGCGACAAGATCGCCATCCTGCGCGACGGTAAGGTTGTGCAACAGGGCACCGGCCAGGACATCGTGCTGAAGCCTGCCGACGACTACATCACCGCCTTCGTCAAGGAAGTGAACCGTGGTCGTGTCATCAATCTCGAAACGATCATGATACCACTTTCGGGGAATCCGGAAGGTATGCCAATTGCCAGGGGCACCGTGCTCGAGGCCGCAGCCCGCGCCATGACCGCCGCCAATCACGCTGTGGCCCATGTGGTTGACGAAGCGAATCGGCCGGTCGGGGCCGTCACGCTCAGCGCGATTATCGCCGCCATGGTCACACCGACCAGTCACGAGGAGCGCCCCCAGGCGGCCGCATAAACTCTATGCATGGAAAACAGCAGGACGCCCCAGTAGGCGCTCCTGCTAGTTCGCGCTCTGCGCTTCGGCGCTTGCGCAGACATAAAGAAATCTTTATATCCTTAACTCACTTTGAGATACAGGGATCCGGCCTGCCGAATGGTGTCTGCCGGCACGACAAGGAAATATTCTGATGACGACCGAATCCAATGCGCTGGCGGCTCTGCTCGCGGAAAAGCCGTTTCTCCTTGCCGATGGCGCGACAGGCACCTCTCTTTTCGCCATGGGGCTCGAAGCTGGCGAGGCGCCGGAACTTTGGAACGAGGCCAAGCCGGAAAACATCACCAAGCTGCACCAGGATTTCGTCGATGCAGGCGCCGACATCATCCTGACCAATACCTTCGGCGGAACGCGTCACCGGCTGAAGCTACACAAGGCACAGGACCGGGTCTTCGAACTGAACAAGAGAGCGGCGGAGATCGCTCGCGCGGTCGCCGACAAGGCGTCACGCAAGGTCATTGTCGCGGGTTCGGTCGGACCGACGGGTGAGTTGCTCATCCCACTCGGCGCGCTTACCTACGAGGACGCGGTTACAGCCTTTGCCGAGCAGATCAAAGGCCTCAAGGCCGGCGGAGCGGATGTCGCCTGGATCGAGACGATGTCCTCGCCGGAGGAAATCCGCGCCGCCGCCGAGGCAGCCGTCAAGGTCGGCCTGCCCTTCGTGTATACCGGCTCGTTCGATACCGCCGGCAAGACGATGATGGGCCTGCATCCAAAGGACATCCATGGCGTTGCCGGCGATATCGGCGGTGGCCCGCTTGCGGTCGGCGCCAACTGCGGCGTCGGCGCCTCGGACATCCTCTCCTCCCTGCTCGACATGACGGGTGCCGACCCGTCGGCGACAATTGTCGTCAAGGGCAATTGCGGCATTCCGGAATATCGTGGCGCCGAAATCTACTACTCCGGCACACCGCCCCTGATGGCCGAGTACGCGCGTCTCGCGCGCGATGCCGGCGCGCGCATCATCGGCGGTTGCTGCGGCACCTCCTGCGAGCACCTTGCCGCGATGCGTCAGGCGCTCGACGCGCACGAACCGCGCGAACGCCCCACGCTGGAGGCCATCATCGAAGTCATTGGCCCGCTTCGCAACAAGTCGGCCAACGAGGGCGCCGCCGCACCCGCCCGCGAACGCGGTCGCCGCGCCCGGGGATGATTACTTTTGGCTGCAAGCTGACGCCAGTTTGCCCTTACCCTACCCGGGGAGAGGGAATGGCGACGCCGCGGCTTTCCTCCTTCTCCCTGCTTGCGGGAGAGGTGCCGGAGGCGGATGAAGGGGGACCTCACCGCCCGTAAGCAACCGCCAGGAATCCACCCCAAGCATCCAGTCCCGCCTGCATATCCTGTCGCCCGAAACCGACACGGAATCGGTCCTCCGGCACCGGCAACAGATCGGAGACGAAGAGGCTGGACGGCAGGAGCAGAACGCCAGCTTCCTCCACCAGTCGCCGGCAATGTTCCTCGACACCGTCGCGGCCGAGATAGCGGACGAACGCGACGCAGGCGTCCGGTGCGCTCCATTCGTAGAGATCGGCATTGACGCTGAAGAAGGCTGTCAGCGTCTCGGCATTGGCGGCGCTGATGCCGCGCGTGCGTGCAAGAATGGTTTCGCGTGCCTTCAGCGCGATGCCTGCCAGCACCTCGGACGGCCGCGCATTGCAGATCGAGAGATAATGCTTCATCCGCTCCATGCGCTGCAAAAGAGCGTGGTCGCGACACGCAATCCAGCCGATGCGCAACCCCGACAGTCCATAGGCCTTCGACATGACATTCAGCGAAACGCCCTTCTCATAGGCGTCAGCCGCCTGAGGCAGCCGGCGCGATGCGTCACGCTCGAGCCCGTGATAGACCTCGTCGCTGAAGAGATGAATGCCACGTTCCCTGCAAAGCTCGACCAGGCCAAGAAACACATCCGTGTCCGCGACAACGCCGGTCGGGTTGTTGGGGAAGTTGACGGCGATCAGCTTCGTTTGCGGGCGAAGCGCTTTTCGCACATCATCGAGATCGAGTTGCCAGCCGTTTTCCGGCCGCAGCGGCACGCCGGCGACAGAACCGGCGATCGTCACCGGCAGTGTTTCCATTGACTGGTAGTTCGGCACGGTGACGATGGCGTGATCGCCCGGCTCCAGAAGCGCGAGCATCGCGCAATAAAGCCCCTCTTCCGCCCCGGCGAAGGTGAGGATATTGGCGCCGGAGAGCCCGCCATAGGTCGAAGCGATGATGTCGCGCAAGTCCGGAGCCCCCCAGGTCGGCGTGTAGCCAAGCGTCGTCTGTTCCCACGCTTCGCGATCCGCATCGTCGGCCAGTTTCAGCAGATCGCTGAGCGCCATCGTCTCGCAGTCGCTAGCGGCCATATTGAAGCGGGCGGTGAATTCCCAGCGCGAAAAGTGGGTTTCGAGGCGAAAATCGGGAAGCGTAGTCAAGTCATATTTCCTTCGAAGAATCGCGCCGTGCATCAGCGAGATAGTTATATATGGAGGCGCGGGAGGTGCCGGTGAGGCTGGCAAGATGCTCGGCCGCATTGCGCGTCTTGAACAGGCCGCGTGCGTCGAGCGCGGCGACCAGTTCGACCCGATCAGTGCGCTTCAGCGCGGACAAAGATAGCCCTCGGTCTCGAAGCCACTCGTTCAGGGCTGCATTCATCGCCTCCCGCCAGTCGCCGGCGAAGAGTGACGCCGGCTGCGGCTGTGGCGTCCCGGCGAAGGCCGAAAGCAACCGCACAGCCTCGTCGATGCGCGACACATCCATGTTGATGCAAAGCAGTCCGATTGCCCTGCCCTCGCCGTCGGGCAGCACCGCTGTCACCGATTTCAGCCGGCGGCCATCCGTACCGGTCTTCTCGTAAGGTCCGAACAACACCGTCTCAGGGTCGCCCACGAAATCTTCTTCGATGAGTGAACCCATGCCCACCCGACGGCCGGAAAAGGCATTCCAGATTCCTGCGATCCTTCGCGTCGCAAGGTCATGGAGCACGACCTCGGCATGGGGATGGAGCAGCGTGCTGATCGCGACGGCTACAGAACCGTGAAGTGTTGCCAAATTCGCTTGGGATGGGTCTTCGAACATCAGTCGCATATCTGCCGAATTAGATAAATTGTCAATCTTGTATATTTTGTATAACCAAGTGATCGATGTTCACCATCCCTCGCGATCACCAGAACTGGCGCCTTGCGCGACCCTGCCCCCTATCCTATCCCCGGATAAGAACAGATTCGCGAGGAGATCGGCCAATGAATGCAGGACTTGCCGCCTTTCCGGACAGGGAGACGATCGCAGAAAAACTGTCTGTGCTGAATGAGGCCGACCAGTCAGTTCTGCGCCTGCTGATGGAGAACACCCAGCAGGATGAAAATCTGATGTCGGGGCTGGAGTTCTGCCTCAACAAGGCATCGGAAGCGCGCTTTCTGAATTCGCTGAAACTGGAAAAGCTCGGCGAGTGGCTTGGAACTGCGGCCCCGGTACGCCTGCAGGCGCGCCTCATGGAGGCAGCACGCTCCAGCCAACACGCCGCCTATCAGGCTTTTCGCGCCGGTCTAGCCCGTTCCGGCGGACTGGAGAAGGCCTACCCGAAGGCGTGACGGCACAGCGCCGAAACCGATTTTGAGCGGCTTCAGTAGGGCAGCCCACCGACCACAGCAACCATCGGCCCCATCCTTGCAAACCGGTCATTGCGCTGGATCTCTGGCGCGTAGAGACTGGAAATACTGCCATCGAGATAGAGTGCATCGTGACAGCGCAGGCTGTCACGAAAGAATGTCGCAAAGTCGTGGAAACGTACAGGCGCCCGCGAGATCGCGAATGCCACACGCCCGTCGGGCATCATGCCGACGCCATTTCGGATGTTCAGACTGTCGCTTTGTGGCAGAAAGCGCGGATGGATACGGCCGTCGATGACCAGCATCGGGCCGGATTGCGTCGCATAGGCCACCTCAGGCCTCGCCCGGGCGTAGGCTTCCGCGCCCATTACTCCAGCTGTACCGCGCCCGACATAGAAGACGCCGTTCGGTTTAAGGAAGAAATTGCCGTGGCCATCGTCAAGGTTCAGCGGTCTGCGCACGATGCCGTTTTCGACCAGCAGACCGACCGGTGCGTAGTCGGGGTGATACATGCCGGCATTCATGCCAAAGATCATGAACTCCCGGTTTTCCCGCAGGATGTCGCGGACCGACCAATAGCTCGCCCCATCCTTGGAACCGTCAGGCGTCCCATAGATGCGGATCGTGTCTTTGACGGGGTTGAACGCGCAGACGATGTAGCTCGCGGACAGATATTCGACGTCTCGGCAATGATCACCCGCGGGCGCCGCGCCGGCTCCCAATAGCCAAAACAGGACGAGAATTACGGTGCGCGTCATGGTCTCCCGGGCCGGTTACTACGCAGAGATAGTACGGCTGCTGGCAATCTCAAAGAGAGAGCGCTGCCATGTGGAAGCGGAGTTGATCTTCGCTATAGCCATACTCTGCCCCCACCGGACACGCGCTGCGGGCCAGACAGCCGGACGCCATGCAGCCTCGCCTGCCCGCATCCGTTCGCAAATGATCGCGGCAGCCCGGAACATCGAAACCGTCGGCGGCGACCGCAGCGACAGGACAGACGCTCAGGCAAGGCTTGCCCCGACAGTTGTCGCAGGGGTGGACGCCGTCTGACGAAATGGGCTGATCCAGCCGCTGGGCAAAGCCGAGGGCGCCCCGATAGCCGTGCCAGAGGCCGTATTGCGGATGGATCAGGATGCCGAGTGGCGACGGGCGCAGCCCTTCCGCCCGCATCGCCCATTGCTGAAAGGGCTGCCACGGCGCATCCGAAGGAAACCAGGGCGTCGCCCCGATCACTTCCGCGACGGGACCCATGACGGTTTTGGACCAGGCGTCCAACGGGTCGCTTCCACCGCGATCGGTCTGCATCGCCTGCCAGGCGCGAAACGCCGGCCAGATCGAACCGCCGACATTGCCGATCAGAACCACGCTCGCCGCCCGATCTCCGTTTCGAAGCGTGGGCGCCGCCTCATCATCATCGAAATTGACGACCCCGCGCAAAAAAAGTCCGTGCGGCTCGAAAGCCGCACGGATCGCATCGGTCGTCGGGGACGAAACCGTCATTTCGGCTTCGGCCCCTGCAGTTCGTAATGTGGCCGCCAGACTTCCTTCTGGATCATGTCGGCCACGTTTGCTGCTCCGCCTTGCTCCCTGGCGCGTTCGGGAGCCTTTCAAGTAAAGGCGTCGGGCATCGATTCCTTGCGCCTAGCGATGAACTCCAGAAGCGCCTCGTCGATCGCCGGATCTAGGTAGGGCGCCTCGTAGTGCTCCAGCCAGGTGCGACAAAGTGCATTGGCACGGTCCTCGATGCGCTTCTGGCCCTCGATTTCCCACTGCTCGAACGAGTTGTTGTCGGCGAGCGGGGAGCGGTAGAACGCCGTCTGGAAGTTTGCCTGCGTATGCGCGCAGCCCAGATAGTGGCTGCCGGGGCCGACTTCGCGGATCGCATCGAGCGCCTGGGCGTTCTCCGAAAGATCGACGCCCTCGGCCATCTTCTGCATCATGCCAAGCTGGTCCTGGTCGATCATGAACTTCTCGTAGGACGATATCAGCCCGCCTTCGAGCCAGCCGGCGGCGTGCAGCACGAAGTTCGTGCCTGCCAGGAGAGTCATGTTCAGCGTATTGGCCGATTCATGGGCGGCCTGCGCGTCCGGCACCTTCGAGCCGCAAAGCGAACCGCCCGTACGGAACGGCAAGCCAAGACGGCGGGCGAGCTGGGCTGCACCATAAGAGACGAGCGACGGCTCCGGTGTACCAAAGGTCGGGGCGCCCGACTGCATCGAGATCGAGGCGGCAAACGTGCCGAACAGCACCGGCGAACCGGGCCGGATCAACTGGGTGAAGGCAGCGCCGGCCAGCACTTCGGCAAGGATCTGCGTCAGCGTGCCGGCGACAGTGACCGGGCTCATCGCGCCGGACAGGATGAACGGTGAGACGACCGATGCCTGGTTGTGGCGGGCATAGACTTTGAGCGCGCCGACCATGGTCTCGTCGAACACCATCGGCGAGTTGGCGTTGATCAGGTTCAGCGTCACGCAATTGTTTTCGACGAAGTCGTCACCGAACACCATCTTCGCCATGGCGATCGTGTCCTCGGCGCGCTCAGGCGCGGTCACCGAGCCCATGAACGGCTTGTCGGAATACTTGATGTGGCTGTAGATCATGTCCAAGTGACGCTTGTTCACCGGGATGTCGACCGGCTCGCAGACCGTGCCGCCGGACGAATGCATCGACGGCGCCATGTAGGCGAGTTTCACGAAGTTGCGGAAGTCCTCGATGGTCGCATATCGGCGGTTGCCCTCGAGGTCGCGCACGAAGGGCGGGCCGTAAACCGGCGCAAAAACGGTTGCCTTGCCGCCGATCTCGACGCTACGGGCCGGGTTGCGGGCGTGCCAGGTGAAGGTCTTCGGCGCGGTCTTGAGCAACTCGCGGCAGAGACCCTTCGGAAAGTGCACCCGCTCGCCCTTGATCTCGCAGCCGGCGTCTTTCCACAGCGCCAGCGCTTCCGCGTCGTCACGGAACTCGATGCCGATTTCCTCAAGCACGATGTCGGCATTGCGCTCGATGAGCTGCAGACCCTCCTCGTCCAGCACCTCATACTCGCGGATCTTGCGCGTGATATAGGGCAGTGACGGGCCGGGGCCGCCGCCGGAACGTGAAGCACGGCGTGCGGCGGCACCCCGTCCCTCGCCGCGTGCGCGGCGACCGCCACCCTCGCCTTCCGGCTGCTCTGTCGTCAAACTCATATCGTGTTCCTCAGCTGTGCGTGGCGCCGCAGCGCCTGTCGCTCTTATGCTACCAAGCGATCGACTCGGGACGGGTCTCAATGCGCCAACGAGTGGCGCACGCGGGACACCCGCCACCCGCCCAGTTGCCGCTTTATTCCGGCCTGTCAATCCCACTGAATTACCGGTATGGATGCAATGTTGCCTTGGTCGCTTTTTGCTCTGCGCGACGTCGCTTTCAAAATCGGGTTCCGCAGGCAACATGGCTAACACTGACGGACGACCGGCCGAAGCCCGCCGCGCCAATGGAGACGAGGAAACACGAAATGGCTGACGACGAAATCATTCTCTCGGAACTCTCCGACGAAGAACTCGTGCAGCAGATGCACGACGACCTTTACGACGGCCTCAAGGAAGAGATCGAGGAAGGGACCAACATCCTGCTCGAGCGCGGCTGGGCACCCTACGACGTCCTGACCCAGGCGCTCGTCGAGGGTATGCGCATCGTCGGCATCGATTTCCGCGACGGCATCCTGTTCGTTCCGGAAGTGCTGCTGTCGGCCAACGCCATGAAGGCCGGCATGTCGATCCTGCGCCCGCTTCTTGCCGCCACCGGCGCGCCGAAGCAGGGCAAGATGGTCATCGGCACCGTCAAGGGCGACATCCACGACATCGGCAAGAACCTTGTCGGCATGATGATGGAAGGCGCCGGCTTCGACGTGATCGACCTCGGCATCAACAACCCGGTCGAGAACTACCTGGAAGCGATCGAGCGCGAGCAGCCTGACATCCTCGGCATGTCCGCCCTTCTGACCACGACGATGCCCTACATGAAGGTCGTCATCGACACATTGAAGGAAAAGGGCCTGCGCGATGACTACGTCGTGCTCGTCGGCGGTGCACCGCTGAACGAGGAGTTCGGCAAGGCGGTTGGCGCCGACGCCTATTGCCGCGACGCTGCCGTCGCCGTCGAGACGGCAAAGGACTTCATGAAGCGCAAGCACAACATGCTGGCTGGCGCCTGAGATGAATGGACGGCGCCCCCTTGCGGTGGCGCCGTCCGCGCATCACATGCTACTGGACGGACTTGGCGACCTTCTGGCCGGCAGCCTGTGTGGCGTTGACGGTATTGGCTGTATCCTGGCCCATGCCGCGGATGGTATTGCCACAGGCGCTCAGCGCAAGAAGCGCGGCGAGGACGAAGCTGATCTTGGTCATGGTTTTCGCAGTCATGGTCGGAGTCCCTTTCGATGAGTGCCGCTGATACTGAAGTATGGAGCGATAGTTCCACGCATCAACGCGCGAACGAAAAAAAAGTTCGCGTCATTGCCTGCGGAGCCATCGCGCGAGAGATCATCGCGGTCTGCAAGGCCAACCACCTCGACCACATCGACCTTCAGTGTCTCCCCGCTATCTGGCACGCCTATCCCGGGAAGATTGCGCCCGGAGTCGAAAACGCGATCGCTGAGGCGCGCGCCGAGGGGGTTGGACGCATATTCGTCGGCTATGCCGATTGCGGCACCGGTGGCCTGCTCGACGCCTTGTGCGAGCGCGAAGGGGTGGAACGGATCGCGGGTCCCCACTGCTACTCCTTCTTTTCCGGCAACGAGGCCTTTGTGAAGGATGACGACGACGTGACGTCGTTCTTCCTGACAGATTTCCTTGCCCGCCAGTTCGAAGCCTTCGTGATCGAGCCGCTCGGCCTGGATCGGCACCCCCAGCTCAAGCCGATGTACTTCGGCAATTATCGCAAGCTCGTCTACCTCTCCCAACTGGAGGATGAGGGCCTGCAGCAGAAAGCAAAGGAAGCCGCCGATTATCTCGGCCTCGAATACGAGTATCGCTTCACCGGCTATGGCGATCTCACGTCCGCGTTGACCCAACTCTAAGACACCATCAGGAAATCGTAACCTTTTTGCGCCTTCCTTCGCGTAAGGAGTCTCGCCACTTCGTGCGGACAAACAGGCGCGGAGCCGGGGCACATGACGGAAATGACGGTCGACAAGCAGCAGCCGGCTTCGGCGGGCGCGACGAATACGCGTGTCGTCGTCGTGACCCAGGGCGGACCCAATCCGGAAATTCTCGTCAACGCCCTGAGGCACCACTTTTCGGATCTGATAGTGATCGAGGAGCTGCCGGAATCGAAGGGACAGATGCTGCGGCAAAAGGCACGCCGACTCGGCTGGTCGGTGGCGGTCGGCCAGATCGCGACGATGGCCGTGTCGAAGTTCGGCAAACCCTTCGTGCGCAAGCGGGCGCAAGCCATCATCGAAGAGTTTCGTGTAAACACACGGCCGGATCCGTCGCTCAGGCGCTTCAAGATCGACAACGCGAACGGACCGGAATTCGAGCGTCACATCGCTGAATTGAAACCCGCTGTGGTGTTTCTCGTCAGTTGCCGCCTTCTGAAGCGGTCGACGCTCGAGGCGATCCCCTGCCCAGTGCTGAATTTCCACGCCGGCATCAATCCCGCCTACCGGGGACAACAGGGCGGCTACTGGTCGCGGGTAATGCGGGACGAGGAGAATTTCGGCGCCACCGTCCATCTGGTCGATGCAGGCGTCGATACCGGCGATGTCCTCTATCAGGTGCGCGTCACGCCATCCAAGAGGGATACGATGCACACCTATCCGCTGCTGTTGACCGCGGCCGGTACCGGCATCGCCGTGCGTGCCGTTGGTGCAGCGCTCTCGGGCGAGGTCTACCCGCAAGAGATGACGAGCATGAAGTCCCGCCAATGGTACCACCCCACCATCTGGACCTGGGTGTGGAACGGGATTTCCCACGGCATCTGGTAGATTTCCCTGCCGGTCATTTTCGACGTCGCTTTTGAGCGAGGCCCGGTCGTGGCGAGTGCAGCCCGTATGCCCGGTCTGGAAGCATTGTCGAGACCGAGGAGAACATCCAAATGGCTGACCGAATTATCGTCTACTGGCGCGACATTCCCGCCCAAGTCATCATCAAACAAGGTCGCAAAACGGCCAAGCGCGAGTTGTCCTTGCGCTTTACCGAAGCGATCGACATGTGCGCCATGCGCTCCGGCGCTGCCGAGACAGACGACTACCTCGCCGAATGGCGGAAGGCCGATCCGGTACCCGTTTCGGATGATCTCGAGGCCGAGGCCGATAGTGCAGCTGCCGATCTTGAGGCCGCTTACGATCGCGAACGCCTCGTCGCCCTCGTGAAAGCGGGAGGACGCGAAAATGGCTGAAGAACGCCAGAAGCCGGGAAATGCCGCCGCGGCGTCCAAGGCCAAGACTGGCGCCTTCACACCTGCCGGCGTGTCACCGAGTCGCCGTGCCAGGAGCAAATACACCGTACGCCTGTGGTCGGTCCGCCATTCGCGCTTCTTCGAATGGTTCTACAACCGTTTCGCCGCAGCCTTCCTGATGCTGCACCCGGTGTGGAAGCTCTTTGGCTACGAGCGCGTTGAGCGCCCGATCACATTCGTCGAGCGACACGTCAAGGGCCTCCTTTTCGACTGTCGCATGTGTGGGCAGTGCGCGCTGTCGTCGACGGGCATGTCGTGTCCGATGAACTGTCCCAAGCAGTTGCGCAACGGCCCGTGCGGCGGCGTGCGGGCGAACGGCAATTGCGAGGTCGAGCCGGACATGCCCTGCGTCTGGGTACAGGCGTGGAAGGGCTCACAGAATATGGTCAAGGGAAATGCCATCATGGACGTCCAGAAGCCGGTGAACCAGTCGCTGCGCGAAACCTCTTCCTGGCTCCGCGTAACGGCTGAAGCCGCCGCGGCCCGAGAAGCCGCAACCGGAAAGGACGCCTGAGCCATGGCCCATATCGATGAAAACCCGCTTGGCGCCCACCTCCCGCTCGATCCCCTGCCGGGTCACTCCTCGCTTGGGCGTCTTGAGCGCGTGCTGCGGCGCGGCGAATTTGCCGTCACCGCTGAACTGAACCCGCCGGACAGCGCCAATCCGGAGGACGTCTACGAGCGCGCCGCGATTTTCGACGGCTGGGTTGATGGCATCAACGCGGTCGACGCCTCCGGCGCCAACTGCCACATGTCGTCCGTCGGCATCTGCGCGCTCCTCACCCGCATGGGTTACGCGCCGATCATGCAGATCGCCTGCCGCGACAAGAACCGCATCGCCATCCAGGGCGACGTGCTGGGGGCCGCTGCCATGGGTGTTGCCAATATCATGTGCCTGACCGGCGATGGCGTACAGGCCGGCGACCAGCCCGGCGCCAAGCCGGTCTTCGATCTCGACTGCATGTCGCTGCTGGAAACCGTGCGCATCATGCGCGACAATTCGAAGTTCCTGTCCGGGCGCAAGCTCACCTCGCCGCCCAAGGTGTTTTTGGGCGCGGCGATCAATCCCTTTGCTCCGCCCTACGACTTCCGCCCCTACCGGCTTGCCAAAAAAATCGAGGCCGGCGCGCAATTCGTCCAGAGCCAGTATTGTTTCGATGTTCCGATGTTCAGGGAATACATGAAGAAGGTGCGCGACCTCGGCCTGCACGAAAAGTGCTTCATCCTTGTCGGGGTCGGCCCTATGGCTTCGGGGAAGACCGCGCGCTGGATCCGCTCCAACGTGCCAGGCATCCACATTCCGGACTCCGTGATTGCTCGCCTTGAAGGCGCGCAGGACCAGAAGAAGGAAGGCAAGCAGCTCTGCATCGACATCATCAATGAAGTCAAGGAGATCGAGGGCGTCTCCGGCGTTCACGTCATGGCCTACCGCCAGGAAGAATATGTCGCCGAGATCGTTCACGAATCCGGCGTGCTGAAGGGGCGCAAGCCCTGGAAGCGCGAGCCGAACCCCGTCGACCAGATGGTTGCCGAGCGCATCGAGCAGGTGCGCGAGGGCAAGGAGCAGAACCAGCAGCAAATGGCGGAGATCGCCGCCCACCACACGCATTGACACAGGCGCAACCAGCACGCGCCGCCTTGTAACCCCACATCCCGCGCGATAGCCTGTCGCCCGACTAGAGGACCTTTCATGACCCGTACCATCGTCGCCTCCGCCACCCGCGAGATCGTCATCGGCTTCGACCAGCCGTTTTGCGTGATCGGCGAGCGCATCAACCCGACCGGCCGCAAGAAACTCGCAGCGGAGATGATTGAGGGCAACTTCGACACCGTGATCAAGGACGCGCTGGAACAAGTCGCCGCCGGCGCCACGATGCTCGACATCAACGCAGGCGTCACCTCCGTCAACCCGAACGAGACCGAGCCGGGCCTTCTGGTAAAGACGCTCGAGATCGTTCAGGGCCTGGTTGATATCCCGCTCGCGATCGACAGCTCCGTCACCGCCGCGATCGAGGCCGGCCTCAAGGTCGCCAAGGGCCGCCCACTGGTCAACTCCGTTACCGGCGAGGAAGAAAAACTCGAGGCCATCCTGCCGCTGGTCAAGAAGTATGACGTCCCGGTTGTCGCCATCTCCAACGACGAGACCGGCATCTCGATGGATCCGGACGTCCGCTTCGCCGTCGCCAAGAAGATCGTCGAGCGCGCCATGGACCACGGCATCAAGCCGGAAGACGTCGTCGTTGACCCGCTCGTCATGCCGATCGGCGCGCTGGGCGATGCAGGCCGACAGGTGTTCGCGCTTCTGCGCCGGCTGCGCGAGGAGCTGAAGGTCAACACGACCTGCGGCCTCTCCAACATCTCCTTCGGCCTGCCCCACCGTCACGGCATCAATGCCGGCTTCATCCCGATGGTGATCGGCGCCGGCATGACGTCCGCTATCATGAACCCCTGCCGTCCGCAGGAAATGGAAGCCGTGCGCGCCGCAAACGTGCTGAACGGCACGGACGCCAACTGCACCAACTGGATCATGACCTACCGCGACCACAAGCCGGCCGCTGAGGGCGCGACGGCAGCTGCTGCTGCCGCTCCGGCTCCGGCAGGGGGACGTCGTGGCGGTCGCGCAGCCCGCGCAGGTGGTGGCGCAGCGAGGGAATAGGTCGGCGGCACCGCCTTCTGATGCGCGTGACCGATCTGAATTCACAGAGCGATGTTGAGCGGTGCCGGAAGGGCGCCGCTCAATCAGATGATTACCACGTCGGCCCGTTCGGGTCGGAACCGGCATTCCGATTCTCGCAGGCTGGCGTTGAGATATCGCAGCCTAGCGTTTCTCATGTGCTCGACCGCGCGCGTCGCCGTGGCCATATCCAGTCCAGCCGGCGGCAGTCTCCGCGGCTCGGCACGCAGGCTGAAGGGGTGTGTTATCATCTCCAAGCTGACGTATTCGATAAGGCTGCCCGTTTCCGTTACAATGGGCACAGGCAACCGAAAGGACGCCAAACTTTCGACGCCTATCCGAATTATCGTATTCCCGATGTACACGCATCCCGGACAAAACCATAGTTCTTCGCGATCGGGGTAAGGCATGACTACCAGAACGTCCGGCTCGCCGTCGACATAGGCGACAGGATCCCCGTCTTCCTTGCCAATATGATACCGCTCCAGAATGGGGTCGGTTATCCTCTCCATCGAAAAGTCGCGCGCGAACTTTGCAAGATGGTCGTGGAACTCCACTAGCAACGGACGCGGCCGCCTCCAATTCTCCTGAAGCTTTCCGGTGATGGGAACGGAATACTGGCCGGGACTGTTGCGCTCGTTGGCGACCCATTGTTTGAGGTATAGCCTGAGCGGATGGCGGATGAAGTCGGCCACCTTCTCGATCTCGCCGTCGCTCAGCCCGGCCATTGCTGGGTACCAGGCATCGGAGAAATTGACTTGCTCGATGACGAGGTTCAGCCGCAATGCCGCTTCCTCTGCCCCGCTATAGAGACCGAACCAGCCCTTCTCGCGCGGCACTTCTTCGATCCAGCGCGAAATGCAAAAGTTGACGTAAACTCCCCCAAGTCGGAGGCGGCCCCACTGGATCCAGGGCTTCGACCTTGGATCGCAGGCCGGCGCATCCCGAAGCTGGAGGGGGTTTGTGATGCCGAGGGAGAGGTACGCCTCTTTGCCGGGCGTGAACCAACGGCCTCCCCAGGAATGAGAACTGCGAGCATTATCCGGATCGGGAAGCATTGCCGTCACGGGGACGCTGTTGATGACGGCGCGGATCTTGTCGGCGGGTGCCAGGGATTCCATCAGCTTCACTTCCGGGCATCTTTTGCGCTGCCCGTCCAAATCATTTCAAGCACCGCAGGTTGTCAAAGCCACATGACGACAACCTCACGCATTCTCCCTGCCAAATCAAATGGCCACTTTGGAGACGGTAAACGCGGTGTATTCAGCGTCTTCGACCTTGCGACCGGGTGGATAAGTGTGTTCACTACGCGCAGGCGCGGGAGTTGCGCGATGATTGCAGCCGAAGCTGAGCTAAGTTCGAACCTTGGGCGACGTCGCGTCTCCCGGATCGTTCTCTAACCCGGAGCAACACCATGACGCCGCGCCGCCTCCGCCGGGATACCGCCACGCTATGGTTCGAAGCGCCCTTCGTGATGGCGCTGCGGATCCAGCAAATGCAGATGACCGCACTCACTGGCAAGACACAGGATGCGGCGGAAATTCATCGCATGATCTCCGAGAAGGTCGCGGCCTCCGCCGAGAGCGTGATCGCCGTGAACATGGCTCTATGGCGCAACGCCTTCGGCAACGCCTTGCGGCTGATGACCGGCGGCAAGGCCCCGCTCTCACCTGGCGGCACGGCGATCGCCTCAGCCGCTCTCAGGCCATACGGCAAGCGTGTGCGTAGCAACGCCCGGCGCCTTTCGCGCAAGCCCACCTGAACCTTTGCCGCCTTGCGGCGCCCCCGCCTGCAGAAATGATGCTGGCAGATCTTTCCATGTCGGGATTTGACAACTATCAGGCGACGTTCCGGTGCAGTCTGGTACCGTTTAGCCATGCTTCGGTCCCCGGACGGAAGCAGCCCCGAGAAGAGACGGAAGCAGCATGCGCATCGATGGCACATCCGAAAACGAGACCAACATGACCGAAGCCGCGCAGAAGGAACCCCTCGTGCTGTTCATGCCTTCGGGCAAACGCGGGCGCTTCCCCGTGGGCACCCCGGTGCTCGATGCGGCGCGCAAGCTCGGCGTCTACGTCGAAAGCGTCTGCGGCGGCCGCGCCACCTGCGGGCGCTGTCAGGTCGAGGTGCAGGAAGGCAATTTCGCCAAGCACAAGATCGTCTCCTCGCTGGAGCACATTTCGGAAAAGGGCCCGAAGGAAGAACGCTACGAGAAGATCCGCGGCCTTCCCGACGGCCGACGTCTCTCCTGTTCCGCCCTGATCCTCGGCGATCTCGTCGTCGACGTGCCGCAGGACACGGTCATCAACGCGCAGGTCGTCCGCAAGGCCGCGACCGACCGCATCATCGAGCGCAACGCCGCCGTCCAGCTCTGCTATGTCGAGGTGGACGAGCCCGACATGCACAAGCCGCTGGGCGACCTCGACCGGTTGAAGGCGATGCTGGAGAAGGACTGGGGCTGGAAGGATCTTCTGATTGCCCCCCATCTCATCCCGCAGCTGCAGTCCATCCTGCGCAAGGGCAACTGGGGCGTCACCGCCGCGATCCACCGCGACATGGATTCGTCGCGTCCCTTCATCGTCGGCCTCTGGCCCGGCCTGAAAAACGAAGCCTATGGCATTGCCTGCGACATCGGCTCGACCACGATCGCGATGCACCTCGTCTCGCTGCTGTCCGGCCGCATCGCCGCATCCTCGGGCACCTCGAACCCGCAGATCCGCTTCGGCGAAGACCTGATGAGCCGGGTCTCCTACGTCATGATGAACCCGGATGGCCGGGAAGCCATGACGAAGGCGGTGCGCGAGGCCGTCAACAGCCTGATCGGCAAGGTCTGCGACGAGGGAAAGGTCGACCGCCACGACATTCTCGACGCCGTTTTCGTTGCCAACCCGATCATGCACCACCTGTTCCTCGGCATCGATCCGACCGAACTCGGCCAGGCACCGTTCGCGCTCGCCGTCTCCGGTGCGCTGCAGTACTGGGCCCATGACATCGAGATCGACGTCAACCGAGGCGGACGTGTCTATATGCTGCCGTGCATCGCCGGCCATGTCGGCGCGGATGCTGCGGGCGCCACGCTCGCCGAAGCCCCCTACAAGCAGGACAAGATGATGCTGCTCGTCGATGTCGGTACCAATGCCGAGATCGTGCTCGGCAACAAGGACCGCGTCGTCGCCGCTTCGTCACCCACCGGCCCCGCCTTCGAGGGCGCGGAGATATCCTCCGGCCAGCGCGCTGCACCAGGCGCAATCGAGCGTGTGCGCATTGATCCCGTTACGCTCGAGCCGCGCTTCCGCGTCATCGGCGTCGACAAGTGGTCGGACGAGGAAGGTTTCGCCGAAGCCGCCGCCTCCGTCGGCGTAACCGGCATCTGCGGCTCTGCTATCATCGAGGTGGTCGCCGAAATGTACCTTTCCGGCATCATCTCGGAGGACGGCGTCGTGGACGGCTCGATGGCGGAGCGAAGCCCGCGCATCATTCCCAACGGCCGCACCTTCTCCTATCTGCTGCACGATGGCGAACCGCGCATCACAGTGACGCAGAACGACATCCGCGCCATCCAGCTTGCCAAGGCCGCTCTTTATGCCGGCATCAAGCTCTTGATGGAGAAGCTGGGCATCGATCACGTCGACACGATCCGCTTCGCAGGCGCCTTCGGTACCTTCATCGATCCGAAGTACGCGATGGTTCTCGGCCTGATTCCAGACTGCGACCTCGCCGAGGTGAAGGCCGTCGGCAATGCCGCCGGGACCGGCGCCTTGATGGCACTGCTCAACCGCGACCATCGCCGCGAGATCGAACAGCAGGTCAACCGGATCGAGAAGATCGAGACAGCGCTCGAAGGCAATTTCCAACAGCTCTTCGTCAACGCCATGGCGCTGCCGAACAAGGTCGACGCCTTCCCCAGCCTTTCCACCGTGGTCACGCTGCCGGAGCGCAAGGTGCTGGCGGACTCAGAAGGTGGCGAAGGCGGCGGCAGGCGGCGGCGGCGTAACCGCGAATAGCGGAGACTCGCCGGGACTCGTCCGCTCCAGCCGAGAAAAAGGGCCGTCAGTTCGATCCTGGTCGCCCTTTTTAGAGCTCACTAATGTTTGATCTCGATCATCCCCGTGCCACTATCCCCTTGCTAGTTACTTGAGGTCCGAAGGCACTGCCGGCGGACGCGCAAAGTCATGTACCGCAGCACGGAGGCCCGGAATGAATGTTCTCACGGACGTTCCGAACGGAAACCAGACGGTAAACGGGGTCCTGCCGAAAGCGCCCTGGCACGCATTGCCGGCGGCCGAAATCATGGCGGATCTCGGCACAAGCGATCAGGGGCTTGATCCTGCCGAGGCGAAACGACGGCTTGAAGCCTATGGCCTGAACGAACCGCCCGCCCCGCCGCCTCGCCACCCCCTGTTGCGGTTCCTGTCCCAGTTCAACAATACGCTGATCTATTTCCTGCTTGCGGCGGCGGTCATGGCGGCGATCCTCGGTCACACCGTCGACGCCTCCGTCATCGTCGGTGTCGTGCTCGTGAACGCCATCGTGGGCTTTTTGCAGGAAGGGAAAGCCGAAAGCGCGCTGAATGCCATCCGTGACATGATCGCCCCGCATGCGCGCGTGCTGCGCGGCGGCCAACAGCACGATATCGATACGCGCAACATCGTCCCAGGCGATGTCGTCCTGCTGGAAGCAGGCGACATGGTTCCGGCCGACATCAGGCTGATGCGTGCCCGCAACCTCCTCGTCAACGAGGCGATCCTGACGGGCGAATCCGTGCCGGCGGAGAAGCACGAGGAGCCTGTTGCCGATAACGTAGCACTCGGTGATCGCTTCTCCATGCTCTATTCCGGAACGATCGTCTCCACCGGCCAGGCCACCGGCGTCGCCGTGGCGACGGGTGACAAGACGGAGATCGGCCGGATCTCGGCGATGATCGGCGAAGTGCAGACGCTCGTCACGCCGCTCCTGGAGCAGATCAACAGGTTCGGTCGGATTTTCACCGTCGTCGCGATGGCGATGGCTGCGGCGATCATGGCCTTTGCCATGCTGGTGCATCAATATCCATGGGTCGACGCGCTGATGGTGGTCGTGGCGCTCGCCGTCGGAGCTGTCCCGGAAGGCCTGCCGGCGGTGATCACCATCACGCTGGCAATCGGGGTCCAGCGCATGGCCCGGCGAAACGCGGTTGTCAGACGCCTGCCCGCCGTCGAGACGCTCGGCGCCGTCTCCGTCATTTGCTCTGACAAGACCGGCACGCTGACCAAGAACGAGATGACCGCCCGCCGCGTCGCGACCGCGGACCGGGAAAGCACCGTTTCTAGTTCGGGCTATGCACCGGCGGGCCGGATCGGTGATGGAACAACCGTCCTCACCCCAACCGAACGCGAAGTCATCAGGGCCGCACTCCTATGCAGCGACGCCCAACTCGTCGAGAAAGACGGCCGCTGGAGCGTGCTGGGCGACCCCATGGAAGGGGCCCTTGTGACGTTGGCCCTGAAAGCCGGCCTCCACCCGGAGACAGAGCGAGGCACCTGGAGCCGGATCGACGAAATCCCCTTCGATGCCCAGCACCGCTTCATGGCCACGCTCAACCGCGATCCGGCCGGCGGCAGCCGTATCTTCGTCAAGGGTGCACCCGAGCGCGTGCTTTCGATGTGCGCAAGGCAGGCCGGCGGCGAGGCGACCGCCATCGACGCCGCGTATTGGCAGGCGCGAATTGCCGCCGCTGCGGCCAATGGCGAGCGTGTACTGGGTTTTGCAGCGGCAACGGCGCCGGCCGCGATGGAGCGGCTTGCCTTCGAAGAAGTCGAAACCGGCCTTGTCTTCCTCGGCATCGTCGGCTTCATCGATCCGCCGCGCGACGAGGCGATTGCCGCGGTCGCCGACTGCCGCTCGGCTGGCATTGCGGTGAAAATGATAACCGGCGACCATGCCGACACGGCCGCGGCGATCTCCCGCCAGCTTGCCATCGCCGACGATCCGCGAACGATGACCGGTGCGCAGATCGATGAAGTTCCGGACAGGGAACTCGGCGCCGTCGTAGAAGAAACGAGCGTGTTCGCCCGAACGAGCCCGGAGCACAAACTCAGGATCGTCCGCGCTCTGCAATCGAACGGTCATGTCGTTGCGATGACCGGTGATGGCGTCAACGACGCACCCTCGCTGAAGCAGGCCGATGTCGGCATCGCCATGGGTCGCAAGGGCACGGAAGCGGCGAAGGAAGCGGCCCAGATGGTGCTGGTCGACGACAACTTCGCCTCGATCGTCGCGGCCGTGAACGAAGGCCGAACCGTCTTCGACAATATCCGCAAGGTCATTGCCTGGACCATGCCGACGAACGGCGGCGAGGTCCTCAGCGTCGTGCTCGCCATCGTCTTCGGACTGACCCTGCCGATGACGCCGGCGCAAATTCTCTGGATCAACATGATCACCACTGTCACGCTCGGCCTCGTACTGGCCTTCGAGCCGCCGGAACCGAACGTGATGCAGCGTCCCCCGCGCGGACGCAATGCGCCGCTTGTGACCCGCTTTCTGGCTTGGAGGATCGTTTTCGTCTCGATCCTCTTCACCATAGGCGTCTTCGGAATCTTCGAATACGCGATGCGCAACAGTCTTGGCGAGGACACCGCGCGGACTATGGTCGTCAATACGATGGTCGTGATGGAGATCTTCTATCTGTTCAACGTGCGCTACCTGCACATGACATCGTTCAATCTTCGCGGCGTCCTGGGCACACCAGCCGTCCTGACAGCGATTGCCGCCGTCGTCATCGCCCAGTTCACCTTTACCTACGCCCCCTTCATGCACCCGCTGTTTGACAGCGCGCCTGTTAGAATCGGCGACGGGATGATCATCATTGCCATCGGCATCGTCATGATGGCGGTACTTGAAGCGGAGAAAGCTGCAATGCGGCGGCTGGGAGCGCTCCGGCCAGTGGAAATCTAGGGAGCCTATGCCCGCCGGCGGATCAGCAGGCCACCGGCAGGATCTCCTTAGGGCTGCGCTCGTAGCGCGCGAAGGCTGAACGGATGTAGTCCGCCACTGCGAGCGCCGGTGCCTCCGCCTCGTCCCCGACCACCATGCCGATGTGGTAGTAGCCGAGCTCCGGCAACCCGTCCTTCACCCCAAGCGCCACCATGTCTTCCTGCACGAGGAAGCGCGCCAGAGGGGCAACCGCAAGGTCGGCACGGATCGCGGCGCGCTGGCCCATGTGATGGGCGCAGAAATAGGCCACGCGGAATTCCCGACCCGATTTGCTGAGCTCTTCGAGAGCACGCGCACGCCAGATGCACCCCTCCTCCCATACGGAAACGGGAAGCGGATTTTTGAGATGGGCTGTGCCGCACTTCTTGCCGGCCCAGACGAGTTGCTCCTTCAACAGGATCTCGCCAGGGACGGGCGCAGCACTTTCAGATGAATTGAAAATCGCCAGATCCAGTCGGCGATCCGCCACCGCACGGCGCAGATTGCCGCTCGATTCGATCGAGACGTTGACCGCGATCGAAGGATAAGTTTCGGCGAAGCGGCGAAGCACCTCGGGCAGGATCAATTCGCCGACGTCATCCGGGGCGCCGAGGCGCACGACGCCATTCATCTCCGGCATCATGAAGCGCGACACCGCCTCGTTGCTGAGCGCGAGCAGCCGGCGCGCGTAGGAAAGCAGTACCTCGCCGTGATGGGTGAGCACGACCGAACGGGCGTCGCGCCGGAAAAGCATGCAGCCCAGCATCTCCTCCAGCTTTTTGATCTGCATGGATACCGCCGACGGCGTTCGATGCACGGTCTCGGCCGCGGTCGTAAAATTCCCAGTTTCGGCGATCGCCACGAAGGTCCTGAGAATGTCGAGCTCCAGCAATGGGAGCGTCGGGCGCAGCATCAGGTTCATGGGGTTCCTCCACGATCAGATTATCTGATCCAATGCCTAAGTTCATTTCGTTTGATTGAACACCCAGACGGCGCGATAGTCAATCCATCGAAGCCTGTTGGGTAAAGGATATGAACCATGACCGCAGGAAAATCACATGGAAACGCCGTTCCGTTCGCGCTACGCGCTGTCGGAAACGGTTTTGCGCTGACAATCCGGCAATATCTCGACGCCCGCGCCGTCCGTCGCCGCCAGCGTCAAACCGAGTACGAACTCGCCAATCTGCCGCCTGAACTGCAGAGGGACGTTGGCTGGCCCGAGCGGCATTCGCATGACAGAAACTGATGCATCACTTCAATTATATGCGATTGATTGATGGATGAGATCGCGGCACTATGATTGTCAAAGGTCGCGACCTCTCGAAGCTCCCAAGTTCGAAAGGAACCTTAAAATGAGCAGCCTCACACACTTCCATGGCGGATCGGGACATCTGCTTCCAACCGGCGGATATTCGTCATCGCTGCGTGGTCTTGCCGATCGCGTCGCCAGGGCATGGCGCCACCACCGCGATGAAATGGAACTGGAAAGCCTGCCCTTCGATGTTCGCAAGGATATCGGCTTTCCCTCCACCGACGAGGACGCGGAACTGACGTCAAACGCCAGCAAGAAGACACGATGAGGGCACGCCGCCCGCGACAAACTCCCAAGACGACGGCGTCCAGTCGCCAGGCCTGAGATCCCAGCGGTCCGGCCTGGCGATTTGCTTCGGGCCTCAATTGCGACCTGAAGCAAGCAACATCGAACGCCAGCTGTTTCAAGCCTTCAGAATCGGCACCTGAGGCGCAGCATCCTCCGGCAGAAGTCCGGTCAGACGCGGATCGTCAAAGACTTCCACCATCCGTTCGTAGGGCACGAACCCGGAGCGAATATAGAAACCCAGTGCCTGCGGACTATCGAGACTGCAGGTGTGGACCCAGAGACGCGATATCGGCTTTGACCAGGCGCATTCGATCGCCCGATTCATCAGCCATCGCCCGGCGCCCTGCCCCATCACCGCCTTCGTCAGGCCGAAAAAGGCCAACTCGCATTGCCCTTCCTCGCGAAAATCCAGTTCCAGCAGCCCCTCTGCGCGCCCATTCGCCATGACGGCACGCACCTCTACGCGTGAATCTTGGATGATGGCCGCCAGTTCCTCGTCGCTCAGCCCGAGACGGGATCCCCACAGCCACTCAGCTCCCACGCGACGGTAGAGGTCTCGATACCAGCCGACTTCAGGATTTTCGCAAAGTGCGAGCATCAACGCTTCCGGCCGGGAATCTTGCGCAGCCGTGACCGGGGCCAGCATCTCGAGGCAGGTAACTGCTGCAACCAGCTTACCTGCCGGAACTTTCGAATAGCCGTCGGCCAGCATCGTCTTTCCCCATCGTCAGCGTTGCGCTTTTTCATAGGCCAGCCACTCGCACTTGCAAACATTACTGCGCATGCATTTTTGCCTTTATACAAGTGTAGAACAAGCGGAGGATGTGTCGCAAATACCATTGCAGCCACAGGCGGAGTTCCAAAGCGCATCGTTCCCGCAACGGCAGATGCAACAAAGCGAAATCCGGACCTTCACAGTCGCACCATTCCATGCAAATGTCGCAAACAGACAAGCCAGATGCGCCTCCTTCAAGAGACGCTCGGCAAAATAATACAAGAGTGGAACACCCAATGACCAAGACAGCTGCGAAGAAGCGTTCGCTTGTGTTTTTCCTCGTGCCGAACTTCACGCTGCTGCCTCTTTCGGCGGCCATCGAGACACTGCGCATCGCCAATCGGATGCTGGGCTATGAGGCTTACAACTGGCGGCTTTCCTCCGCCGATGGGCAGCAGGTGCTGTCGTCGAGCGGCATCGGCATCGAGGTCAATTCCTCGCTCGCCGATGAACGAAAATATCTCGGCGGCGAAAACCGTCCTTCCATGGTCCTCGTCTGTTCGGGTATCGATGTTGAGGACTTCCACAACAAGTCCGTAAATGCCTGGCTACGTGAAGCCTATAACCGTGGCGTCTCGGTCGGTTCGCTCTGTACCGGCGCGCATGTCCTTGCTCAGGCGGGCCTCCTGACCGGCAAGCGCTGCGCCATTCATTGGGAAAACCTGCCGGGATTCGCGGAAGCCTATCCACAGGCCGAAGTCTATGCCGACCTCTATGAGATCGACAGCAACATCTACACCTGCGCCGGCGGCACCGCCTCGCTGGACATGATGCTGAACCTGATCGACCAGGATTTTGGCGAGACCCTGGTAAACCGTGTCTGCGAACAGGCGCTCACCGACCGCGTGCGCGGTCCGCACGACCGCCAGCGCCTGCCGTTGCGCGCCCGCCTCGGCGTCCAGAACGCCAAGGTGCTCTCGATCATCGAACTGATGGAAAACAACCTCTCCGAGCCACTGTCGCTGCTGGAGATCGCTGAAAGTGCCGATCTCTCGCGCCGCCAGATCGAGCGGCTCTTTCGCCAGGAGATGGGTCGCTCCCCGGCCCGCTACTATCTCGAGATCAGGCTCGACCGCGCCCGTCACCTGCTGGTCCAGTCATCCATGCCGGTCGTCGAAGTGGCGGTGGCCTGCGGCTTCGTCTCCGCTTCGCACTTCTCCAAGTGCTATCGCGAACTTTACAATCGCTCCCCGCAGCAGGAGCGCGCAGACCGGAAGCTGACGCTGGCGACCGCAGCGGCCGCTCGCTGAGCACCCGGACAGAGCAAAAATGCGAAAGGCCAGCACGAATGCGCTGGCCTTTTTCTGTCTGGCAAACGCCTTCGGCTGCAACATGCGGCCAAGGCACTCACTGCATCAGAAGGTTCTACGCGGCTCGTTCCATCGACGCCGGCAAGTCACGCCACCTGGCGAGCCTGAGCCATCTTGATCTGCGTCAGCGTGTCCAGGTTCTGGTTGACCCGGCAATAAAATTCCTCGTCGATGAAAGGACGCAGCATGAAGTCGTTGCCACCCGCCTTCAGGAAGCGGGCTGACAACAAGCGATCCGTGGACGAGGAAACGCCGATGATGCGCAGTTGATGCGAACCGACGGTGGCACGGATCCGCCGGGTCAACTCGAAGCCATCAATATCGGGCATATTGTAGTCGGTGACCATCAAGCCGATATCCGGATTGGCCTTGAGGGTGGCAAGCGCCACCGCCCCACTCTCGGCAGTGCTGACCCGGAAATTGTAGCGCTTCAGGCGCGTGGTAAGTAGTGCGCGCGCGGTCGGGCTGTCGTCGACGATAAGCACGTGATGCCGATGGTTCGTCAGGAACCTGCAGACGGATTCGGCGAGCATGTCGACGGCAAAGACGCTGTCCTTGATGATATAGTCAACGATCTCCTTTGAGAGCAGATGATCGCGTGTCTGCTGATGGAACGTACCGGTAAATACGATCGTCGGGACGCTGAGATCGACCAGGTAGTTCAACGCCTCTCCGTTCTCTGCACCGGGAAGATTGATATTGGATATGGCGAGCGTGACAGGATCGGAAGTCCTGTCATAGGCTTCTTCCAGCTCCTGGAAGCTTCTGCAGACCTCAACCTCGAGCCCGAACAATTCTTTCAGACGGGTACCGATCATCGAAGTGAAAACATTGGAATCTTCGGCCAGCAGGATGCGGTGATGAGCTAGCGACGCACCGGAATATTGCATACCGGAGATACCGATGAATGACATTTCTTGCCTTCAGACTTGGGAGGTTAACGTGCTGCGAGCCGATACAGCCAATCGGCGACACACTGCACCGGACCCATGCATGGTCCGATCCGAAGAGATCATCCACTCTTCGGGCAATAAGCACAGAGGTAAGGCTAACCCTTTGCAAAAGCGTTAAAACGCAACGCCACGAAAAGCTGTCGCGGCAGTCCGCTGTTAGGTCGTCCACGTTAAGCAGCTATGCTGTCGTGAGGGCACCCCGGCATGGCCGCCCACGTCCGGCCGGGAGAAGGGCAGTGGCGCAAGTTGCTCCCTACGCCACCACCGCAACCACAATGAAGATCTTACTTGATAACGGCCGAACCGCCGCTGATCTCGACGTTCTCATCGCCGTTGAGCCCCACACGGTCGCCATTGGGAAGCGTGACGAAACAGCCGGAAGGGCAGACGGATTCAGTCTCGCCCGAAGCTAGGGCCAATTCCGTGCGACTGCCGTTTTCGACAATCGTCAGAACCACCGCGTCGCCGTCCTTGTTGGTGATCGATGCCGCAAGAGCCGGCGCAGTCATCGCGCCCGAGACAAGCAGCATTGCAAGCATTCGCGTCATTTCTGCCCGGCGCAGAGCGCCGCCCCTGTTTCAAACCCCGTGAGACCCTAGCCTCACTTTGAAGGTTTTGCATGTGTTTTATGACGCCAGCGCTGAATATGGCATGAATACGGCATTCATTTTCAGCCGGTTTCGTCAGCCCCCTCCTCGACATTCTTAGGCTTCAGCCGCTGCACAGGCGGGGCTGCGACGGGAAGGCTTGTCTTGGCAGTGTCGATCAGGGCGGCAACGAGTTCCGCACTTTGCGCATCGATCGTGACCGGCACGGTTGCGGCCGCCGGCCCCGAGAGCGGTATTTCCTCGGCGCGCAGCCGCTCGAGCAGCGCGGTCCGCAGTTCCGTCTTGACGGAGCCGGCGTTCGAAACGTCGGCGACGAACGCGCGCAGTTCGAAGTCGAGCGTGGAACTGCTGAAATTGACGAACACCACCGATGGCTCTGGATTGCGCAATACCGGCTGGCTGGCAGCGACTTCGAGCAACAGATCCGCAACCTTGCGAGGGTCGTTGCCGGAATAGACGCTGACCGGAACCTCGATGCGCCCCAGCTTGTTGCGATGCGTCCAGTTGCCGACCGTGCCGTTGATCAGCACCGAGTTCGGCACGATGATCGTCTGACGCTGGAAGGTCTCGATTTCTGTGGCACGAACGGAAATGCGTTTTACATAGCCTTCCGTCGTACCGGCCACCACCCAGTCGCCGACCTTGAACGGACGCTCGGCCAGAAGGATCAGGCCGGAGACGAAGTTCGACACGATGTTCTGAAGGCCGAAACCGATACCGAGCGAGAGAGCACCGGCGACGAGCGCGAGGCTGGAGAGATCAATCCCGGCGGCCGAGATACCGATCAGGCCCGCAAGCCCTACGCCGGCATAGCCGATCGCCGTGCGCACCGAGTTGCGCACGCCAGGATCGACATGACTGCGCACCATGACCGTGCCGTCGAGCCAGCGCTGGAACCAACGCGTCACCACTAGGCCAAGCGCGAACAGCACGAGCCCCGCAAGTATGCCCACGATCGAGATGGAGATGCTGCCGATGTTGATCTCGGTGAAGAGCTGGTAGGCCCAGCTTTCGATGTCGCCGATCTGGAAACCCCACTGCAGCAGGATACCCGGCACCCCGAGAAAGAGCACGATCATGTAAATGCCAAGGCTGGCAGCCAGTCCCGCCTGGTCCATTGCGATGTCATTGAGGTGGTAGCGTTCCGCCAGTCTCTGCCCAAGGTAGGTCCTGGCAAATGCGCCCTGCACACCGATCGCCCGGCCGGAGAGAATCCCGATATACATGGTCACCAGGATCGCGCCGGTCACGACGATCTGGGTCGCCACGAAGCGGGCGAGCCCCACATAGCCGATGGTCGCCATGCCGATCAGGCCGAATCCGGTCAGCATAAGAAGCATCGACAGCGCCCGCGGCCAGGGACGCCCCGCGCTGCTCGGATCCTCCCCCTCTCTCAACATCGGACGGATGAACGATATCCAGATGAGGATGAGGCCGATCACGATCGAGGCAATCATGCTCTTGGCCACCGTCAGTACGACGGCGGAACCGAGTGCCACGCTGACGCCGCCCAGGAAGTAGTCGAGCGCATTGGCAAATGCCATTGCGAAGATCGACCGCTCCAGCTTTCTTGCGCCCTCGTTCGAAACGCTGACCAGGCGCCACTCAGGACGCTTGGGTGCCAGGACAGCCCGGCTCAGCGCAGAAACGAAATAAAGACCGACGCAAACGGCAAACAGCGACGACACCATCGGCGCGATGTCCGGCCGCAGGACATTGAAGCTGTAGAGCAGCGAATAGCAGACAAAGGCAAAGGCCCCGACCGCGAACGTCGGAATCGTGATGGACCAGAAGGCGATCATCAGTCGGGTGATGTAGTGCGGCTTGTCGATGGTCTTGTTTCGCTGGATCAGCGGACCCGCCAGCCGGTGCCCCCCGGAGTAAAGCACAAGGCCGATCACAAGGGAGAGCGAAACGGCGGCAAGCAGCGATTCCCGCTTGAACGACCAGACAAAGCGCAGCCAGCCGCCCACCGTTCGCTTCAGGTCTGCACCCTCCCGCTCGCCGGCTGCTAGCGCCTCCTCCAGCACGGTCGGCGTAACACTCGTGCGCTCCAGCAACGTCTCGGTAAACAACGTGCGGCGCATTTCGGTGACCTGATTGGCAAGCTGCGTCGCTTCTATCGACAGGGCCTCGGCGTTGCCGGTTACGGTGTTGATCGCTGCCCTTTCTTCGGCGAGATTGGCCCGCTCCTGCTTGATCAATTCGGATTCAGCCGGCTGCCCCTCAGCGGGAGGAGGTCCCAGCTCGTCCAGTCTTGCCTTGATGTCGTTGAAACGCTGGCGCGTGGAAACTGACGCATCGAGCGCCGAGCGGCCAAGCTGCTCCACCTTGAGCTTGAGTTCGGCCAGTTTCGGCTCATCCTCGCGCGCAGCATCAATCTGCTTGCGCAGATCGGCCAGGTGCTTGCGGGCCTTGTCCAGCTTGTCGTTCGCATCGGCGATCGGGTTTGCGATCTGAGCAGGTTGGGCCTGCACCTGCGGCGCTGGCTCCTGGGCTACAACCATTGCCGGCACGAGAAGCGGCAAGAGAGCCAGCAGGACGAGAAAGGCGCGTTTGAAAGTCGGCACGGACGATTCCTATAACATTTTGGCGCACGCCCCGATGATCGGAAAAAACGTGTGCAAAATCAATGTGCGGCGGACGTCTTCGCCGGCAGATAGCCGGCGGGCGCCACGACTCGCGCGCAAACTATTGCGCGACCCGGGCAATGTGAAGGCGCGTCGATGTCAGAAGCCTGATCCGGGGATGGCCAGATAGTCCAGCTCCGCCGGCGTCGACCGACGCCCGAGCAGCGCGTTGCGGTGAGGAAAACGACCAAAATCGCGGATGACGGCGTGATGACGGTGTGCGTAGTCGAGGTAATTCTTCTCGCCCAGCGCCTTGAACAGGGCAACCGACCGATCCTGATCGGCGATATCCTCGGAATGCTCGAAAGGCAGGTAGAAAAAATGCCTGCGCTCGTAGGAGACCTTGACGTCGGCGCCCGCCTCCAGGGCCAACTCCGCCTCCCGCAGTGCAATCCAGTCCGTCGCAAAGGCCATCGGCGTATTGCGGTACATATTGCGGGGGAACTGGTCGAGGACGATCACCGCGGCAAGCCGCGCATCCGGCGTCTCGCGCCAGGCATCCGGGACATGTCGGGCAAGCGCGAGGTGCGTCGCCGCATAGCGGGTGCGGATATGTGCATCGAGCTGGGGGGGCGGCGTGAACCAGTGCTCCGGGGCGAGAAGCTCGCACCAGAACTCAACAACCTCCATGGGCTCCGCCACATTGTCGTCCGCGCGCATCGCTGCACTCCCTTGGGTTCGAGGTAGACTACTGAACCTGCATAACCATCCGGCTACCTGACAGATCACCTCTGCGTGCAGCCGGAGCTGCCCAACACCATAAATTTACAAATGTCAAATTTGCACTTCTAATGCATCGTTCAGAACATCCACATGGGGAATACGAACATGATTCTAGGCATGGCACCCTTTACCCTGTTCCACGTCGTTCTGAGTGTCATCGGCATCGGCTCAGGGCTTGTGGCATTGCGCGGCTGGCTGTTCTCCGAACTCCGCCCCGGCTGGACCGCGATCTTCCTGATTACGACGCTCGCCACGACGATCACCGGCTTCCTCTTTCCCATAACCGCCTTCACGCCGGCGATCTGGGTCGGCATCATCACAACAGCCTTCCTGTTGGCGGCCATAATGGCCCTCTATGTGTTCCGACTCTCCGGAAAATGGTGCGCGATCTTCCTCATCGCTTCCACCATTTCACTCTACTTCAACGTCTTCGTCCTCGTCGTTCAGATGTTCCAGAAAATCGACGCGCTCAACGCATTGGCACCGAACGGAACCGAGCCTCCATTCGCCATCACTCAGGGTATCGTTCTCCTGGCGTTTGCGACCGCCGGCTATCTTTCCCTCAGGAGGTTTCGCCCGGCTGTTGGCTAAGGCCCCGCTATTGGAAGCAGCTACTATTGGGCGGCTTCTGATGACGCCGTTCCACTATCGCCAGACTCGCTACCCTGCTTCGCCTCGACGCGATCCTCCGCACGGTCGGTGAGCATCGAGTAGGCGACGTAGTACTTGTAGATGTTGGCGACGTACTGGACCGTTTCTCGCCCGACGATCGAGGAGGCGGCGTTCTCGACGTTGCCGAACCAGACATTGGGATCAAGGCCAAGTTCCTCGGCTTTCTTCCGGAACTTTTTGAGGTTGCCGGGGCCTGCATTGTAGGCGGCAAAGGCGAAGAGCTGCCTGTCCTTCGGCGTCAGGCCGCTATCGTCGATGTAGGTGTCGATCAGATGGCGCAGATACTTGGCGCCCGCCTCAACATTCCGGCTCTCATCCTTGTCGATGCCGCTGATGCCGATCGCCTTGTCCTTTGCGGTCGCGGGCAGCAACTGCATGATACCGACGGCTCCGCGCGGACTGCGACGGCTCTGATCAAGCTGCGACTCCTGATAGCCTTGGGCGGCAAGCATGAGGTAGTCGAATAAATAGGCGTCCCCGTGCTTTCGGAAGATCTCCACCAAGCGCTGATATTTCTCCACCTCCTGTGGCGCATAGGCGCGCCGGACAATCTTGTCGCTCCTGTAGTAGGTGTTTTTCAGGATGTTGCCGAAAGTCGTCCCGACCTTGTGCTCCGCAACGAACGCGTTCAGCACCGCCTTGAGCTGCGGGCTGTCCTTGCGCATCGCCCAGGCGATGCGCCCTTGGTCGGCGAAAACGATGTCGTCCCGGACGGTGAGGTCGGTGAAAACCTTGGACCAGATCGCCGCCTTGTGCTGATCGACGATGGTCCACGGCAGGAGGCCTGCATTGACCATCTCCATCAGATCCTCATCCTCGAGGTTTTCATCGGCTCCGCCGATCTCGATTTCCGGCTTGCCTTCGGCCTTGCGGCGCACATTCAGCGCCTCAAGGTGCTCTCGGTAGCTGCTCGCCTTGCGCACATCGATCCTCTGCCCGCCCAGATCATCGATCGATCCGATCGCAAGCGCGTCCGGACCGGTCACGAGTACTTCCTTCGCATCGCTGTAGAGAGGATCGGTAAAATCAACGAGCTTCAGGCGCTCGTCAGTGATCGTCAGGTTGGCCATGACAATATCGCCGTAGCCCTGCACCAGTGAGTCGATCAGCTTGTCTCTCGACGTTGGCATGAAGACCACCCGGACGCGATCCAGTTCTTTCTTCGTGCCGGCGTTGATAGTTTTCTCAAGTGCCCGGCCAAACTCCACCGCGGTGCCGATCTCCTTTCCGGTGTCGAGGAAGTAGATCGTCTTGCTGAACGGCACGAGAACCCGGAAAACCCGTCGTTCCTTCATCTGATCGAAATCGATGACATGCTTCTCGGCGGCGACCGGAAGCGCCGCCTCCTCGGCACTTGCGGTCGCGTATTGTAGAATCATTGCGGCCAGAACGACGAGCGCCGCTCGCATGGCGCGAACCAATTCAAAATTCATGACACCCTGCCCTCTGCCCGAATCCCCTCAGACGACGCCAGCGGCTGGCGCCCGTTCCCGACACGGATGATACGACAGATCTCGGTATGGCGTGATGTATTTGTGCGCTGTCCCAGCGGCCTGATCGACAAAGCATTCCACGTTCTTCACAATCAAGCGGCCGTCATCTCACAGCTGCAGCTTGCCTCGTGCGGCTGCATGCGCTTATCAAGAAACGAAACAGCGATCGGACGGCCAATTCCATGAGTGAAGTAAAGATCAAGACCAGACAAATGGGTGCCACGGCGACGCTCGGTCGCACCGGATTTCCGCATGTCGTCTCCGCAACGGGCGGAACGCTCGATATCGTAACAGGCGCCACCCAGCCGGGGTTCAACCCGCTCGACCTGCTCTACGCCTCCCTGTCCGCCTGCCTCACCATGAGCGCACGCATCTCCGCGAGCCAGATGGGCGTCCTGGAGAAGTTGACGGAGTTAACAGCGGTCGTCACCGGGGAGAAAGCCGCCGACGGCTTGTCCCGCGTGCAGACGTTCAACATCGCCTTCACGATCCGCGGCGACATCGACGCACAAACCCGCGAGGCCATCGCCCGCGCGGCCGAAGATGAGATCTGCACGGTCAGCAATACGATCCGCGGCAACCCGGACTTCGCCACGACGATTTACGGCTAGGCCTTCTCGGCAAATGGCACGAGTTCCGGATCGAATTTGACCTCGACCACATTGTTGAAAACGGCCGTGGCCAGCATGATGCCGGCGAACGCGACGAGATCGACCAGCGTCTTGTTGTCGTAACGCGGCTTCAGTTCTTCCCAGATCTCTGGCGGAACCGCATTGGAATCGGCAACGATCGCCTTGCCGAAGCGGTCAAGCAGCGCCTCGCATTCCGAAAGTTCCAGCGCATCGGGATCGAAGCCTGCATTGATAAGCGCGCGACGGAAGAAGGTGATGGCAATCTTTGACTTCGCCGCCTTCGATATCGCGTGCGAAAAGATCCAGATCTCGCGGTCGCTGATGGCCGGATCGAGTTCTGCCCGGAGCGTGAACCACTCCGCATAGATCCGATGTGCCGCGGGCGAATGCAGCATCGTCCGCTTCATGTTGGTCATTCTGCCACGCAGGGCGAGCTCCCGGTCGTGCTCGGCACGAACGGCATCGCCGGCAGAAGCGTAGTCGATATGGGGTATGTGGCTCATCTTGGCTATCCGGTTGGATGTCGAAGGCGGCGGTGCCGCAAACTCGGTTGGACATGCAGCGAGGTAGTCGCATTTTGAACCTGCGCGCAATCCCCGCCGAAAGTTGAGCATGATTTTTCTGCTTTTTGCGCAGGCAATCAGAGGCTTACCAAAGCGCAAAACCCCATTGCCGCCTGATGGAAAACGTGCAACGATCAGCGCGTTGGCGCGCCCGCCAGATGCGGGAACACGCGAGAAGCACGGCGATCGAGTCGTATGCCTTTTCGGGGGATGTCGGGCATGGTTGCACAGCTGACCGCCTTGGAGCGCACTTACGCCGCAATCTTGCTGGTGGTGATCATTTGCGTCGGCGTGGCGATGGCCGTCGTGGGGCGGGGAGATCTTCTGGCGGTGCATGGCTGGACCGTCGCCGTCTACGCGATGGTCGTGATGGCGCTCCTGCTTCGCGGTATCGACGCAGCCGACCCGTTTGAGGAGCGTTTTCGCGAATATTACGACGATCCGACCAAGGTCGGCATCATACTGGCACTCGTCTGGGGCGTCATCGGTATGTTCGTCGGCGTATGGGCTGCAGCCCTCCTGGCCTGGCCGGACCTGACCTTCGATGCCGCCTGGGCGAGCTTCGGGCGGCTTCGTCCGGTCCATACCAGCGGCGTCATCTTCGGCTTCGGCGGCAATGCGCTGATTGCAACCTCCTTCCACGTGCTGCAACGAACAACGCGGGCCCGCCTGCCCGACCAGTTGAGCCCGTGGTTCGTGCTGCTGGGCTACAACCTCTTCTGCGTGCTCGCCGCTACCGGCTATTTCATGGGACTGACCCAGTCGAAGGAATATGCGGAACCTGAATGGTATGCAGACCTTTGGCTGGTGATCGTCTGGGTCGTCTACTTCGCGATTTATTTGCGCACCTTGGCGCGTCGGCGAGAGCCGCATATCTACGTTGCCAACTGGTACTACATGGCCTTCATCCTCGTGGTCGCCATGCTGCACATCATCAACAACCTGGCAGTGCCGGTCTCGATGAGCCACGCCAAGAGCTATTCGCTCTTCTCCGGCGTTCAGGACGCGATGACGCAGTGGTGGTATGGCCACAACGCGGTCGCCTTCTTCCTGACCGCCGGCTTTCTCGGCATGCTTTACTACTATCTCCCAAAGCGCGCCGGCCGGCCGATCTATTCCTATCGCATGTCGATCATCAGCTTCTGGGGCATCACCTTCATCTACATGTGGGCCGGCGCCCATCACCTGCACTACACCGCCCTGCCCCACTGGGTGCAGACACTCGGCATGGTCTTCTCGCTGGTGCTGCTCGTGCCCTCCTGGGCATCCGCCGGCAATGCGCTTTTGACCTTGAACGGCGCCTGGCACAAGGTGCGCGACGACGCCGTGCTGCGCTTCATGATGCTGGCTGCGATCTTCTACGGGATTTCGACCTTCGAAGGCTCGTTCATGGCGATCCGTGCCGTGAATTCACTCTCGCACTACACCGACTGGACCGTTGGCCATGTCCATGCCGGCGCGCTCGGCTGGGTCGCCATGATCACCTTCGGCTCGCTCTACGCCCTTGTCCCGTGGATGTGGAAGCGCCCGGCCCTCTATTCGGCACGGCTCGTGGAGGTACACTTCTGGCTCGCGCTCATTGGCACCGTCATATACGTCTTCGCGATGTGGAACTCGGGCATCACGCAAGGGTTGATGTGGCGCACCTACGACGTGAACGGGACGCTTGCCTACTCCTTCGTCGATTCGCTTGTTGCGATGCATCCCTACTACATTGCCCGCACCTTCGGCGGTCTGCTGTTTTTGATCGGCGCGGTTGTTGCCACCTACAACATCTGGATGACGATCAGACGGCCATTGCCGGTGGATGAGGGAGCTGCGGTCGACCTGCCGCTGGAACCGCCCGCACCGAAGGCCTGGGCCCAAGCCGGGGAGTAGCCGATGTTCAACTTCCACTATCGGCTCGAACGCAACGCCATCGGGCTCACGATCGGGATCATCGTTGCAGCCAGCATTGGCGGCCTGATCGAGATCGCCCCGCTCTTCACGATCGACGAGACCGTGGAGGATGCGCCCGACATGCGCGTCTATACCCCGCTGGAAGTCGCGGGCCGCAACATCTACATCCGCGAGGGCTGCTATGCCTGCCATTCGCAGATGATCCGCACGCTCCGCGACGAAGTGGAGCGCTACGGCCCCTATTCGCTGGCCGTCGAATCAAAATACGATCACCCGATGCTCTGGGGCTCCAAGCGCACCGGCCCCGACATTGCCCGCCTCGGCGGGAAATACTCCAACGAATGGCATGTCGCCCATCTCTACAATCCGCGCGACCTGGTGCCGGAATCGAAGATGCCTGCCTATCGCTGGCTGATGCGCAACTCGCTCAAGATCGACGATCTGGGCGAGCATCTGGCAGCCCTACGAGCGGTCGGCGTGCCCTATACCGACGAGATGATCGCCAACGCCACCGCCGACGCCTATGGCCAGGCAAACCCGGACAGCGGCCAGGCGAGCGGCGTGACGGAACGCTACGGCGACAAGACCAATCTCAGTCTTTTCGATGGCAAAGCCGAAACGCTGACCGAGATGGATGCAGTCGTCGCCTACCTGCAAATCCTTGGGAAACTCACGGATGCGGCCAAGCAGTCCGAGCAGGCCAATGTGGAGTAGCGCCATGAGCTTCGACCACGACACAGTCGTCGGCTTCGCCAAGTCCTTCGGGCTC